>UQXH01000006.1 GCA_900545025.1 uncultured Phascolarctobacterium sp.
ACCTCCTTCGGTGGTACTGTTTCTTACTATTATTATACGCTATTTCTCGTCAAAATCAACCATTTGTTGTGACAGAGCCATAATAATAAAGTCATCATAAAGTGACTGATTAGTCAGAAAAGAGTGTGGAAATGTTTAGAAAAGGTGAATGGTTTAAAATCGGCTGGATATATCTGTTGGCAATGTTTGTTTTGGAAATAATGCTTCCAACATGGACTGGTGATGAAAATGGACCGATAGAAAATTTACAGATGTTATGGCTTTTTGGCGGATTTTATTTATGCTGGAAGATGCGTATCCAGCAGTTTAGAAGTTGGGGAGGAGATTCAAAAAGCCTGTTGTATGGCGGTATGATATATTTTTTCCTGTTGATTATGCGGGAAATAAATTGGGGCAGGACTTTGTTTACTCATCCTGACGGGAGCCATTATGAATACAGCGATATGGGACTATATGGGCAAATGGTGCATCCCATGGTGGGAGTATTGATTATTATCTTATTGGTTTGTCTGTATCGTGCTAAGGTATGGAGATTTCTGCAGATGGTAAAAATACCGACGCAAAATTTTGTTTTGCTGTTGATATTCATCTTTTGTTCCTGGCTGGGTGAAAAAGGAAATGTAACAGGATTTCATGGCGCAGTGGCAGAAGAATTAGCTGAGTTTGGCGCTTATATGATGATGTTCCGGCTTCTGAAAGATGCTTTGCAGGAGGCTGTAAAAAGAAAATAACTTAGAGAAAATACTGGCAGAAGTCTTTATTGCAGCTTTTAGCCAGTATTTTTATTTTCTCCAAAAATCTAAAAAAAACAGCTGTTTTTTGCAAAAATATGAGATTTTAGCTTATATTTTTTAAAATTTTCTTTTCTTCTCAAAAAAAATCCTTTTTCTGCGGTTTTCCTATTGTACTTTCTGGCTTTTGTGATAAAATCATATGAGTAAAAATATTGCTAAAGCAAGGGGAGAGTGGATATGAACAGAGACAAGGTATTTAAACTTGAACGTGAATCTGTGGAAAAACTGGCTGAAAAATACGGATCTCCGCTGCTGGTTCTTTCGTTAAAACAAATAGAAGCAAATTACATGTGCTTAAAAACATATATGCCCAGAGCAAGGGTCTTTTATGCGATTAAAGCCAATCCGCATCCTGATATTTTAAAAACGATGATTAAGCTTGGTTCCTCCTTTGACGTAGCATCGGACGGAGAAATCCGTACTCTGCATGATATGGGAGTAGAAGGAGAGCGACTTATTTATGCTAACCCTGTTAAGACAACAGGAGGTTTGCGGGCATGCCGTGAGTGCGGTGTCAGTAAGATGACCTTTGACAGCGCCAGCGAGATAGAAAAAATCCGTGCTATCTGTCCTGATGCTACGGTGCTGCTGCGTTTGAGGATTGATAATTCTTCCGCTCATGTTGATTTAAATAAAAAATTTGGCGCTGCCAGAGAGCATGCGCTGGAGCTGATGCTTAAAGCTAAAGAAGCAGGCTTGGACATGGCAGGCATTGCTTTCCATGTAGGCAGTCAGACTGTAAGTTCTGACCCGTATCTGCATGGTTTGGATATTGCCAGAGAGTTGTTTGAAGAGGCTGCTGCTGCTGGTTTAAAACTGCGTATCCTTGATATTGGCGGCGGTTTCCCGATTCCTGAGCCTAAAGTACGTTTTAATCTTCCTGAAATGCTGAAACAGATTAACGCACGTCTTGACGAGGATTTCCCCGGTATTGATGTTTGGGCAGAGCCGGGCCGTTATATCTGTGGTACTGCTGTCAACTTGATTACCAGTGTTATCGGTGTTAACGAGAGAGGCGGTCAGCCCTGGTATTTCCTGGATGAAGGTTTGTACGGAACTTTTTCCGGCGTTATTTTTGACCAGTGGGATTTTAAGCTGATCAGCTTTAAAGAGGGCGAGGAAAGAATTGCGGCTACTTTTGCCGGTCCGAGCTGTGATTCTCTTGATATTATGTTCCGCGGCAAGATGACAGTGCCGCTGGAGGTTGGCGACCTGTTGCTGGTGCCTTCCTGCGGCGCCTATACTTCTGCGTCTGCTACTACGTTTAATGGTTTCGGCAAGGCTCAGTTCGTAGTTTGGGAAGATATTTGCCCTTCTTTGACTGCGGCAGAATAATTTTATAAAGTTAAGACTCCGTGATGCATGAGCATTACGGAGTTTTTTACTGCTGTGAGCAGTGAATCGGTTAGTATTTTTTCGTGGTTTAAATTATATCTTTATGATAAAATAAAAAGATATACTGGAGAAGTGTTTTTGCGGAGGTTGTAAGTGCAGATAGATAAGAAAGGCTGTAGTAAAATGCCGCTGCTGGCGGCTATGCTGCAGTATAAATATGAGGATGTCTATCCTCTGCATACGCCGGGACATAAAGGCGGACGTGGGATGCAGCGTCTGCTCAGGCAGGAGCTGGGCGCCAGTGTTCAGATGGATGTATCGCTGATGAGCGAGCTTGACGATATTCATGAACCTGTAAGCTATATTAAAGAAGCGCAGCAGCTTGCAGCTGCGGTCTATGGCAGTGATGCCTGCTTTTGGGCTGTTAATGGGACGACGCAGGCTATTCATGCTATGCTGATGACTGCCTTGCGTCCAGGCGAAAAGATACTGCTGCCGCGCAATGCTCATCGCAGTGTAGCGGGAGGCTTGATTTTAGGTGATATTGACGCAGTCTATCTTCAGCCGGAATATAACAGTGAGTTCGGTATTCATACGCAGGTTACTGCAGCAGCAGTAGCGCAGGCTTTGGAGAAGAATCATGATATCAAAGCGGTATTGCTTACCAGTCCTAATTATTACGGGATAGCAGCGCCGTTAAAAGAAATTGCTGCTATCTGTCATCAACGAGATGTACTGCTTTTAGTAGATGAAGCGCACGGACCGCATTTGGGCTTCAGTCAGCAGCTGCCGCCGTCGGCACTGCAGTGCGGAGCAGATGCCTGCGCTCAGAGCACTCATAAGCTGCTGGGAGCGATGACTCAGTGCAGTATGCTGCATGTGCAGGGAAAGCGGCTTGATGTGCAGAGAGCGGCAGATGTGATGAGCCTTTTGACTACTACCAGTCCTAATTATCTTTTAATGGCATCCCTGGATGCGGCAAGATGCCAGGTACAGCAGTATGGCAAAAACATGGCAGAAGCTGCGCTGCAGGCGGCAGCAAAGCTGCGGGTACTGTGCAGTAAGCAGCCTGGATTAAAGGTGCTGGAACAGGAAGACTGCGGCGGTTTTACTCTGGATAGGTCTAAGGTAACTGTCAATGTCAGCGGCTGGGGCTATACAGGCGTAGAAGCTGGAGATTTACTGCGGCAGGCAGGTATAGCTGTGGAATTGGTGGATACACATAATGTACTGTTTTTAGTTACTTATGCAGATACTACAGAAGATTATGCTGCAGCGCTGGAACGTATTGAAGCAGTATTTAATGCTATGCGGGAAAATCAGCGTCCGGTGCGCCAGCAGCCGTCGGTGCAGGTGCCGCCGACAGCGCAGTCCGGCATGGGCTTGCGGCGGGTATTTAACTGTGAAAAGATGGATGTAAAGCTGGAAGCTGCAGCTGGACTTATTTGCGGCGAGCAAATAAGCTTTTATCCGCCGGGAATACCTGTTTTATTGCCGGGAGAAATAATTACGCAGGAAATCATAGATTACTGCCAGCACATGAAGAGTTTAGGGCTGCCGGTAAGCGGACCGGCTGACAGCAGTTTGCAGCGGATACGGGTGGTGAAGAAATGAAAGGTCTGTTTGTAACTTTTGAAGGGTCTGACGGCAGCGGTAAGACGACGCAGCTGCATAAAGCAGCAGATGCGCTGAGAAAGCTGGGCTATGAAGTTGTGGAGAGTCGTGAGCCGGGCGGCACAGAGCTGGCAGAAAAAGTACGTGCCCTTGTCTTAGATGCTTCTTTGCCCCTTGCGCAGCAGACAGAAGTACTGTTGTATTTGGCGGCGCGCAGTGAGCATGTTGATAAGGTGCTGCGCCCGGCCTTAGCGGCAGGGAAGATTGTCTTATGCGACCGTTTTTGTGATTCTACCATGGTCTATCAGGGTCTGGTCAAAGGCTTGGAGCAAGAGCAGCTGGCGCAGTTGCATAAGCTTAATGCTTATGCCTGCGGAGAGCTGTTTCCTGATTTAACGCTGCTGCTGGACGGAAGAACAGAAGTTTTGGCAGAGCGGCGCAGTTTGCGTGGTGTAAGTGACCGTTATGAAGATAAAGGGCTTGATTTTCAGCGGCAGGTACGTGAAGGATTTCTTACACTGGCTGCTTTAGAGCCGCAGCGTATTAAAATTATTGATGCTGAGCAAAATGCCGAAGCTGTAGAAACAGATGTGCTTAAGGCCATCAAAGAAGTTTTAGCGGAGTAAACTGCTATGTGGGACAGTATTTTAGGTCATGAGCAGAATAAAGAGTTTTTAAAAAGGTATCTGCAGGCAGAAAGCAGACCCCATGCTTTGTTATTTTGCGGTGCGGAAGGACTTGGCAAACGCGCTTTGGCGCAGCAGTTTGCGAAGACATTATTGTGCCTGCATGCAGATGGTATGGATGGCTGTGAGTCCTGCCGTTTGTTAAATTTTGCTGACGGCAATATCAGTCATCCGGATTTTTTGCTGCTGGCGCCTGAGGAAGACAGCAGAAACATTAAAATAGAACAGGTTAAAGAAATTATCAGACAATCCGCGTTTGCGCCCGTACTTTCCAAATACAAGGTCTGTATTGTAGACGGGGCGGACAAGATGACAGCAGATGCGGCTAACAGTTTTTTAAAGCTGTTGGAAGAGCCGCCGCAGGGATGGGTTATTATCCTGATTGCTACGGCAGAAAATGCGCTGCTGCCTACCATTCTTTCGCGAGTGGTGCGTTTGCGCTTTAATCCTGTGGATGTTGCCTTAGTGAAGCAACTGCTGCAAAAGCAGCAGCTTACAGAGCAGGAGGCAGAAGTCCTGGCCAGAGTAAGCGAAGGCTCTGCTGGTATGGCGCTGGCGCTTTCTGAGCAGCAGTTTTTTGACTGCAGAAAGCAGGCATTGGCGCTGATCGAGGCTTTTCCGCTACCCAGTGCGTTTAATTATCTGGGTACTTTTAATATGCCTGATAAAGATTATTCGCAGGCGCAGCTGTTTATCAAAGCTTTGCAGGTATTGATGCGTGATATGCTGCTGCTGAAGATTGCTGCAGCTGCTGATTTATATAATACAGATCTGTCAGACGAACTGCGGGAATTAGCTGCAGGCTGGCAGCCGCGGCAGCTGCGAGGCGCGCTGCGGAAAATTGACGATGCTTATAAGGCTTTAACGGAAAGCGCCGGTATTAAACTGACGCTGGAAGCCATGGTTTTACAAATAGATATGTTGAGAAAGGAGTGAAGCAAGTGCCGACAGTTGTAGGTATCAGATTTAAAAAAGCTTCTAAGATATATTATTTTGATCCGGCAGAGACCGGTGTCAGCAAGGGTGATTTTGCCATTGTAGAAACAGCGCGCGGGGTAGAATACGGCGAGGTTGTGATAGGCAGCCGCGAGGTTTCCGAAGAAAACATCATCGCGCCCCTGAAGCCGGTTATGCGTAAGGCTACCGAGCAGGACGCAGCAAAAGTTGCTGAAAACAAAGTGCGTGAACGTGAGGCCTTTAACATTTGCCTGCGCAAGATTAAAAATCACGGTCTGCCCATGAATTTGATTGATGTAGAATTTACCTTTGATGTGAATAAGATTATTTTCTATTTCACCGCCGAAGGTCGTATTGATTTCCGTGAACTGGTTAAGGATTTGGCAGCAGTATTCCGTACCCGCATAGAGCTGCGTCAGATAGGCGTGCGTGACGAAGCCAAGCTGCTGGGCGGTATCGGCAGCTGTGGCCGCCCGCTGTGCTGCGCCACCTTCCTGGGCGATTTTGAGCCCGTATCCATCAGGATGGCCAAGGATCAGAATCTGTCTTTGAATCCGACAAAGATTTCCGGCATCTGCGGTCGACTGATGTGCTGCCTGAAATATGAAAACCATATGTACTGCAAAAACAGCTGCGGCGGCTGCGGACGTCGTGAGAAGGCAGATATTCCCAAGATGGGGGCCATGGTGGTAACGCCGCTGGGCGAAGGCAAGGTAACCGGTATCAACCGCGGTCAGCGGACTGCATCCGTACAGCTGGCTCCTGACAATATCATCCAGGTAGAATGGGATGAAATCGTAGACGCTTCTCAGGCGGATAATATCTGAGATGGAAAATTCAGTGAGATGTGATTATCTGCCGGGCTGCCGTTATAAGATCTGGCAGGATGCAAAGCAGTTCTGCTTTACAACTGACGCCGTCTTTCTGGGGCACTTTCCTCATCTGGTAAGGCAGGCCAGGGTGCTGGAGCTGGGCTGCGGCACCGGGGCTATCAGTATGCTGCTGGAAAGCCGTGGCGCGGCGCATGTTACGGCTGTAGACTGCAATCCGCAGGTAACGGAGCTTTTGAGGCGCAGTGTTGAAGATAATCAGCTGCAAGATAAATTTACTGTTGTAGACGGCGATATACGCAGCATCAGAGATATTGTCAGGCCGGAAAGCATGGATCTGGTGGCGGCTAATCCGCCTTACCGCAACAGCGGCAATGTGCGTCAGATTGGTACTGCCGCCTGCCATGAGGTAACGGCTACGATGGAAGATTTTTTCCAGGCGGCGGCTTATGCCGTGCGTTATCGCGGGCGTTTTGCCCTGGTGCAGCTGCCGGAGCGTTTTGCCGAAGCTATGCAGTTGGCGTTTAAATACGGTTTGCAGCCTAAGAAGCTACAGTGGGTACATTCTGCCATAGATAAGCCGGCCTGGATCTTCCTTATGGAAATGGTTAAGGGCGGCAGCTACGGGATGGATGTTTTGCCGCCGCTGATTATGTATGAGGCAGACGGCAGCTATACACAGCAGGTAAAAAAATATTACGAATAAATAAAAGCACGGTAATTTTGCCGTGCTTTTTTGCTGTGGGAGCTTTATTGCCCATGCCGCTGCTCTGTGATACAATAAGGAAACAATACATCGGCGCTGGAGGCGCAGACGGGAGGCAAAGTTATGGCAATGGAAACTGCATACGGAACTTTATATCTGTGCGCCACGCCCATCGGTAATCTGGAGGATATGACGCCGCGAGCGATACGTATGCTCAGAGAAGCGGATATTATTGCCGCCGAGGATACACGGCACACCAGACAGCTGCTCAATCATTTTGAGATTAAGGGACGCTTGGTACGTTATGATGAGCACAGCAAGGAAAAGCAGGGAGCATATCTGCTGCAGGAACTGCAGGACGGGAAAAATGTTGCCCTTGTAAGTGACGCAGGCTTTCCCGGTATTGCCGATCCCGGCGAGGCGCTGGCTAAGGAAGCTATTGCGGCAGGTATCAGGGTAGTGCCTATACCGGGCGCCAATGCCGCTCTCTGCGCGCTGATTGCTTCCGGGCTGCCTGCTTATCCGTTCTTTTTCGGCGGCTTTCTGCCTAAAAGTAAGCGTAACCGCAGAGAACAGCTGGTAAAATGGCAGTATGTACCTGCAACCATCATCCTGTACGAAGCGCCTCATCGTTTGGAGGAAGTGCTGCAGGATATTTTAGCTTGCTGGGGTGACAGGCCAATGGCAGCGGCAAGGGAATTAACCAAGCTGCATGAGGAATTTTTCCGCGGCACAGTATCTTCGTGTCTGGCATGGCTCAAAGTGCAGCCGCCGCGCGGAGAGTTCTGTCTGGTGCTGGCACCGGGAGAGCAGCCACTGCAGGAGGAAGCAGAGGTTGACCCGCTGACAGAAGTAAAACAGCTGATTGCCGGCGGTATGGACAAAAAGGAAGCGCTGGCAAAGGTTGCCAAAGCGCGCCGTGTGCCTAAACGGGAACTGTATAACAGTTTGCTGAATGAAGAATAAAAGGCTGCCTTTCGGCAGTCTTTTTCTTTTGATGCGCTGCGGATATTAACAGCATAAATATAAAGAGTAAGAAGATAGTTTCATACAGATAAATTGCCTGCAGACTTAATATTTTTGGACAATAACAGGCAAAATATGTTAAAATTACAGGGTAACTGGTAGTATGCCTGCTTTTGGCAGCGTACATAGTACATAAAGGCGATAAGCTATAATCTATAAAGTGAGAAGGGATTACAGAATGACAAAACCGGCGTATTATATTACGACACCTATTTATTATCCCAGTGATAACCTGCATATCGGACATGCTTACTGCACTACGATTGCTGACTCTCTGGCACGTTTTCACAGAGCCAAGGGAGAAGACGTATTCTTCCTGACCGGCAGCGATGAACACGGCCTGAAAATTCAGCGCAAAGCCAATGAACAGGGCATTACTCCTATTCAATACGTTGATAAGATTATTGCTAATTTCAAATTGCTGTGGCAGCGTCTGAATATCTCCAACAATGATTTTATCCGTACCAGCGAAGAACGCCATCATAAGGTTGTGCAGGAAGTACTGCAAAAAATCTTTGACCAGGGCGATATTTACAAAAAGAACTATGAAGGTCTGTACTGCGTTCCCTGTGAATCTTACTGGCTGGAACGTCAGCTGGTAGACGGCAAGTGCCCTGACTGCGCCCGTCCGGTAGAAAAAATGGCAGAAGAAAGCTATTTCTTTAAGCTGTCCAAATATCAGGACAGACTGCTGGAATACATTGAAACTCATCCTGATTTTATCCAGCCTGTCAGCCGCCGCAATGAGATGATTAACTTCATCAAACAAGGTCTGGAAGACCTGTGCATTACCAGAACTACCTTCGACTGGGGCATTCCTGTTCCTTTCGATAAAAAACACGTTGTATACGTATGGTTCGATGCGCTGCTGAACTATTTCACCGGCATCGGCTACGGCAGCGATCCGGAAAAATTCCAGAAATACTGGCCTGCAAGCCTGCATCTGGTAGGTAAAGAAATCGTACGTTTCCATACTATTATCTGGCCGATTATGCTGATGGCTATGGGACAGCCTTTGCCGGAAAAAGTATACGGACATGGCTGGCTGGTTGTAGAAGGCGACAAGATGTCCAAGTCCAAAGGCAATGTTATTGACCCGCTGGGATTGATTGACGAATTTGGCGCTGATGCTATCCGTTATTTCCTGCTGCGTGAAATCAATCTGGGCAGCGACGGCAACTTCTCCCGTGATGCCCTTATCAACCGTATTAACGCCGATTTGGCAAACGACCTGGGCAACCTGCTGCACAGAACTGTGAGCATGATTGAAAAATATCATGGCGGCGTTGTTACCAATGCCGGTGCTGCTGAAGCCATCGACGAGGAATTACAAGCCCTGGTAAAAACTACTGTTGAGCAATATATCAAAGATATGGATAATATGGAAATCAACAGTGCTATTAAAGGCGTTTGGGCTCTTATCAGCCGCGCTAACAAATATATCGACGAAACTGCTCCCTGGATTTTGGCTAAGGACGAAACTAAGGCAGCACGTCTGCAGACTGTTATGTACAATCTGGCAGAAACCCTGCGTATCGTAGCTATCCTGATTGCTCCGTTTATTCCGTCCACCAGTCCGAAAATCTTTACTCAGCTGGGTTTGGCTGTGCCGGAAGAATTCCTGCTGGCAGAAGCAGTTTGGGGCGGTATTGCTGACGGTACCAAAGTACAGAAAGGCGAGCCTCTGTATCCGCGTATCGAAGTAACCGAAGACGGTGCTACCATCATCGGCGGCAAACGCTTTGAACATAAACCGGAAGCTGTTACTGCTCCTGAAGCAGAAGCAAAACCGGCGGCAAAAGCAGAAGAAATCAAACCGGAAATCAGCATTGATGATTTTGGCAAGCTGGATCTGCGTGTAGCAGAAATTATTGCTGCAGAACGCGTACCTAAAACCGATAAGCTGATGAAGCTGCAGGTAAAAATCGGTGAAGAGGAACGCACTATTGTCAGCGGTATTGCTCAATACTATGAAGCAGAACAGCTGATTGGCCGTAACGTTATTGTTATCGCCAACCTGAAACCTGCCAAGCTGCGCGGCATTGAATCCCGCGGCATGTTGCTTGCTGCTTCTGACGGCAACGGCAATCTGGTGCTGGCAGATGCTCCCGGCATTGCTTCCGGCAGCAGAGTAAAATAAATTCATAGGAGGACATAATGTCAGAAAAGCTGTTTTTCAGACTTTACTGGCGTCCTTATGTACTTTTAGGCGTCAGTGTGCTGCTGGTCTTAATTGGCAGCCTGGCGCCTTATATATTGCCTTATGCATGGCTGGAGCAGCATGTTCCGGGCTATTATTTCTATCTGGTCAAGACCGTTACATGGATGGTTAAACTGTCGATGCTGATAGCCATTATTTCTCTGGTCAGGGCTATGACGACTGATTATTTTCCTACGCTGGAAAAGCTCTGTACAGAAAAAGCTAACGGTACTGTATCCGGTTATAAAAAGACCTGGGACAGAGGCAGTCAGCTTCGCCCGATTATTGACTTTAAAGTACAGCATCAGGATTACAGCTGCCCTATCAATGAGGCAAAGGGACGCAGAACGAAAAACGAGGACATTATCGACAGCGGCTTTACAATAGGCTTGAAGAAAAAGCTGATGTATAATGCGCAAAATCCACAGCTGTTTTATCTGCCGGGAGAAGAAATCTACTCCCGCAAAGCTGCGGTGCTGAGATATATTTTGTTATGGATAATGTTCGTACTGGAATTATATATAGGCTTTTTACGTTATATGTTGGGGTAATTTATGAGCAGAACAGGATTGTGGGATTCCCACGCACACCTTGATTCCGATTATTTTACAGACGATCGGGAAGAACTTATCAGTAAGCTGCAGCAGGATTTGGACGGTATTGTCAATCCCGGCTGTGATGAAGCTACGTCCGCCTTTGCAGTAGAACTGGCGGAAAAATATGATTTTATTTATGCGGCAGTGGGCTGGCATCCGGAAGAATTAAAAGGCATACCTGACGATTATCTGGATAAGCTGGCAGCTTGGGCCGTACATCCGAAGGTTGCGGCTATCGGAGAAATCGGACTTGATTATTACTGGAAAGAAAACGATCCTAAAGAAGTACAGAAGCGTATTTTTTTGGAGCAGTTAGATTTAGCCAAGCAGTTTGATTTGCCGGTTATCATCCATGACCGTGATGCTCATGGAGATATGCTGGAAATCTTTCAGAAGGAAGTAACCAGCGTGCGCGCAGTATTCCACTGTTTTTCCGGCTCGCTGGAAATGGCTAAGGAGCTGGTTAAACGCGGTTATTATTTTGGTTTTGGCGGCACTTCTACCTATAAGAACGCCCAAAAGGTGCGGGAGGTAATGAGCTATATTCCCCGTGAGCTGCTGCTTTTTGAAACAGACAGTCCCTACCTGACGCCGGTGCCGTACCGCGGCAAGCGCAATAACCCGGGTTATGTGGAACTGACGGCGCGTAATGCAGCCGAGGTATTGGGAGTGCCTTTTGAAGAACTGGCAGAGCAGACTACCAAAAACGTCAAAGCTCTGTTTACGAAAATTAAATAAAATAAAAATCTGTATAATCTATGATTATACAGATTTTTTTATTGCTGTCTGACGGTTAAAGTTATATTATACTGTTAAAGGCGGTGTAGAGAAAAGATGCGTAAATTGTTGATAACAGGCTTTGACCCTTTTGGAAAATATATAATCAATCCTTCCTGGCAGGTTGTGCAGGCACTTGCTGATAAGATAGGTGATTTTGAGCTGCATAAATTGCAGCTTTTAAATATCTACGGTTCCGAATTTAAAAAGATTGCCCGTGCGGTGGAGCAGCTGCAGCCGGATTGTCTTTTAATGATAGGGATGAACAGCGGCAGTACGGATATTATTTTAGATACTGTGGCAATCAATCTGAGAGATGCGCTGATAGAAGATAATTTAGGTAAAAAGCCCTGGAATGAGCCTATTATAACAGATGGCCCGGCAGCTTATTTTGCCACACTTGATGTGCATACGCTGGTAAAGAAGCTGCGCAAGGAAAAACTGCCGATAGCCATTGGTTACAGCAGCGGAGCCTATATCTGCAACGAGGTTTTTTATCTCTCGCTGCATAATTATCAGAATACTGAAATGAAGATTGGTTTTGTTCATGTGCCGTTAATGCCGGAAATGGTTTGGGATGAAAGTATAGCGCGGCCTTTGGAGGAAACGGCAGCGATATTGCAGAAGATTATTGAGGAGATATAAAAAATACTCAGAATAAATATTATTCTGAGTATTTTTTATTTGCAGTTTTATTTGCCGCCGCAGGTATGATGTTCGCCGCAGTGGTGTTCACCATGCTCATGGTCGTGGTGAGTGCAATGTACGTCAGGATTAAATTCGAGTTTGCCTGCTAAAAGCGCTGCTACTGCTTCATCGGCACTGCCGGATACACCCCCGTATAATTTTATGCCGGCCTGTGCCAGTGCGTTTTGTGCACCGGCGCCGATGCCGCCGCAAATCAGCGTGTCGACCTGCAGGTCAGAGAGTAAAACGGCTAAAGCACCATGACCGCTGCCGTTAGTACTGATGACCTGAGCGGAGATGATTTGACCATTTTCTGCTTCGTATACTTTGAACTGTTCTGTATGACCGAAATGCTGAAAAATATTCCCGTCTGCATAGGTTACTGCTATTTTCATAATTATTTCTTCCTTTCATAAAGAGCTTCTTGCAGCAGTTATATAAATAAGTGCTGTAAGTGATATATAAATTTTCTGACATATGACAATAATATTATAACGCTGCCAGTCATTAGTGGCAAGAAAAGTTTGCACAATAAAATAAGCTGTTAGCTATTGACAACTAAAAAAAAATACAGTATAGTGTTCTTAAACAGGAACAATAAAAAGAAGAGCTGAATGAGGGACAATGGAACTTATCGAAGGACTTACACACTTTAATCTTACCAAGCAGGAAGCAACGCTGTACGTACTGCTGCTGAAGGCAGGCAGCCTGACAGGTTATGAAGCTGCCAAGCAGACAGGCATATCACGTTCTAACACCTATACGGCTCTGGCAGGGCTGGTGGAAAAAGGAGCTGCTTATGTTCTGGAAGAAGGCAAGGTAACACGCTATACGCCGGTAGCGGCGGAGGAATTCTGCCAGAACAAGCTGGAGCGGCTGCAGAAAATAAAACAAGATATTATGCAGCAGCTGCCGCAGCTGAAAAATGATGCCGAAGGCTATATTACCATCAAAGGCGAGCGGGAGATTATAAATAAATTAAAAAATACCGTGCGCCAGGCCCAGGCCAGAATTTATGTTTCCGCTAACGCCAGGGTGATGGAGCTATTGCAGCAGGAGCTGCAGGAGGCTTTGGACAGAAAATTAAAGGTTGTAATCATCAGCGATAAGGATTTTACGATGCAGGGGGCTATCTGCTACTCTGCCAGCAAGCAGCATGAGCAGATTCGTCTGATTGCCGATTCACATACGGTACTGACTGGCGATCTGGAGGATGAAGAAAACTCTACCTGCCTGTATTCCTGTAAACGCAACCTGGTAGATTTATTCAAGGATGCGCTGAAAAATGAAATCAAGCTAATAGAATTGCAGAAAGGTGATAATGATGACTGAAAAAATACCCTTTGTTAATAAAGAGCAGCTGGATGAAATCGCCGCTCATTACGCAACCCCGTTTTATCTGTATGACGAGGCTGGCATCCGTAAGACTGCCCGCCTGGTAAATCAGGCTTTTGCCTGGAATAAGGGTTTTAAGGAATATTTTGCCGTTAAAGCAACTCCCAATCCCTTTATTTTGCAAATCCTGCGTGAAGAAGGCTGCGGTGCAGACTGCTCCTCTTATACTGAACTGGTAATGGCTGACGCTGCCGGTTTTAAAAATGACGAAATCATGTTTTCTTCCAACGCTACTCCGGCAGAGGACTTCCAGCTGGCGCGCAAGCTCAATGTAACCATCAATCTGGATGATATTACCCATATTGCTTTTCTGGAAAAGGTTGCTGATATTCCTGATACTATCAGCTGCCGTTTCAATCCCGGCGGTCATTTTGCCATTGAAAACAATATCATGGACAACCCAGGCGACGCTAAATATGGCCTGACCCGTGAGCAGATGACCGAGGCTTTCAAAATCCTGCTGCAAAAAGGCGTTAAGCATTTCGGTATGCATGCTTTCCTGGCTTCCAATACCGTTACCAACGAGTATTATCCCGAGCTGGCACGTATCCTCTTTAAAACTGCGGTAGAGCTGAAAGAGGAAACCGGTGCGCATATCGAATTTATCAATCTGTCCGGCGGCGTAGGTATTCCGTACAAACCGGAGCAGGAAGCCAACGACATCCTGGCTATCGGTGAAGGTGTACGTAAGGCTTATGAGGAAATCCTGGTACCTGCCGGTATGGATGATGTAAAGATCTTTACCGAGATGGGACGCTTTATGCTTGGACCCCATGGTGCGCTTATTGCTAAGGCAATCCATGAAAAGCACACGCACAAGGAATATATCGGACTGGATGCCTGCGCTGCTAATCTGATGCGTCCGGCTATCTATGGTTCTTATCATCATATTACCGTTATGGGCAAGGAAAATGCTCCCTGCGACCATAAATATGACGTTACCGGCGGTCTGTGCGAAAACAATGACAAATTTGCCATTGACCGTATGCTTCCGAAAATCGATATCGGCGACCTGCTCTTTATCCACGACGCAGGTGCGCACGGATTCGCTATGGGCTATAATTACAACGGCAAGCTGCGCAGCGCCGAGGTACTGCTGAAAGAAGACGGCAGCACCCAGCTGATCAGACGCGCGGAAACTCCGGCAGATTATTTTGCTACTTTTGACTTTACCGGTTTATTTAATAAATAAAAACGGGAAAATTTGCTAAAAATAAAGGAACTGTATATGATATATATAGTTCCTTTTTATTTTGCGGAGATTATTTTTATTATTAAAAAATCGGAGGAGGAAAAAGTATGCAGGATCAATATGCAGTGTATGTGGAGGCGTTAAAGGCAGAGCTTATCCCTGCCATGGGCTGTACCGAGCCTATTGCCATTGCTTATGCCAGTGCGGTATGCAGAGAGCAGCTGGGAGGCTTTCCGGAAAACATAGATATCTATGTAAGCCGTAACATTATCAAAAATGTTAAAAGCGTAGTGGTGCCTAATACCAATAAGATGCGCGGTATCGAAGTAGCATGTGTGGCCGGGTTTGTAGCCGGTCATTCCGAGCGTCAGCTGCAGGTGCTGGCTTATATTGATGAAGAAGAAAAAGCTGCTATTAAACAGTATACGGATGCAGGTATTGTGAAAGTCCATGTTTCTGAAGAGCCGGATATTTTCTATATCAGGGTGGAAGCCGGCCTTGGCGGGCATACGGCGGCAGTTACCATCCGTACAGATCATACTAATATCACCTGCATACAAAAGGATGGGCAGGTAATAATGGAAAAACCTGTGGAACCGGCAGAGGAGGAAGAAGCTTTAAGCCTGTGGAAACTGGACGAAGTTATCAGCGCGGCGGCCAATATGCCGCTGGAGCCGGTTGAGGAGTTTTTACAGCGCCAGATAGATTATAATATGGCTATCGCCGAAGAGGGCCTGCGCAATGAATATGGTGCCAGCATCGGTAAGATCCTGCTGCAGCGCGAGCCTGGCAGCAGACGTATCCAGGCTAAGGCCAATGCTGCGGCAGCCTCTGACGCCCGTATGAACGGCTGCGAGCTGCCGGTAGTGATTGTTTCCGGCAGCGGCAATCAGGGTATTACTGCTTCTGTACCGGTAGTTGTATATGGACGTGCCATGCAGGTGGGACGGGAAAAATTACTGCGGGCGCTGCTTTTAAGCGATTTGATTACTATTTACCTGAAGCAGGGTATCGGCAAGCTGTCCGCTTATTGCGGCGCTGTCAGCGCCGGCTGCGGCAGCGGTGCGGGGATTGCCTTCCTGCATGACTGTACTGCCAAGCAGATTGAGCATGTGGTAGAAAATGCGCTGGCTATCAATTCCGGTATTATCTGTGACGGCGCTAAGTCTTCCTGCGCGGCAAAAATCGCTATTTCCATCGAAGGCGGCCTGCTGGCTTTTGATATGATGATGGCGGAGAAAAATTTTGCCGGCGGCGACGGTATCGTGCAGAAAACAGCAGATGAAACTATTGCGGCCGTTGGCAAGATTGCCAGTCAGGGTATGGTAGAAACGGACAGAGAAATTATTGATGTTATGCTGGGAATTTAATCTCGGCGCAACAGATAAAATAAAAAGCACTGTTTAGGCAGTGCTTTTTGTTATTTCTCAGATATTTTCTCACAGGTCAGCTGTTGCAGGAAAGCGATATTTTTATTATGAGTAAGGATGTAAAGAAAATCACCGGCGCGAATCCGGGTATTTCCTGCAGGTATCAGCCGCTGTTCGCCGCGTTTAATATCGACCAGCAGGGTGTCCGTCGGCCAATCGATGTCGCGCACCAGTTTGTTTTCGACAGCACTGCCGCTGCAGACAGAAAATTCCGCTATATTACGCTGCTCTAACAGTGTGGATTCCGGCTGTTTCTGTCGCAGGGAACGCTGCAGCAGTTCTTCATAAATAGGTTTGCTGCGGCAAAGTTCAGCAATAATAAGGGCTACCATGGAGGAGATGGCCAAAGGCAGCAGCTGCTGATAAGAGGAGGTCATTTCCATAATCAGTACGGTACCGGTGATGGGAGCGCGTACAGAAGCGGAAAACAGGGCGGCCATAGCCATTATTACCATATCTGCGGCATAGTCGGCAGTGATGAGCTGCAGGGAAACGAGAATGTTGCTGCAGATACTGCCGCAGAGAGCGCCGATGACCAGCATGGGCAGAAAAAAGCCGCCGGGAACGCCGCAGCCATAACTGAGCAGAGTGAAAAGCAGCTTGGCGACAAGCAGCAGCACAAGCAGCTGTAAAGACACGGGAGCAGCCGCCAGACTGTTTATCAGCTGATTGCCGCCGCCAAGTACCTGCGGCAGAAAATAACCAAGGATACCTGCAATAAGCAGGGGCAGGCTGATTTTGACTGCAGGCTTTTGCAGCAATGGCAGAGCATAAAAAGCGGGAATAGCTAACAGCCCTTTATTGAAAAGAACACCGCAGAGGCCGGTAACGACTGCTACGATAATAACGTAACCGTAATAGTCGAGCGGCAGCATGGGCAGCTGCGGGAAGATAAAAACAGCTTCTGAGCCAAATAAGGCGCGGGAAACAATAGTTGCAGTCATGGCAGCGGCCATGGCAGGCAGCATGACGGCTACGGAAAAATTGCGGTGCAGTTCTTCCAAGGCAAAGATGACGCCGGCTAAAGGCGCATTAAAGGACGCCGCCAGACCTGCGCTGGCGCCGCTGGTAAGCAGATAACGTTCTTCCAGGCGTGTACGTCCAAGCAGGCGGCTGATGCCCTGAGCTGCTACTGCACCCAGCTGGATGGACGGACCTTCACGTCCGAGTGAAAGCCCGGCGCCGATACCGAGGATGCCGCCTACAAGCTTGGTGCAGAGTATGGAGAGCCAGCGCAGTTTGACCAACCCCAGCAGTACTCCTTTAACCTGAGGGATACCGCTGCCGGCTGCCAGCGGTTCAAGGCGTATAAGATATGCTAATAGCTGTGCCAATAAAAGCAGCAGCAAAAACCAGCCAAGATGCCAGGGCCAGGATGCTTCGCTCAGAAAAAGATACACAAGGCCGCGCAGATCTTCGGCCTGCTGCAGCCCCCAGCGAAACAGGCAGATGACAAGACCTGCTGCCAGACCAACCAGCAGACCTTCGGTAAAAAGACGCAGCCTGAACCCATGCCAGTCGCTTAAGGATTTATAGGTATTGATGACCTGGTATTTGGTGTTCATGGCAGGACTCCCGGAGCATCGCCGCGGCTGACAGGTACGCTGTAGCCTATTTCATGCAGCTGTGCTTTCAGTATGGAAATTCCCTCGGCAGCTTCGCTGCCGGTGGCACGTTTGTTATCATAAAGAGTATATTTGGCGCGTACGTCCTGGGGTGACAGATTAGGCATAATGACATTGGCGCCTGCCAGGATACCAAGCTGATGACCTTTTTCTGACAAAGTATTAAGTGCCGTAGTAGCTGGCAGCAATACCTGCGGCAGCAGCAGTCGCAAAATGGAAAGAAGCCTCAGCGTCAGCCGGATGCTGCCGGCAGGAAAAGCTGCCAGCGGCGTGTCGTGATGGGGAATGAAAGGCCCGATGCCAACCATATGAGGCTGGAATTCTTTGATAAACAGCAGATCCTGCACGAGATTTTCCGCAGTCTGCCAGGGTGAGCCCACCATGAAGCCGGTACCTACCTGGTAGCCGATTTCTTTAAGGTTATGCAGACATTCAAGGCGCGGCTGCAGTGAAAGTTCGGGTGGGTGCAGGCGGCTGTAATGTTCTGCACTGGCAGTTTCGTGGCGCAGCAGGTAACGGTCAGCGCCGGCTTCAAACCACTGCCGGTAAATCTGTGGCGGCCGTTCTCCGGCGGACAGGGTGACAGCACAGTCAGGATACTGTTTTTTGATACTGTCAATAATTCTGCAAAGCTGCTGGTCATCATAAGCAAAATCCTCGCCGCCCTGCAGTACGAAAGTGCGCAGGCCCAGTCCGTAACCTTCACGGCAGCAGTCAAGAATTTGCTCCGGTGTCAGGCGATAACGACTGACATTCCTGTTACTGCGGCGGATACCGCAGTAGAGACAATCGTTGCGGCAATAATTGCTGAATTCTATCAGTCCGCGCAGATAAACATTTTTGCTGAATACCTGCTGCGCCTGCTGACGGGCAAGGTCTGACAGCAGGCTGTCAGAAGCTTCATCGCTTTCCTGCAGCAGCTGCAGCAGTTCATCTTCAGGCAGACTGTGTTCGGAAGCAAGTTTTTCAATAAGTAAGGATATATTTAAAGGCATGATATTCACCTCGTGCTTTTCTTCCGTACATTATAGCATACCCTACGGGAACAGATAGAATATTTTATGCAGGGAATAAAAAAATACAGTATCGACAGGGGATACTGTATTTTTGATAGCTGATTATTGAACAGTTTCTTCAGCGTTATAATCCGGGTCGTATTTCGGATTGAGAAAATTGATAAAGATCCAGGCCAGTACGGCGCCGGAAATATTATGCCAGGCGGAGAAGATTGCGCCCGGTACGGTGGCCATGGGCATGGAAGCAAAATGAGCTTTGGCCAGGCCGGTTGCCAGTCCGGAGTTCTGCATACCTACTTCTACGGAAAGAGCGATAGCTTTTTTCCAGGTCATGCCGGTAAGGCGCGCCAGTAAAAAGCCGAGGGCATAGCCAAGGCAGTTATGCAGGATTACTACCAGGAGGATGGTGCCGGAAGTTTGCAGGATATTATCGCGGCTGACAGCAATAACGCCGGCGATGATAAGGGAAATCGCAATAGCGGAAACTGCGGGCAGATAATCTGTCGCGGTTGCTGCCAGTTTAGGCAGGAAGGATTTTACTGCCAAGCCTAAGCAGATGGGCACGATAACAATCTGCACGATACTCCAGAACATACCGATAGGGTCGAAAGCGATTCTTTCACCAATCAGCTGATAGGTAATGAAAGGAGTAAGGATAGGAGAAAGTACGGTAGATACGCTGGTCATAGTAACGGACAGAGCAACGTCGCCTTTGGACATAAAGGTGATGACGTTGGAAGAGGTGCCGCCGGGGCAGGTACCTACGAGGACTACGCCGGCAGTAAGCGCCGGATCAAGATTAAAAGCGCTGGCAATCAGATAAGCCAGACCGGGCATAATGATGAACTGGGCGCAGGCGCCGATGAAGACATCAAGCGGGCGCTTTAAAACTAAAGCAAAGTCTTTGAGGTCAAGGGTAGTACCCATACCGAACATAACTACGCCTAAAAGCAGGCTGAGGACGGCTACACCGCCGAATTTACCGACTACCCAGGTAAAGTTCTGCGGCATCGTCATACCGAGGATCAGAAACAGTACGGCAATCATACCGAAATATTTTCCGATAAGCTTACATAAATTCTTCATACAGAAAACCTCTTTCCCTTATAATTTGTGGACTAATGTCTTAGAAAAGTACTCTTAGACAGCCTTTCCTTTATATTTGTGCAGTATTATAACAAATATAAAATATAAAATAAACAGGAAAACAGGAAATGTATAAAAAATACAAAAAACAGCTTCTATAACAGGAGAAATGTGTAAAGATATTTACGATAAATGGCAGAGGAAAAAGAAATTTAGTAAATATTTTCAGCAGATTTTTAAATAAAATCAGCTGTGTACATTCTCATAATGAGTGATTATGGTATAATAACAATATATTTAGAAGGAGGAGCAGTCTTGTTTACTATTGTTAAGGACTTTCGGCAGGAAACGGTCATTGAGAAATCTCGTTTCATCTGTACACTGAAAAAAGTGGAGGATGAAGCGCAGGCTCAGGAATTCATTAAGAATATGAAAAAAGAATTCTGGGATGCTACGCATAACTGCTCGGCCTATATTATAGACGAGCTGGCACAGCGCTCCAGTGACGACGGCGAGCCGTCCGGTACGGCAGGGCTGCCGATGCTGGAAGTGCTGCGCAAGAATAAGCTGACCAATACTGCCGCAGTTGTAACAAGGTATTTCGGCGGTATCAAGCTTGGCGCCGGCGGTTTGGTGCGGGCTTATACCAACAGCGTAGCCAGCGCTGTACGCGGCAGCGGGATTGCCGCCAAGGTAATGATGGGCAGATATTTCTTTCTCGATGATTTAAACGATGTGGGAAAGATACTCAATATCCTGTACCAGCAGCAGCTTTTTGAAATTGCCGAAGTTGAGTACGGACTGCGTGCCAAAGTAATCCTGCGCATGAAGGAAAGCGATAAGCAGCAGGCGGAAGCATGGCTGACCGAAAAGCTTAATAAGACTGTGGAGCTGGAGCTGGAAGCGCGGGAAGTTGTAGAAGTGCCTGTGGAGTAAAATTTATTTTAGGAGGCGGAAGCATGGAATTTATTGAAAGTATTGTTGGTACTCTTAACGGTTTTTTGTGGTCCTATGTGCTGATTATTATGCTGATCGGACTGGGACTTTGGTTTACGCTGCGCAGCGGCTTTGTACAGCTGCGCTGCATTAAGGAAATGGTACGCCTGATTACCAAGACGGCAGGCAGCAAGGTTGAAGAAAACAGTGTTTCTTCCTTCCAGGCTTTCTGCATCAGTACGGCGTCCCGTGTAGGTGTAGGCAATATTGCCGGTATTGCTATTGCGGTTGTTACCGGCGGACCGGGTGCTGTTTTCTGGATGTGGGTTATTGCCCTTATCGGCAGCGCGACAGGTTTTGTGGAAAGTACGCTGGGTCAGATTTACAAGGTGCCGCGTGAAGGCGGCGGTTTCCGCGGCGGTCCGGCATATTATATCAGAAATGTCTTGGGCAACAAGCCTATGGCTATTTTATTTGCTATCCTGATAAGTGTTACTTATGGACTTATCTTTAACTCTGTGCAGTCCAATACCATTGCAGTTTCCTTTAGTGCAGCCTTCGGTATCAGCCGTACCGTAGTTGGTATAATCATTGCTGCTTTGACTGCGGCAGTTATTTTCGGCGGCGTCACCCGTATTGCAAAAGTTGCTGAGATGATGGTGCCGGTAATGGCTGGTATCTATCTGCTGGTTGCCTTGTATGTTACTATCGTCAATATTTCTCTGGTGCCGCAGATGCTGAGTGATATCGTTACTTCTGCTTTTGGTCTGCAGGCTGTTGCCGGTGGCGGTATGGGCGCAGCATTGATGACCGGTATCCAACGCGGTCTGTTTTCAAATGAGGCAGGTATGGGCGCTGTACCGAATGCTGCTGCAACCGCTTCTACCAGCCATCCTGTAAAGCAGGGACTGATTCAGGCATTCGGCGTTTTTGTAGATACCCTGTTTGTATGCAGTGCTTCTGCTTTTATCATCTTGCTGACGAATGATTATACTGCCAGCGGCAAGACCGGCATTGAACTGGCACAGATTGCTTTATCCGAGCATATCGGCGGCTGGGCGCCTACTTTTCTGGCTGTAATGATTATTTTGTTTGCTTTCAGCTCTATCGTAGGTAATTACTATTATGGTGATATCAATATTCCGTTTATCAACAAAAATAAAAGCTTCCTGCTGCTTTATCGTGCTGCTGTTGTTGCTATGGTCATGTTTGGCAGTATTGCTGAGGTTCCCTTTGTCTGGAGCCTGGCGGATTTGTTTATGGCGTTGATGGCTATTACGAATCTGGTAGCTATTGCCTTACTGGGTAAATATGCTTTTATTGCACTGGACGATTATCTGCGTCAGAAACGCGCCGGTATCGTAGAGCCGGAATTCGATCCTGCTGTAATGCCTGATCAGAAAGGTATTTTCTGCTGGAGCAAAAAAGGCGAAAAATAATATGTCCGTTTCAAGAAAAGACGCCTGCAATTTTTTGCAGACGTCTTTTGTGGTTTTATTTACTTGTTCAGAAGATGGACAATTTTATCATAGGCTTCCAGTCCGCAGCCAATGCCGTGGTCGTGTAGTGCCAGCAGTTTATCAGGCTTAGTATCCAGACGGTCTATCTCCAGCGGGATTTGCGGCCGGATGATTACTGCTTTCCCGTCTTTTTCCAGTTGTTCTACGTATTCCAGCTGGCGGTTATACAGCGCGGGCCGCTGCTGCATGATTTCCCACAGCTTAGGATAATTTTTATACCAGGTCTTCAATAAAAGCTGAGGGACAGATTTTTTCTTGCGGTAGCCGCTGTTGCGGGTCAGGACGATAATAAATTTTTTATAGCCGGCTTCCTGCGCTTTTTCGTAAGGGATAGGTGCTACCAGCGCTCCGTCTAAAAGGTCGCGGCTGCCGATATGCACGATAGGCGCAAGAAAGGGCAGAGAGGCTGATGCACGCACGGGCAGGAAAGAATGCCCGATGGCTTCTTTGCCAAACCAGACGGATTGTCCTGTGTGGCAGTCCGTAGTGCCTACCTGCAGCGTGCCGGGATAATTATAATAGGTTTCAAAATCAAAGGGCAGCAGTTTCTGCGGCAAATCTTCAAAAATAAAATCAAAGCCGAAGATGCTGCCTTTTTCCATCCAGTTTTTCAGACTGAAATAGCGTTTATCAGTAACGTAATTTTCAATAATCCTGCGGGTGCGCAAAGGCTGATTGGACATATAAGATAAAATATTACAGGCGCCGGCAGAAACAGCAGTAATATAGGGAAAGACAAGGTCTTTGAGCATAAAGGCTTCAAAAACTCCTGCCGAAAACATGCCGCGCATGCCGCCGCCTTCGAGAACAAGGGCTGTATCAGTAATTTTCATAGTCTTAATCCTCCGTGCTCTTATTATACACTACAATTTTCTCGGGCGTGCAGAATTTTATTTAAGAAAATATTGTGTTATGATAGATGTACATGTAAGAGAAAGGCGGGGCTGGAAATGAAGAAAGTAGTAGTGATAACTACCGGCGGTACTATCGCCATGAAATATGATGCTGCTGCAGGCGGATTGGTGCCTGCCGTAAGCGGAGCTGATTTGCTGGAGGCTGTTCCTGCACTGCGGCAGATTGCTGATTTGGAAGTAAAGGAATATGCTAATGTGCCCAGCGGCCATATGACGCCGCAGATGATGCTGGAAGTGGCTGCTTTGGCAGATGAATATGCTGCGCGTACAGATGTAAGCGGCATAGTCGTTACCCATGGTACGGATACCATGGAAGAAACAGCTTATATACTTAGCTTAGCCTGCAGGACGGAAAAGCCTGTATGTATTACAGGCGCTATGCGTGGGGCCAGTGATATGGGCTATGACGGGCCTGCCAATATCCTGGCGGCGGTAAAGGTAGCTGCCTGCAGTGCTGCCGGCAGCAGAGGTGCTTTGCTGGTATTTAACGATGAAGTACATGCTGCGGCTGAGGTTACCAAGACACATACGGTGTCCTGCAGTACCTTTGCTTCACCGCACTGGGGGCCGATAGGATATGTATATGAGGATGGAGTAGTATTCCGCCGCCGCAGTGAAAAGCTGGAAAAAATTGCTGTTCAGGGTAAGCTTACAGCTGATGTTGAACTGCTGAAAGTCTATGCCGGTATGGATGATTTCTTTTTCCGCTGTGCTGCCGATAAGCCGGTGCAGGGCTTAGTTGTGGAAGCAGTTGGCTGCGGTAACGTGCCGCCCGCTGTCATGGAAGGTATACGTTATGTCCGCAGTAAAGGGATTCCGGTAGTATTAGCCAGCAGGGTGCACGCAGGACGGGTAGTGCCTGTTTACAGCTATTTAGGCAGTGCCGGCTCTATGAAAGATTTCGGACTATTGTACGCAGGAGAGCTTACCGGGCAGAAAGCGCGGTTGAAACTGATGCTGGCGCTTAATCAAGCGAAAGATAATGATGAGCTGAAAAGATATTTTGCAGAGGAGATAAAATAATGAAAATCGTTGTTATGGAGCCGTTAGGCATAAGTAAAGAGAAACTTGGACTGTTGGCACAGCCGTTCATCCAGGCGGGTGATGAGTTTGTCGCCTATAATGACAGAGCGACAGACGAACAGCAGCTTATTGCAAGGATTGCAGATGCAGATGTGGTAATCGTAGCTAATCAGCCGCTTTCCGGCGAGGTTATTGCTGCCTGCAGCAACCTGAAATTGCTGTCTGTGGCTTTTACCGGCGTCGATCATATTGCTCTGGCAGCCTGCCAGGCTAAAAATATTACTGTCTGCAATGCTGCAGGCTATTCTACCAACGCTGTAGCAGAGCTTACTTTCGGCCTTGCTATCAGTGTTATCCGCAATATTGTGCCCTGTGATGCACGTTGCCGCAGCTGTGGTACCAAGGACGGCCTGGTTGGCTTTGAGCTGTACGGTAAGACTTTCGGCGTTGTCGGTACTGGCGCTATCGGCAGCCGTGTGGCACAGATAGCCAGGGCTTTCGGATGCCATGTTATTGCCAGCAGCCGTACGGAAAAACCGGAGCTGCAGGCGGCCGGTGTAGAATATGTACCGCTGGAAACCTTGCTGCAGACGGCAGATTTCATTTCTCTGCATGTGCCGCTTACAGAAGCGACTAAAAATCTGATTGATGATAAAGCAGTTGCGCTGATGAAACCGGGAGCGGTGCTGCTTAATACTTCCCGCGGTCCTGTTATCGACAGCGAGGCGGTAGCTGCGGCACTTAATGACGGAAGACTGGGCGGCGCTGGTATCGATGTATTTGAAAACGAGCCTCCTATTGCCGCCGAGCATCCGCTGTGCGGCGCTAAAAACGCTGTGCTTACGCCTCACGTTGCTTTTGCCAGCCGCGAAGCGCTGGAAAAACGCGCGGAAATAGTATTTGCCAATATCAGCTGCTGGCTGGAAGGCAAGCCGCAGAATGTCATAAAATAAGATCAGCAATGTAAAAAACAAGAAAGAGCCTGTCGGATATGAGCTTCCCGACAGGCTCTTCGCATGTTTATAATATTTTTTGCAGCAGATTCAGTACATTGCGATGGGTAATCTTAGCTATAGTTTCATCACTGTAATTTTTGCTTTGCAGATATTCTATCAGCGGACGGTAATCCTGTACGCCTTTGATATTATAGGGCGGATGACTGATGCCGTCAAAATCGCTGCCAAAGCCGATATGCTCGTCGTTGCCCATCAGGTTCAGCATATAGTCGATATGGCGGTAGACGCTGTCGATGCAGGCGTCGTTATAGTCTTCTTCCAGGAACTGTCCGGCGAAGGTGATACCAATTAAACCGTCATTTTCATTGATTGCGGCAATTTGCTTATCATCCAGATTGCGGGGGTGAGAGCAGAGACTCTTAGCATTGGAATGGGTGGCAATAATAGGCTTGCTGCTGGTTTCGATAACATCCCAGAAGCCTGCAGGCGCAATATGGGAAACATCTACCAGCATACCAAGTTTATTCATTTCCTGAACTACCTGACGACCGAAGACGGTAAGACCGCCGCCGGTTGCTGCTTCATTGATGCCGTCGGCAATATCGTTGCGGTTGCTCCAGGTAAGGGTCATAGCGCGTACGCCCAGGTCATACAGACAGCGCAGCGCTTCCAGACTGCCGTCGATGGCGCCGCCTTCTTCAATGGCGAGCAGGGTAGCTGCTTTATGGTTTAAAACATCAGCTGCATCTTCCTTAGTGAGGACGGGCAGCACGTCGATACCGTCAGTCTGCATCTTTTTGATTTCCTGTCTGTATTTATCCAGCAGGCAGAGAGTATAGCGCAGGCCGCCGTAGTAACGGAATTCATGGGTGGGTACGAAGATGGCGCAGAACTGCAGGCCGCCGCCCAGCTCGATTTGGCGTTTAATATTGAAGTGCTGGTTGTTGCTGTACAGAGAAGTCTGCTTTTTATACAGCTCGGTAAGGGTATCACAATGGCAGTCACAGATAAACATGTAAATCATTCCTTTCCAATCTAAATAAAAACAGCTGACTGCTTTGGCAGCCAGCTGTCAGTAAGTTAATCAATAACCGGAATAGTAGTAGAAGAAGGTCATGCCAATGGTTACGATCATAGCGCCTGCCATCGGGATAGCAGTACGTTTTACCAGGTCAAAGGAGGATACGCCGCCCATGCCGGAGGAAACAACGATAACGGCGGTAATCGGAGAGCAGTTACGCATGATGGAAGCTGCAAAGTGCATCGGCAGCAGCATCAGTACGGGGTGCAGGCCTGTGTGTGCTGCAACAGCCGGGGTAAGCGCAGCAAAAGCAAAGAAAGGAGCGTTGCCGCTGCCCATTACTACTGCAGATACGGCGATAATGCCGACCATGACCAACATCATAGCCATTGGGCCGAAGCCTAAGTCTTTACTGCTTTCAATCAGGGTGTTGATGGTACCCATAGCAATCAGGCCTTGTGCAAAGGTCTG
This sequence comes from uncultured Phascolarctobacterium sp., assembly GCA_900545025.1. Taxonomy (GTDB): domain Bacteria; phylum Bacillota; class Negativicutes; order Acidaminococcales; family Acidaminococcaceae; genus URXU01. Next base: position 26,794 of record UQXH01000006.1, read on the forward strand.
ACCAGCGATAATCAGGGTGATAACGTTAGCCATCTGCATGCCGAGGCCGTCAAAGAATGCCTGGATATCGCCGAACACTTTCTTGGCATCACGCCATCTGATGTATTCGCAGCACATGCCGATAAAGAGACCGATAAACATGGCCATGACGATGTTCATCTTGACGGTAGTAATCCACAGAGAGCTGAAGGAAAGGATCAGCGCCAGCGGGATTACCGGCAGGATAGCGTAAATCATCGGAGCATTATCAGATTCATCTTTTACGGTTTCAACTTCCATGGGAGCAACTACGTGACCGGCACGTTTGTCCATATATTTCTGAGTGAAATAGTGGAGTGCGCCGACAACTACGAAGGCTACCGCAACGATGGGCACTTGATAGTGGCTCCAGTAGAATACCGGGTTTACACCGGCTGTTTCCGCAGAAAGGATGGTGCCGGTGTCGCTGGGGCTCCAGTCAAAGCAAAGGGTTGTCGCAACAGCTGCGGTAGCAGACAGGCGGCTTACGCCAAGACCCAGCAGGATGGGGAACATGGTAACCATGAGCAGCATTGCCAGGCCGGAAGCACTGTTGATGCACAGGCCGATCAGCATGCCGACAATCCAGGTACCGGACATTACCAGATAGGGAGATTTCAAAGCCAGCAGCGGCTTAATGGTAAGACGTACCAGGGCACGGGAAGCGCCGATTTTGTCCATGTAACGGGCAAAAGCGCCTACGGACATAATGTTCAGACCTAATTTGCCCACGTTGGAGCTCATAGCGGAACGCATAAATTCAAAAGCATCAAAGAAAACGGAACCGGTTCTGGCTTTTTCTCCGAGAATCTGGCCATAACCGAGGATAACAGCCAGATACATGAGAATCATACCGCCGAGGAAGAGTACCGGCTGCGGCTTGTATTTCTTGTAGATCAGATAACCAACCCAGAAGGTAACAAGAGCCGAAATAACAACACCCATTTGCAACATCCTTTCCAAAATAAAATAGATTTTAGGTAGGTAAAGTATATCATTTTCAGAAAACTTTGGCAATGTAAAAATATTTACATAAAATAAATGCTTTGATTTTTGAAAGGAAAATATTGCTGTGTAATGTAAAGGTTATTGGTTTTGGTTGAAAAATAATGCTTTAAGAGCATGTTGGATATAGAGGGCCTGGATGGCTTTGTTACGGCCCAGGCCGTACAGATGACCGCAGGTAGCTATACCAAGGTTTTCAATACGGTTTTTCCAGCTGTCATCGTCATTGCCGTACATATCGTTAACAGCATGATCGCCGGCAACAACCATCAGCGGGTACATGTGTACTTTTTTATATTTGCGCTGTTGCAGCTGCCGTACTACAGCAGCAAAATTAGGACTGTCTTCATCTTCGACCGTGCCTACGATAACCGGAAGACCCATGGAATCGAAATTTTCCTGCAGGCGTACATAGGTCTGACCAAAGGCTTGGTTGTTGCGGCGAGGGGTACCGTGGCCCATGAGGATAATGCCTTCAGCGGGAGCCAGGGGCGGAAATTGAGCAGCGATAGCAGCAGCAACCAAAGGATAGTCTTCGTCTACGGTGATTAACGGCGTACTGAGGGTAAAGGAGTCAAAGGCTGAGGCAAATTTTTCTTTCAGTGTCAGTATTTTCTGCTCAAATTCTTCTCCGTGCAGCAGATGTGTAGGCTGCAGGAAGATGTGGCGGAAGCCTGCATCCAACAGTCTTTGTAAAGCTGTTTCCGGATCGTCGATAAGGATGTTTTCTTTTGCCAACTGGCGGCGTACTATGGCAGAGGTGTAGGCGCGGCAGTGGTGGTAATGAGGAAAGGCGTCTCGCAGAGCTTGTTCGATACCGCCGATATCCTTTTGACGTGATTCGGCGAAAGTTGAGCCGAAGCTGAGAGTGAGAAAAGCAGAAGTATTTTGCATGGCTAAGACCTCGTAATTATAAGATTTATAGGTAATATATGACTATATCTTAAAAAATCCCTGCCGGTGGGCAGGGATTTTTATTTCTTATTTACTGTTCTGCAAAGCTTCCCAGGATTGTTCAGCTTTATCAACAAATAATTTTTGGATAGCGGGGTTTTCACCTAAACCGTGAATATAAGGAGTTACTTTAAAGCCTTCTTTTTCCAGGATGGATTTATGAGAATCTTCTTCACTGCCTGCCATATCGTTATTGGCGTGGTCACCGGCAACCATCATCAGCGGCATGATAGTAAGGTTTTTAATCTTCTTAGCTTTCAGCTGCGGAATAACGGTTTCCAGATGCGGCCAGCCCTCTACAGAATAGATGAAGACATTATCATAACCAAGTTCGTTCAGACGGTCCTGCATTACTGCGTAGTAAGCATTTGCCGGATGTGGAGTGCCGTGCGCCATAATCAGTACGCCATCTTTTTTGCCCATCTTGGGGAATTGCGTGGACAGCGCCTGCATGGTTGCGGTAATATCGTCATCCTGACCTTCCTGACCTTGCCAGTACATCAGCGGGGTGCCGATAGTCATTTTCTTAAAGTCGTTTTTGTGCAGATTATAGACTGCTTCTTTATAAGCATATTCCATGCCGGGGATGATATCCAGAGAAGTCAGAGCCACACGGGTATAACCTTCTTTTTTCAACTGTTCTAAAGCCTGTTCTGGGGTAGGATATTCAATGCCTTCATTAGCTTTAATGCGGTCGATAATGATGTGGGAGGTGAAAGCTACCATGACCTTGGTATCGGGATGCTTGGCCTGGATAGTGTTGACAGTAGCGTCGATGGTTTTTTCACGGGTATCCTTAAAGGTAGTACCAAAGCTCATAATCAGGATGGCATCTTTGTTGGGAAGTTGCTGCAGAGTTGCAGTTTCATGGGTGCGTACGCCGATCTGGGTAGCCTGCAGCAGCGCCGGAGTAGGTGCTTTGACTTCTTCACTGAGGCTGTAGGCTGCTTCTGCTGCGGGGATAGTACCAAGCAGGGCTGCGCAGGTAAAGGTCATTACGGCTAGTTTCTTCATGCTGGATTTCATAGTATAAACACTCCTTTTTTATTGGCTGAATACAAATCAGAGGAATAAAAAAACCTTGCCAGTACGGCAAGGGAAAAATATTTCTGTACTTTCCTCCCTATCGCTCGTAGATCAACGGTAAATATAGTTATGCAGGCCGGCTGCAGCAGCCGTTAGCGGCGGGACCGCGTCACAAAGGACTTGATATTCTGAAAAGAACCTGCTTTGTATTCAGCTTTTGATATTAAAATTATAACATTTTTTATTGATAAGTCAATAAAGATGATAATAGATTTTAATAATAAAAAATAGTATATAAAAACAGCTCTGCATTAGCAGAGCTGCAAAAATAGTTTATTTACCTTTTTTGATGTTTTTCAGTAAGTCTTTAGTAGAACGTTCCAGCATGCCATTTGTACTGTAAGTATCGCCGCGGTCACGGGAATCACGACTGGTGAAAATCATCGTTCCTGTTTCAGAATCGTAAAGATTGTAGATTATTTCCAGATAAGCTGTATAATGAGTAACTTCTGGAACATAAACCTGATGAGGTATGGGGATGCTTACTTCTTTATAATGGCCATTGCTGTCAATAATGGTGCTGCTTACATATTCGACCTTATTTTCAAAATGTGCGGGAACGACATGAGAAGAGTAGCCCAATTTGTTTACAGTAATTTGCAGATTCACAGTTTTAGGAGCTTTATTAGTTTTCTTTAATAAAGATGTTTGACCAACTGTCTGTGTTTCAGTTTCAGCAGCAGGATTTTCCGTGATTAAAAGATTTTGCTTGGATGCTGCAGCATAAAGGGCAGACATAATATTCTGCTGAGCGTTTTCTTCAGCAGTAAAGGTACCGGCTGATTTACTGTTTAAAATAAATTCCGTGACGTTGATGGTATTTACCTTACTCAGATTATATTCGGGATGTACCCAGTAGTTGGGGGCAGCTGCTGCAGTAAAGGCAAATAACAGGAAAGACAGAAAACAGATTGTCAGGACGGTTAATTTTTTCATTAGGCACCTCTTTTCATAATGTGAGTTATTTGTCTAAAAGATTTTTAATTCCATTAAAGGTTTCAGGGCTGATGATGTGCTCGATGTGACAGGCATCCTTTTCGGCAATTTCTTTGGGAACATTAAGGTATTCATTGATAAAGCGGGTCAGGGTGACGTGTCTGTCCAGTACAGAAGAAGCCTTGCGCATACCTGCCTCAGTAAGATTGATTCGGCCGTCAGCTTCCATGGTGATATAATTATCGCGTTTTAAAATACTCATGGCACGACTGACACTGGCCTTGGTAAAATTCATTTCTGTGGCAATATCAATAGAACGGACATTGCCGTTACGTTGTTTCAGGATAAGAATGGTTTCCAGATAGTTTTCACCGGATTCGAGCAAGGGCATGATAAGACCTCCGTACAATTTGTTATAATTATATTTTAGCATAAGAAAAGAGATTGATAAAGCAGTATCGGCGGCAGGCTGTGATAGTGTATAATGATAAGTAAGAAGAAGCGGAGGTTATTATGCTGGAGTTTATTGAGGAGAGAACGGATGTCTGGAGCAAGCTGCTTGCGGCACGGAAGCCTATCGTCCTGTACGGTATGGGCAATGGCGCCGATAAGATATTGGACTGGTGCGAAAGTAACGGAGTAAGAATAAGTGGCATCTTTGCCAGTGACGGCTTTGTCCGTTATCAGCAGTTCAGAGGCTTTACTGTTTGCAGCTATCAGGATATTATCGAGCGTTTTGGCAATGACATCCTGATAGTGATTGCCTTTGCCAGCGAGATTCCAGAGGTACTGGAAAAATTTCAGGAGCTTACTGAAAAGCACGAGGTACTGGCACCGCATCTATCTCTCTTTACAGAGAAAGAAACGGTGAGCAGCCGGTGGCTGGGAAAATATGAGCAGCAGCTGCAGTTTGTGTACGATAGGCTGGCAGATAAAAAGTCTCGTGAAGTATTTGCTGCAGCCTTAAATTATAAGCTGGGCGGCGATATAAGGTACCTGCTGGCATGTGAAACGGACAGAAAAGCAGACCTTAGAGAACTGTTTATCTGGGGCAGGCAAGAGGCATATCTTGATTTGGGCGCTTATAACGGTGATACAGTACAGGAATTTCTGACGCTTACCGGCGGCAGTTACCGTAAAATAATCGCAGTAGAGCCGGACAGACGTAATTTTAAGAAGCTGGAAAAATTACATGAAACCTTGCGGGACAATTTTGTTACCTGCCAGAAGGGAATCTGGTCTCAGAGTGAAGAAAAAGGCTTTTCTGACAGCGGCGGCAGACAGTCAACCCTAATGGCAGGACAGAAAAATATTATACCTGTGGATACTATTGATAATATCTGTGGCGATGAACCAGTGACATATATCAAGATGGATGTAGAAGGAGCGGAAAAAGAGGCTCTGGCGGGAGGCAGGGCAACTATCTCGCAGTATCGACCGAAAATTTTGGTGGCTGCTTATCATTATGATGCAGATATCTTTTTATTACCGCTGCTGTTATGGCAGATTGTGCCTGATTATAAAATATATCTGCGTAAGCATCCGTATATACCTGCCTGGGAGTTAAATTTCTTTGCCACATTATAGCGGGACGCAAATAGTCCAAGTAGGACGAAATTTGTCAAATGTAATATGATGGTGGAATGTCTTTTTTGAAAACGTTAAAGTGACATAATTTTATAAAAAAGCGTAAAGATTTTGTAAACTGTAAGCAGGAAAAAATCTGCTTGAAGCGAAAATTAAAAAGGAAAGTATGTGTATTGTAGGCTATGAATGATAATTTAAAAAAAGAGGAGTGTTAACAATGAAAAAGTCTAAATGGATGTTAGGTGCTGCCGCTTTATTAGCTTTGTCCGTAGCTGTTGCAGGTTGCGGCGGTGACGACAAGAAAGCTGACAGCGGTAAAGGCGGTCCGTCCGGGGAGGTAATGGTTTATACCTCTATTTATCCGGATATTATCGACAATATGTGCAAACCTAATGTTGCTAAAGCTTTCCCGGGTATGAAGGTTAACTGGTTCCAAGGCGGTACTGAAAAAGTTATTACTAAGATTACCGGTGAAATCAAAGCTAAGAAGATTGCTGCCGATGCTCTGATGGTAGCGGATCCTTCCTACTATCTGAAACTGGACGAACAGAAATTACTGCTTCCGTATGTTTCTCCGGAAGCTAAAAATGTTATCAGTGACAAGGACAAAGAAGGCGCATGGACTGCAGTACGTATCAGCAACATGATCATTGCCTACAATTCTGATAAACTGAAACCGGAGGATGCTCCGAAAACATGGGAAGATTTGACCGACCCGAAATGGAAAGGCAAAATCGCTATGCCTAACCCGATGCTGTCCGGTACTGCTTATGTTGCAGTAGGCGCATTGGCTGATAAATATGGTTGGGAATACTTTGACAAACTGAAAGCTAATGGTATCCGTGTTGAAGAAGGCAACTCCGCTATCCAGAACAAACTGCTGACCGGCGAATATGCTGCAGCTATGATTTTGGAAGAAAATATCCTGAAACTGGCTAATACCAAGAACGAGCCTTTGAAAGTATCCTATCCTGAAGACGGCGTAGTAATGGTTCCGTCTCCGATTGCTATCTTCAATACTACCAAGAATCCTGAAGGCGCTAAAGCACTGGTTGACTGGTGGCTGTCTAAAGAAGGTCAGGAAGCAGTCGTTAAAGGCTGGATGCACTCTGTACGCGGCGATGTGCCGGCTCCGAAAGGTGCTCCTGAAACTAAGAAACTGGTAGAAGGCGCAATCAAGGTCGATTGGAACAAACTGGCTAATAATAATGCTGAAATCAAGGAAGAATTCCGTAAGAGAGTTATGGAATAAGCTGCCGAAAATTATACAAATTAGGTAGTATGGCGAAAAACAGGGGCGTTTAGACGTTCCCTGTTTTTCCTGCGTTATAAAAGTATGTGTTTTTCTCCGGTTTTAGATGCAGAAAGGAGTATTTTTTAGTTTATGGGAAGAATTAACAGCAAATTCTTAGTCATTACGTTTTCCGTACTGATGCTGATATATTTTGTCATATTCCCGATGGGAGTGCTGCTTTATGACAGCATTATCTATAACGGCAGTATCAATTTTGAAAACTATCGTAATGTATACAGCCAGGATGTTAACTGGCGGGCTTTGACCAATACTATTAACTTGTCGTTGCTGGTAATGGTGGCCAGCGTTATCATCACTTTCCCGTTGGCGTGGCTGGTTGGACGTACCGATATGCCCGGTAAGAAGGCTTATCGTACACTCCTGGTTTCCAGCTATATGATTCCGCCCTATGTAGGTGCAATTGCCTGGGTACAGCTGCTTAACCCGAGTGTCGGCTATATGAATAATGTGTTCAAGTGGATGTTTGGCCTGCAGCAGGCTCCCTTCGATATTTATACTACCGGCGGCTTGGCGTGGGTATTAACATTATTTTATTCTCCCTTTGCCTTTATCACTATTTCCCGTGCAATGGAGAAAATGGATCCTACACTGGAAGAGGCTGCCAGGGTGTCCGGTGCTTCGCCGCTGCGTACCCTGCTTGACGTTACCCTGCCTTTGATGGCTCCCAGCATCTTTGCCGGCGGCCTCCTGGTATTTATTGCAGCCGGCAGCTGCTTCGGTATTCCTGCTATCGTGGGTATGCCCGGTAATATAGAGGTTATGACTACCCGTATTGTAACCTATATCTACATGGGCGACGTTGATGGTGTACGTGATGCTACTGCACTGGCTGCCTCGCTGATGTTTTTGGCGAACTTCCTGCTGTTCTTTATGACCTGGGTTGTAGGTCGTAAGGATTACACTACTATCAGCGGTAAGAGTACCCGCCCCAATATTGTGGAACTGGGCAAATGGAAATGGCCTGCTTTCTGCGCCGTAGGTGCTTACAGCATGATTTCTGTAATTATTCCTTTAGGCTCTATCGTCATTACCTCTCTGATTAAGAGTATGTCCAAACCGATTACTCTTTCCAACCTGGGTTTTGATGCCTGGATTCCTGTTATCAGCAGCTCTCAGTACATGGAAAGCATTTGGAACTCCGTTATTTATGCAGTTATTGCTGCTACTATCGGTACTTTACTTTCTCTGTTCGTTGCGTATCTGGCGGTTAAGACTCATGTTAAAGGACGCAGCATTCCTGACCTGCTGACTGTTATCGGCGGCAGTACTCCGAGTATCGTTATTGCTCTGGCATTGGTTGTTACTTTCTCCGGCAACTTCGGACTGAACCTGTATTCAACTATGTGGATACTGGTAGTCAGCTACCTGGTAAAATACATGACGATGTCCGTACGTACCATTGCTGCGTCCCTGAGCCAGGTACATATCTCTTTGGAAGAAGCGGCGCTTAATTCCGGTGCTAACTGGCTGAGATGCTGTAAGGACATTATTATGCCGCTCATTGCCCCGTCGATTATTGCCGGCTGGTTCCTAATCTTTATGCCGTCTTTCTACGAGCTGACCATGTCATTGCTGCTGTACGGCAGCGATACCAAGACTATCGGCGTATTGCTGTATGAGCTGCAGACCTATGCAGATACGCAGAACGCTTCTGTATTGTCAGTAATCATCTTGGCTATCGTATTGATTGGTAACCTGATCCTTAATAAGCTGAGCAAGGGTAATGTTGGTATTTAACGAAGGAGTGTAATCTATGTCTGAAGTACGTATTGAACATGTTTATAAAAGATTTGGCAAAGTAACTGCTGTTAATGATTTTGACCTTGTAGTTAAGGATGGTGAGTTTGTTTCCATCCTTGGTCCTTCCGGCTGTGGCAAAACTACTACCCTGCGTATGATCGCAGGCTTTGAACGCGCTACGGAAGGCGAAATATATATTGGTGATGCCTGCGTAAGCTCTTCCGTACAGGGCAGCTTTACCCCGCCGGAAAAACGCGATATCGGCATGGTGTTCCAATCATATGCGGTATGGCCGCATATGACGGTAGAAGAAAATGTAGCTTACCCGCTGAAGATTCAAAAAGTGCCTAAAGAAGAAAGAATGAAACGTGTGCAGGAAATGCTGGAGCTGGTACATCTGGGCGAATATGGCAAACGCTATCCGCATCAGCTTTCCGGCGGTCAGCAGCAGCGTGTCGCTTTGGCGCGTGCGCTGGTAGCTCAGCCGGGATTGCTCTTACTGGACGAGCCTTTATCTAATCTGGATGCTAAGCTGCGTGAAAGCATGCGTTTTGAAATTCAATCAATTCAGAAAAAGCTGGGTATTACCGTTGTCTATGTAACCCACGACCAGAGCGAGGCTATGGCCATGAGCGACCGCATCGTAGTTATGAGCAAGGGCGTCGTGCAGCAGATTGGTGCGCCGCATGAAATTTATACTACGCCTGCCAATAAGATGGTAGCCGACTTTATCGGCTTGGTTAACTTTATGGACGGTGAAGTTAAAGGGGACCGTGTATTTATTAAAGGCACGGATATTTCCTTCGCTAACTCTGCTAATGTCAGCGGCGAAGCAATTATTGCCGTGCGCCCCGAAAATATCAGCCTGTCTCTCAGCGGCGGTCTGATTAAAGGCATGCTGACACATCGTTTCTATCTGGGCGATTCTGTAGATTATCGCATCAAAGTTGGCGACCATGATGTGCGCGTTATTGAAAAAGGCGCCGACCTGCATAAATTTAAAGACGGCGATACTGTATATCTGGACTTTGAACGTGTTATGATTTTTGGACGTGACTAATAATACGGAAAATCCGTAAAGGCTGATAAGTCTTTACGGATTTTTTGTTTGTGAGAATAAAATTTATGCCCTGTTAGAATTTATAGCCTATGATAAACAACATTGCTGTATGTATGCTATAATGAAAGACAGAAAGGCGGAATACAATGCATAGATTTCTTATAACAGTGCTCTTGTTTATCATCTTTTTAACTTCTGGCTGTCAACAGCAACAGGAGCAGGCTGCTGAAATAACTGTTTGCAGCAGTATGGAAAGTAAGGCTACTGCTGTTTTGGCAGATGATTTTACGGCGAGGACAGGTATTAAGGTAAAGGTTGTACGTTTACCTGCTGGCTCTTTTGCTGAGCGTGCGGAATTTATCAGGAAGAATAATGTGGACTGCTGGCTGGGCGGTACGGTAGAAGAATATTACCTTGCCAGTCAGCAGAATTTATTGCTGCCGTATCTTACCCAGGAAGCTTATAAGGTGCCGGCAGCCATGCGCAGTAAGGAAGGTTATTGGACAAGCCTGTATCTGGAGTATATTGCTTTTATCAGCAATAAGGAGAGGCTGCATGAACTGGGCCTGTATGCTCCCGATACCTGCACTGAACTTTTGAAACCACAGCTGCGAGGTGAAATTGTTATCCCTGATTATATCTACGGCGGTGCCAGCTATGGACTTCTAACTTCTATCTGGCAGCTGCGCGGGCGTCAGCAGGCGTTGCAATATGCTGCTGAACTTAATAAACAGCAGGTTACTTATACCGATCATGTCAGTGATGCTGTAGATATGGTGTATTCCGGGCAGAAAACCGTTGCGGTCTTGCCGCTCAGATATGCGCTGAAGCTGGAAGAACGCTATAATCATCTTTTTGCTACGGTGGTAGAAGATGCTAACAGGAATCTGCTTACTGGCGCAGCGATTATTAACGGCAGTAAGTGCCAGCAGGAGGCATGTCGCTTTGTGGATTACCTGATGAGTGATGCCAGTATGCAGGTACTGAATAATAACGGCTATCAATATTTATGGCATGTAAAGGATTATCCGCACAATAATCTGCGTAAAGAATTGTTGGGCAATGTGCGGGTGCCGGTGGATGACCTGAGCTGGACGGCTGTGGAAAAGAATGAGATTATCAGGCAGTGGCTCAGCGCAGGTGCAGAGGAGGTATCGTGATGAAGAAATTAAGTGTTTTGACCCTGCTTACTATGTTACTGGTACATACGGCTACGGCTGTTGCTGCCGAAAAAGATAATTTTTATTGGCTGGGACAGATTAACAAGGCTACTGCAGTCATAAATACACAACAGGGACTGTTGACTAAAGAACAGGGACAAAGTTTTGCTGAAAGTATCGAGCAGGTACTGCAGGAAGGCGAGAACGGCGGTGCGCGTCCTAAACTGGTGATTACCTTTGAACCCTTGCTGATCAAGGCATATGGCAGCGAAGAAATCACCATGCTGCATGCAGGGCGCTCCAGTCAGGATATGCTGAGTACAGTGAATTTTGCTATGAGCCGTGAGCAGGCCCTGGAGCTTGCGGCAGCGTTGGATGCTATGCAGACGACCTTGCTGAAATTGGCCGCTGAACAGCAAGCGACTATTATTCCCAACTATACTAACGGTGTGGCTGCGCAGCCTAACAGCTTGGGACACTACCTGCTGGGTTATGCTTATGCCTTTGGGCGTGATGCACAAAGGTTGCAGCAATACTATGCCAGACTTAATCGGTCGCCGATGGGGGCTACCGTGCTGAACGGCACCGGCTGGCCGCTTGACCGTGAACGGATGGCAGGCTACCTTGGCTTTGACAGCATTGCTTATAATACTTATGATGCAGGGCAGATCTATACTTCGGAAAATGCTGCTGATGCAGCGGCGGTAACGAATAATATTGCGCTGCATATCGGCAGCTTTATTGAAGAAATCATGCAGCAATATGCCCAGCCGCGACCGTGGATCATTCTGCGTGAGGGCGGCGGCAATACTTATGTTTCCAGCGCTATGCCGCAAAAGCGTAATCCCGGCATCTTAAATAATGCGAGAAGGGACGCTTCCATGCTGTTAGGCGACGGAACGACAGCGTTGTTCAGAGCTCATAATATTCCGGCAGGAATGCCGGATGGCAGGACGGGCGCGGAAACATTGCTGAAAGATGCGACGCAGCTTGTACGTAATTTTGACCATATTTTGCAGGCTTTGGTTATTGATCCTGCACGCAGCCTGGAGGAATTAAATCTGGATTGGACCTGTTCGCAGGAGATTGCGGATGTAATGATGCGCAAATATCAGATTCCTTTCCGTACCGGCCATCATTTTGCGTCTGAAATAGTAACCTATGCCCGTACAAATAATATTCCTCCTTCAGATTTTTCCTATGAGGAAGCGCAGAAGATTTATTTGCAGCTGGCTGCTATGGATAAAAACTTGCCTGCTGCCTTGCCTTTGACGAAAGAGGAATTTAAGGCTGCCCTTGATCCTGCGGCTATTGTGGCCGCCAGGGCAGTAAAAGGCGGTCCGCAGCCAGAAGAAATGGCTAAGATGCTGCAGCAGTGCAATAAAGAACTGCAGCGTAATAAAACCTGGACAGATGCTGCTGTCAAACGGCAGCAGGAAGCAGAGAAAAAACTTAATCAAGATTTTGCTGCTTTGCTAAGAGAAGATACAAAATAAAAAAAGCTCTTCTGACTTTAGTCAGAAGAGCTTTTTGTTTAATCTACCTTATGCTTAACATGGTCAAGGGCTTGGTCAAATAGTGTTAATACATGCTCATCATCCAAAGAGTAAATGACTTCTTTGCCGTCCTTGGTATATTTCACCAGGTTGGCGGAGCGCAGCAGGCGCAGCTGATGAGAAATAGCGGAATGAGTCATGTTGAGCGCTTCGGCGATACAGCTGACGCAGAGTTCTTGATGTGCTAAAAGGGCAAGGATACGGATGCGCGTAGGGTCGCTGAGTACTTTGAAGATGGCGGACATGGGCAGGATGTATTTTTCGTTTTCATGTCCAGGCAGTGGAAGGGTAGTATTGTGCTGATGCGAAGTGGTCATGAGTTTCACCTGTTTTTAATATATGTTCTGTAGCCCTGTGAGAAAAAGTAAATAAGTATTGCGCAGTAGAAAAAGCCCCCGATAGGAGTGCGGGTGATAAACCAGGCAGGAAAGATAAAGAAGCTGACCAGCAAAAACAAAAGCTGGGGCAACGTAGTTATCAGTCCGCTCAAGCCTGAGGAGGTAAGGCGTTCCTTTATTTTCAGACAGGAAAGTACGCTGTAGCGAGAGGCAAAGATGCCGAAGCAGAAACCGCTCAGTGCATAGAGGATATAATTTATCAGTGTGCTGATGTCCATATTATTTATCCGTTCTGCCGTTCAGACGGTTTTGTTTAAGAAGACCGCTTTTAATGAGCAGTCCGGCAATAATACTGCCGCCAATGGTGCTCACAAGGAAAGGCGGGATGAAGAACCAGGCCGCAGCGTTGCTGCCGAGTACGAAAGAGGCAATCAGCCAGGCAGCGAAGCCTCCCAGCAAGCCGGTACCGATTATTTCTCCTGCCATTGCTGCTGCAATATTACGATAACGTACAAAAGCCAGTCCGGCAAGCAGCGCGCCTATCATACTGCCAGGAAATGCTAAGAGTGATCCTGTACCCATCATGTTGCGCAGGCAGGAAATGATGAAAGCGATAGCAGTGCTGTAGAAAGGACCCAGGATGACTGCGGCTAAGACATTTATAGCGTGCTGTACAGGAAAGCATCTGGAAACTCCGGCGGGGATATAGACCAAATGAGCGCTCAAAGTACCAATAGCGATCAGCAGCGCCGCTGTAGTAAGTTTACGTACCTGCATGGACAGACCTCGTTTCATAATGGTAAAAGATAGTTTAACTTTTATTATAAGCATTAGCTGGCAGGGGTGCAATAAAAAATTGCAGGTGAAAAAGATTTTCTGTAGAATTTAAAAAGAAACACTTTTAATTTCGCGAGGTACAGGATATGCAGGCATTAGAAGGTATCAAGGTTATAGATTTTTCCAAATGGCTTCCCGGGCAGTATTGCGGTATGCTCTTGGGTGATTATGGTGCGGAAGTTATCAAGATAGAGGATATTAAGGGGGACAGTACGAGAAACTTCTTCCCGGAGAAAGCCACAGGTATGAGCTATTGGCATCTGATGCTGAACAGGAATAAGCGGGGATTTGCTGTGGATATCCGTCAAAAGCAGGGACAGGAGATACTTTTAAAGCTCCTGCAGGATGCTGATGTATTTTTAGAGGGGTTCAGACCAGGTTATCTGGCGCGTTATGGTCTTGATTATGAAACAGTATATGCAATTAATCCACGCTTAGTATATTGCTCTATTACCGGCTTTGGACAGCATTGTCATAAGCCTGCGCACGACCTTAATGTAGTAGGCCTGGCAGGGCTTAATTCTTTGGATGACACCGGAGGAGCCTGTGTACCGGAGGTACAGGTTTCGGCGATAGGCAGCGGTTTGAATGCCTTGAGCGCTGTCTGCATGGCACTATTGGCACGTGAACGTACAGGCAGCGGCCAGTATCTTGATGTCAGCCTTTTTGCTACGGCGCTCAGTATGCAGGTAACAGGCATCAGCAGCCGTTGGGGCAGCGAAGAAACAGGAGCTGCTGAATTTGGCCGTACTGCGCATTATTACAATATTTATCGTACAAAAGATAATCGTTATCTGACGGTTGGAACTATTGAACCTAAATTTTGGCAGCGTTTCTGCAGTTTGATTGGGTGTGAGGAGCTTACAGAAAGACAGTATGATTTTGCCCATGAGCAGGAAATGAAACAGATTATCGCTGATAAAATAGCAGAGCATACTCTGCAGGAATGGCTGCAGCTTATCGGTGATGAAGAATTTTGCGTAACACCGGTATGTACCCTGCAGGAGGCGCTGCAAAGCGAATTAACCCGGCGGCAGAAGCTGCTGCTGGCAGAAGACAGTGACCTTGGCAGACTGAGGTATATAGGCGCGCCGGTAAAATTTTCCGGGCAGCAGGCTTCGGTGCGTCGCCGTGCACCGTTATTAGGTGAACATACTAAAGAAATACTTACTGAACTTGGTTATAGTGAAAAAGAAATTGCCGTGCTTTTTAAACAGCGGGTTATATAGTTGGGAGGCATCATGAAAAAAATATTTTTAGCCGTATTATTCGTCTGCTGCCTGTTTTTAGGCTTTATACCGCCTACTGAAGCCGGTATTATCAGTCAGCAGCAGGAAATTGAGATGGGGCGTGAAACAGCCATGCAGTTGGAGGCGCAGTACGGGGTAGTACAGGATGCAGAGCTGCAGGCAAGAGTGAACAGGATAGGTCAGAAACTGGTAAGTGTCTGCGGGCGGCAGGATATTGAGTATTCCTTTAAGGTTTTGAACAGTAACGAGGTCAATGCCTTAGCTTGCCCGGGCGGCTTTATCTATGTGTTTAAAGGCTTGACGGACTATATGCCTACCGATGCGGAGCTGGCAGGAGTACTGGGTCATGAAATAGGGCACGTGGTGGAAAAGCATACGGTGCATCAGATAGAGAAACAGATGCTGACTACCCTCGTGCTGCTGGCAGTAACACGCGGAGAAGCGTTGGGATTGGTACAGATGGCACAGCAGGCATTGTTTGCCGGGTACAGCCGTACAGATGAACGCGGTGCCGATAAAGAAGGCTTTTACAATACTGTTAAGGCAGGTTACAATCCTTACAGTATGATTATCACATTAAATAAGCTGGATGATTTGGCTGCTCAGCAGGGTAATCCCGGCTATGGGCTTTTTTCCAGCCATCCCGAGCCGGAAGAACGTGTAAAACGGGTGATGAAGCTTATTGATAAGCTGGATGTGCATCCTGATGTAGTTATTGAAGACGATGATCATGCCTATGTATGCGAAGGTGACTGGCGTTTTAACATCAGCCGCAGTATCGGCAGTAATAAGGCTAAATACCGCGCTTATCTATTGGCCGGTAATTTGTGGACGGTGCGGCAGCGGGGAACGGTGAATCCAGATTATTTCGTTGTATATGACAACGGCAGTTATGCCCATATTTATTATGATGACATCCAGTTGCTGACAGTATATGCACAGGAGGCTGGGGCTTTCGGTACTGCCGGAAATTATGCAGCGGCTTGTACGGATTTGTTAAGACAGTGGGCGGCAGTTGCTAATACTAACGACGCTAATGCCAAAGCTAAAAAGAAAAAATAAATAGAACTGTAAAATAAAAACTCCGTCATCTTTAAGATGACGGAGTTTTGTAGTTAAGGATTTATTATGCGAAATAGCGTTTCAGCAGACCTTCGAATGCTTTGCCGTGACGAGCTTCGTCGCGAGCCATTTCATGAACAGTGTCATGGATTGCATCCAGGTTGAGAGCTTTAGCGCGTTTTGCCAGATCAGCTTTACCAGCGGTTGCACCGTTTTCTGCTTCTACACGCATTTCCAGGTTCTTTTTGGTAGACGGGGTTACAACTTCACCCAACAGTTCAGCGAATTTAGCTGCATGTTCTGCTTCTTCAAAAGCAGCTTTTTCCCAGTACAGGCCGATTTCAGGATAGCCTTCGCGGAAAGCAACACGGCTCATGGCCAGGTACATACCAACTTCGCTGCATTCGCCGTTGAAGTTAGCGCGCAGGTCAGCTTTAATATCTTCAGGAACGTCAGCTGCGATACCTACTACATGTTCAGCAGCCCAGCTCATTTCGCCGGACATTTCGGTGAATTTGGAAGCAGGAGCTTTACATTGCGGGCAGTATTCCGGAGCTGCTTCGCCTTCATATACATAACCACATACTTGACAAACAAATTTTTTCATTGAGTATCCCTCCACATAATTATCTTGGTATTTTAATTTACTTCACATCTTTGTTGATGTATCCTTGACATGTCATATAATAGCATACTTTGAATGATTCGTCAACAATAATTATTATTTATTACGAAAAATAAAAATAAAACACGTGCCGTTTGACACGTGTTGAAAGTAGATTAGAATTTTACGGTTACGCCCATGTTGACGCCTCTGGCTTTCATATCGCCGTCATCTCCGAGAGCGTCCTGGAATTTGTGGTCATAATAGGACAAGTTCAGCTCAACGTTATTGAGGATGGGTTTGCTTACGCCGATTTCGTAGGACTTGTTTTTATCACCATAGCCTACATTCCCCCAGACGGTGAAGAGAAGCGGCAGTTCAAACTGTGCCTGCAAACCAATCTGACCGGAATTATTATTGTGGCCGCCCATATGGTCAGTGCTGGTATCGGCATTAAGATAGCCTGCATACGCTGAAAGATTGGGGAGCAGCTTATACATCAGGTTAAGCTGTTGAGTGCGGGTTTTACCTTCGTCAGCCTTGAAATTATCCCATCTGTAATTTAAAGCAGTGTTGCTGCCAAGACCTACGGTGGCACCCAGATAGGTACTGTCGGATTTACTCATCTTATAATTATCTCCTTCAATGCTGGAGGGAAGCGTGATGCCGGCATCAATAGCTACCTTGCCGGGTTCGTAGCTTTTCAGCGGAGATGCATATGCGGCAGTAGAGATGCCTGCCGTGATAATTGCGCTTAAAATAAGAGCAGTATAGATTTTCTTCATAATATATTCAGTCCTTTACTTTAAATATCTTGTTTTAATTTTAACATACTAAAAATTTTATGCAAGAATAATAAGTGTCAGTTATTTTACAAAAGCTTTAAAATACTTGTAAAAAGATGTAAAAAATAGGATAATATCTGTGTATATCTAAATTAAAGGCGGATTATATGAGCGAGACTACAGCTAATAATGATAATAAAAAATTTCTTAAGGGAACGCTGATCCTTACTGCTTCCAGTATCGTGGTCAAGGTAATCGGTTCGCTGAACTGGATTATCTTATCACGTGTCTTAGGCGGCGAGGGTATCGGCCTTTACCAGATGGGTTTTCCCATTTATCTGATGGCGATTACTGTTTCCTCGGCCGGCATACCGGTAGCGATTTCCATTATTACGGCTGAAAAGCTGGCTAATAAGGATTATCGCGGCGCCAAGCGGGTATTCAGTGTTTCTTTGCGGCTATTGCTGGTCAGCGGTCTGGTTTTTTCTTCGGCCCTATTCTTTGGTGCTGGTTGGTTGATTGACCATAATTTTATTCGCGACGGACGCGCTTATTATTCTATTATCGCACTGGCGCCGGCTGTATTTTTTGTAACCTTCCTGGCCAGCTTCCGTGGTTATTTGCAGGGCTGGCAGATAATGACGCCGACCGCCGTTTCGGAAATAGTAGAGCAGCTGATGCGCGTTTTCACCATGTTGATTTTTGCCGATTTGCTGCTGCCTTACGGTTTGGCTTACGCAGCCGGCGGCGCCAGCATGGGTGCCGGTGTAGGCGCCTTCTGTGCCTTGCTGGTGCTGATGTGGTTTTACAGGCGGCTTAAACGTAAGCTGCATGCGGAAATTGCGGCGCAGGACGATACTGCTGAAGTCGAGGGAGCCTGGCATATTATAAAAAGGATGCTGCGTCTGGCACTGCCGGTATCTCTTTCAAGCTTAATGCTGCCTATTGGCGCCAATCTTGACCTTTTGATTGTGCCGCAGCGTTTAGAGGCTGCCGGCTTCAGCGTCAGGACGGCAACGGAACTTTTTGGCTATCTTACTGGCATGGCTGTGCCGTTAGTCAATCTGGCGGCTATCTTTACGGCGGCTATGACTATCAGCCTTGTGCCTTCTATTTCTGAGTCAAGAGCTCTTGGCAATCTGGAAGCTATCCGAGAAAAAATCAAGATTGCTTTCAGAGTTGCCATGATTATTACCTGCCCGTGTTTTATGGGCCTGTATTTTCTGGCGGAAAAGGTGGCTGCGCTGATTTATAATGCACCGGGTGCCGCTGCAGCCATTCAGACAATGAGTGTAGGCATTTTGTTTTTAGGACTGCATCAGATCAGCACAGGTATCCTGCAGGGACTTGGCAAAACTTCCATACCGGTAATCAATATGATTTTGGCCGGTGTGGTCAAGGTAATATTGAGCTGGACCTTGACCGCGGTGCCGGCTTTAGGTGTGAAAGGCGCATCTATGGCGACGGTGGCAGATTTTGCCGTAGCCGCAGTCATCAATATGTGTTTTATCTATAAATTTACCGGTTATCATCTGTCAGCTGGTAATTTATTAAAGCCTTTGGCTGCTTCCGGCGTAATGGGGGCGGTGATTTATGGAGTCCTGTATTTCTGCGGCGGCTGGGGCGCCTGGGCTATTTTGATTGCCATGATAGCGGCCGTGCCGTCTTATGCGTTGGCGCTGATTGCCTGCGGCGGCCTGCATCAGGAGGACATGGAGAATATTCCTTTTGTAGGTGCCAGGATGCTGCGCTTAGGACAACGCTGTGGGTATTTTAAAGGATAAGGAAATGGAAACAGAAAAGAAAACTATTAAAGAAGAACAATGTGAAAGCTGCAGGATAGTCCTGCCCGGTAATAAGGTGTTTTCCTGCAGTGCCGGCAGCTTTAAATGGCTGGTGGTATTAGGGGCCATCATTATCTTGGCTTCGGTATCGGCTGCAGGTTATTTTGGTTACCGATTGTATCAGTTCCGCAGCGAACAAAGCGCTTTTGCCGAATATCAGCTGCATAAGGAACAGGAGCAGGCTGCGCTGCAGAAAATGCTCAATGATAACGAAAAGATGCTGCGCGATATGACAGAGCTTGCTAATCTGGAAAAGAAGCTGCGCCGTACGCTGATTCGCGATGTAGATAACAGCAAATTAGCCGGCGGTGCCGAGGCAACGCCGGTAGCTGCCGAATCTGTCCGTTATTTGGGGCAGGGTGGTCCTAAAGAAAAATTAGGAGCCAGTGAACTTAAAGCTTTACTTGAAGTACAGAATCAAAATATCAGCCAGATGATTGCAGAAAGAAAAAGCGCTGTTTCGGAGCTGCTGCAGGTAATTGGCGGCCGCAGCGGTACCATGGCGGCTTTTCCTGATAAATGGCCTGTACGGGACGGAGAGATAAGCTCTCCTTACGGTAGCCGTGTCGGCCCTATCGAAGGTGGCTACGAATGGCATCAGGGAATAGATATTGCCGTTGATTTCGGTGCTCCTGTATACGCCAGTGCGGCAGGCAAGGTAGAGCAGGCTGGCTGGAACGGCGGTTATGGGCGGTATGTCAGAATCAATCATGGCAACGGCTATGAAAGCGCTTATGGACACATGAGCAGTCTGGCTGTAGAGGCCGGGCAGCAGGTTGCCAAGGGTGAAATTATCGGCTTCGTGGGCAGCAGCGGCTACAGTACCGGCCCGCATATACACTATGAGGTGTTGGTAGATGGTCAGGCTGTAGATCCTTATTATATGCTGAAAAGTAAAGAATAAATAAAAAGCAGTTATATCCGAAATGATATAACTGCTTTTGCTTTTACGAAAAATTATTTGCCAAGGATGATTTTAGTCAGATCCATCGGGTCAACAATCTTACCGTCTTTGTAAACGCGCATGTTGCCGCTGGCAATTTCATCGATGAGGATTACTTCATCGTTATTGTAGCCGAATTCGAATTTGATGTCATACAGGTCCAGACCTTTTTTAGCCAGGTCAGCTGCAACGATATGGGTAATTTTCAAAGTTTGTTCTTTCATGCTTTCGAACATTTCGCGGGTCATGATGTGCAGTGCTTCCAGACCTTCGCAGGTAACCAGCGGGTCGCCTTTGGCATCATCTTTGAAAGTGGTTTCAACATAACCGCCGGGCAGTTCGGTGCCGTCAGCAATGTAGTCGCCATAACGGCGGATGAAGCTGCCGGTTGCTTTCAGGCGGCAGATAACTTCGAGGCCTTTGCCGAATACTTTAGCAGGAAGTACTTCCATAGTTGCTTCGTCAACGTTAGCGGATACATAATGGGTTTTGATGCCTGCTTCTTTCAGAATTTCAAAGAAATGAATGGAGGTTTCCAGGTTTGCTTTGCCAATGCCTTCAATAGTCAGGCCGATGCTGTTTTCACCCGGATCGAAAACGCCGTCTTTGCCGGTGCAGTCATCTTTAAATTTTAACAGTACATTACCGTTTTCCAGTTGATAAACGGTTTTGGTCTTACCTTCATAAATTTTTTCCATAATAGCACCCTTTCGTTAGTAACAAGTTTATCTGAACATATTTATCCTATCACAAAGTGTTTTTTTGCTCAAGAAAATTGTAAAAAATTTGTTTTTTTAATTGTGCCTGCCGTTTAAGCAAAGTGATACTTTTGTGGAATAAAAGATATTCTTAAAAGTTATTTGCTATCTTACTGGCGGTTGTCGCGCCGGTAATGATAAGCTTCGTGCCAAAATAGTTTTCCGGTGTTTTGAGCTGTTTGCTGAGGGATGGTTGCGCCAGATGTACACATTCTGCGCTCCGGTAAAGCTGCCGGCTTCTATGATAGCAAGGAAATTTCTATAATTTGCTAATTCCATATTTCCACCTTGCATATTGGTGGATATTATAAGAATATATTTTAGCACTATCTGTATTTGATGTATATATTTCTTTTGTATCAGTGCCTTTTGTATAAGGTTTGGTGATTGATATGGTCAAGTTGCAATGGTGGCAGGCCTATGGTATAATTACGGAAGAATAAAGACTTGCGGGTATAGCTCAGTGGTAGAGCAGTGGCTTCCCAAGCCTCGTGTCACGAGTTCGAATCTCGCTACCCGCTCCAGAAAAAATTACGTCCTCCGAGAATCGGAGGACGTTTTTTATTTGCTATCCCATAGTAGGGAATTCAAAGTTTCTTATTGCGACATGCCGCCAAAAATGCGGTCATAGAAGTAGGTCTTGAAGTCCTCCACATTCATGCTCTGATATTGGTCGTAGAGTTTCTGGCACACACTGTCTGTCGGATAGTTGATCTTATCCTTTTCGTCATTTACCGCAGTCCACACCGCCACAGCAGCTTCTTCCGGGCCGGGGAACGCAGCGTTGCCGTCCAGTAGATATTCCCGCTGCCTGGCCGCAGGCTCCTCATAGCCGTCCAAAATGTTGATGGGGGTCTGGAAATTGGTGTTGGTTCCACCAGGGATCATAGCAGCCATCTTCACGCCAAAGGGTTTCAGTTCATAGTACAGGGACTCCACCATGCCCTGCTGGGCGCGCTTGGCTGCGCCATATGCGCCGTCACGCGGCAGGGCAATAATGCCAGCCAGAGATGTGGTCGTCAGGAGCGCACCGCCTTTGCGTGCCTTGAAGTGGGGGATAAACTGCTGCGTCACCAGCATGGTCCCGATTACATCGGTGTCAAAGAGCTTGCGAATCTCAGCCTCCGGCAGTTTCTCAAAAGGCCCCATCATGCCGTAACCGGCGTTGTTGAACAGCACATCCACATCATACTCTGCCAGCGCCTTCCGGCTGGTTTCTCGGATCTGTTCAGGGCTCATCAAATCCAGTGGCATGATGACCACATTAGGCAGGTCAGCCAGTTCCCCGGCCTTCTGCGGGTTTCTCATCGTGTCGATAACCCGCCAGCCATGGTTTGCAAAATACCTGGTCGTTTCCCGACCAATACCAGAAGATGCGCCCGTGATAAAAATTGTTTTCATTATCATTTCACTCCTCATTTCATTGATTTGAATTGTCATGTTGTTTGGGAACAGCGACCATTTCCCCATCATAACCCCAGTTTTGAAATTCCAGGATATTGATGTAGATATGATCCTTTTTGGTTTTTAACTCTTTCACCAGAATAGGGAAAAAAGCATCTATAATACGCCTGTAATCCTCTAACGGTGTCAACGGCCCTGGGCAGACCAGGATATGTGCCGTAGGAGAATCCACGTCCCCACGGAAGTTCATCCAACAGCCATCCACCACCGCCATCTGGATATTGGCCGCAACTTCTTTACTGGACACTTTTCCAAATGCAGCGATCAGTTTTTGGGACAACTCCCGTTTTTTCTCCGTAGATAATACTGTGGTGGTTTTTACTTCGATGTACGGCATGGTTCACCTCCTCGTTTTTCCGTAAGAACCCATTAACCCCTTGCTTCTGTACTCATTATATGGTACAATCAGCCATAAGTAAAATTCGTTTTTTATGATATGGAGATAACTAAATGATGATGAATAGGAGCTTGGAAATCTTTATTAAAGTAGCAGAGTGTGGAAGCATTACACGAGTTGCCAAAGTACTATATATCACGCAACCTGCAGTGAGTAATGCCATTTCAAAACTGGAAACAGAATTGAACGTTAAGCTATTCTTTCGGGACAAGCGGAACGGGCTGCTCCTGACTGATGTGGGTCAGAAGATTTTTCTTCTCGCCAAACAGATAGAAGATTTAGATAATCGCATCGCGCAGACTGCCTATCTGGAAAATCATTTTGTAGAGGGCCGTCTGCGTATCGCTGCCTTGACTTCTCTTGTTTCGACCATTCTTTCAAAGGCTCTAAAGGAATATCGGGCAGCGTTTCCGGGTGTGACGGTTGAAATCAGGGAAGGCAGTCCCAACGATATTTTCCGTATGGTGGAGGAGCATACAGTGGATTTTGCAATTTCCTGTTCTCCTTTTGGAAAGTTCGACTCAATCAAACTATGCCGTGACCGAATGGCTGCCATGTTCCCAAAAGAATATCCTGATGTTTTGCAGGTGGATTTGACCGCTCCTCCCGAATTGCTGATTATCAATAAACCTGCCTATGAAACAATTTTGGATCATATTAAGCAGCCACTTCCCACAGAAAAAATCCTTCAAGTTCAGACGGCAGAGACAGCCATCAACATGGTTTTGGATGGAATTGGTATTGGCATCCTATCAGAGTACACAATGAACACGTTGGTAGCAGGGTATCGTAAATATCCAGTCACGCCAGAAATTTCTTTTGATATTGGAGTATTTGCAAATGACCTAAATGACCTAACGCCAGCGGCGCAAAGATTTGTAAATATGATAAAAACCGTTTTTAACAACGAAAGGCTGACATAAAATGTCGGCCTTTCGTTGTTAACTGCAGAATTTTCTGTAACGGCCAAATACCCTTTTGAGAATTGTAGTATTGATAGGGAGAGAAACGAGGAAAAAGTCACGGTAGCAAGCACAGCCAGCGAGTACCCACTGGCGGATTTTCGATTTAGGGGGGGCCATGCCCCTAAACCGAAAAATGCTTGCTGGGATAGTCCCAGACCCTTATGAGAACGGAGGCGGCAGCATGGCAAACCGAAAGCGGAATATACAGATGAAATTCTGGGTCACAGAGGAGGAGAAGCGGCTCATTGACGAGAAGATGAGCCAGCTCCCTACCCGGAGATATGGCGCCTACCTGCTGAAGATAGCGATAGACGGATACATTATCCAGGTAGACACCACCGACATCAAGGAGATGACAAAGGCCCTGGGCTCCATCGGCCGGAACATCAACCAGATCGCCCGGAGGGTCAACGCCGGCGGCCCCGCCTATCAGGCCGACATGGAGGAGGTCCGGGAAAGGCTGGATCAGATATGGCAGTTACAAAGACGCCTCCTATTAAGTCAACGCTGAAAGCGGCCATCGACTATATCTGCAATCCCGACAAGACGGACGGAAAGCTTCTGGTGTCCGCTTTCGGCTGCACCGCCGAAACTGCCGACATTGAATTTGAATGGACACGCCGCCATGCCATCGACAAGGGTACGTACCTAGCCTCCACCGGATCGGCATGGAACTGGCACGGGAGGTCTTGGACGGCAAATATGAATTTGTCCTCACCACTCACATTGACAAGAATCATGTCCATAATCACCTGATTTTCAATGCGGTCAGCTTCACTGACCACAAGCACTACCATTCCAACAATGCAACTATCACGAGATACGCCGGGCCAGCGATTGGCTGTGCAAAGAACACGGCTTGTCCGTCATCGTCCCTGGGCGGGATAAGGGCAAGAGCTATATTGAGTATCAGACCGCACAGAACGGCACCAGCTACAAGGCAAAGCTGAAAGCCGCCATCGACCGGCTCCTACTCGGCTGCACTGACCTGGAGGACCTGTTCCGCCGCCTCCAGCGAGAAGGGTACGAACTGAAACGGGGCAGGTACATGTCTGCCAGGGCTCCGGGTCAGGAGCGGTTAACCCAGTTGAAAACTCTGGGTGCGGACTATGCGGAGAAAGCTCTGACCGCCCGGATCGCCAGCAAGCCAAGCCCTTCCCGCCAGCCGAAACAGCGTACCGGGAGGCCCAGTCTGCTCATCGACATCCAGAACAATATCAAAGCACAGCAGAGTGCTGGCTACAAACATTGGGCAACTATTGAGAACCTAAAGCGGGCAGCGTAAACGCTGAACTTCTTGACAGAGCATGGCATTGGAAGTTTAGAGGAATTGTTCGAGCGGTGCGATGGAACAGCGGATGCCACCGTCAGGGTAAAGGCGGATCTCCGGGCAGCCGAAAAGGAAATGGAGCGGCTGACTCTCACCATGAAGCACTGCCACCTATCGTCAGCTTCGCCTCATGTATGACCAATACCGACAGTCCAGAGATAAGGAAAAATTTCTCCGGGGACATGAGAGTGAGATTATCCTGTTCGAGGCGGAGGCAATGGAGCTGAAACGGTTGAACACCGTACCCCTGCCGCTCAGTGGCTCCGGGCCGAAATGGATGAACTCACTGCCAGAAAGAGCGCCCTGCATTCGGAATATCGAAAAGCTCAGCGGTAGGAACGGGAGTATGATATCCTTCGGCAGAATTTGAATAACCTTTTGCACAAACCGGATGTAAGAGAGTACACAAGAGCTTCTGAACTAATGTAGTGTTTATGACTTCGACATAAAGATTGATTGTTTTGCTAATTTCGTTTATAATAATATCAACCATGTTGTTTTCAAAGTTATCTATGGAGGGTGCAGTATGCCAACGGCAAATGAATTATTAGAGCGAGCACTCAACGAAACTGCTAATCTTAAGTCGGGAGAGGTTTTTCTTATAAAAGATTTGTTTCTTGGTTATGAGTGGAATCGTATTTCAAGAAGCGATCGCTTGTTACTTGGAACATTGTTTTTGAACTATATTAAAACTCATAAGAGCAATGTTGACATCCTTGAAAAAACATCTTCGGGACAGCAACGATACGCTAAGAAGTAAAGTTGTTATCAAGGTACTACATTCAAGAAAAGAGGTGAACTTAGTGAACTATTCTCCTTTGCGTTACCCTGGAGGTAAGAGTAAAATTGTCCCTTTAATCCGTCTTATTATGGCAAAGGCTGAAGAATCCAGGGATATATATATTGAACCTTTTGCTGGGGGAGCTGGTGTTGCACTAAGTTTACTTATAGAAGGAACGGTAGATCAAATCGTTATAAATGACTATGATAAAGCCGTTTATTCTTTTTGGCGTGCATTGAAAGAGTCACCACAAGAGCTAATTCGACTTATTGAGCATACTCCTCTAACGATAGAAGAATGGAAACACCAGAAAAGCATTTATTGTACACAGAACAAAAAATATTCTGTTGAATTGGGCTTTTCGGCATTTTATCTCAATCGAACAAACCGATCTGGCATCCTTAGCGCAGGACCCATAGGTGGGTACAATCAGACTGGAAATTATAGCATTAGTGCGCGCTTTAATCGAGAAGCATTGATTAGTAAAGTGCAAGAGATTGCTAAGTACAGATCACAGATAACAGTATACAACAAGGAAGTCCGAAGTTTTATAAATGGTATAATTCCGAAATATCAAGAACATGCCTTTGTATATTTTGATCCCCCATATTATGAAAATGGGCAAAGGCTTTACAAAAACTTTTTCTCACCAACGGATCATTTTGACATTGCTCAAAGCATTATAACTGGCGTAATTTGTCCTTGGGTTATCACCTATGATGATGTACCTGAACTACGAAAAATATATGCCAGCTTTGAGCAACGCCAATACAATTTGAATTATAGCGCCGCCAATAAAGGAAAGGGTTCGGAAATCATTATTTTCAAATCTCATAACCTCTTACCATCACCAGACGAAGTAAGAAAATGTATGGGAGATTTCCAGCTCACAGAAGTATAAGCAAGGAGTAAGGGATAATGTATAAAAAAATACACATTAACGATTTTCGGCTTTTCCAAAATCAAACATTACTTCTTGGAAAATACTTGACTGTTTTAAGTGGGAGAAATTCTACTGGAAAGTCTACAATATTAGGTATGATTGCAAACTCAGGGGAACTTAAGAAAAAGGATGGGGTTACTTATTCTTTAAAGCCTTTTCGTGCAGAATTTAGTGAATTGTTTAAGGGCAGCAGGCGGTTCGACCAGATTGGCCCAGATCGTTTCATAATTACTCTAAGTGATGAAAACGGCAATGAAATAGATTATCGAAGTTTTAGAACCGCATGGCAGACCAAAGATAAATATCGAAAGAAAGTTTCTACCGAAGCAGCCGAAAAAGAAAAAGCTCCACACGAAGAACGTTTCAGAGTAATTCCGTTCAAAAAGCTTGATGATGGAAAGAAAACTGAAGCAAAATTTAATTACCCCGTCCTTTACTTGGGCTTGTCTCGTCTTTTCCCTATTGGTGAGTCTCAGGATGGTTCTATTTCTACCAAAGCGATCTCTTTCAAATCTGAAGAACATCGTACATGGTTTGTTGAAAAATATAAAAGCATTTTGTCGATGCAAACCGATGTGCAGGCGGTTACAAATTATTCTATCGGAGAAACAGATAAAAAGAGCGGTATAGGTATCAGTACAGACTATTATGATTATTTGACTAATTCGTCTGGTCAGGATAATCTTGGTCAAATTCTTTTGGCATTACTATCGTTTAGAAAACTTAAGGAAGAACAGGGTGATTTGTGGAACGGCGGTATTTTGCTTATTGATGAAATTGATGCGACACTTCATCCGGCCGCACAAAGCAAACTGATAACTCTGCTCACCCAAGAAGCCAGAAATAATGGTATTCAAATCGTAATGACTACTCATAGTCTTAGTTTTTTGCGGGATATTTGTATGCAAACCGCATATAATAATCATGGTGATGTGAACAATAAGGTTGAGCTTTATTATTTGACTAACGCCAATAGAAAATTGGAAATAAAGCGCAATCCCACTTTCACAGAGATTGAGAGCGATTTAATGATTATGTCAGCGGTTCAAAATAGCAATAAAACTAAGTTATATTCTGAAGACGCGGAAGCAAGATGGTTTTTGAAATATCTTGTTCCGGATTATCTGGTATATGTTGACGAACTCGAAATTACGATTGGTTGCGACCAACTAATAAACCTTTATAGCGCTGATTTACAGTATTTTGGCAATACCCTCATTGTCTTTGATGGGGATGTTACGGAAAAGCAATTAAATAAAATACCAAAAGCTATGCGAGATAGTCTTGGAAACATTCTTAAACTTCCTGGGGAGAAAAGTCCAGAAGAATTATTGTATGAGTATCTTTTATCCCTCGACTCTGATCATGACTTTTGGTCAGGTGGTGCTCAAAGAGTAGGTTTTACATGGGACTATTTTAATGAGCATGGTCCGAAATCAGCTGCCTACAACCAAGAAAAGGATCGAGAAAAGTGTAAAAAGTGGTTTATTGATCATCGGCAATTTTTTGAAAGTACGAAATTGATGGATTTTTGGAAAAGAGATAATGCCATACTTGTACAGCAATTTAGAGAAGAATTTCGCATTGCCCATAACCATATTGCCAAACGAACAATGGCTATGCCAATAGAAGAATAAAAAAGGGAGCGCCACCACCGGACCACTTTGATCTGATGTTGACGATCCCATTTTGCTTGACAAAAGGTGAAAATCCGGCATTTTTCCTATGTAGAAACGCCCTGCCAATCATACTGTCCCTACACAAAAAAGCCGCCATAAGCGTTTTTTCGCCTGTTGTATAAAGAAAACCTCGCGCTATGCGCGTGGTTCAGGAAAGCTTATAGCTATGCAAAGAAAAAGCCTCCTTTGATAAAATAAGTACAGCTTCCCAGCTGCACAAAAATCAAAGGAGGCTTTTGTCATGTCAGACATAAAAACTTTATCACATATAACATGGAGATGCAACTATCATATAGTATTTGCTCCCAAGTACAGAAGAATGATAATATACGGGAAAATAAAAAGTGATATAGGAAAGATATTAAGAAAACTGTGTGAGAGAAAATCAGTAATAATACTGGAAGCCAGTGCATGTCCAGACCATATACATATGTTAGTAAGTATCCCACCAAAATACGCAATATCAGATTTCATAGGATATTTAAAAGGGAAAAGTTCACAGGAAGATAGAATAAGCGATCAGTTAGTTAAAAAAATTAATAGATCCATTTAAAAAGTAAGGAAAAAGAAAAGAGCCCCTTTTAAGGAGCAGCAGGTAAATAATGTGCAGCTGGAGAGCTTTTGCGGTGATACTTTAGTATCGGCTGGTAAAAAGGCTTCTAGCCGCAGAGCAAACCACCCGTTATACGGGTGGTTCTGATTATTGCTGCAATAAGATATCTGCCGTAGAGCCGGCAGAAATATCTTCCGGTTTTGCTGCGGAAAAAATAGTCACAGTCATCTTATCAACTGACTGGATATAACCGGGAAAGGGAGGGTAATCGTTTACATGGATAGTAACAGGCTGCTGAGGCTGCAGTTCTTTTGCTAAAGCGGCATCAACAGTAAGCGTTATGGTGCAGGTATCAGTTGCAGTTATGGAGAGTATTTTCTGACCGGCCTGCGCGGTGGCATTGTTCTCGGCTGATTTTTCTGTAATAATGCCGGTACATGAACTTACAGCTTCATTTTGCAGCTGTTTTGCACGCAAGGCTTTTTGCTCAGCCTGCAGCTGTTCTATTAATTGCATCTGTGAGCTTATTGCTTCCGGGGATGAAGGCCTAAGCAGTATATTGTGCTGGCTGGCAGACTGCAAAGCTGCTTGAGCCGCGGCTAATTCTGCCTTAGCTGCCTGGGCCTGGCGGCGCGGAATAGCACCTTGAGCCAGCAGTTTATCCATTTTATCGGCTTTTTGACGCGCTGCTTCATAATTAGCCTGTGCTGTAGATAAATCTCCGGGTGATGTTCCGGCAGCGGGTTCTTCCATACTTTTTAAATCTGCCTTAGCTTTAGCCAGCTTAGTTGTAACAGTTTCTTCCTGCTTGTCAGTAGTTTCGTCGTTAATGGCAAATAACGGCTGCCCTTTGCTGATACGCTCGCCCTGCTCGCTGATCAGGCCAAGAATGGTGCCAGAGGCAGGAGCTTCGACCGTGTACGTGGGAATGTCTATCTTGCCGCTGCCGAGTTTCTGTCCGGCAGGTTGTTTATTGCTGCTGCAGCCGCAGATAGCCAAGGCGGCAATAAGCAGCAGAGTTAAAATTATTCTTTGCATATTATTCATTCTCCTTGCATTAAATATAGCACAGCTGCAAAGAAAAATGAACTATAGGACAAATGTTTTATACAGAAATTCCTGCTGATGTTTGAAAAAGACAAGAATATTTTACAATATGGAAGAAAAGGTAAAAATCACTGTATCAAAAGTAACAAAAAGTTCACTCAAAGGGAGTTACAAAAAAATAAAATTTTAGTATAATAGATTGTAGAAAAATAAATTTACTTTTCTGTAAATCGGCGCTGATTTATTTACTGTACAGAATATACAGTATTTTGTTTTCAAATGATTTTTTATAGGAGTTTTACTATGTTTTTTGATACCTATGACACACCGGTTTTCAGACCACCAAGTGAAGCGCGCAGCTTTATTTTAAGAGTTACCAGGGGCTGCGCTCATAATAAATGTACTTATTGTAATATGTATAGGGGCGTTCCTTTCCAGATTTTATCTGATGAGGAAATTTCCAGGCAGATTGCTCTTGCCGTACATTATGGCAAGGAATCTGTACGACGTGTTTTTCTTGCTGACGGTGATGCGTTAGTGCTGCCGACAGTCAAGCTCTTAAAAATATTGCAGGCCTTGCGCGAAAACTTCCCCAAGCTGCAGCGTGTTGCCTCTTATGCTGCTCCCAAGGATATCCTGCGCAAGAGCGAGGAGGAGCTGCGTCAGCTGAAAGAAGCGGGACTGCAGCTGCTGTATTATGGTATGGAGACCGGCGATGATATTACGCTGAAAGCTGTCAACAAAGGCGTCGATGCTGCCGAGGCGATTGAAGCCGGCAGACGCGTGACCGCCAGCGGTATGAAACTTTCGCTGATGGTTATTCTGGGTCTGGCGGGCAAAGAAGGTTCTCAGCGTCATGCTCTGGAAACAGCTAAGGCTATCAATATTATTCAGCCGACTATGTTAAGCGCTTTATGTCTGATGCTGTATCGCGGCAGTGAGCTTTTGGACCAGTTTGAAAATGGCGAGTTTGATCCGCTTTCTCCCCAGGGACTGATGGAAGAACTGCATTTAATGATGCAGCATATTGATTTGCCGCAGGATAAGCATTGCCTGTTCCGCAGCAATCATGTGTCTAATTATGTACAGCTGGCGGGAACACTGCCTAAGGATAAGGACAGACTGCTGCGGGAGATTGCTTATAGCGCGCAGCAGTTAGGAAAACTGAAAAGCTGGGACGTTTATAATAATACTGAATACTAATTTCTGAGGGAAGGTGAGTGTGTTGCTGAAAAAGTGGCTGGCTTTAATAGCTGTAGCGAGTATATTTGCCCTGCCCCTGTCTGCGGATGCCAAAACCTATACCCGAGGTGATCATGATTGGAAAATCAAGGTGGCGCAGCAGAAATTGCAGACATTGGGCTATTTAAAAGAGAAGCCCAGCGGCGATCTGACTGCTGCTACTGAAGATAGTTTAAAGAAATTCCAAAAGAATAATAAATTAAAAACCAATGGTAAGCTGGATGATAAAACTTATCAGAAGCTGAACTGGGCAGCCTTTACCAGAGAGGGGATTCAGAAGGTAAAGGGTAAGGATATCGTGAAGACTGCCGCTAAGTTTAAGGGTGTGCCCTATAAATTCGGCGGTACTACGCCTAAGGGCTTTGATTGTTCTGGCTACGTTCAGTATGTGTTTAAAAAACAGAACGCAGAGCTGCCGCGCAGCGCCGATGTACAGGTGCTGGAAGGTATCTTTGTCCTGCAGAAGGATTTGAAACCGGGAGATCTGGTATTCTTTTCTACTTATGCTCCGGGTGCTTCCCATGTAGGCATTTATGCCGGCAGCGGCAAGTTCTGGAGTGCTTCTACTTCTAAGGGCGTCGTGCTGTCGTCTTTGCAGGACAGCTATTGGAAATCAAGATACTACGGTGCGCGCCGCGTATTGATAGAAAACGGCGAAGCATAATACATAAAGATGATGAAGAGCATGGTATTTGAGGAGGGTTTTATTTATGATTCGTGAACGGCGTAATAAGGAAAAACTTGCTTCCTATTACAAGAAATTTATGGAAGAGGGTATTATCGACCCTAACGTACATCCTTGGGTAGCTGAATCCTGGCAGCGCTGCCGGGCTATGAACCTGCCCCATGAAACAATGCCGAAAATCAATAAGCTCAGCAGGGAGGAAATTATCGAGCACCAGAAAACTCACGAATTTATTGTTAAATATGTTGATGGACTGTATGAACAGAGCAAGCAGCATTTTAATATTCATAATCTGAGTATGCTTTTGATTGATGAAGGCGGTTATGTTATCAAGAACTATGCGCTGCCTTTTTTCCAGCGTGTTATTGAAGATATCCAGGGTATGCGTGTACTGGAAGAGGATGTGGGTACCTCAAGTATCAGTATTGCCCGTGAGCATAATGTACCATTTTTGATGTTTGGGCCGGAAATGTGGATTAAAGACAGTCATTCCGGTGATGCATGCAGTGCTCCTATCTATGTGAACGGTAAAATCAGGTATATTATTTCTTTCTTTTCCTTGGATCAGAATGACCTGCCCTATGATTTGCTGCTGAGCCTCTTGATGACGATGAAATATTCCATTGAGCAGCATCTTTCCATGCTGGAAAGCTGGAGCATTAACCAGATTATGATGGAACAGCTGCCTATTTCTGTATATTGGATTGGCAAAAATGCTAAGATTAAATACTGCAATGAAAACGGCAGAAAACGTCTGGATGGTAAGGAAGAGCTGGAGGATGTCTTCCTGAATTATGAGCACATCCCCATTAAGAAAGCCTTACAGGGAGTTCCGACCTATCGCCGTGAGATTACCTGGATAACTCAGGACCGCACTTATGAAGATATTACTACCGTTATGCCGATCAAGGTTGGCAGCGAGGTAGAAAGTGCGCTGGTGCTTTCCATGTCTATCGAAGATTTGAAGACTACTATTGCCCATGCTACCGGTTACAGCTCCCGTTACAGTCTGTACAGCATGGTAGGCGAGACTAGTGAATTCTTGGCGTTGCAGCATAAGGCGACCCGTGTAGCGCGTACTGACCATAATATCCTGCTGCAGGGAGAGCCTGGTACCGGCAAACAGCGCCTGGCCCATGGTATCCATCAGGCCAGCTCCCGTGCTGCTGCGCCGCTTATCGTAGTAAAATGCTCTAATGCGCCCATGGAAGAACTGGAAGAAGAATTTTTCGGACATATGGACGGCGACCAGCCGTTGGCAGGTAAGTTGGAGCTTTCCCTTGGCGGCACCCTGTTCCTGGATGAGGTTGAAAAGCTGCCGGTAGAGATGGGCGACAAGCTGGCAGATGCGCTTACTCACGGCATCGTTAATAAAAAGACCGGCATTACCAAGAAATTTAATGTACGTGTTATTGCTGCCTGCGATTCTAATTTGAAGCGTCTGGCTGATAAGGGTTTGTTCTCTCGCAAGCTGTATGAGCTGGTGCTGGATACTACCATGCGCGTGCCGCCGCTGCGCGAGCGTGTCAAAGATATCGAGGTCATTGCTACCCATATCCTTGCAGAAATGTCTGCACAGCATAATCTGCCGCCTAAGAAGTTGTCGCCGGAGGCAGTGGGCATGCTCTTAAGCTGCAGCTGGCCCGGCAATATCAAGCAACTGCAGGGAGTAATCGAGCAGGCGTTCTTCCACACTCCCGGAAGCATCATCGAAGCAGAAAATATCAAGCTGCCCGGTGACCGTACTTTGGAAAAATCCTGGAAATATGATAAAGAATCCTTTATTGCAGCTTGGAAATCTGCCGGCGGCAATATCAGCAAGCTGGCTAATATGCTGGATGTAAGCCGTGTAACCTTATATCGTTACCTGAAAAAATATGGTTTAGGCCCCAAGCACAAAGAGGATTAGACTGAATTTTAAAACTGCTGTAGACATTGGGTCTGCAGCAGTTTTTTTCTGCGGCAGCTGTTGTAAGATGTTGCATAATCTTTAAAATTATTTTCTGACGTTAGAAAAATTTGACGAATAATCTGTTCCGTTTTACAATAAAAAGGATTGATTAAAATTTTATTGCGTAGCTTATTATAGGAGTGCATTAGATGACGACAGAGAAAGTGAAGGATTGTTATAGGAAGATTAACGAGCTTTGGCGTAAGAACCATTATTTCACCTTCTGGTTCATCCCCGGCAACGGACAGAATATTGCCAGAAAAAATATCGAGAAAAAACGCCTGAAATACGTGCTTTCCAGCGTAGCTGTACTTAGTGCTTTCTTGCTGGCCAGCTTCGGCGTTATGGCGCATATTGCCTACCAGAGCTATGTGCAGCAGCAGGAGCTGAAAGAGTTTCAGCAGACCAAGCAGCAGCAGGAGGAAAAACTGCAGGAACTGGCTGCTATGGCAGAGGAAAACCAAAAGGAGCTGGCTTATCTGGGCAGTTTGGAAGAGCAGCTGCGTCAGCAGCTGGAAAAAAGCGGTGCATCACTGCCGCCTAAAGAGAGCAAGGCTGCTTATGGCGGTAAAGGCGGGCCGATGAACGGTAAGGAAGTGTCTCAGCTCAATGTGATGCTGGAACAGGAGAAGAATATCCAGGCGGAGATGCAGGCCCAAAAGAAAAATATGGAAAGCCTGCTGCGCGTGCTCCAGGACGAAAATTATCGCCGGGAATTTACTCCTAATTTATGGCCGACAGACAGTTATGATATTACTTCCAGCTTTGGCGGCAGGGTAAATCCTTTTGACAATTACAGTGCTGACTGGCATCCAGGTATTGATATAGCCAATTATTATGGCGCGCCTGTTTATGCCAGCGCTTCCGGTGTGGTGGAAAGAGCCGGCTGGTATGGCGGCTATGGACGTTATATCAAGGTTGAACATGATTACGGCTATAAGACGGCTTATGGACATCTGAGCAGTATCGCTGTAAGCGCCGGTGAATATGTAGAAAAGGGACAGCTTATCGGACGTGTGGGCAGCAGCGGTTACAGTACCGGTCCTCATCTGCATTTTGAGGTCATCAAATACGGCGAACAGGTTAATCCTTCCGAAGTAATATAAAGAATGAGAGGTTATTATGCGTTTAAGAAAGAAACCCTGGATTGAAGAAGCTATTAAGGAACTGCAGGACGAATATGTCTATATGCATGATTTGGAAAATTTTAAGGGTAAATGGCAGGAGATGTTTCCTGGTAAGAAACTGTGCCTGGAAATAGGCTGCGGCAAAGGCCGTTTTACTATCGGCATGGCGGAGCTTAATCCTGATAAGGCCTTTATCGGCGTAGAAACTCAGCAGGATGTGGCCTATTATCCCGCTAAAGCAGCTAAAGAAAAGCAGCTGGATAATGTCAGAATCATCTGTGCTAATGCAGAAAATATTACTGACTGGTTCGAACCAGGTGAAATCAAGGAATTATACCTTAATTTCAGCGATCCCTGGCCTAAGGCTCGTCATGCTAAGAGAAGACTGACTCACCGCAATTTTTTGGCTAAGTACAGCCAGCTTCTGGGTAAGGGCGGACATCTGCGTTTTAAAACTGATAACCGCGGCTTATTTGATTTTTCTGTGGAAGAATTTAAAGAGTTTGGTCTGGAAATCATTGCGTTAAGCTACGATCTGCATCATTCTGAATATGACAATCCTGTACAGACGGAATATGAGCAGAAATTCAGCGCCTTGGGTACGCCTATCAATTTCTGCGAGGTTGTATTTTAAAACCTTTGTGAAGCAATAAGGAAGAAAATGTTTGCATTACTGAATAATCCTAAGAAGTTAATATATTTCCTGGTAATCCTGCTGATAAGCATCGGTGCTATCAATGTGCTTAGCGCCAGTTTTCTGGAAAGCGGTTATGCCTATTTTATCAGGCATTTTGCCTATGGCATTATCGGCTTTGCCGTAATGTATTATATCAGCAAGAAAGATTATCGTTTCTTTTTGCGGAGTAATATACTGCAGCTGGCTTATGTGGGCGTATTAGTCCTCTTGCTGCTGGTAGACGCTATCGGTGCAGTCAATAAAGGCGCGCAGCGCTGGCTTTATCTGGGACCTATTTCCATCCAGCCGTCGGAGCTGGCTAAGCTGGTGGTTATTATGATGTCAGCTAAGCTTTTAGGCAATATGCTGCAGAAAGGCGAGTATATCAGCCTGATCAGCGGTAAAGGCAGCAGGGGGTTTTTGGCGGCAGTCATTCTGTCGGCGCTGGTCTATATGCAGCCTGACCTTGGTACGGCGGCGATTATTTTTGCGCTGATGTTGTGCGTTTATATCGTGGCAGGCATCTCCTACAAAGAAATCTTTACTATCCTTGGTGTGGGGATGGCAGGCGCGGTGCTCTTTACCTTATCGACGCCGTATAGGTTGGAGCGTATCAAGGTATGGTTTGACCCTTGGCTGGACGAAGTAGGCGCCGGCTATCAGATGGTACTTTCTTTGCTGACTATCGGCAGCGGCGGCCTTGTCGGTGCTGATTGGGGGCAGGGCAGCGGTAAATATCTGTATTTGCCGGAATCGCATACTGACTTTGCCTTTGCCGTATTTTGTCAGGAAAACGGCTTTATCGGAGCAGCAGTCCTGGTTGTACTTTTCCTGCTCCTGGGCTGTGCCTTTTTTAAAATTGCGATAAGCACAAGGGATAAGCGCGGCTTTCTTTTGGTAACGGGCGTCAGCTTCCTGATTGTAGGACAGGCTGTTGCCAATATGGCTATGGTGTGCGGCATTTTTCCGGTTATCGGTGTACCTC
The DNA here is from genome assembly GCA_900545025.1 of uncultured Phascolarctobacterium sp. GTDB lineage: Bacteria > Bacillota > Negativicutes > Acidaminococcales > Acidaminococcaceae > URXU01. The sequence goes on from UQXH01000006.1 coordinate 63,457, forward strand.
TGGTATTTATCAGTTACGGCGGTACGGCAATGCTGGTTTCCATGGCAGGGATAGGACTCGTCCTGTCCGTATATAATGAAGAGATGAAGCAGCGTCAGCAGCAGGAAACGGAACAGCTTTCACCGCAGACAAGGCGTTCTGACCTGCGGGTAGTAGGCAGGAGGTAACGGGAGATGCAAAAACGCTTTCATGCAAACCTCGTTGGTCGTTATGCCATGCTTGCAATGGTACTTGTGGCGTTGGCGGTGTTGGTCGTGGGGCGCTTGGGCTGGCTCCAGCTGGTCAAGGCGCAAGAGCTGTCGCAGAAGGCTGCGGATAAGCTTACTGCCAGCGGGATGCAGAAAAATCCTCGTGGCAAGATTGTCGACCGTAACGGTGAAGAGCTTGCTGTCAGTATTATGACGGGGACTTTGTACGCCGACCCGCTGGCAATGGAAGATTCCGAAGAGGACCGCAAAAATAAGCCCGGACGTGATGTGCGTAAGCTGAGCGCTGAATTGTTGGCTCCGGCGCTGAAGATGGATGCAGCGCAGCTGTATAAAGACTTTAATGAGCAGCTGCACTTTATCTACATTAAAAGGGCGATGGAGCCCAAAGAATATGAAGCCGTGCAGAAGATTATCAAAGATAATAAGCTGCCGGGGCTGCATTTCTTGAAGGAAAGCAAGCGTTACTATACTAAGCAGCATGCCGCTGCGCAGGTTATCGGCTTTGTAGGTACGGATGATAAGGGCTTGAGCGGAATCGAGCTGCAGCTTGATTCGGTGCTGCAAGGTAAAGAAACAAAATATAAAGCCTTTTATGATTTGGCCGGTAAAAGGATACTTGGGCGCGAGTATGAAAAAGGCGAGCAAAAGAGCAATCTTTCTACAGTATATCTAACTTTAGACAGCAAGATGCAGTACGTGCTGGAAGATGCGATGGATGATGCTATTAAGCGCACTAAGGCGAAAGGCGCCGCAGCTATCATCATGGACCCGTATACAGGCGAGATACTTGGTATGGCCAGCCGCCCTACCTTCGATCCTAATGTTTTTTATAAATATCCTCCTGTCAGCTGGAATAATAAAGCAGTATCCATGATTTATGAGCCAGGCTCCGTATTCAAGCCTATAGTTGGCTGTATGGGGCTCACGGAGGGGATTATCACTCCTGACACATTGATCCAGGATAACGGCAGCATCAAGATTGCCGACCGTATTATCCATAACTGGGACGGCGAGGGTATGGGACTGGTACCCTTTACGGAGGTTATCAAGTTCTCTATCAATACCGGTATGGTCCAGCTTGGTATGAAGCTGGGCGCGGAACGGTTGATTGAGTACAGCAAGAAATTTGGTTTCGGTAAACCTACGGGCGTTGACCTGCCGGGTGAAGAATCGGGCATCCTGTATCGCCCTGAAGACATGTATGAGCCTGATATAGCTACCATGGCTATTGGTCAGGGTATTGCCGTAACGCCGCTGCAGATGCTGCGTGCCATCTGCGCGATTGCCAATGGCGGTGAGCTGCTGCAGCCGTATATTGTTAAAAAGATTGTGGATGCGGATGGTAATACCGTTCAGGAGGGGCAAAAGAAAATTGTCAGCCGCGTGATTACTGAGCAGGTGGCGGCCCAGATGCGCGGGATGATGGAAAAGGTAGTAAGCGAGGGCGGCGGTAAGCCAGCTGCCATTCGCGGCTATCGGATTGCCGGCAAGACCGGTACAGCGGAAAAACTGGCTGAGGGCGGCGGTTATGCTGCCGGTGAATATATAGCGTCTTTCGTCGGCTTTGTGCCCGCAGATAAACCTAAGTATGCCATGCTGGTAATGCTGGATACACCGCAGGGGGCTTTCTATGGCTCGCAGGTGTCTGCGCCTATCTTCCGTGATACGCTGCAGCAAATTCTTGTTGCCAAGGGAATACAGCCGGCAAGCAGTGAGGGGTTACCTTCCTTTAACGAGATGAATCAGCAGCAGAATACCTTGGCTAAAGCGCCGCAAAAGATGCCGGAATTGCAGATTTTGCCTAACGGTAAGGTTAAGCTGCCTGATTTTTCCGGTATCAATATGCGAAAGGCAGCGGAACTTTTGCAATATGGGAAGCTGCGCCTGCAGCCTTATGGCAGTGGTACGGCTTATCAGCAGAAGCCGGCTGCCGGAACCGAGGTTGACGCGGGTACTGTGGTTGAAATCTGGTTTAAATAGGAAAATGTTTGGGCGTTGGCAGGAAAAAACTGCCATAGTACAGAAATACCAATAATTATGGATTTATAAAATATTGGAGGAGGGTTTATTATGTTGTCTGATATTGAAATTGCTCAGCAGGCTAAGATGCTGAAGATTACCGAGGTTGCTGCTAAGCTTGGCATCAGCGAAGATGATATTGAGATGTATGGCCGTTATAAAGCTAAATTATCCATGGATCTTATCCGTTCTTTAGAGGCTAAGAAAGCAGGTAAGCTGATCCTGGTAACCGCTATTACGCCTACCCCTGCAGGCGAAGGCAAGTCTACTACTACGGTAGGCCTGGCCCAGGGTTTGGCAAAGCTGGATAAAAAGGTTATCGTAGCATTGCGTGAGCCTTCTCTTGGGCCCTGCATGGGCATCAAAGGCGGCGCTGCAGGCGGCGGTTATTCTCAGGTAGTACCGATGGAAGACATCAATCTGCATTTTACCGGCGACTTCCATGCTATTACCTCTGCTCATATGCTGCTGAGCGCTATGCTGGACAACCATATCCAGCAAGGCAACATCCTGAATATTGATCCGCGCCGTATCGTCTGGAAACGCGTTGTCGATATGAATGACCGTGAACTGCGGAATATCGTTGTCGGTCTGGGCGGCAAGGCGCATGGTGTTCCTCGTCAGGATGGCTTTGATATTACCGTTGCTTCTGAGGTAATGGCTATCCTCTGTCTGGCTACAGACCTCCATGACCTTAAAGAACGTCTCAGCAAGATTATTGTTGCGTATGATTACAGCGGCAAACCAGTTACTGCCGGACAGCTTAAAGCGCACGGTGCTATGGCAGCCCTGCTGAAAGATGCCGTTAAACCTAATTTGGTACAGACATTGGAAAACGTACCTGCTATCATCCACGGCGGTCCTTTTGCCAATATTGCTCATGGCTGCAACAGCGTCATGGCTACCAAGACAGCTATGAAGCTGGCTGATTATACCATCACTGAGGCTGGTTTCGGCGCAGACCTGGGCGCAGAAAAATTCTTTGATATCAAATGCCGTTATGCAGGGCTGAAACCTGATGCGGTAGTATTGGTTGCTACTGTACGCGCATTGAAGATGCACGGCGGCGTGCCTAAAACCGAGCTTGCTGTTCCCAATGTGGAAGCAGTTAAAAAAGGTATCGTAAATCTGGAGAAACATATTGAAAATGTTAAGAAATTCGGCGTACCCCTGGTAGTCGCCATCAATATCTTTGCTCAGGATACTCCGGAAGAATTGGAAGCAGTACGTGAGCACTGTGCAAAACACGGCGTCAATGTTGCTCTGTCCGATGTGTTTGCCCGCGGCGGTGAAGGCGGTATTGAATTGGCAAAAGAAGTAATTGCTTTAGCTGAAAGCGGTACTGCTGATTTCCATCCGCTGTATGGTAGCGAGCTGTCTTTGAAAGAAAAGATTGCAGCTATTGCCAAAGAAATTTATGGCGCAGACGGCGTTAATTACAGCAAGGATGCTGATAAGTCCTTGAAAGAATTTGAAGAAATGGGTTATGCTTCTCTGCCTGTATGCATGGCTAAAACACAGTATTCTTTCTCTGATGATCCTGCCTTATTAGGTCGTCCCAGCGGTTTTAAGATTACTATTAAAAACTGCCGAATTGCGGCAGGTGCCGGTTTTATCGTAGTACTGACCGGCGATATTATGACTATGCCCGGATTACCGAAAGTTCCTGCAGCTGAAAAAATAGATGTCAGCGACGAAGGTGTAATCAGCGGACTGTTTTAAGGAGTAAAGATATGGAAGCACTGTTGATGAAAGGCAAGCCGGTAGCTGACGTTTACCGGGAAAATATTATTGCCAGGATAGCCGCAGCTAAAGGAAATGGACATATGCCTACGCTTGTTATCCTGCTGGTAGGCGATGATCCGGCTTCCTGCGTATATACAGAAAGACTTGCCAAGCTTACGGAAAGCCTGGGAGCTGCGGCAAAGATAGTCAGGATGCCGCAGGAAACAACGGAAGAAGAGGTTATCAACCTTATTAAGAAGATGAACCGCAACAGGTATATTACCGGTATACTTCCCATGATGCCTATGCCGAAGCATATCAACAGCGATGCGGTAGGTGCTGCGGTAACAAAACATAAGGATGTAGACTGCCTGAATCCTACTAATGCCGGCGAGTTTTATCTGGGACGCAGAAACTGGGCTCCCTGTACCGCCAGAGCCTGCATGGCGGCGCTGGAGCATTATAAGATTGATTTGCAGGGCAAGCACGCTGTTGTTATAGGCCGCAGCAATGTTATTGGCAAACCGGTAGCATTACTGCTGCTGCAAAAACATGCAACCGTGACCATCTGCCATTCCAGGACAGAGGATCTGGCTGATATTACCAGGAAGGCCGATATTATTATAGCTGCTGTCGGTAAGGCTGGCTTTGTCACCGCCGATATGGTCAAAGAGGGAGCGGTGCTTATCGATGTGGGGATTAACGAGGTTGACGGCAAGCTGGTCGGAGATATTGCCCCGGAAGCTACAGCTAAGGCATCTGCTTTTACTCCGGTACCGGGCGGTATCGGTGTTATCAGCAATATGATGGTTATGGAATGTTTGGCTGCTTACGCAAAATAGGGAGAAAATGATGCAGAAGGTATTGTGGTTAATCCTATTGGTAGCTTTCACCCTGCTGATTTTTCTGAACTCGTCTTTACCCATGTCAGATTCCGGCAGGCTGAGTTCTATGGCAGCTGCTTTCCTGGGGCAGCTTTTAGATGTAGCAGGAATTTCTGTAGAGGGTAATCTTGAGCATTTATTAAGGAAGCTGGCACATTTTACTGCTTTTGCCGTACAGGGAGGCTTGTTGTGCCATACTTTCAGTGAATTCAGGATTGCTAACAGAGCAGCCAACGGCTATGTGCTTTTTTTAGGATTGCTTACGGCAGTTGTGGATGAATATATCCAGAGTTTTTCAGCTGGACGTACTTCTGCGGTTAATGATGTACTGCTGGATTTCAGCGGTACCTTGTCTATGTGGCTGGCCTATCGCATTTGGCAGTGGAGCAGGCATTGAATATTGCTTAAGGATAAACTAAACTCTGCTTTTCAAAGGATATTGAAAAGCAGAGTTTTTTGTTACAAAGCTTATAAAAATAAGTCTGCCTGCAAAAAAATATAAAATTATCCGCACAGCGTTGACCGTGGCTGTATTGGATGTTATACTCGAAAATAGTATCTAAGAATATTATTGTGAGGCGTTACAAATGGATGAAAAGAAGAAGGATATTCCTCAGCTGATAGAAATAGAACCATTGCAGGATGGGTATCGTTGGGTAGCGATTACAGCAATGCTGTTAGCTATCGGCATTATTTTGCATACAGTAAGCCCTAATGTAGGCGGTGTTACTCCTAACTGGACGATAGCCATGTACTCCATAGTTATCAATCTTACCAACCCTAAATTGTCACAGGCGTTAGGTATAGGTTTTATTGCCGGATTGACGCTGGTGCCGTCTTCTAAATCAGCTTTCCCGTTGGGAAATTTAGCCAGCGAGATTGCCGGAGCCACAGTCTGCTGCATCCTGGTAAAGGCTATGCTGGTGGCCGGTATCGGCAGCTGGCGACTGCGTCCTTTTATTACTGGTTTTGTCGCTACTATTGTCAGCGGCGGGCTTTTTACCTTTATTTTGAAAATAGTTCTGGGATTGCCCTTGAGCGTGTGGGTTTATGCCATGCTGCCGGTTGTAGCGGTAGTAGGCGTATTGAATGCGCTGATAACCTTTCTGTTATATGCGCCCGTGCGTAAACTGTTTTTTGTGCAGGAGGATGAACGGTAATGGAAAATGCTATCCAACTGGAAAATTTCTATTTTGCCTATAAAAAATCTGATATCGTCCTGCATGATATCAATATCAATGTCCGCAAGGGCAGTTTTACGGTAATCGCAGGGCCCAGCGGCGCTGGCAAGACTACACTGTGCAAAGCTATGACTGGTATTGTGCCTTATTATATGGGTGGTCGTTACAGCGGTGATGTCAAAGTGCTGGGAGAATCTACCAAGGGACGCCGCGTATCGGATATTGCCATGCGTGTAGGCTTCATTATGGAAGATTATGAAAGTCAGCTTGTTTCTCTGACTGCGGGAGAAGAGATTGCGTTCAGCCTGCTTAATCATGGCTTTTCTGCTAAAGAGGTGGCAGAACGTACCAGGAAGGCCTTGGAAGACGTAGGCCTGCCGGGAAGAGAAAGCTACCAATTAGATGAGCTGAGCGGCGGACAGCGCCAACGGCTGCTGCTGGCGGCTACGCTGGCAGTACATCCCGAAATTATCGTGCTTGATGAGCCGGTTTCAGCAATGGACCCGGACGGAGCGATTTCCCTGTATAAGCTGGTATATGATATTCATAAAACCTATGGCACTACTATTGTAGCGGTAGAGCATCGTACAGATTATTTATTGCCCTATGTTACTGATTTGATTGCTTTAAAAGAAGGCAGGGTTATTGCCAGCGACAGCTTTGAAGCGGCTGCACCGAAAATGTATGCTGATCCTGAGCTGCGTTGTTTATTACCTTCTTTATGGCAGGTTAAACTTGGCTTAGAGGAAAAATTCGGCGTCGATTTGGGAGATTGGCGCAGCGAGCAGGATGCGCTGGCTGATCTGAAAACCTATAAATTTGAGAGGAGGGCTGACTGATGCTGGAAGCTAAAGAGGTTAACTTTGCCTATCTGCGAGGGCAGCCCGTAATCAATGATATAGGTATCCGTATCGAGGACGGCGAATTTGTCGCGCTGCTGGGGCATAATGGCAGCGGTAAGACTACTTTGAGCCGTCTTTTTATGGCACTTTGCCATCCGCGCAGTGGTCAGATTTTGATTGACGGAGAAGACATAGTAAAAAAAGAGCCTGCTGATTTGGCGGATAAGATTGGTTATGTTTTTCAGAATCCTGATTTACAGATTCTGGAAGATACAGTATATGACGAAGTGGCCTACGGGCCGCGAGCAAAGAAGCTGACGGAAGAAACTATCGACAGGCAGGTGCTGGAAGCGCTGGAAGCAATGGGGCTGACGGAACTGCGCGAGGAATATCCGCGGCTGCTTTCCTTTGGGCAAAAACGCAGACTTGGTGTAGCGGCAGCCTTGGCGTTGAATCCACGTACTTTAATCTTAGATGAGATTACTAACGGACAGGATGCGCTGGAAAAAGTACGCATGATGGAATATCTGCAGGCTATCAATACCAAACGGGGGATGACTATCGTCCTTATTTCCCATGATATGGAAATTGTGCGCCGGTATGCCCGCAGGGTGCTGGTGCTGCATCATGGCAATCTTGTTTTTGATGGTACGCCTAAAGAGCTTTTTAACGGCAATTATCCCGTAGAGCGCTGGGGCCTGCACAGGCCGGTAGTAGCATCGCTGGCGGCAGCCTTGGGTATTGATGCTGCGCAGCCGGAAGAATTCTGTGCGGCAGTATGTATAAAAGAAGGTGAGCGCAAATGAAACTTACAGCTTTTACGCAGATCATAGTGACAATCGCGGTTACTGCCTGGGTATTCATCCTGCCGGTAGAGGCTGTGGCAACTATCCTTGTAACAGAACTGGCGCTGCTTTTATATATTAAGCATGACAGGATGACGATGGCTGCCATTGGCGGACTTGCTGTATTCACCGGCACCATGGTGCTGCTGCAGCTGCTGTTCGGTACGCCGCTGGAGCAATCTTTAATTGGCGGCCTGCGTATGCTGGTTATGACTATGGCCTTTTTGTGTATGCTGGCTGCGACCAGGATACAGGATATTGCCAAAGCCTTGGTAGACAGATTTCATCTTCCCTGCGAATACGCCTTTATGCTTACTACGGCGCTGCGTTTTGTGCCTAATTTTCTTACTGACAGTGCTATTACGCTGGATGCCCAAAGCTGCCGCGGCTATTCTAACCGCGGCAATATCATTAAGCGTTTTCTGGCTTACCTTGTAGTTATCCGTCCGCTGGTTATGCGCGCTGTGGCCAAGTCGGAAACTTTGGCTCTCAGTATGGAGCTGAAAGGCTTTGGCGGCAATACTTATAAAAATATGCCTTCGGAGCCGCTAAAAATTGCTGATTATCTGGTGCTGCTTTTAGTTGTCATCTTAAGTACCTATCCCTTCTGGATTGAACATGTATAAAAATTTAAGGCTTCTGCAAATTTAATTGCAGAAGCCTTTTCACTTAAGAGGGGAAGTGTTGATTTTTATTTAGTTGCTGTAGTATCGGCAGCAGTGTTCCAGGGGCAGTCTGCGGGCGGAGCCATACGGAAACGCTTGCCGTGATGCCTGAAGCCGGGGCCGTAGGCACGCAGTGCCTGCCGTTGTTCAGGAGTCATCTTCGCAACACGCTCACGCATATCTTTGCGTTGCTGGTTGCGGTCCTGAATGAATTGCTCTACCTCCTGGCGTTGTTCGTCAGTCAGCTTGCTGAGACATTCTTCTCTGTATTTTTTCCGTTCAGCCTGCCATTGTTCACGTGCCTGCTGACGTTGTTCGGGAGTCATTTTAGCCCATTCGGCACGTTTTTCCTGCCATTGCTGTCTCTGCTCATCGGTAAGACGATAGTTTCTGTGGTGTCTGTAGCCATAATCGCCATTATCACGGCAGTGCAGCATGGTTGCAGGGCAGGCATTATCTGCCGGAGTTTGTACTGCATCGGCAGCGAAGACTGCTCCTGCGCAGAGAGAGGTTAATACAGCAGCGGTAAGTAAGGTTTTTTTGAAGTTTAATTTCAACATATTTATCACTCCTTATGTTTTTTGTAGGGTTCCTTTGTTTGATTTTATTGTAGCGGTGATTTATGACAAAATAATGTTTTTTGCTGTTGTTTTGAAAATTTTTTTCTGTGCTGCTGACAAGTTTCTGCCATATTTCAGGGTTATAATCTATAATAATATTGATAAGATGTAATTCATTAACCGGAGGTGCTGGTATGAATAAGATATTGATTGCTGACGATAACAAACAGATTACGTCTATCCTGGCAGGCTATGCCAGAAAGGAAGGCTTAGAGCCTGTTATTGCTCTTGACGGTAAGGAGGCTCTGGATGCTTTTGCCAAGTATGGTGAGGAGATTGTTATGATCTTGTTAGACGTGATGATGCCGGAAGTAGACGGCTTCGAGGTTTGCCGCCGTCTGCGCAAGGAGTCCATGGTGCCTATTATCATGGTTACTGCCCGCGGTGAAGATTATGATAAGATTATGGGTCTTGATATAGGCGCTGATGATTATATCCTTAAGCCCTTTTCTGCCAATGAGGTTATGGCGAGGGTGCGCGCAGTGCTGCGCCGCATCCAGGTACAGGAGCAGCAGAAGCAGAATATTTATCAGACAGGCAGTCTGTTTATTGATTTAGACCGTTATATGGTAAAAATCAATGATGAAGAGGTGCCGCTGACTAAAAAAGAAATTGAGCTTTTGTGGACGCTGGCAAAAAATAAGACCAAGGTATTCAGCCGTGAAAATTTACTGGACAGTATCTGGGGTTATGATTATTACGGCGACAGCAGGACGGTAGATTCACATATTAAGCGTTTACGGGCGAAGCTGGATAAATATGAGCATATCGGCTGGGAGATTAAGACTATCTGGGGCGTAGGCTACAGATTTGAGGAGAAGCAGGATGAATAACAGGATTGCCTGGAAACTGACGGCTTATTTTGCTGTAGTACTGATATTTTTTGCTATGGCAGTGGGGATTGCTTTTACCCATCTTTTTAAACAGCATACGATAGATATTAAGAAAAAAGAAATGCAGGTGCGTGCTGTCAGGATAGCTGAAGTAATCAGCGACAATATGAGCTTTTTACAGGAACGCTACGGCAACAGTATTTCCGGCAGCAGATTTATCAGCTATCTGGATAATGTGACTATGGAAGACGTCTGGGTGGTAGACGCGCAACGTAATCTGAATATGCCGGCTGCTGACAGCCATCATATGCAGGGAAGGCTGCGGGGAAGAGGTCATCACCGCATGCAGCTGGAAAATAATCCCCGCGCTGCTTATGATGCGCTTTCTGTTGCAGCTAAAAGTCATATAGACGAGGTTTTTCAGGGCAAGACCTTTACGATTGAAGAATTTAATCCGGTTTTGGAAGATATCGTCGTTACTGTAGGTGTGCCCGTCTACGACCAGGATGGGCAGGTCAGGGCTGCGGTGCTGCTTAATTCCTCAGTCCAGGGGATGCGTGAGGCTGCCTGGGAAGGTATACGGCTCCTGTTAATCAGCGGTATTGTAGCCATGCTGCTGGTAATCGTGCTCAGCATCATGTTCTCGTGGCATTTTACCAGGCCGCTGAATATTATGAAGGATATAGCCAGCCGCTTAGCCGACCGTGATTATACCGCAAGGTGTAATATCGTACGCAATGATGAAATAGGCGCGTTGGCTGAGACCTTGGACGAACTTTCCGGCAGGCTGCAGGTTGCTGACGAAGAAAGTCAGAAACTGGAAAAGCTGCGGCGGGAATTTATTGCCAATATCTCCCATGAGTTGAGGACGCCGGTAACGGTTATCCGCGGCAGTTTGGAGGCGCTGCAGGATGGCGTGGTGACAGATGCCGAAGAGATAAAATACTATTATGAGCAGATGCATAGGGAAAGCATCTTCCTGCAGCGACTGATTAATGATCTGCTGGATTTATCGCGCTTGCAGAATGTGGATTTCCCTATAGAAAAAGAGCTGCTGAATCTTTGCGATGTGGTGCAGGATGTACTGCGCAGCGGCAGACAGCTGGGAGCTGAGAAGAAACTGCAGCTTACGGCGGATATGGATACTGACGTCTATGTAGTAAACGGTGACTATGGCAGATTGCGGCAAATGCTGCTGATTTTTGTGCAGAACAGTATTAAGTTTTCTGCTGAGGGCGGCAGTATCGAGATTGCCCTGCAGGGAAATAAGCTCACGGTTACCGATCATGGCTGCGGCATTAAGCAGGAAGACTTACCGCATGCGTTTGACCGTTTTTATAAGGCCCGCAATGAACACAATAAGTCAGGCAGCGGCCTGGGCCTTGCTATTGCCAAGCAAATAGCCTTGCGTCATAATATGCAGCTGTCTTTAGACAGTAAAGAGCAGGTATATACGCAGGTGACTGTGATCTTGCCGCCTAAGGAAAAAGTATGATCGGGAGGAAGATGGAATGAAAGGCTATGGTTGTGAAGGACTGCATGTGGTTATCAGCGGCGGCACTTCTGGGATAGGGCTTGCTGCTGCGGAAAAAATGCTGCTTGACGGAGCGGCTGCTGTCTGCCTGTTAGGGCGCAGCAAAGCAAGAGGAGAAGCAGCAGTAAAAATCCTTTTGGAAAAAACAGGTAAAGAAGCGTTGTATCTGCCTTGTGATGTTTCTCGTCAGGAGGAGTGCGTTGAGGCATTTAAGCAGTTGGGAGCTAAGCAGGATATTTTGATTGCTTCTGCAGGCATCTATGCGGAGGAGCGTTTGGAACAGATTAGTGAACAAAGCTTTGAGCTTTTGGACACTAATGTTAAGGGGACTATTTATTTTCTCCAAGCCGGACTGCCGTATCTTCAGGCAGGAGGAAGCATTGTGACTGTTGCTTCTGATGCGGGGGTGAGCGGAAATTATGGCTGTCCGCTCTACTGTGCGTCAAAGGGCGCCGTGGTTGCCTTGACCAGGGCGCTGGCGCTTGATCTGGCTCCGGCGATAAGAGTTAATTGCATCTGCCCCGCTGATGTTGATACTCCGCTGCTGCAAAAGCAGCTGGAGCAGTGCGGCGGCAGCTATGACATTGAAGATATGAGTGCTGTCTATCCCTTGCAGCGTATTGCCAAGGCGGAAGAAATTGCGCATGTAATCTGTTCGGTGGCATCGCCATTGAACAGTTTTATGACTGGCAGTATTATTACTGTTGACGGCGGTCTGACAGCTAAATAAAGAAAAAAGCTCTGCTAAAGCAGAGCTTTTTTTACCTAAAAAATCAAGGCGTGCTATAATATAAGCAGTAATATTTATGTATTGTGAGGGGAATTTTTATGAATAAGGAATTGCCAATAGGTGTGATAGATTCCGGAGTGGGAGGTTTATCCGTACTAAGATGCCTGCGTCAGGCACTGCCGGAAGAGCAATTTATCTACATAGGCGATACGGCGCGTACTCCTTATGGCTCACGCAGCGAAGCAGAGGTGCGCGCATTTGTAGAAGAAATACTTTCCTGGCTCGATAGACAGCAGATAAAAATGGCAGTGATTGCCTGCAATACAATTACTGTTTTAGGAACAGATACTTTACAGCAACAGCATAAATTTCCGCTGATAGGCATGTCGAAAGGTGAGGAGCTCGTCCTTGAAGCCAGTGGAAACAAGAAAATAGGCGTTATGGCGACGCCATTTACTGTAGGTACGCGTGCGCACGAGAAAGCTATCTTAGCTAAAGAGCCGCAGGCGCAGGTTTATTTGCAGCCCTGTCCTGACTTTGTACCTTTAATTGAAAGGGAAATATTATCAGGGCCGGAAATACAGCAGGCTGTGGCAAAATATGCAGCTCCTTTAAAAGCGGATGGTGTTGACACAGTTATCCTTTCCTGTACCCACTATCCTTTTATTAAAAATATTATCAGTGATGAGTTTGGCGCACAGGTTACAGTGATAGACCCGGCAGAAGCGACGGCAGCCCTGACTAAGGATTTATTGATCAGCAAGGGCTTATTGCGTACCTCGCAAGCTGGCGAGAGTATTATCTGCAGTACAGCTGATATAGGCAGAGTAAGGCGTTTAGCTGAAAAAATGCTGCCGCAGGGCAATTACTTATACCGGCAGGTAAGCCTTACAGAAAAATAACAAAAGTTATTTACATTTTTTTTACATAATTGTAAAAAAAGCAGGAATTTAAGGATTTATGTCTAATACATAAAAAGTATTGAAGGAGGTTAGAAGATAATCTCTATTATTTATTAAAGAACTGCATTTATAAATATGGCCGTGGTCAGAGCAAGTAGATGCCGGTTTCACAATAAGCTATTGTGAAGCTGGTATTCTGTTTGATTTTATAATTATTTTGCGTGCGGCTTAAGATAATCTTTGGAAAAGAAAGGTGGTAACCGTGGAAAAACAGAGTGTTTGGCGTGATGAGAGTATAGTCGGTTCCCCGGTAGTGCATTTAGTAGGTATGGCAGTGGTTTTATTTGCTTTCTGGATGATTCTGGCTGGTCGTACAGAAGTTAAGTTTATAGTTTATGGCGTTTTGACCAGCGTGGTTACTGCCTGGATAACCTATCCGCTGCTGTTAGTCCCCAGTAAGGATGGCAGTAAGAAGTTCTTTGTTTTTGGTATTTCTTTATTTAGGCTTCTGAAATATTCGTTGTGGCTGCTGTGGCAGCTGGTGCTGGCCAATATTGATGTTGCTAAAGCTACCACCAGTCAGAATCTCGACATCAATCCTCAGGTAGTACGTTTTTATTTTAAATCGGAAAATCCTATGGCTGCAGTTGTATTGGCGGATTCAATCACTCTGACACCAGGTACTGTCACCATCAATGTTACTGATGACGGACTTTTTGAAATTCACGCCCTGACTGACGGCGCTGCTGCCGGAGTACTTGACGGCAGCATGCAGGAGCAGGTTGCTAGATTATTTGGTGAAAAGATTGATTTTGCGGTTGCAGAAGGTGAGGACTGATTATGAATATTATTTTTGCGATCCTGATGGTTTCCATTATCTTCGTCATCGCCATGATGCTGCAGCGCGTATTTCAGGGGCCGACGATTTATGACCGTATGAATGGACTGGGCGTTATCGGCGCAGATACCATCCTGCTTTTGGTATTATTCGGTTATATCGACAAGCGACCCGATATGTATGTCGACATCGCTATATCTTATGCTATGTTAGGCTTTGTCGGCTCGGTAATCGTGGCTAAATATTTGGGAGGTAAGAACATATGATGTTTGATTTTACCGCCAGAGAATTTTTGGCAGCGCTTTTCATGCTGGGAGGAGCAATTTTCTTTCTGGCTTCTGCCATCGGTATGATGCGCCTGCCGGACTTTTACAGCAGGATCCATGCTTCCGGCAACAGTGAGACGCTTGGCTGCATGCTTTCCTTTATCGGTCTGATGATTTATGAGGGAGCTACGCTGACTACTGTAAAGATGGCCTTAGTATTCCTTATCGTATTCTTAGCCAATCCTATTGGCTCACATATTCTCAGTAAAGCTGCCTACAAGTCCGGGCATAAGGTTTGGACTTTGCAAGATTTAAAAAAGGAGGAAGATGAAGATGCAGATTTACATCATTGAAGCAGTCCTGCTTATTTTCCTCATCCTGATTACCTGCGCGGTTATCTTCTGTAAGGATATCCTCAGTGCAGCTATTATCTACAGTGCGTTCAGTTTCTGTGCTGTGCTTCTGTATCTGATGATGGGTGCTCCTGATGTTGCCTTTACAGAGGCTGTCATCGGTACTATCTCGACTATCTTTTTTGTAGCTTCGCTGAAGAAAATTGATAGGTGGTGTAAATAATGCGTGGATTAGTAGCTGTACTGCTGGCTGTTATTACCAGCATGTTCTGTACCGTTGTAACCTATCTGCCGGAAATCGGTGATGCGAATACTGCGCCGAATCAGCATGTTACGCCTACATATATCTCCCGCAGTGCAGAAGATACCGGCTCGCCTAATATCGTTACCGGCGTAATTATCGATTACAGGGGCTTTGATACCATGTGGGAAACCTCGGTAATGTTCTTAGCGGGACTGACTACAGTGTTGGTACTGACCAGTAATACTGTAGGCAGACGTCCTGAAGAAGAACCGGAAGATCCTGATGAAGGGGAGGTAATCAAATGAGAGAGCCTTTTGGTGGTTTGATTCTGAATATTGCCTTCCGTATGCTGGTACCGTTTACTATAGTTTACGGTATCTACGTACTGTGCTTAGGTGAATTTTCTCCCGGCGGCGGCTTCCAGGCAGGCGCCTTGCTTTCTGTGGGTGTTTTGCTGTCGCGGATGATTATGGGTGAAAATGCTAAATTTAATGTGTCTGGCAAGACTTCTGTAGTGCTGGCGGGCGTAGGGACTTTTCTCTATACCTTTACCGGCTGGCTGACGCTTTTTGGCGGCGGCAGATTTTTGGAATATGATTTTATGCCCATCCATATGGAGCCGGCACATGAGATGCATGCCATGGCAATCTTTCTGATTGAAATAGGTGTTGCGGTATGCGTCATGATGACCATTATCAACCTGATGGACGCAATCATTAAAAGGGGGGACGAAGATGGAAGTAGTAAATGAATTCTTGAAGACTAAAGGCATCTATTCCCTGGTAATGATTCTGTTCTTCCTGGGTGTTTATGGTATGGTTCTGAGTAAGAACTACATGAAGAAGCTGATGGCGATGAATGTCATGCAGGTGGCTGTTATTTATTTTTATCTCTGCTTTGCCCAAAAAGACGGCGGTATGATACCTATTTTAAATGGCGCGACGACTAATCCTGACGCATATATTAATCCTTTGCCTCATGGACTGATGCTGACGGCTATCGTAGTAAGCCTTGGTACTACCGGGGTGGCTATCGCCTTACTGATGCGCATTAAGGAAATCTACGGCTCCGTAGAAGAGGTAGAGGTTTTAAGGAGGGCTAGCAAATGATGCAGCATGCTCCTGTAATGATCGTCCTGCTGCCGGTATCGGCTGCCCTGCTCTGTATGTTATTCAGCAGAATCAGCAAGAATCTCGGTTCCTGGATTGTCATTGCTTCGATTTTTGGGGCCTTTCTCAGTGCAGTTACTGCTTTGCAGCAGGTGATTGCTAAAAATGGTGCTCCCTTACATTATTGGATGGGCGGCTGGCAGCCGCCGGTAGGTATTGAGTTTGTTATTGATCCGTTAAGCGGTATCCTGGCAGTACTTATTACCTTTATTGCGCTGTTGGTTTCTATTTACAGCCGGCCCTTTGTTCAAGATGAGGATTGGCTGCATATCGGCGGTTATTATACGTTGTTTGGCCTGATGACGGTCGGTATGTGCGGTATGGTTATTACCGGCGACGTGTTCAACCTCTATGTATATCTGGAAGTAATGTCCTTGTCCGGTTATGGCCTGATTGCTTTGGGCGGCAAGAAGTCCATGCTGGCTGCATTCAGGTATCTTTTAATCGGTACTATCGGCGCTTCTTTATATTTGCTGGGTATCGGTTATATGTACGCCATGACTGGTACGCTGAATATGGCAGATATGGCTGCACTGGCAGCAGGACATCTGCATTCGCCGCTTTTTGCCATGGCTGTAGGCTGCTTTGTTATCGGCTTTGGTATCAAGATGGCTCTCTTCCCGTTGCATGGCTGGCAGCCCGATGCTTATACCTATGCTCACCCCGGTGCAGCAGCGCTTATTGCAGGTATCATGAGCAAGATTCCTTCTTACGCAATGATCAGATTTTTATTCTATATGTTCAAGGTAGATAATCCTGTGGTAAGCAGCGCTTTGAATGTTTTAGGCATCATGGGCGTGGCCGGTATCCTTATTGGCTCCGTTATGGCTCTGGCTCAGTATGATTTTCGCCGTATGCTGGCTTATTCCAGTGTGGCGCAGATTGGTTATATAGCTATCGGACTGGCTATGGGCAATATGTACGGCTTTATTGGTGCAGTGCTGCATATCATCAATCATGCTTTTATGAAATGTGCTCTGTTCCTGGTCATCGGCGGTATCGAATATCGTTTTGGCGAGGTCAATCTGTATCGCTTAGGCGGTTTGAATAAAAAAATGACCATCAGTACGATTACCGTTACCTTTGCGGCGCTGTCGATGATTGGTCTGCCGCCGACGGCAGGCTTCTTCAGTAAATGGTACCTGCTGCTGGGTGCTTATACCGGTGCGCAGTATTTCTATATCGGCGTCTTGGTTATCAGCAGCTTGCTGAATGCCATTTACTTCTTCCGTATCCTGGAGCAGATGTTCATTCAAAGGGAAGCCTCTCTTACGGAAGTACACAGACATAAAGGAAAATTGGGACTGCCTGTAGAAATGGCCGTACCTATTTTCGTTGTCGGTATCGGTATCCTGGCGCTTGGTTTCTACAGCGTAGATATTGTCACTGACATCATCAAACTTGGCTTGCCGGAGGTGTTTCTGAGATGACTATTATAGACTGCAGACCATTTCTGGCGGTGGGCGTATCTTTCCTGGCAGCGGTTTTGATTGCTTTCAGCCGTAAATATCCTAATTTACGTGAAACATGGAGCGCTATTGCTTCCGTTGTTAAATTTGGTATTATCCTGTCCATGCTGCCCGCGGTATTGGACGGTAATTGTTATGAATGGACGCTGTGTCAGATCACTGATACGGTGGGCCTTACGCTGCGTACTGATCCGGCTGGCATGATTTTTGCCGTACTGGCTTCTATGCTGTGGGTGCCGATGAATTTCTATTCCATCGGCTATATGCGTTGTAATAAGGAAAAAGAGCAGACAGGTTATTTTGCTGCTTTCGCCATCTGCATGAGCTCCGTCATGGGCATTGCTATGGCGGCTAACCTGCTGACTTTCTTTATGTTCTATGAATTGCTGACCTTGGCCAGCTATCCGCTGGTACTGCATAAGCGTAATGAAGAAGCGCTGATGGCCAGCCGTAAATACTTGATTTACACGCTGATCTCCGGGCAATTATTCCTGGCCGGCATCGTGGCAGTCTACTGTATTTCCGGTACGATGGACTTTACTGCAGGCGGCTTTTTAACTACGGAGATGGCTCCGCGTTGGGTTTTGCAGGCTATCTTTGTACTGATGATCTTAGCGGGTTCCGTAAAGGCTGCCGTAATGCCGCTGCATGGCTGGTTACCTGCAGCAATGATTGCGCCGACGCCTGTCAGCGCGCTGTTGCATGCTGTGGCCGTAGTTAAAACCGGCGTTTTCTGTGTGCTGCGCGTTATTGGCTTTGTCTTCGGACCGAAGCTGCTGGCGGAAATAGGTACTGTAGACGCCTTGGCGTGGGCTGCTGCGGCAAGTATCCTTATTTCTTCGCTGATTGCACTGCGTCAGGATCATTTAAAACGACGTCTTGCTTTTTCCACTATCGGACAGCTTTCCTATATTGTTTTGGGCGCGGCGCTGCTGTCGCCGTTAAGTATTAAAGGTGCCTATCTGCATCTGGTGGCACATGCGGTAATGAAGATTACCCTCTTTATGTGTGCCGGACTTATTATTGCCCGTACGCATCGCAATAATATCAGCGAATTGTATGGTATAGGCAAGAAGCTGCCGGTAACTATGGCCTGCTTTACGATTGCGTCGCTGGGTATTGCCGGGATGCCGTTCTTGGTAGGCTTTATCAGTAAATGGAACCTCGCCTTGGGTGCCTTGCAGGCAGGTAAGCCGCTGTACGTACTGGTATGGGTTGCCAGTGCGCTTTTGGCTGCCGCCTATCTGCTGCCGGTATGTCAGATGGCTTATCTGAAAAAAGATCCTCATGAAGACATCCGCGAATATGGTGAGATAAGCTACAGGATGCTGGTTCCTATCTGCATTACTACTGTAATGGCGGTTATCCTGGGAATCATGCCCAATATTTATCCGCATTTTTATAAACTGGCAACAATGGCTTCTGAGGCTATTTGCGCCGGCTGGACAGGAGGATGGATGTAATGACTGAAAAATCGGTTTATATCTTGGTTGCCGTTATTCTCCTGCTTTCCGCAGTTGCAGAATTATTTGGCGTACATCTGCATAGTCCTGCTTGGTGGCCTTTGCCGTTCGGCTATAATATCTTCTTTGGCTTTGTTGGCTGCTGGGTGCTGATAATAGTTGCCAAGCTTTTGATGGCGCCAATCTTGCAGCGTGATGAAGATTATTATGATGACAGAGGTGACGATAATGATTGACGGAATTCTTCACCCGGGTCTGATTTTGATATGCGTGGGTTTTTTAGCAATGCTTGCGCCGAAAGCCTTGCGGAAAGTGCTTTTAGCCTGCGGCCCTCTGGCGGCTTTGTATGCTGCCTGGCAGCTGGTGCCCGGTACTGACATCAGCCTTCCCTTTGTCAATAATTATAAGCTTGGTGTAATTTTTGTTGACAAGCTCAGCTGGATCTTTACCTTTATCTTTGCCTTGATGGCTGCTATCGGCGGTATTTATTCTGCCCATAATGAAAACAGGATGGAAGCGCTTTGCTCAATGTCTTATGCAGGCTGTGCCATCGGTGTAACTTTGGCTAAAGACTGGCTGACCATGATTTTCTTCTGGGAGATGCTGGCCATTACTTCCCTGTTTTTAATCTGGTGCCGTAAGACGCCTGCGTCCCGCAGAGCAGGGTTCAGGTATCTTTTAGTGCACATGTTCGGCGGTAATATGCTGCTGGCAGGCATTTTTCTGAAATTAAGTACTGGCGACGCGCTCATCAGTAATCTGGTCGGCGGTGCGCATGATTATGCTTTCTGGCTCATCCTCATTGGCGTAGCAGTTAATGCGGCTGTACCGCCGCTTAATGCCTGGCTGGTAGATGCCTATCCCGAAGGCACTATTACCGGCAGTGTATTTTTAAGCTCGTTTACTACGAAGGTTGCCGTGTATTGCTTAATCCGTATTTTTGCCGGAGAATACTTCCTCATGGGCATCGGCGCTTTCATGGCGCTGTACGGAGCGTGCTATGCGGTAATGGAAAATGATATGCGCCGTCTGCTGGGTTATCATATTATCAGCCAGGTAGGCTTCATGGTAGCCGGTGCCGGCATCGGTACGGCTATGGCGCTTAACGGCGCAACCGCGCATGCTTTTTCTCATATTCTTTATAAATCACTGCTCTTTATGTGCGCCGGCGCTATTATTTATGCTACCGGCATCAGGAAGATTAACCAGATTGGCGGGCTTGCCAAAAAGATGCCCTTTGTAACCATTTGCTTCTTTATTGCGGCGTTCTCCATTTCCGGTATCCCGCTTTTCAACGGTTTTATCAGTAAGACCATTACTGTAAGTGCTGCGCAGCTTGCCGGGCATGATGCAATCTTTAATCTGCTTGAGCTTGCCAGTGTCGGTACTTTCCTGTCCATAACGCTCAAGATGGGGTACTTTATTTTCCTGCGTAAAACTGATAAAGAAGTAGAAATCAGGCAGGAGCTGCCGAAGAATATGTATGTCGGTATGGGCTTAGGCGCGTTCTTCTGCTTCATGTACGGTGTTTATCCTGATCTTTTATATCGTTATCTGCCCTTTGATACACCGGCATATCATCCGTTTACAGCGGAACATATCCTGCAGTACGTGCAGATGCTGGGCATGACGATGATACCCTTTATGATGTATCTTCCCAAGATGGAACCGCATACAGCGCTTTCTTTGGACACCGACTGGTTTTATCGCAAGCCTTTCTGCGGACTTATCCGTGAGTGCAGCTATGTTTTCTGTGCACTCTGCAGCGCGCTTGGTTCAGCCTGGAATATTCTTTACGAGAAATTTATGGAGCTGACGTCCAATCCGATGGAATTTCTGGATGCGCGTCCTTTCCGCGTAAGCAGGAAATATAATCCGGAAAATTATCGTACCTCGATTGCTGATCCGATGATGATTACGCTGACGGTACTTACGTTTGCTATTGGTTATTTTGTAACTTCGATGTAGGAAACTGAAAAACGGCTGCCTGAACAGACAGCCGTTTATTTGTATATATAATTTGGGTGTAAAATTATTAACGCCAGGAGAAGGAGTAATAATGAAGCAAAGATTTTTGCGAGGAGTGCTATTGATTGTAGCAGCGGCAACTGCCTGGGGTATGGGCGGTGTGGCAGGCCAGTATCTTTTTCAGAACTACCATGCGGATGCTGTCTGGCTGGTAATGGTGCGCCAGATTATTGCCGGATTTTTGTTCCTGCTCTTTGCCAAGATGATACAGCGGCAGGATATATACCGCATCCTGCGTGAAGATTTAAAAGCGATAGCAGCTTTTTCCTTTATCGGCATCTTAGGTGCACAGCTGGGATTTTATCATACGATTTCTCTGTGTAATGCG
Source organism: uncultured Phascolarctobacterium sp. (assembly GCA_900545025.1). GTDB lineage: Bacteria > Bacillota > Negativicutes > Acidaminococcales > Acidaminococcaceae > URXU01. The sequence goes on from UQXH01000006.1 coordinate 84,604, forward strand.
GCCACGGCTACGGTGCTGCAGTATATGGCTCCCGTATTTGTTATGCTGTGGATGTCGCTGAAGAAAAAATCTTTGCCGGAAGGTCGTGATTTTGCCGGTATCTTCTTTGCTGTAGCAGGGGTATTTTTAATTTCTACACACGGTAATCTGAACACGGTCGTCTTGTCGCCTGCCGCCTTGGCCGTGGGCATTTATTCCGCTATAGCGTATGCCTACTATACGGTGATGCCGGCAGAGCTTTTAAAAAAATATTCGGCTACGGTAGTTATAGGCTGGGGACAGCTTTTATCAGGCTTAAGCCTGGTATTTTTCCGTAATCCGCTCGTGCTGCCGGCAGGTTGGGATACCAATGCCATGCTGGTATTCTTGTATATGCTTTTTGGTGCTACCATTGCCAGCTACAGCTTGTATCTGGCGGGACTGAAAATAGTAGGACCGACCAAGGCAAGCCTCATTTCCTGTGCAGAGCCGTTGGCTTCCATTATCGCCGTAGTAGTACTTTTGGGGACAGTATTGACTGTGGAAGATTTAATCGGTATGGGTTGCATCATCTTTACAGTGCTGATGCTGTCGGTGCCGAAAAAATAGGTGCTCCCCAAATAGGGTGCTTTATGCTAAAATGAAGTTAACAAGAAGTTTATGGGGGTGTTAAAATGACGCGTGCAGATTATTCCTATAAATACGGACATGGCTACAAGGATTTTTCCTTGGAACAGGAAAAGGTCATGGCAGAAATCAAGGTAGCGGAAATGGCGCCGCTGACTGATTTGAAACAGGCTGTACTGGATGCAATCTATCATCCGATTGGCAGTAAGCCGCTCAATGAGCTGCTGCAGCCGGGGCAGAAGGTTGCCTTTATCTGTAATGACCCTACCCGTGTTGCCAACAGTCATGACTTTATGCCCATCTTGGTGGAGGAGCTCAATAAAATGGGCATCAAAGACGAAGATATGAGGATTGTCTTTGCTCTTGGCACGCACCGCAAGATGACGCAGGAGGAAATGCTTGAAGCTGTAGGCGAAGACGTCGCTCAAAGACTGCCCATGTATAACAGCGACTGCAACAGGCAGGAGGATTTCGAGTATTTTGGAGAAACTTCTTTCGGTACGCCGGTATGGCTTAATAAGCTTATCTGTGATGTCGACCTCGTCATTATGACCGGTACTATCGTGCATCACTTCTTCAGCGGTTTTGGCGGCGGACGTAAGGCTGTCTTGCCCGGTGTGGCTGCCATGGAAACCATCAGACGTAACCACAGCTTGATGATGAGCCCTGATGCGCAGCTGGGCAAATTGCACGGCAATCCTGTTTATGACGACCAGATGGAAGGTGTGCGTCTTTTTGCCAAGGAGCACAGGATGTTCCTGTTTAACGCCATACTGGATGCCAAGAAACAGTTCCTGAAAATCTTTGCCGGTGATTGGGAAGAAGCCCATCTGGAAGCCTGCAAGTTTGTCGACAAGGTATATGGCGTAGAGATTGATGCGCCTGCTGATATAGTTATCGCCAGCTGCGGCGGTTATCCGAAAGACATCAATGTCTATCAGCTGCAAAAAACCATGGATAACGCCTGGTGCGCAGTAAAAGAAGGCGGTGTGGTTATTATTATCGGCGAATGTGAAGAAGGCAGCGGCAGTGCGGCGCTGGAGAAAGCGTTGCAGGAACATCCGTCGCCGGATGCTATCAAAGCACAGCTGGAAAAGAACTTCGTTATCGGTGCGCATAAGGCTTTTGCCATTACCAGACTGATGAAGAAAGCAAAATTCATCCTTGTTTCTGCGTTAGATAAAAAGATTGCCAGTGATTTGCTTTTTGAAGCAGTGGATACTGTTGATGAAGCTATCAAGCTGGCAGAGAAATATGTAGGCAGCGATTACAAGATCATCCTCATGCCGCAAGGCAGTTTGACAGTACCGCTGCTGCGAAAATAAATTATCTGCAATGTATAAATTACCTGAGTTAAGCCCTTGCCTTAAATAAGTTTTTCGGATATAATATCTAATACTGATGTGTATTGCACTGGTTTTATGTGCAATATATAAGGTGATTGAAGGAGAGGGTTTAGTGAAGATGGATATTGATTATAAGGCTATAGGTGTGAGGATAAAGGCGGCACGTACGCGTAAAGGTGTAACCCAGGGCAGTATTGCCAGGATTACCGGATTGTCTACGCCGCATATCAGCAACATCGAAACCGGCAATACCAAATTAGGTCTGCCGACCATTATCCATTTAGCTAATGTTTTAGATGTATCTGTGGATGAGCTGCTGTGTGATAATATTCATCGCAGCGAGAAGATTTTCCACAATGAGCTTTCTGAGCTTTTGCAGGACTGCACAGTAGACGAACTGCACATTATTGCAGAGCTGGCTAAGGTGATTAAAAAATCCGGCATCAACAGCGTTAAGAAAGTAAGAACTAAAAAAGCTAAAGCATAATAGGTTTATGTGCTACTGTAGCTCAGTTGGTAGAGCAGCTGATTCGTAATCAGCAGGTCGCAGGTTCGAGTCCCGTCAGTAGCTCCAGATAAAAAGATAATTCCCATACGTTTAAAACGTATGGGAATTTTTTTCTTCTCAGAATAATCTATGTTATAATTATTATTTATAAAGCATAAATGAGAAATTCATACAGAGTGTTAGGTAAAATAAGCCGTTGCAAAGGAGCAATATAAATGGTTGATACAAAAAAAGAACAGGAACGCGATGAGATTCATAAAACAATCTGGGCCATTGCTGATGAATTAAGAGGCAGCATTGACGGCTGGGATTTTAAATCTTATGTTTTGGGGTTCATGTTTTATCGTTATATTTCTGAAAATCTTACAAACTATATTAATAAAGGTCAGCATGAAGCCGGGGAACCGGATTTTGACTATGCCAAAATATCTGATGAAATGGCAGAAGAAGCCCGTCAGGGATTAGTAGAAGAAAAAGGCTTTTTTATTCTGCCTTCTGAACTGTTCTGCAATATTAAGGAAAAGGCAAAAGATGATGAAAATTTAAACATGACACTGGAAAGAGTATTCAAAAATATTGAAGGCTCTGCCAAAGGCAGCGAAAGCGAAGACGATTTTTCCGGACTGTTTGACGATATTGACGTCAACAGCAATAAACTGGGCAGTACTGTGGCCAAGCGCAACGAAAATCTGGTGAAGCTGATTAACGGTGTAGCCAGAATGAATTTAGGCAATTATCAGGATAATACTATTGATGCTTTTGGCGATGCTTATGAATATTTAATGGGTATGTACGCTTCCAACGCCGGCAAAAGCGGCGGCGAATATTTTACGCCGCAGGAGGTTTCAGAGCTTTTGACGCATATTGCCGTTGCAGGCAAAACAGAAGTTAATAAAGTTTATGACCCTGCCTGCGGCAGCGGCTCTTTGCTGCTAAAGGCGGCAAAAATTTTGGGCAAGGACAATGTCCGTCAGGGCTTTTACGGACAGGAAAAGAACCTTACCACCTATAATCTGTGCCGTATTAACATGTTTTTGCATGACATTGATTACGATAAATTTGATATTGCCCACGAAGACACTTTAATCTCGCCGCAGCACTGGGATGATGAGCCTTTTGAGGTAATTGTTTCCAATCCTCCTTATTCTATCAAATGGGAGGGCGACGATAATCCGGTTTTGATTAACGACCCTCGTTTTGCTCCGGCAGGCGTGCTGGCGCCTAAGTCCAAGGCAGATTTTGCCTTTATCATGCACTCGCTGGCGTGGCTGGCAACCAACGGCGTAGCGGCCATTGTCTGCTTTCCGGGCATTATGTACCGCAGCGGCGCCGAAAAGAAGATTCGTAAATATTTAATAGATAACAACTTTGTCGACTGTATTATTCAGCTGCCGGATAATCTGTTTTTTGGTACTTCGATAGCTACCTGCATTATGGTACTGAAAAAGAGCAAGGCAGATAATAAAACTCTGTTTATTGACGCTTCCGCTCAGTTTGTGAAAGTAACCAATAATAACAAGCTGACGGATGCCAATATCAAATATATTGTGGATGAAGTGGTTGCCCGTAAGGATGTGGAATATTTTGCCCGTTGCGTAGATTATGCGGAAATAGCGGAAAATGACTACAACCTTTCTGTAAGTACCTACGTGGAAAAAGAAGATACCAGAGAAGTTATTGATATAGTTAAGCTCAACGCGGAAATCAAAGACATAGTAGCCCGTCAGCAGGTTTTGCGTGCGGAAATTGATAAAATCATTGCTGAGATTGAGGGGTAAATGTTATGCAAAAAAATGAAAATTCCATTATCCGTTCTTCTGCCGCTGAATATCTTACTTATGTAGCTTCTACCGGAGAAGATACTGAAAGTATAGAAATGCGTTATGAAGACGAAAATATCTGGCTTACACAAAAAATGTTAGCCGCTTTATATGGTGTAGATATTCGTACCGTGAATGAACATATAAAAAATATTTATCGGGACAGCGAACTGGAAGAAGCGGCAACTATCCGGAATTTCCGGATAGTTCAAAAAGAGGGCAGGAGAGAAGTATCAAGAGAAGTCTTACATTACAATTTAGCAGTTACCATAGCTGTTGGATTTAAAGTTAATAATGAAAGAGCCATACAATTTAGAAAATGGGCTAATGTAATAGTAAAAGAATTTACTATTAAAGGTTGGGTCATGGATGAAGAACGCCTTAAAAATGGAGGAACTGTTCTTACAAAAGAGTATTTTGAAAAACAGCTGGAAAAAATTCGTGAAATCCGTATGTCTGAACGCAAATTTTACCAGAAAATTACTGATATTTACGCTACTTCTATTGACTATGACCCCTCTGCTAAAGCTACCAGAAGGTTTTTTGCAGCAGTGCAGAATAAACTGCATTACGGTGTTCATGGCAATACCGCAGCAGAGCTGATTTATAACAGAGCTGATGCAACAAAAGAGAATATGGGGCTTACTAACTGGGAAGGTGCACCTCATGGTAAAATACACCGTTATGATGTAACTGTTGCCAAAAATTATCTGACAGACCAGGAATTGCAGGAGCTGGCACGGATTGTATCGGCTTATCTTGATCTGGCAGAAGCACAGGCACAGCGTCATATACCCATGACTATGGAAGACTGGGAAAAACGCCTGAATGGTTTTCTGGCAGTTTGGGACAGGGATGTGTTGAAAGATGCCGGCAAAGTTTCTGCAGAGCTTGCCAAAGCTCATGCCCTCAGTGAATTTGAAAAATACAGAGTAGTACAGGATAAAATTTATCAAAGCGACTTTGACAGAATGATGTTACAGGAAGCCTGTGAAGGCGGTGAAGCTGATGAGTAAATTAGATGAGTTAATACAGGAATATTGTCCTGATGGGGTGGAGTATAAGGAAATTCAAGAAATTTCTAAAATACTTTCACCAAGAGCGAAAGTAAAAGCAAGGGATTATATGAAAGAAGGGAAATATCCTATTATAGATCAAGGACAAAAATATATTGGAGGGTATACAGATAAAGAAATTGCTTTTCCTAAGGGAGAATATATAATTTTTGGAGATCATACTTGTGTAGTTAAATTTATTGATTTTCAGTTTGTACAAGGTGCAGATGGTGTAAAAGTAATTTCAGTTGAAAAACAAATATTACCTAAATTTTTATATTACAGTATGAGTAATATAAAAATGGAAGTTAATTATAAGAGGCACTGGTCTCAAATAAAAATAGTAAGTATTCCTGTACCACCGATTCCTGTACAGCAAGAAATTGTTCGTATTTTGGATAATTTTACTATGGTTACTGAGAGAATAAAAAAAGAAATTCATGCAGAATATACAGCTCGTAAAAAGCAGTATGAATATTATAGAGATAAATTATTGGCATTTGATATGTTTTCAGAAGTATTAAATATAACTGAAAAAAGAAAAATTGGAGAAGTATGTAATGTTTTTGCAGGGGGAGATGTACCAAAAGAGTTTATATCTAATGTAAAAACATCTGAATATATTTATCCTGTAATTAGTAATGGTGTAGGAGAAAATGCGGTATATGGTTATACAAATATTGCTAAAGTAACAGATAATGCAGTAACTGTTGCAGCAAGAGGAACAATCGGTTATGCTGCATATAGAGATTATCCCTATTTTCCGATAATTCGTTTATTAACTGCAATACCTAAAAATAATAAAGAATTGGATACAAAGTATTTATATTATTATTTACAAGGTAAGAAATATTCAGTTCCTACCAGTGGTATTCCGCAGCTTACTACAGAAATGTTGAAAAAAGTGGAAATATCATTTCCCCCTTTAGAAACGCAAAAACGTATTGTGCATGTTCTGGACAATTTTGAAAAAATCTGTTCTGATTTGAATATTGGTCTGCCTGCGGAAATTGAAGCACGGCAGAAACAGTATGAATATTATCGTGATGCTCTGTTGACATTCGCTGCCAAAGGCGACATAATCGTTAACAGAACAGAACAGAACAGAACAGAACAGAACAGAACAGAACAGAACAGAACAGAACAGAACA
>UQXH01000007.1 GCA_900545025.1 uncultured Phascolarctobacterium sp.
CAGCCCGGTAGAATACCGGACCAAGTCCTTAATAACCGCTTAATTATTTTGTCCAACTTTTTGGGTGCATATCATCAGTACCACTGCGGTACTGATGTTTTTTACTTTCTCTATCAAGCCTTTTCAATTATCCTGATTACTTCCTGCAGCTGCCGCAAATCGTTAATAACAAAATCTGCGCCGGCATCCATCAGTGTTCTGCGTACCTGTGCCCGCAGTGAAAGAAGCTCACTATCGTCCAAAGCAGCGTATTTATCCTGACTGATGCCCATGACAGAACTGCCGTCGATAACACCGACAGACCATACGCCTGCATTTTTTCCTTCCACAATATCAGCAACAGTATCGCCAACTTTGACTACTTCGCTGACACTCTGAATACCGAGTTTATACATATTACGGAAAATCATGTACGGATAAGGACGTCCTACATTGCCTGTAAAATCCGGTGAAATCCAGAAATCCGGCTGATAACCCTGCTGCGCTGCTGCTGCAGTTACAATCTGCATCATCTTGTCATTAAAACCGGTAGTCGACCCAATCTTAATATCTCCGGCACGCAGCTGCTGCACTGTATCCAGTACATAGGGCTTTACAGTGGAATAATCATTTAAAGAAGCAAGCAGCAAAGGCTCAAAATCAGCATAAATTGCCAAAGCATCTTCATCATTGGCTTCTCTGCCGTATTTTTCCTGCCATAAAGCAGCAATTCGCGGCATTTTCAGCATGGTGCGGATATGGTCGATTTTCAGCATTCCCATAGGTTTACGGGTTTCTTCTTCCGTAACCTCGATGCCGTGTTTTTTAAAGCTTTCCATGAAAGCGGCAACAGGCGCAAAGCAGCCAAAATCAACTGTGGTGCCTGCCCAGTCAAATATTACAGCCTTTATTTTGCTCATCTTTTGTGCTCCTCTGTAAATGCTTGAAAGATTGCCAGGATTTTTTCCACATCATCCATATAGATTTCACCGATATTGCCAAGTCGGAAGGTTTCCGCATCGGTCAGTTTGCCAGGATAGATTACATAACCGCGTTCTTTCAGATAAGCATACATTTCTGCAAAAGTAAAAGACGCATTTTCCGGATAGAAAAAAGTAGTAATGATGGGCCCCTGTAAGCAGCCTGCGATAAAGGCTTTAAAGCCCATAGCTTCCATACCTTCGCGCAGTGCCTTATTGGTAGCTGCATAACGTTGATTACGGGCTGCAATACCGCCTTCTGCTTTCAGCTCTTCCAAAGCCTGGGCAAAGGCAGCAACTACATGAGTAGGAGAAGTAAAACGCCATTTACCGCCATCTTTTTCCATAGTCTCCCATTGTGCATACAAATCAAGAGCAAGACTGTGCGCCAGTCCGCGGCATTTTTTCAAATCGGCTGTCTCGGCAATTATGAAAGAGAAGCCCGGCACACCCTGGATGCATTTATTAGCGCTGCTTACCAGGTAAGTAATGCCTGTTGCCGGCACGTCGATATCCACGCCGCCAAAGCTGCTCATAGCATCTACAATAAACTTCTTGCCGTATTTTTTCGCAAGCTGTCCAATGATCTCAATATCATTGAGGATACCGCTGGTAGTCTCGCTGTGTACCATGGCAATATGAGTTATTTCACGGTCAGACTGCAGCAGCTCTTCCACAATCTGCGCATCTGGTACTTTAGCGTAATCTTCTTCATATACTACATAAGACAGTTTATGGTATTCTGCCATTTCAGCCATACGTTTACTGTAAGCACCGTTTTGTAAAATCAGCAGCTTGTCGCTGGGAGCGATAACACTGGAAAGTACAGACTCAACACCGAAGGTACCGCTGCCCTGCATCAGTACGGTAGTGTAGCCTGCTTTATCGGCATGCGCCAGCTCCAACAGCTGTCTGCGTACAGACTGAGTCATTTCTTTATAGTCAGCATCCCAGGTACAGCGGTCAATCAACATAGTTTCTTTTACACCGACACTGGTAGTCAAAGGTCCCGGAGTCAGCAGCTTATAGGTATTCTTATCCATCAAATTCATCCTTTTAACAATTATTTTTTAATAAGTCCCTGATGTTTTTTCAGCAGTTCAACAGTCAGAGTTTCTTTAAAGTTTTTCGGATTTGCCGGTTTGTTTTCTGCTGCTATGGTTTCACCTTCATAGAGAGCAACCGGATAGATTTTCAGCAGTTCAGGACGTGCATTTTTAGCAATGCATTCTGCAATCTTCTTAGCCTGTTCGTTTTCTTTAGCGCCTTTATCTACTACAGCAACAGCTTCAGTCAGCATAAAGTTACCTTCCGCAGGGTCAACAAAGTCTACAGGCAGACCTTTTTGTTTATCAGCAACAGCTTGGTGACGCAGACCAAAACCAACAGCTACTTCGCCGGCACGGATTTTTTTCAGCGGACCAGAGCCGGATTTTTCCAGATGCGGCACCGCGTTTGCTTCAATTTGTTTCATAATAGCAGCACCGTCAGTTTCACCATATTCGTTCAGTACAGCCTGAGTCATCAGCCAGGCAGTAGAGGAACCCATGATATCAGGTACGGAAATATGACCTTTGTATTTAGCATCTGCCAAATCTTTAATTGCTTTCGGAGCAGGCAGACCTGCTTTTTTCAGCTCTTCGGTATTAACAAACAGGGAACCGCAGTTGCCGATAGTAGGAAGATAGAAGGAAGCGTGCTTCGTCAGCGGTTTATTAACATCGGTCAGATCAATGAACATGGGATGTTCTTTTTGAGCGCTGTCCAGATAGTAGGAAGTCATTTGTACTACACCGGCTTCAATATTTTTGCCTTCTGCAGAAAGTTTGCCGCCCAGTTCGGAAGTACCGAAGGACTGCATGATATATTTGCCATTGAAACCATTTTTATCCAGAGCTGCTTTAATAGCAACCTGAGCTTCTTCATCGGCATTGGTATAAATTACGGTAGGCTTTACATCTGCTGCTGCCTCTTTTTTCTCCTCACCGCCGCAGCCTGCAATACCTGCAGCCAAACACATCATCATCATTGCTGTGCATAACAACTTAGCAAAACTTTTCATCTGAATACTCCTTTGCTTTCAATAAATTTTTTACTTTTTTATACAGAGGAAATTTCTCTTTTTCAGCAAGTACATCGAAAACAGTCTTGACCACAATATTAGTCAGGAAAATCAGTAAGGAAAGAACGAATACTTCATCGAACTTTTCAAAATACTGCAGCTCCTTGATTTTTGTAGTAATAACCATTGTTCTTGCGCCTGCCAGAAAAACAATTGCGCTGATTGTCACCATAGCGTTGACAAAGAAATAACTCAGCATCTGATAAATAGTCGCCTTGGAATTGGGAATAACTACTTTTATTACTGTTTTCAGCCATGTATCACCCATCAAAAGCCCCGTGGTTTCCCAAGATTCATTCATCTTGGCCAGCGAGGATTTAATCATCAGATACGGCGTAGTGAAAAAGTGCAGGATATTGGCAATAATGAGGATGGCAAATGTATTCTGCAGCGAGCTGCCGGAGAAAACAAAGATAAATGCAACACCCAGTACCATGCCCGGCACGGTATTGGTAACCATGGCGATAACGTCCATAATTACTTTGCAGTATCTGTGCAAATCAGAACGGGCGTTAACCATGGCCGCACCGTAACATAAAATTATTCCGGCAACGGCGGTAATACCGGCCACCATCAGAGAATTTATGTAAATATCAAGCAGCGCGCTGTCACTAAGCACTCGCTTGACAGTATCCAGCGTAAATATCGGCTGATAAGGCCAGCTTTTTACAAAGGGTACAATAAACATGATGGCAAATACGGAGATAAATGCCAGCGTTACTGCGGCAAAGAATACAGTAAAGATACTGTCGCGTACCAAGGAACGCTGAATTTCATAACGGCTGAGCTTGTTATAACGGAAATTGAATTTTTCCATATAACGCAGCAGCGCCACACTGATTACCGAAGGTATCAGCATCATTACTGCGATAACGCTGCCGTTGCTGAAATTAGGCAGAGCACCCATCATCTGCATATATAGCTCTACTGCGATTACTTCGTATTCACCGCCGATAGATACCGGTATACCGAAGTCAGTAAAGCTCAGGAAGAACGAAAGGATAAAGGCTGCCAGCAAACTGCCTGTCAGCGGTCTGACACTGGTCATAAGGAAAGTACGGAGCGTGCTGTCACCCATGATTTTGGAAACAGTGATAAAGTTTTTATCAATATAGAAAAACGCGTTGTACAGTACCAGAAAAGCCGGCGGCAGCGTATAGATAATGTAGGAAATCAGCAGTCCCCAAAAACCATAGATGGGAAACAGCTGTGTATCTAAAAGCCTTGTAATCAAACCCTGCTTGCCGAAAGAATATATAACGGCAAAGCCATAAGTTATTGACGGCAGAAACATCGGCATCATAATTACCAGCTGCAGCATTTCCTTAATCTTATGCGGCAATCGCGTCATGTGCAGGCCATAGGCTAAGAAAAAAGCCAGCACCGTGGTAAGCAGCGCTTCTACAGAAGCAATTACAAAGCTGTTGCCAAAAGCCTGCAGAAATTTATCATTGCCAAGCATCTGCTGGTAATTTGCCAGTCCCAGTCCGCTGCCGGTCTGCAAGGATTTTAAAGCCAGATTACCCAGCGGCAAGCCTAAAAAGATGGCAAAAATAATACATACCAAGACAAAGCACAGCTTTAATTCAAAACTTTTCCTGTTCATCTTGCAACCCCTGCTACAGCTGCAGGCAGATCGCCAAACAAACGGAAAATATTATCGCGTTTAATACGCAGCTGCGATAAAATAAATTTTTCCACAAACTGAGTTTGCGGCTGATTGACAATGACCTGCGGACGATCAAATTGGGAAATTTTTCCTTCATTGATAATCAGCACCTTATCAGACAAGGTCAGCGCTTCTTCCGGATCGTGGGTAACAATAATCGTAGTCAGGTTATATTGCTTGGCAATCAGCTGAATACGTTCTTTGATAGATTCCTTAATAACACCGTCCAGTGCGCTCAGCGGTTCGTCCAAAAGCAGGATTTTCGGTTTCATGACCAAAGTACGCGCCAGCGCCACTCTCTGCTTCTGACCACCGGAAAGCTGGTCGATGCGTTTTTTCAGATGTTCTTTAAGTCCTAAAAGATTTACCAGTTCTTCAACTTCTTGTGGAGTAGAAATACCCGGTTTATTACGTAATCCGTAAATAATATTGTCGTAAGCATTGAGATTGGGAAACAGCGCATAATCCTGAAATACAATATTGAAGCCGCGGTCTTGCATCGGCACCTTGCTCAAGTCCTGTCCGTCAAAAATAATCTGACCGGAGCTTATTTCAGTCAGCCCCAGGATGACATTTAAAAGAGTGGTCTTGCCGCTTCCTGACGGGCCCAGGATAGATACAATCTCGCCAGTTTCTATTTTTAGGGATATATCATCGAGGATTATCTTGTTGTCATAACTTTTTTTAATATTTTTTAACTCCAGCATTATGAGCCTCCATCTGCATCTGTAAAGATTTTTACATTAAATTCCTGCTAATCTTTATTCTAATAATGCTCATTGTCCATTTCAAGTGTATTTACGTTCATTTAACTAACACTTTACCTGTACTTAATAATCTGCAGATTTATTGAACATACATTTTACATACTGCCCTTAAAGCATGATACAGCTGCCAACAAAATTATTCCGTCAGCAGTCGTACAGTTGCTTCAGCAGGGCTGTAGTGTCCCAGCTCATGTATTGTCTTGGTATAGGTGCCGTGGTAATCGCTGCCGCCAGTGCAGTATAAGCCAAATTTTTCAGCCTCTGCCAGTACTTTTTCTCTGTCTGCCTTGTTATGCATGGGATGCAGCAGTTCTATTCCCCACAAACCCGCTTCTTTCAGCTGCGGGATCATGGAAAAATTATCCTGCTGGCCCGGATGCGCCAGAACAGCTTTGCCGCCATCGGCATTTATAGCCTGTACCGCTTCTACAGCGTTCACATAAGTAATATCAAAATCACAGGGGCCGTTCTGTTTAAACAAGGTGTAGTAAACCTTGCCAAACAACTCGTCCTCCTGACCGGAATCAACAAGATACTTTAAAATATGCTGCTTATAGATGTATTTACCGGCGTAACGGCGCACATCCTCCTCTGTTATCTTATAGCCCAGTTCACGCAAAATCTCTATCTTGCGCAGAGAGTTGTCATGCCGACGCTGCAATAAAGGCTCACATAAAGCAGTGATATGCTCGCCGCCGCTGTAATTAAAGCCGAGGATATGGGCCTTTTTGCCGCTGGCAAAATCATAAGCGGAAATTTCTACACCCGGCAGCGCCTTAATACCGTAGCTTGCCGCTAAAGCAATACCGTCTTCATAGCCAGCTACAGAATCGTGTTCAGTAAAAGACATCACTTTAATGCCCAAAGCAGCAGCCTTTTGCAGAATCTGCTCCCTGGTATCACTGCCGTCTGAAAGAGTTGAATGAATATGTAAATCAGCAATCATCGCTTTTCGCTCCTATTCTGTAAAACTGCCCTGAGAAAGATTGTAGACTCTGTCGCAAAGGCCTTCCATAAATTCCAGGTCATGGAAGATGCCCAACATGGAGGTACCTTCATTTTTCAGTTTCAGCAGTAAATCACGTACCAAAAGCTTGGTATCCGGGTCAAGGCTGGCAGTAGGCTCGTCTAAAAGCAGAAGGCGCGGAGCTTTGACCATAGCATGCGCCAGATTAAGACGCAGTTTTTCGCCGCCGGAGAAGGTAGCAGGATACAGACCCCATAAGTCGCGGCGCAGACGGAAGTAATCCAGCATCTCGGCAGCGCGTTTTTCTGCTTCCTCCTGTGAAAAACCAGCTTCCAAAGCAGCGTCTGTTACATGCTGGAAGGCAGTAGTACGCGGAAGAATAGAAAGGAATTGGGAAACATAGCCGATTTCTGCTCTGCGCAGATTGATAATCTGCCTTTCGTCAGCACTGACCAAATCAACCGGACCATAAGCCAGCGAATTGTACCATACATGGCCTTCCGTTGCCAGATAGGTACGGTAGATGCAGCGCAGGACAGTGGATTTACCGGCGCCGGAAGTGCCGACGATACCGATAAAAGAACCTTTATTCAGCTCAAAAGAAATATTGCGGCAGCTGCTGATAAGTTTCTGCTGTTCGTGCAGATAAAAATTTTTAGACAGATGCTCGATTTTTAAAATAGGCTCCACTATGCTTCCTCCTCATCACGATAGGTGTTCTTAACTACGCAGCAGCCGTTTGCCCAGGTAGAGAGAAGAAGCGGTACGTTATCCGCATCTCTGGCAACTACTAAAAAGTCTGCAAATTTACCAACTGCCAGTGCGCCGGTTTTGCCGCTGATGCCAGCTGCAGCAGCAGGATTACTGCTTACAAGGGCGCATGCTTCCGGCAGCGTCAGGATATTTTTGTCATAAAGATAAAATACTGCCCGTAAAAGCGCCTGCGGATAATAGTCACTGCATAAAATATCACCGCAGCCTGCTTTAATTGCTGTCTCCGCAGACAGATTGCCGGAATGACTGCCGCCCAAAAGGATATTAGGTGCACCTAAAAGAGGATGTAAGCCGCATTCTTTAGCTTTTTTGGCAACTTCCAGACTGATAGGAAACTCGCTGATGACAACGCCAGCTTTAGCATTAGTCAATATTTTCTCTTCTGTATCGTCATCATGGCTGGCAACGGGGATATTGTTCTGTTTTGCGGTATCCAGCAGTACTTGCAGCTTTGCACCGGCAACCATGGGTTTATTCTGCTCCCTTTTTACCAGGTCAGCAAACTCCTTATCGGTAAGGTCTTTGCCTTCACCGGGAAGATGACGGCGATAAATCTTCAAATCACGATATTGTCCCTGTCCAGGACGATGGTCCATTAAAGAAACAAGGCCGACTTTTTTCTCTGCCAGCAGCTGACGTACCAAATCATAGCATTCCAGATTATCCAGCTCATAGCGCAGATGGAAACGATTATGAATCAAACGTCTGCGGCGACGCTTAGCATCTACGAGGCCGATTAAGCGTTCTACATGAGGAGCTGTACGGATAGCTTTCGCATCCCAGCTGCCTTCTCGGTACATAGCTACTGAATGGAAGATAGTAGTTATACCGCACTGAGCCAGCTGCTTTTCAGCCTCATCCAGCGCCATATCCATATCCAAAAATGCAGTTGAGCGGGGCTGAATCAGATTTTCAATCATATCAGAGTGAATATCGATGAAGCCAGGCATAACATACGCACCGGCAGCGTCATAGCTTTCAGCAATCTGACGCAGTTCCTGCGGCAGATTACTCATCAGGCCATAGCCTGCAATTTTTTCTCCTGCAATATGCAGGTAAGCATTACTTAAAAGTTTGTCCGGCAAAACCAGACAAGCATTGATGACAATTTTGTTTTTCTGCATAGCTATTTTCAACCTCTACAATAAAGAATGTACCAGCTGCTGAGTATAAGGATGCTGCGGGTCGTCCAGAATCTGGTCAGTCAGACCGCGTTCAATAATCTTGCCTTCCAGCATAACTACAGTCCTGTCTGCCAGCATACGGATAACAGCCAAATCATGGGATACCAGCAGGATGGAAACGCCAAACTCCTGTCTGATGCGGCGAATCAAGTCCAAAACCTTAGCCTGTACGGAAAGGTCAAGGCCGGTAGTAACCTCGTCCAGCAAAAGAACCTGCGGATTATTGGCCAGAGCCTTGGAAATCTGTACTCTCTGCTGCATACCGCCGCTGAAATTTTTCGGCGGCTCTTTCATCCTGCTCGGCAGTATCTCTACCGCTTCTAACAGCTGACTTGCTCTTTCTGTCATGCTGCCGAAATTGCGTCCGCCGGCGGCAATAAGTTTTTCTGCAATATTGCCTGCTGCAGAATAATCCATACGCAAACCAAGCACCGGATTTTGATAAACCATACCCATCATGTGATTGCGGATATATTTTTTCTGCTGTGCTGTAGCAGTAAACATATTGGCTTTACCTTCGCTGTATGCCTGCAGATAAGCGCTGCCTTCCGTTACCGGAAAATCGAAATAAATGCTCTTCATCATGGTAGACTTACCGGAGCCGGATTCGCCTACCACACCTAAAATCTCGCCCGGATAAAGTTCCAAATTAACATCATTGCAGGCCCAGACAGTCTTGCAGTGAGGGCAGGTATTTTTCAGCAGCGGCTGCCCGCTCAGGCAGTAATCGCAGCCCTGCCCATAACGCACAGTCAGTCCGCATACCTCAAGAATAGGTTTTTCTTTATTATCATTTTTTAAGGTCTGCATCCCTGTTCTCTCCTTTTAGCGCAATAACCAGTATCACTGCATTCATAATACTTCTCGCCTGTCTTTTCATCTGTCAGTTCGTCAAGATAAACACCTTCTGCACCGCACAAATGGCAGTGTTTGCCGGTAAAGTTTTCTGTTTCGAAAGGAATATCGTCAAATTCCAGCGGCATAACCTTGGTATGAGGCGGAATAGCATAAATTTTCTTTTCACGGCCTGCACCAAAAAGATACAGGCAGTCGCTGTCGTTAAGCTTCGGAGTATCATAACGAGGTATCGGACTGGGGTTCATAATATAACGGTCTTCTACCAGAACAGGATACTCTGAGCTGATACCTATTTTGCCGCAGCGCAGCAAATCTTCGTACAAAGTCAGCCACATAGGACTGTATTCTCCCTCTGCGTGCATTTTCTTGGTTACTGCTTCACGAGGCTCTACAATACGCAGCGGTTCCGGAGTAGGTACCTGCAACACCAGAATCTGCTCTTTTTTAAGGGGAATTTCCGGAATACGATGGCGGGTTTGGATGATGGAAGCTGCTTCCGAATCAGTAGTTATTTCCACACCGGTGCAGACAGAAACAAACTTTTTAATGTTTACTGCGTTGACGCTGTCATCACTGCCCTGGTCAATAACCTTGAGCACATCTTCTTTACCGATAATAGACAAAGTAATCTGGATGCCGCCTGTGCCCCAGCCTCTGCCGATAGGCAGCTCCCTGCTGCCAAATGGAACCTGATAACCGGGAATAGCAACAGCTTTCAGCAGGCTGCGTCTGATTTCCCGTTTGGAATTTTCATCTAAAAAAGCAAAATTATAATGTTTTTGGTCTATCATCTTGCTGCTCCTTTATTCACGCACTCGGTCCAGCTTGGACTGGAAGGTTACATAATGCGGCAGCTTCAGATGTGAAATAAAGCCCTGCATTTCCAGACAGTCACCATGGGTCAGTACGAATTCTTCATCCTGCGAGGGAGTATTTCCCGTAGTATTAAGGCTGGCGTCAGCAATAGACATGGCAATTGCTTTGGTTTCATTATTGCCGATAACGCAGCCATAGCCGCCCGACAGGCGTATCTTATCAAACTCTTCCTTAGTTTCTTCATGTACAGGCCAAAGAGCTTCTACCTCGGTAACATTTACGGCTCCGATGCAGATAGCTTCGCCTTCTTCCAGCGGATAGGGAATCATAATATCTACATAACCGCTGCGCAGCTCGCTTACTGTGGGATGTACAGCACCATAGCCACGCATCGCACTGTAGGCAACACCTTCCAAAAAGCCTGATTCACTGCGTGCCATCGTCTGCAGACGGGCACTGCGCGGAGCCGGGAAGGTAAGCACATGAGTCGTAATATCATACGGCTTGGTATCGTCTTTTTCCGGCTGTTCAAGTATGCCGTCTGCCTGCAGCAGTTCGTCTACACGGCCGCAGTAAATATCTTCTGCATTCTCTTCTTCCGTGTTTTCAGCAATCGGTCTGCCGTTTTCCTCCAACAGCGAGAAATCCAGTAATCTGTGGGCGTAGTCAAAGCTTGCGCCCAAAATCTGTCCGCCGGGAATATCTTTAAAAGCAGCAGAAATTCTGCGCATAATCCTCATATTTTTGCAATCAGCAGGCAAAGAATAGTAATCGCGCTTCAAAGTACTGCGATAAGCACGCAGCAGGAACACTGCTTCTTCCACACTGCCCTTGCTTTGTTTTAAAGCCAGCGCTGCATATTCCGGCGCATACATACCTGCTTCACTCATTACCTTATCTATCAAAAGAGGCATATCCGTTAAAATCGTCTGTACTTCCAGTCTGCCGCTGCTTTGATAAACTTCATCCAGCAGCTTGAGAGACTGCTCAATAGCGGCTTCGCCGCCCTTTACTGCTACGTATGCCATAACTGCCTCCTATTTCACTTTGCACAGACGCGGAACTGCCATGAGCTCGTTTTCTGCGCTGATAAAAATTAAATCAACTCCGCAGGGATATTCCTGCTGTACTTCCTGCCGCAAGCGGCAGATGGTCTTGATATATTCAGTGATCTGCACCTTTATTGTACCGTCTACACCGGGGCCGCTTACTTCAGCCGCTGTTTCTCCGTCCAGCTGCGGACACCAGATAACAAAAGTGCAGGACTGCTGTGGATCAGCCAATGTTCCCTGCTTGGCTTCACTTAAAAGCTGACGGATATTTTCATAATTCAGCATCCCTGTCAGATAAATAAAATCAGCTTTCTTATAATCAGCCGGAGCAGCTAAAGTATATGCATGCAGCTGCTGTGCCAGCTCTACATTTTTTTCAACATAATAGGTGATTTCATTGTCCATCAGCGTAGCGCCTGCTGCCAGCACTGCACCCAGGTCGGACTGAAAACCGCCTGCTTCTTTAGCTATATTGCTTTTCTGAAAAGGATTAGCCATGGACTGCAGCAGTTTGCGGAACAATGACTGTGCATCATGTACTACATCAAAAGAATAAACCTGTTTCATCTCACTGTTCTCCCATCGTATTAAAGTCAACCTTAGAACAGCGCAGCCCGGCATTCAGCTTACCACGTGCTGCCAGCTGTTCTTTTTCCAGCTCTCTGATAGCTTTATCCAAAGCCTCACATTCCGGCAGCTTGCCATTGTAGGCTGCGTCGATAATAGCTGCGGCAGTAACCTTGGCAAAATCATCGCCAATCATAACAGCGGCACCTTTAAAACCTGCAACCTCAACAATACATTCACTGCACAGCACTTCTCCCAAATAAAACAGAGAAGCTTTTACCGGCTCTCTAAATTGCATCATCGTCAGCGTCTTCTGCGCAGGACGTACAATACTTACCTGATATTTTTCCTGCAGCAGCTGGCTCAGCTGACCAACTTCACTGCCTGCGGCAGCTGCCAGTATTTTAGTGTACTGACTTCTGCTTAATAATTGTTTCACGGCTATAACCTCCGTCATTTCAAAAGTTCATGCGTCTTAACGCAAGCCAAGCATAGCATGTACACTGCGGCAAAGCATCAAATCCATGTAAAATGTCCTTTGCAGAAATTTAACAATCCCAAATGTAAAAAAATCTTTACGGAGCATTGCTCCGTAAAGATTCTCGCTTGGAAAAATATTAAATTATATCATGCTGAAAAATTTTGCCTGCATTGCGGATATTTTCCCTGCAGCCTTCATCTTTCAGCAATAATGCCTGATAAAGCATATCGTTAAATACTACCTGGGCAACGCGGGAATTAACCCAGCCGGCGCCCGGATGCAAGTCCGGCAGAACAAAAATGTAATCAGCATATTCTGTCAGCGTAGAATTGCCGTTGCCTGTAATGGCAACCGTTACCGCTCCGCCTGCTTTGGCACTGCGCAGCGCTTCCACCGTCACCCGTGATTTACCGGACTGAGATATGCCTATAGCTACATCCCTGCTGGATAAATGCTCTGCACTAACCTTCTGAAAAAACATATCGGTATAAGTACGGCAGTTCATGCCCAGATATAACAGCTTGCCCGCCAAATCTACGGCACTGCCCACAGAGCACTCCACGCCGTAAATATCAATCATTCTGGCGCTGCGCAGGCATCTGATAACGGCACGAAAATCATCTTGGTTAATTCCATACGCCAAGTCTGCCAAAATATTGACAGCGTGAGCCGCTACCGCTGCCGGTATATTGTCTATACTTACTTTACCTGCCTGCTCTGACGTCTGTACCTGCACGCTGCCCCCCGCGCATACACAGCGTAAAAATTCTTTCCAGCTTCCAAAGCCGCATTTATGCAGGCAGCGTACTATTGTCTGCTGTCCCGCTCCCGCCGCAGCAGCACATTGCCGCAGCGTGTACTTTGCCAGTTCTTTAGCTTCTGTCTGTGCCAGCAGATAATCCGCTGCCTGCTTTTCCGCAGTTGATAAACTTTTATAATTTACTTTCAATGCCTGTACCCAGTTCATCATATCACCCTTTGGGAGCAATGCTCCTGTTTCCTTATCTAACAGCATATCCGCCCCAATAATATTTTACAAGTGCGACAGTGTACACTTTACCTAAAATTAACTTTGTTCTAACTTCCCAGCTGAATAAAAAATATCTTCTATATATCTTGACTCAGAAAACTTTTCTTAAAATCTTTTCTTTAGCTCACAAAACTTAAACTAATTTATTTAAATAGTATATGCTATTTAAATAAATTATAGCCTATCTATTGCTTTTTCTTTTTAATACTGTATAATATACAGTATCGCAGTCAAAATTTTCTAACAATTATGCGTAAAGAGTACAAATTATTTTATTTAGGAGGTTTTCATGGAAATCATTTTAGGCTTTCTCATCCTCATGTCCTGTCTTGTGCTGGGCATCCGTCATGGCGGTATCGGCTTAGCGGCTATCAGCGGCATCGGCCTTGTTATCTATACTTTCATTTTTGGCTACAAACCTGGCAAGCCGCCTATCGATGTTATGCTCACCATTATGGCAGTAGTAACCTGCGCAGGCTTTTTGCAGGCTTCCGGCGGTCTTACTGTTATGCTGAAATACGCAGAAAAATTTCTGCGCAATAACCCCAAGCATATCACCG
Source organism: uncultured Phascolarctobacterium sp. (assembly GCA_900545025.1). GTDB lineage: Bacteria > Bacillota > Negativicutes > Acidaminococcales > Acidaminococcaceae > URXU01. Next base: position 13,807 of record UQXH01000007.1, read on the forward strand.
TCTTTGCGCCGCTGACGACCTGGTTCTTAACTGTATTATGCGGCACCGGCCACGTTGTCTACACCATGTTCCCCATCATCTACGATATCGCAATTAAACAGGGTATCCGACCTGAACGTCCTATGGCAGTATCTTCCATTGCTTCTCAAATGGGTATCTGCGCTTCACCGGTATCCGTCGCCGTTGTTTCCGTAGTAGGCTTTATGGCAGCCGCAGGTCACCAGTTCAGCATTATGCAGATTCTGGCCATTTCTATTCCGGCAACCTTCATCGGCGTACTTTTTGCAGCTTTATGGAGCTATCGCCGCGGCCTGGAGCTGGCAGACGATCCGGCTTTCCAGGAGCTTATTAAAGACCCTGAACAAAGAGAATATGTTTACGGCAATACTGAAAGTCTGCTGGACAAAAAGCTGCCGTCTTCCTTCTATCACGCTATGTTCATCTTCTTTGCCGGCATCCTCGTTATCGCCGTCCTCGGCAACTTCCCTGCATTGCTGCCGCATTTCGCCGCTAAAGCAGGCGCTGCTCCCAAACCTATTTCCATGACCATCGTTATCCAAATGGTTATGCTGTTTGTCAGTGCACTTATCCTGCTCTTCTGCAACACCAAAGCCAAAGAAGTTGGCAGCAGCCAGGTATTCCGTTCCGGTGTAGTTGCACTGGTTTCCGTTTACGGTGTTGCCTGGATGGCTGATACCTACTTTGCAAATCACATGGGTATCTTAAAAGAATTTCTCGGCAGCGTAGTAACATCTTACCCACTGGCATATGCAATCGTACTTTTCCTGACTTCCAAGCTGGTTAACTCTCAGGCTGCGGCAATCGCAATTGTAATGCCTATCGCTCTGAACGTAGGTATGGATCCGCTGCTGATTCTCTCCTTCATTCCCGCTTGCTATGCTTACTTCTTCCTGCCTACCTATCCTTCCGATTTGGCCTGCATCGGCTTTGACCGTTCCGGTACTACCCACATCGGTAAATTTGTTTTAAATCACAGCTTTATGATGCCCGGCCTTGTCGGTGTATTCATGGCTTGCGTGGCAGGCTACTTTATAGCTCACACTATTTTGTAAAACAATAAAAAGGAACCTGAAAATCAGGTTCCTTTTTTCTTTTATCTTTTAAGCCAAAACAGGCAGCTCACTGACAGTTAATACTTCATTAATATACTGCCAATTACAAACATCTTGCTGCAGGCAATATTCTGCAATCAGTAAAGTCTGCAAAAAGCATAATCTGTTAAACTCACCTGTTTTTACAACTTCGATATAAACTTCCCAACGCTTATACCACTCATCAAGCGTTAAATTACAAACTGTTTTAGATTTTTCCCACAATTTTGAACAATAAAGCTTTTGTTGTGGCAGCCACTCAGTCTCCGACAGAGTAAAAGCTTCTGCATATTCCGGCAGCTTTTCAGCAATATACTCATGTGCAGCAAAATAAACTTCATTAAAGATACCAAAGCTCTCCTTATCAAACAGCACTATATACACCTGCATATCATGCTGCAGCAAAAAGCTTTCAATAGTATTTATGGCCACATTCAGCGCCTGCTTTTTCGGATAGCCATATACACCGGAAGAAATAACCGGAAAGGCTATGCTTTGACAATTATGTTCTGCTGCCAGCTGCAAAGAATTCTGATAACAGTATGTTAAAAGTTCTTTTTCCTGATTATCTCCACCCTGCCATACCGGGCCAACCGTATGAATAACATATTTGCATGGCAAGCAATAACCCCAGGTAAGCTTTGCCTGCCCTGTCGCACAGCCGCCCAAAGTACGGCATTCCTCTAAAAGCTGCGGTCCGGCAGCTCGGTGAATACAGCCATCAACACCACCCCCGCCTAATAAATGCGGTGCTGCTGCATTAACTATAGCATCAACTTTTACCTTAGTAATATCTGCTGCAAGAAATTTTAACGGCATAATATCCCCTCGCGTTTTTCCTTATTATAACATTAAAACTGCATAAATTTCTGCTGCCTTGCAAAATATTGAAATTTCTGTAAATCAGCTAAATACAGCAGGTTTTTTCAGGCAGATGTGGAATTAAGAGATAAATTTAATACTTTATTTATCTGTATAGATAAGTTAGAAAGCAGGTGGAAATCATGCGAAAAATAACAGTTGGCCTGGCAGTGCTCAGCCTGGCATGCTTCTTACATCAGCCCAGCTATGCAGCAACAAGCCAAACAGTAAGCACTCCCCCAAGCAATCAAACAATTATTTATGAAGACAGCCATAACGCTGCCGAAAAAGTACAGCCACTTGCTATTAAAGACGGCAGCTTCAAAGGCACGACAGTAGATTTACAGCTGCCGCTGATTGACAATGATCGCTTCCAACCTATGCAGGACTACTTCTACAGCAATATTGCCCAAAGCTTATACGCCTATCTGCCTTATTACAGCAACGAGTACGGGCGGCCTAATCCACTCTACTTGCAAAACAGTTATACCTTTGATGACATTACCAATATTGCTAAGATTGCGGATTTCATCCACAAGCGCCAAAATATTAAAGCGGAAGCGCGGCAGGAGTATTCTAATCGTTATCATATGTACGCCGATTATGAGGTCAAACTTAATAACAGCTCCTACGTATCCATCCTGCAGTCAATTTATACCTACAGCGGTGGCGCTCATGGCATGACTATGCGTTACAGCATGACGGCGGACAGAGCTACGGGAGAAATAGCAAAACTTGCGGACCTCTTTGCTGATAAAGCTTATCTGAACGTTTTAAATGAACTTGCCCAAGACCAAAATAAGGATAAATACCTTTTTGATAAGGTCCAGCTTACCGGCGAGGAAGATTTTTACTTAACTGATAAGGGCTTAACTGTCTACTTCCAGTTGTATGAAGTAGCGCCTTATGCCGCAGGTTTTGTAGAATATTTCTTTCCCTATGATGAAATTGCTCCGCTGATGTCTAAAAACCTTATATAATAGTAAGAAGCTGTAAAGCTAATGCTTTGCAGCTTCTTTTTTAAACTATACGTTCTTCTTTACTGAAAAAGATAAAGATGAGGACGCTTACACACATTAAAACAGGATAGAACAAATACGGCATAATCGCCAGCGGCGTTAATCCTGTCAGCGCAGCAGCAGAAAGCAGCTGCGCACCGTAAGGCAATAATCCTTGCCCAACCGAAGCAAAGATATCCAGCAGTGATGCGCTGCGTTTAGGCGAAATATTATAGGTAGACGCAATACGCTGTGCCAAAGGGCCAGCCAGTACAATGGCAATGGTATTATTAGCCGTGGCTATATCCATCAGCAATACCAAGATACCTATCCCCAGCTGGGCGCCTCGAAAACCGGAAACACTGTTCTGTACATAATGGAGGATCCAGGCGAAGCCGCCGTTCATCCTTACCAGCGCACTGATACAGGAAGCCAGGATAGCGATAATCGTAATTTCATACATGGATGAAAGTCCGGAACCGACTGCAGCAAGAATTTTATTTGCTGCCAGCGAGCCGGTATACATTCCTGCCAATACAGAAAGCACAGACCCACCGATAAGCAGCGTAAAAACATTTACCCCAGCCAAAGCACCCAGCAAGATTAACAGGTATGGCACTACCTGGATAATATTATAGCTTGTATCTGTACTTTGTTTATAATCGCTGCCGCTGGCAATAACCAGGAAGATAAGGGCCGTAATAATCGCCGCCGGCATCACTATCTTAATATTGGCCAGAAACTTATCCTTCATAGCACAGCCCTGGGTACGCACCGCAGCAATAGTAGTATCGGAAATCATGGAAAGATTATCGCCGAACATGGCTCCGCATACTACTGCGCCGATACACAGAGGCATTGTATAGCCAGTCTTGCCGCTGATATCGATAGCGATGGGCGCCAGCGCAGCAATCGTCCCCATGGACGTACCCATGGAAATGGAAATAAAACACCCCATGATGAAAAGTCCCATTACCGCAAGGTAAGCCGGAATAAAGGACAGCGCCAGATTAACGGTACTTGTTACACCGCCGGCAGCTGTAACAACGGCAGAGAAAATACCTGCCAGCAGATAAATCAGGCACATGGTAATAATATTGCTGTCGCCTGCGCCGCTGGAAGCAACATATAATTTCTGCTCAAAAGTAAAACGCTTATTTTGCAGCAGCGCTACCAAAAGCGCAATCAGAAAGGCCAGCGTCGTCGGCATTAAATAAAAATCACCGGTAACTAAGCCGCTTCCCACGAACAAAACAATAAATACCCCGATGGGCAACAGAGCAGCGAAGCTTTTATCTGCTTCATACTCCAATAAATGCTGAAACATATCCTATCCCCTTTTTCTGAAAATATTGACTTTATATATCATATCAAATTTTCATAATTTCTGCACATAGAAAATACAGAGCCGCCTGTTTACACAAGACGACTCTGTAAAATTTCCCTATTATTTTTCCTGTTCTTTCAGATGCTGCTGATATTTCTTAGTTTCAGCAACGATAACACCGGTCAGCGCCAACAATGCAATCAAGTTCGGAATAGCCATCAGACCGTTAACAATATCTGCCAGCACCCAGATTTCTTCCAATTTCAGGAAAGGACCGCAGGCAATCAAACCGATAAAGATCAGACGGTACGGCAGGATAGCCTTAACGCCCAGCAAATATTCAACACAGCGTTCACCGTAGTAGTTCCAGCCAAGGATAGTGGTGAAAGCAAACAGTACCAGGCCTATCATCAAGAGTATGCTGCCAAAAGTCGGGAAGCCCATAACAAATGCCTGCTCCGTCATAGCCGCGCCGTTCAAATCGCCCTGCCATACGCCGGTAACAACCAGTGTCAAGCCGGTCAAGGTGCAGATAATGATAGTGTCGATAAAGGTACCGGTCATGGAAATCAGACCTTGTTCAGCAGGCCATTTGGTTTTGGCAGCCGCAGCTACGATAGGCGCACTGCCGAGACCGGATTCATTGGAGAAGACGCCGCGGGCAACACCGTTGCGCATCGCCATCATTACGGTAGCTCCCAGGAAGCCGCCGCTGGCAGCAGTCGGGTTGAAAGCAGATTCAATAATCAGCGCCACAGCCGCAGGGACTTTATCAGCAAAGGTAATCAGGATGCCGACCGTAGTAACAAAGTATAACAGTGCCATCAGCGGGACTACTTTACCGGCAACGCGGGCAATAGACTTTAAACCGCCGATAGTAACAACAGCCACCAGTACAGTCAGAGCGATACCCGTATAAATAACGGGGATACCGGCAGAAATCCTGGTAATCTCAACGATAGAATTTACCTGGGCGAAGGTACCGATGCCGAAATAAGCGCAGAGGATACCGAATACTGCAAAAATAACAGCCAGCGGTTTATATTTTTTTCCTAAGCCGTTTTCAATGTAATACATCGGGCCGCCGGAAATAGCGCCATTAGCATCGACAGTACGATATTTTACAGCCAACAGACATTCCGCATACTTAGTAGCCATACCGAAGAAAGCAGCCATCCACATCCAGAAGATAGCTCCCGGGCCACCGGCCTTCACAGCGGTTGCGACGCCTACGATATTACCGGTGCCTACAGTCGCAGCAAGTGCGGTACACAAAGCACGGAAGCTGTTTACGTCGCCGCTGCCGTCATTTTTAGCACTAAAGATAAGCTTGAGAGCGCTGCCCAGCTTGAAAACCTGCAGTAAATTTAATCTGATGGTCAACCAGATGCCGGTACCTACCAGCAACGCCAGAAGCGGCGGTCCCCATACAAAACTATCAATTTCATTCAGCAAGTCTAACATTTTCTAACTCCCTCTCCATCATTATTTTAAGTAAATAAAAAACCAGAGTATAAAATAATACTCTGGTCTGAGGTCAATGAAGATATGACGTAATAAAGCAGTCATAACGTAACTTTTCTCTGTCCACTGGCCTGAGAGATAAGGATGTTGCCATCCGTGCACCTTCGGCGCCCATTTAAGGGACTCTCCAGAGTTGTGTCCATATACGGTTCCGCTTTTTCAAGCACCTGAGAGTTTTGCTCCTTCGGTAGGTAAAAACCTTCTCCCATATACATCATCCACTCAATATTTACTTATGTGTGTAATTATAGCACATTTTTACTGATATGCAAGCACTTTTTCTAAATTTTTATTTTTTCTTATTGTTTCTGCACAGCTTCGGTTAATTGGCTGATTTGTTTTTTGCGGCTGTGTACTTTTTCCCAATATACAAAGTATGCCTTGGTCTCAGCAACAACTACACCGCTAAGTCCGATGAGGGCAATCAGGTTAGGAATCGCCATCAAGCCGTTTACAATATCCGCCAATACCCAGATCATTTCCAGTTTCAGGAAAGCGCCGATAGCAACCAGACCGATAAAGATATAACGATACGGTTTGATGCCTTTAACGCCGAATAAATATTCAACGCAGCGTTCACCATAATAGTTCCAGCCGATGATAGTAGTGAAAGCAAAGAGTACCAGTCCGGCAGTTAAGAGATATTTAGCAGCAGCCGGGAAAGCGGAGGAAAAAGCAGCCTCAGTCATAGCAGCACCGTTAACGTCGCCGCACCATACGCCGCTGACAATAAGTGTCAGACCGGTCAGAGAACAGATAATGATAGTATCGATAAAGGTACCGGTCATAGATACCAGGCCCTGCTCTGCCGGCCACTTAGTTTTAGCAGCCGCAGCTACGATAGGCGCGCTGCCGAGACCAGCTTCGTTGGAGAAGATACCGCGGGCAACACCGTTACGCATTGCCACCATTACCGTAGCGCCCAGGAAGCCGCCCATAGCGGCAGTAGGATTGAAAGCGCTGTGGATAACCAGCATAAAGGCATCCGCAACTTTATCAGAATAATACGCCAGTACGGAAACCGTAGTGATAACATAAAGCACTGCCATAAAGGGCACTATCTTGCTGGCAACCTTGGCAATGGACTGCAGGCCGCCGATAGTAACAACTGCAACCAGTATAGTCAGCACGGCAGCAGTATAGATAACAGGAATACCCAGGGAAACCTCAGTAATAGAAGTGATTGCGTTAACCTGGGTAAAAGTACCGGAGCCCAGGCAGGCAGTCATAACACCAAAAATAGAGAACAGTACTGCCAACGGTTTAAAGGATTTACCAAGGCCCTGTTCGATATAGTACATCGGGCCACCGGAAGCGTTGCCGTTTTCATCCACAGTACGATACTTAACCGCCAGCACGCCTTCAGCATACTTGGTAGCCATACCGAAGAATGCAGCCAGCCACATCCAGAACAGTGCGCCAGGACCGCCAGCTTTGATAGCTGTCGCCACGCCAACAATGTTGCCGGTACCGACGGTCGCTGCCAGCGCAGTACATAAAGCCTGGAAACTGTTGATATCGCCGCTGCCGGCATTACGCGCCGTAAAAATCAAGGCTAACGCTTTCGGCAGCTTCATTACCTGCAAAAGTCCTAACCGGATGGTCAGAAGCACGCCCGTACCAATAAGCAAGATCATCAGCGGCGGTCCCCAGACAAAGGTATCCACCATATTCAGAAATTCCAACATATTAACGCCCCCACAACTAATAAAATTTACATATACTGTATATTTAGTAACTCACGGTTTTTATTGTAACATAAGTAAAAATATATCTCAATACAAGTTCAAATTGTATACACGTATTTTTTCTTTCCTTCTTTTCATATCTGTACCGTAACTTTGTAAAAATAAGTATATCTTATATAAATATACATTTTTATTTAGAGTATGCTATATAATATCCACATATCAATTTCAAAGATATATTATAATCTGTACAGAATATACTACTATATGAGTAATCTGCAGTCATGAGCATAAAAAAACAGGACGGTTTAAACCGTCCTGTTTTTTTGCACTTATAATTTTTAGAAGAAGAACGTCAGATCGCTCCAGATAATCTGGTCGTCTTTCTTACTGTCCATCTTACTTTCAGTATCGTAATAAGCTACCGTGCCAACAATATTTTTAGCAAAAGCATAATTTGCCGCCACGCCGTAGCCTTTAAAGCCTTCATAATCAAAAGTATTAGCATCAGTAGTATGAGCACCGGCTAAATAAGTCTGGCCTCCCTGGTTGTAGTATTTAGCCCACAAGCCCCAGCTGCCGGCTTCATCAGCCTGCGCGCCTTTATAGGATAAGCCGATTACATAACCATCATCACCTACAGAAGATTTTTGGCCTCGTGCATCTATACTGCCTTTCAGATACATACCATCGACCGTTACATCGCCAAGACTATAGGCAGCTCCGGCGTACCAGATATTATTGTCCATCCCAGTCTTTTTGTCAGTTGTATACATATCTTTGAAGTTAATATAACCGCCCAGCAAATTCAGATTTGCTCCAAGCGCAGCATTTACTTCCGCACCGGCATAATTACCATAGGAACCTTTTTCATCTCCATCTTCAAAATCGCTCCCTTTACCGACAAAACCGGTAATTTGCACCTTATCACCATAGGTTATCTGTGCACCGTCAGCATTGGTATCATAAATATTACCATCAGCAACATACAGGTTGTAACGTCCGGCAGTTACATCAAATCCACCCAGTCTGCCCTGTACATAAGCGCGTTTGAAGCTTGTTTTTTCATCACCGTTATTATTACCGAAATCTTGTGTGTTTTCAAGCATACCCACATAATTCCAGTCGTCATTTACTTGGCCGCTGACCCAGAGACGGGAACGTAAATCATTGGTATACCCTTCCGCATGGGAGTCTGCATAACGGTAACGTACTTCACCGGTAATTTTTACATTGTCAGACTTTTCTTCCAACTTTGCCACACGTACACCCAAAGAATCCAGCTCCTCGGCAAATTCTGCAGCCAGTTTATCTACGTCAGCGCCTTTTGCCATAGCCTTAGCTACAATTTGAGCCATTTCATAACGGGTCATCAGTTTACTGCCGCCGTAAGTGCCGTCAGGATAACCCTCTACCACGCCAGCTTCAGCCAGTTTATTTACACTGTCGTAAGCCCAATGTCCAGACGGTACATCAGAGAAAGGATTTGCCGCATACGCGGAAGCAGTTACGCCTAAGGCCATCGCCATAGCCAGTACTAAAGATTTTTGCATGATAAATTCCTCCTTAGGAAATATTAAGATGTTCAAATCTCACTGCTCCACATATCTTTTATATTTTATTCAGAGTTGCCTTGTTTCCTCTCAATAACTTTAAATTTTATGTGTATTAGCAAGATTATATTGGTAATTTATCATGTTCTTTATCTTTTTGCAAGTATAGTTTTGGTACATATTTGATTTACAAATTTAATCTTAATTGCAATAAATTATTCTTTGCTTTATTTATTTATTTCATCAGTATATCTTCAGTTAAAAAACAAGCACAATAAGATAATTAATTTTTTTAGCTAAAGATACAAAAAAGCGCAGACACAATGTCTGCGCTTTACTTTTTTAGTTGGTGGAGACGAGGAGAATCGAACTCCTGACCCCCTGCTTGCAAGGCAGGTGCTCTCCCAGCTGAGCTACGCCCCCAGATCAGCTATATGTATTGGTGGGCCCAGTAGGGTTCGAACCTACGACCAACCGGTTATGAGCCGGTGGCTCTACCACTGAGCTATAGGCCCATACACAAATAACTAACATACTGTATTATATATTACTTTTATTTTACTGTCAACAATTATTCCAGGAAATCCTTGAGTCGTTTGCTGCGGCTCGGATGACGCAGCTTACGCAATGCCTTAGCCTCGATCTGGCGGATACGTTCACGAGTGACGCCAAAATGCTGCCCTACTTCTTCCAAAGTACGGGAACGCCCGTCCTCAAGGCCAAAGCGTAATTCCAATACCTTCTTTTCACGCAGGGTAAGCGTTTCCAGTACCTCTTCCAACTGCTCACGCAGCAGGGTAAAGGAGGCTGCATCTGCCGGTGCCGGTGCATCATGATCCTCGATAAAGTCGCCTAAATGAGAATCTTCTTCTTCGCCGATAGGTGTCTCCAAAGAAACAGGCTCCTGTGCAATCTTCATGATTTCACGCACACGCTCTACGGTAGTATCCATTTCCTTGGCGATTTCTTCCGGCTGCGGCTCTCTGCCCAGCTCCTGCAGCAGTTGACGGGAAACCCTGATCAGCTTATTGATAGTTTCCACCATATGTACCGGTATCCTGATCGTCCTTGCCTGGTCAGCAATAGCACGGGTAATCGCCTGACGGATCCACCAGGTAGCATAGGTACTGAACTTAAAGCCCTTGTTATAGTCAAATTTTTCTACAGCCTTAATCAAGCCTAAGTTGCCTTCCTGAATAAGGTCCAGGAACAGCATACCGCGCCCTACATAACGTTTAGCAATACTTACTACCAGACGCAGATTGGCTTCTGATAAGCACTTCTTAGCATTATCACCCTGACGCTGCACGGCTTTCAGCAGCTTTCTGAACTGTTCATCCAGATTTACATATTCTTCGGACATCTGCACATCCTTTTCACGTCCGTCAGTAAATCTTTCTCTTACTTCTGTCAGTATGGCGTTAATCTGATACAGCTCATGGACTTCCGTATCGCTGGTAGGCTTATCAATCACCAGCTTATCACATTCAGGAATAAAGCAGCGCTGCTCAACCATCAAGCGTTGGAGATGCAGACGCTCATCCTTGGTAAATTCAAAAATAAGGTCCTGGTAATCCTCGACAGTATACGGATTGCCTTCTTTATGACGCGCTGCAATCATGTTCAGGACTCTGAAGACAGAACGCAGATTGGTAATTTTTTCTTCATTTGCCATTTCTGCACTGATCTTGTCCAGCAGCTGCCTGGTTGTGTCTTCACTGCTGAATACAGGCACATCCAGTTCAACATTCTTGCCGCGCATCAGGCGTTCTGCCTGTCTGCCCTTATCCATACGTTTAGCGAGCTTTATCTCATCTTCGCCGACTAATAAAGGTACGCGCCCGATTTCTTTCAGGTACATACGTACCGGGTCATCGATGCTGATACCTTCAGGCACAGACAGATTAGCCAGCTCAGCTTCATTGATTTCTTCGTTATCGTCATCGTTATCTACGACAGGCAGGATGACGTCGTCATCTTCGGTATTGGTATCGTCAACTATCTCCAGTCCTTTGCGGGTAATAATCTCATAGAGATTCTCTACATCTTCGGGATTGATGGTTTCCACGCCCTGCATAAAGGACATGATATCTTTATAAGTGAGAACACCATTTTTGCTCTTGCCTTTTTGAATAAGCTCATCCAGCTGTTCCTTGGTATATTTGCAGTTATTGTCCATGGTGTCCCCTCCTTCCATCTTATTTTTAGCTTCCATAGAGTTTTTTGATTTCATGCTGTATCCTTTGACTTTCCCTTAATTCATCAATAAACCGTTTGTCGCCTGAGCGTTCAAATTCATCAGCTAAAAGACGGTGTTTTTCATATTGCTGCTTTAAAAACGCTTGCTGCATCTGCCGCAGGCAGTCCTCAATGATTTTTTCGCAGTCGCCGTCGGGAATATGCCGCGACAGCAAGCCTGCCACCACAGACACCTGCTCGTCATCCAGCAGGGAAGTAAGTCTCTCTACCGGATTTTCTTCATCCTGCACGGATAACAGGGCTTTAAAAATCTCACTGTAGCCCTTATGGACAAAACCCACTTTCTCAATCGTATCCTGACAATCTTCTGCCATGTCTGGGTGTTCCAAAAGTACAGCTAACAGCACTGTTTCAGCCTGATTTTCCGTAGGCACCATTTCCGGCGCTGCTGCGCGAGCCATATCCACAGCTGCAGCAGGTTTCTTGCTGCGGGCGGCCTTGCGGTACTCATCCGCTATCAGCCCCTCGTCAATAGTCAGCCTCTGCGCCAGCTTCCTGATATGCCCGGCAACTTCGATTTCATTTTTACACTCTAACAGGAATGGTAGTATATTCGACACTGCCTCGACTTTTCCTGCTAAATTTGTAACATTATTTTGTCTGATTGTTGCTTCAATCTGAAAATCTATACCATCTGGAGCCTGTTCGACAACCTCCAGGAAAGCATCCTTGCCATATTGCCGGACAAACTCATCAGGGTCCTTGCCGTCGGGAACTCCGGCAACCTGCACCTGCAGCCCTGCCTCCCTGGCAATACTGACCGCTCTTACCGACGCCCTGCGTCCGGCCTCGTCGCTGTCGTAGCAAAAGACAACATTATCCGTAATTCTTTTCAAGATACGTGCCTGCTCAGCCGAAAATGCCGTCCCCATCGACGCTACCGCATTGGTAATGCCAGCAGCATGCAGGCTGATAGCATCCATATAGCCTTCCACAACGATAGCCTGATGGAGCATCTTAATATTCTTAACCGCGATGTCCAGGCCAAAAAGCAGGTAACGCTTGTTAAACAGCTCCGTTTCGCCGGTATTCATATACTTAGGCTGCATATCGCTGCCAAGAACCCTGCCGCCAAAACCGACTACTCTGCCGCGGACATCCTTAATGGGAATCATCACACGCCCACGGAATTTATCATAAGCGCCGCCGTTTTTGCCTGGCAGAGCCAGACCTGCTTTTATCAGTACATCGGTGCTGCAGCCACGTTTACCCAGCGATGTGGTTAAAGCAGAGAAATTATCTATCGCATAACCGATAGAAAACTGCTCGATAATCTGCTGCGTAATCCCACGTCCGGCCAGATATGCCAATGCAGGCTTACCATACTGAGTGCGCAGTAAACAGGATTGATAAAATCTTACCGCTAATTCATTAGCCTCGCCCAGTTCTTTGCGCTGACGGTCACGTCTGATTTCTGCAGCAGTTTTTTCTTTTTCAGGAATAGGGATTCCATACCGTGCAGCCAGCATTTTTACGGCTTCCATAAAACTGCAGTTCTCGCTTTTCATGATAAACCTGAAAACATCGCCGCCTTCGTGACAACCGAAACAGTAAAACATATTTTTTTCGGCATTCACTGAAAAAGACGGTGTTTTTTCACCATGAAAAGGACAACAGCCCCAGTAATTTCGTCCACGTTTTTTGAGTGCCACATACCCGGAGACCACTTCCACAATATCAGCGCTATTGCGGACCTGCTCTTTAAAATCGGTAAAATCTGCGCTCATAAAAATACTCCTGACCTTTTAATCGTTACAAAATAATAATTCAATGCAATCCCTTAAAATCCTCTTTTTTTATGTAAACTTCTTTATTTTTTCTATAAATTAAGTAAATTTTAATTGCCTTGCCCTATAAAACAGTCTATAATAATATAGTTACGTGAGGTGACCTACATGAAAAAACTTTTTATTCTTGTCTTAATGCTTATCATGATACCCGTCAGCTGTTTAGCAGCGGAGCCTGTTATCCGCAGTGATACCCGTACCTTTAACCCCCTGACCGGAGTGTATGACCTGGTGGGTAATGTCTATGTCCAGTTTCCTGCTCATGACAAAATGCTGACGATTACCGGCGACAAAACCCAGGTAATGCTTTATAACATGGAAGTACACGGCAGCGGTAATATCGCTCTGGCCTACGAACAGCTTACTTTCCTGTGCGACAAGGTGGACGTCTATAACTCCGATCGGACCGCTTATGTAACCGGCAACCTACGTTTTACCCATGATAAGACCAATATTACTGCCGACAGCGGTTCTTTCTGCTGGAAAACCAAGCTGGCTTCTTTCCACGGTAATGTAAAAGTCAACGGTGCGCCGCAGCCCGGCGATGTCGTTTACAATGTGGAAGAAAAAAAATTCATTTAAAAACTGCAAACAAAAAACGCTGACAAAATGTCAGCGTTTTTTTATTATAACTTATTTTATTAGTCTTTAATACCGTGACGTTCTTTGTTCTTGCGTACGTATTCCAAAATAATACCCGCAGTTTCTTCGATAGCGCGGTTGGAAACGTTGATAATCGGGCAATGCACACGGCGCATAATGCCTTTGGCATATTCCAGTTCGTCATTGATACGTTTCATATCCGCATACACGGCAGTATCGGACAGGCCCATGGTCTTGAGGCGTTCGCTGCGAATTTCATTAAGCTTGAACGGATCAATTAACAGACCGACAATCTTATAGGGCGGAACCTGGAATAATTCATCGGGCGGCTGCAGCTCCGGTACCAGCGGTACGTTGGCAACCTTGACTTTTTTATGGGCAAGATACATACTGAGCGGGGTCTTGGAAGTACGGGATACGCCGATGATAACGATATCTGCTTTCAAAAGGCCCAGCGGATTTTTGCCGTCATCGTATTTAACGGCAAATTCAACTGCTTCTACGCGTTTAAAATATTCATGGTCCAAAGAATGGATAAGTCCAGCCTGATTTTTTGGAAAAAGACCGGTAGTTTTTTCCACTGCTTTCAGCATGGGGCCAAGCACGTCCACTACCTGCATATCAAGCTCCATAGCCTTGTCCGCCATATGCTCGCGCAGCTCGGGAGAAACGATAGTATAACAGATAATAGCATTGGCTGCGGCAGCTTCATCTAAAATTTTATCAATCTGTTCCTTGTCTTTAACATAAGGAACACGGATAACGTCAAATTTTTCTTCTACAAACTGGCTGGTGGTAGCCTTGACTACCGACTCAGCCGTTTCGCCGATGGAATCGGAAACAGCGTAAATTACAGGATTGATTTTATTTATGATAATTACCCCCTTTACCCTCTGCCAGATCAACCAGCAGTCTGGTAAAATTAGTCTTCGTGATGCGTCCTACCACTTCATAACTGCGTTTGCCATCGTCGACAGTCCTGACCACGGGCAGACTGTCGATTTCATTATCGATAACTTTTCGTGCCGCTGCAGCTACTGATTCCTCTGGATGCGCCACAATAATCTTGGAAAGCGGCGTCATAACCATGACCACCGGAATATCATGCAAATCTGCATTATTGATAGCGGCCTTTAAAAGGTCCTTACGGGAAACTACACCTGCCAAAAGTCCCGCCTCGTCCACTACGAAAATGGTGCCGACGTCCTCCAGAAACATGGTAACCACGGCTTCATAGGCGCTTTTTTCCTGGCTGATAGCCACCGGTACGGACTGCAGATCTTTAACGCAGATGCCGGAAATTTCCTCCATCAGCATCCCCAGTGTATTCTTGCCTGTATAAAAATAGCCAACCTTGGGGCGGGCATCTAAGATACCTCCCATCACAAGGATAGCTAAATCACTGCGCAGGGCTGCTCTGGTAACACTCAAACGCTCTGCAATATGCTCACCGGTAATAGGCCCTTCCAGACGCACAATTTCAGCAATACGTTTTTGTCTGTTACTTAAAGATATGATCTTCACACCCTTTCTAAACTGCTTATATAAATAGTATACACTATTTATGACAAATTGGCTACCACATACACTAAATATTTTTTCTGTATATGGCAATAAAAAGAAGCATCAGGTAAAATTCCCAATGCTTCTTCAATATTCAGATTAAATCAACTGGCATCAGCGCCCGCTGACCGTTGCTGCAGATGACTTCATCTGCCTGTACGCCGAAAACATCAGCCAGCAGCTTGCCGGTAATAACCTCTTTAGGTACGCCGCTGGTCACCATGCTGCCGGCCTTGATTACCGCCACAAAGTCAGCATACTGGATAGCATGATTTAATTCATGTACTACCATGACTACCGTCAGGCCCAGTTCCTTATTTAACCGCGCCAAAAGCTGCATAATCTCCAGCTGATGGCAAATATCAAGATAAGTAGTAGGCTCGTCCAGAAAGAGCACTTCCGGACGCTGCGCCAAAGCCATGGCAATCCACGCCCGCTGACGTTCGCCGCCGGACAGCGTGCTTAAAAGGCGATGACGCATACCGCTCATGTTGGTCTGCTCCAGAGCCCATTCCACATGCTTACTGTCCTCACTGCTGCTGCCGCGGCCTAAAAAGCCACGATGCGGAAAACGTCCCATCTCCACTAAATCGCTGACAGTAAGGTCTGCCGGAGCCTGCGGCGACTGAGTTAAAATAGCCAGACAGCGGGCAAATTCACGGTGCGAAAAGCTTTTAATATCTCTGCCTTTAAAGGTTATCTTACCGCTATAAGGCATGATACGGGAAATAGCCTTCAAAGTAGTACTCTTACCGCAGCCGTTAGGCCCGATGATGGCAGTCACCTTGCCTTCAGGAATTTCCAATGATAAATCTTTGACTATCGTCTTCTTATCGATACCGATATTTACATGTTCTGCAGAAATAATAGCACTCATCAGATTTCCCTCCTTAACAGGAATAAGAAGAAGGGCGCTCCTAAAAAGGCCATAATGATACCTACAGGCAATTCTACCGGCGCAAAGATAACCCTGGCAAAAGTATCACTCAAGGTAACTGTAGCAATGCCTAAAAGCCCAGCCGCCGGCAGCAGGAAACGATAATCACTGCCTATCAAAAGCCGCGCTGCATGCGGCACAATAAGTCCGACAAAGCCCAGAAGGCCAACTACACTTACCGCACTGGCAGCAAGCAATGCCGCAACCGCCGTCATCACGATGCGGGTAATTTCCACATTCACACCTAAACCTCGCGCCATCTCATCACCCAGCTGCAGGATATTAAGATAAGCCGCACCTGCCAAGGCCAGCAAAAGCCCCAGCACTGCATAAGGCAGGATGATATGCACATGAGGCCAGCTTCTGGCAGCTAAGCCGCCAACCATCCACATCAGTGCACCATGTACCCTGTCGCTGTAAAAAATCATCAAACCGCTGATACCGGCACTCAAAAAAGCTGATACCGCCACACCGGCCAAAATAATACGCACCGGTTTAATACCGTTCTTCCAGGCCAGAATATAGATGCATACAGCGGCAGCCATAGCGCCGGCAAACGCTACCGGAGTAATTAAATATTCCAAAGCAGGAAACAGTATCATAATAATGACGCCCGCAAGTCCCGCACCTGAGGAAATCCCGATAATATGGGGGTCAGCCAGCGGATTGCGCATGACAGCCTGCAAGATGGCCCCGGAAAGCGAAAGATTGATACCTACCAGCGCCGCCACGATAGTACGAGGCATACGGATATTCCAGATAATCTGGCTCTGCGGGTCGCTACCCGGCTGCAGCAAAATAGCAATAATCTCATTTAAGGTTATAGTGCTGGCACCTTTGGTCAGGCTGAAAAACACGCCGCAGCAGGCCAAAAGCAGGAAAAAGCCTATAACCCCCGCACGCCACAAGCCCCTGGGAATACCCATGCGTACAGCGGCTTCTGTTCCATCGTAATGTTTATTTTCCATCTGCAAAAACCTCTGGATATACCTGGCGAGCCATATATTCTACCGCTTTAGGATATTCCAACCCAGGATTCAGTAAAAACAAGTTTTCCGGCAGCACATAAACCTTACCATTCTGCACAGCCTGCAAAGAAGCCCAGGCAGGATTATTCTTAAAATCAGAACGCAGACGATTTTCAATTTCATCCGCCTTACCCATAGAAGTAATAAAGATGATTTCCGGATTCTGTTCCACTAACGCTTCCATGCTGTACGGAGTTTTTTCCGATTTGCCCTGCAGCGCTTTTGCCGCTACATTGTCAAAACCCAGAATATCACTTACACAGCCGGCAATACTGCGCCTGCCTTCCGTAGTCACACTGCTGGCCGTAGCATGCATGATAACGATTTTCTTCTTCTCTTGCGGCAGCTTGTCCGTTACCGCCTTAATTTCACTGTTTAACAAAGCACATTCCTGTTCTGCTTTATCAGAAGTACCATAAATCCTGCCTAAAAGTCTTACGGTATCCTGTACCTCAGTATAGGTCTTGGCATCCAGCTCAATAACCTTAATATTGTTTGATTCCAGCAACGGCACAAATTTTTCGTGCTGATTTTTCCCTGCCAGTACCAAATCCGGTCTCAAGCCTACCAGGCTCTCCATATTGATATTATAGACAAAGCCTATTTCCGGCGCATCTTGCATCGAGTCCGGCACGGTAACAAGCTTGGAAGTAGCGCGCCCAACAACAGAACCGCCTACGGAATCAATCATGCCCAGATAGGACGGATTAAGCGCCACAACGCGCTTAGGCTCAGCATCCAAAGCCACGACGCGGCCTGCAGCATCGGTTATGGTAGCATATTTACCCTTAACCTCCTGCTTTTCCTCCTGTCCGCCGCCACAGCCTGCCGCCAGTAAAGCCAGCAAGCATAAAAAAACAACAGTAAATTTTTTCAGCCGCATCTATACTCACCTCAAATAAAATAAGCTCCAGCACAGCTGTACTGCAGCAAAAACTGAGTGCGAACTAATCTTATTAGCACTTTATTCATAATAACACAATTACCTGACACAGTCAACGCAAAAGCACCTTGTTAGCTTCCTGCGCCTCTGCTATAATGGCAAGCAGGGAGTGATTATTATGGAAATAAACGCACTGATTAAACGCATTAACGAGCTGGCTGCCAAAAAGCGCAGCACCGGCTTAACTTTGGAAGAACAAATCGAACAAAAAGAGCTGTATCAGGAATATCTCGGCAATATCCGCAGCCAGTTAAAGGCGCAGCTGGATAATATCGAAATCGTCGATAAAGAGGAAATCAAACACTAATGGATAGTTTTGCTCTATCCCCCGGCGCTATTGCCTATGAGGATGATTACCTGCTGATTATCGACAAGCCGCCCGGTATGCTCATCCATCCGACGGTAAATGAAAGCAGCTGTACTCTGTACGACTACGTAGCAGCTTATTATCAGCAGAAAAATCTGTCCTGCGGCATTCATCCTGTTTCCCGGCTGGACCGTAATACATCCGGGCTGGTCATCTTTGCCAAAGAGCCGGTAGTCCAATTCTGGCTGTCGCAAAGAGAAATCATCAAGGAATATCTTGCCATTGCCGCAGGCTGCATAAAGCAGGATGCAGGCATTATCGAAGCGCCCATCGCCCGCAAGGAAGGCAGCATCATTGAACGCTGCGTAAGCGAAAACGGCAAATATGCCAAAACGGCCTACCAGGTACTGCATCGAAGCGAAGACAAGACCTTGCTGCGTCTGCGCCTTTTTACCGGTCGCACACATCAGATACGTGTCCATCTGGCACATATCGGACACCCGCTCTACAACGACAACCTGTACGGCACGCCTGGTCCGCAAAGCAGACACGCGCTGCATGCCTATCGGCTGCAGTTTATCCATCCTGTCAGTGATCTGCCGCTGGAAGTTACCCGCGAGCTGCCGAAAGATTTAAGAAAAATTATATACTGAAACAGAAACAGTGTGCTATAATTAACACAGCAGAACAACAATTTTAAGGAGGAATCTTTCATGCCTTTAGTAACATCCACCGAAATGTTTAAAAAAGCTTATGAAGGCAAATACGCTGTAGGCGCCTTCAACGTTAACAATATGGAAATCATCCAGGGCATTGTTTCCGCTGCCAAACAGGAACAATCCCCGCTGATTCTGCAGGTTTCCGCAGGTGCACGCAAATATGCCAACCACATCTATCTGATGAAGCTGGTAGAAGCTGCTGTCGAAGAAAGCGGTCTGCCTATCTGCCTGCATCTTGACCATGGCGAAGATTTTGAAATCTGCAAAGCCTGCGTTGACGGCGGTTTCACCTCCGTTATGATTGACGGCAGCAAACATCCCTTTGAAGAAAATATTGAAATTACCCGCCGCGTAGTAGAATATGCTCACAACAAAGGCGTAGTAGTAGAAGCTGAACTGGGCCGTCTGGCAGGCGTAGAAGACGCTGTCAAAGTAAATACCAAAGACGCTACCTACACCGACCCTGACCAGGCTGTAGAATTTGTAGAACGTACCGGCGTCGACTCTCTGGCTATCGCTATCGGCACCAGTCACGGCGCTTATAAATTCAAAGGCAAACCCGAACTGGACTTTGCCCGTCTGGAAAAAATTTCCAACATGCTGCCTGACTTCCCGCTGGTACTGCACGGTGCATCTACCGTTATCCCCGCTTTTGTGGAAGAATGCAACAAATACGGCGGCCAGCTGGACGGCGCACAGGGCGTGCCTGAAGACATGCTGCTCAAAGCAGGCAAATACGGTGTCTGCAAAATCAACATCGACACCGACCTGCGTCTGGCAATGACTGCTTCCGTACGCAAGTACCTGGCTGAACATCCCGCAGACTTTGATCCACGTCAATATCTGAAACCTGCCCGTCAGGCAATCCATGACATGGTTGCTCACAAAATGCGCGACGTGCTCAACAGCTCCAACAGATTATAATCTATACGATAAAAAAGAGGCTTACAAATGTAAGCCTCTTTTATTTTTACTTTATTTCTGCTCCAGCAGATAAATGTCGGCAATCTCTGTTACCTGATGCAGATTGGCAGGCTGCTGCTGAGTTTTAAGCAATCTGCGATATTCCATGCCTCTGACGAGGAAATATTTATGCTCGCCGTTTTGCAGCGCTTTAGCAAAAGCATCCGTCTTAGGCAGCATTTCAACGCCAGGTTTGCCGGCATAATACATGAAGCCGGGACGCAGGAACTTATCTACATAAATTGTGGTATCCTGGTCGCATTGCTGCTGATATTCGGCGCTGATAGTCTTAACACTGAAACGGTCGGCAACTACCGGCAGCAGGAAAGCAAAGGCCACGCACATAGTTACCACGCCAATCATCACATGCAGCCAGGCAGCCAGCTGGATATCACGGTAATACCAGAGCGTAAACACAGTAGCCGCCCCCAACAGCAAGGTCAGCACTCCTAACACCATACCGCCAAAGGCCAGCTCCGGCAGCTGCTGTCCCCCAACTATCCAGCCTGCACCCAACAACAGGAACATCAAACCGCTGCCGGCAATCCAGTGATAGAACGTCGTATTATGACGCATCTTCTGTATCATACGGGAAATATTCCAGCCAATAACAATCGCCAGCGCCGGGAACATCGGCAGGATATAAGAAACCAGCTTCGTCTTGCAAATAGTAAAGAAGATAAAGACAAATACCCACCATACATGCATAAAGATTAAAAGACGCATATCATCGATACGGCTGTCACTGATAGATGCCTTAACTGACTGGATAAGCAGCCCCGTCCAGGGGAACAAGCCCAGGATGACTACCGGGAAGTAATACCAGAAGGTAACCCTGCTGGCATGTTCCGGCGTGGTAAAGCGAGTAACATTATGGAATCCCAGGAAAGTATTGATAAACTCCATCCCATGCACGGTGTACATAAGATAATACCAGGGCCCTGCAACTAACAGATATACCAAAAGGCCGCGCAGTACATGCATACGGAAGATTTCTTTCAACTGCCCCATAAAGAGCAGGTATAAAAAGATAATAATACCAGGGAAAACAATACCGATAGGGCCTTTGACCAATGTAGCAAAGCCCATACATACGTACATGAGCCAGTATTTTTTATGCAGGAAGCTCAAAAGCGCTCCAGTCATAAAAAATAACAGCGATGTATCCGTTACGGCCGCCTTACTCAGATAGAAAAACTGGATGCAGCTGGTAAGGATCAAAGAAGACCAGAAACCGGCGCGTTCATTAAATAATTTTGTTACAGAAAAATACAGCATGAACGCAGTCAAAGCACCCATCAGAGCAGCAGGAAAACGCGCTGCAAATTCACCATAGCCAAACACCTTGAAAGCAGCAGCTACCAGCCAGTAATACATAGGCGGCTTGTCATACCAGTAATCACCAAAAATACGCGGCGACAAGAAATCTCCGGTCTGAAGCATCTCTCTGGCGGTTTCTGCATAAACCGGTTCATCAGGGTCAAGCAGAGGTACACCGCCGATACCAAAGAATAAAGTAAAAAAAATCACACAGGTCAAAATCAGCAGACTGTTTTTTTCAATCTGTTTCATTGTTCTTGCATACCTCGCTTGTATTGTTGTGCGTAATCATGATAAGTACGTTTAATACCGTCAGCTAAAGACATCTGCGGCACAAAATCCAGCAGCCTGTCACATGCAGCATTATCCAGCACCGAGCGCAGGATATCTCCCTCTCGCGCCGGAGCGTAGTGCACGCCTATCCTATGTCCTATTGCTGCTTCAAAAGCCATCAGCAGCTCTTTCAGAGAAGTTTCCTTCTGTGTGGAAATATTGATAGTATTATATCCCGGCAAACTAACTGCTGCCAGCAGTGCTGCAGCTACATCTCCTGCATAGACAAAATCACGGGTCTGACTGCCGTCGCCAAACACCGTAACCGGTTTATCCTGCGCCAGCAGCTTACAAAAGATGCTGATTACGCCGCCCTCGCCGCCAGCTCCCTGTCTTTCGCCGTAAACATTGGCAAACCGCAGCACGGCAGTATTTATCTGATAAAGCTCGTGATATAAACGCAGATAATGCTCGCTGGCCATCTTGGTCAGGCCATAAAAAGACGTAGGCTGCAAAGCCTCCGTCTCTTTAAGAGGGATATTGAGGTTATCGCCGTAAACCGCGGCACTGGAAGAAAAAACTATACTGCTCACCTGATATTTGCGGCAACATTCCAAAACATTTACCAATCCCATCAGATTGATATCGCAGTCTTCCTGCGGATGCTCGATAGAATAGGGCACCATCGTCTGAGCCGCCAGATGAATAACAGCATCAAAATTCTCTGCAGCAAATAACTGTTCTAACTCTGATGAACGGATATCACCCTGTACCAGCCTTATCCCCTCCGGTACATTCTCTTTACAGCCGGAAGACAGATTATCCAAGACTACGGCTTCATATTCGTCTTTTTTAGCAGCAATAAGTTCCAGCAGATGCGAGCCGATAAAGCCTGCACCGCCTGTTATCAACAGTTTCACTCCTTACTCCTCCCCAGATTAGTCATCGCCAGCACATTGGCCCCAAAAGCCCGTACCGACACAAACGCTCCCAGCAGGAACGGCAGATACTCTGCCGTAAAACGCCACAGGACAGCCATAATACCGTCCAAACCATTCGGAAGTATATTAGAAAACAGTACGACAAACCCGGCTTCGGCAATACCGCTGCCACCAGGTGTGGGCGAAAAATATAGTACCAGATTGAGCAGTACCATCCTGCCCATTACCTGGAGTAAATCAAAATCAATATTCAGACCTGTAAAGAACGCGGGCACTGTGGCATAAATGCACAACAGGCTGATCCCCGACTCAAAAAAAGCTTTCAGAATCCTGAAAGGGTGCTGTCCCATGACTACAAAGGCATGTTTAAATTCCTTATACCAGATAAAGCAGTTACGCCTGGTATCATAAGAAAATTTTGCAGTACATAAATACAGCCACTGCTCAGGATATTTGGTACGCATTAAAAAGAAGGCAATCACCGGCAAAGAAACAAACAGAACGGATACCGTAGTTATTACCGAAGGTGGCATCCAGGCGCTGATGTCATTATCGCTGTTTAATACCACCGGTACCAGCAAAATCAAAAAGAATATGGACATAATGGTGCGTACTAATACAACCACCGTCGCCTTGGCTACCGGCACGCCGGCCTTCTTCATAAACATAATCTGGGCAATCGCGCCGCCGCTGGCTCCCGGCGTTACCAGCGCCAGGAAATAATTGCTCAGCACGACATTGGCCACCTGCCGCACCGGCAGCTTTTCATCGGTAACATCCGCCAGCGTCATCAGACGCAGCCCGTCAAAAGTAAGCCCCAAAGCCAGACAGCCCAGGGCCAGCAAGACGCACTGCAGATCAAACATAGTCAGATATTCCAGTGCCCGTATATCAAATGTAAAATAAATTACTGCAGCAGAAATAAGCAAAACAAATACAAACAATGCTGCCAAACGTACCAATAGTTTTTTAGTCATTTATTTCAAACCACCAAAATTTGTCAGATTAACATCGTTTTTCTCCAACAAATATTTATTTTCCTCTGCAAGGAAAGCCTGCAGCTCGTCCTCCCAGTGATAATGCCAGGTAAACTGGCGCCCCAGTATATTACTGTCCAAACCGGGGTGTGTCATAATCTCACTTACGCCTTCAGGCAGGCTTTGAATAATCTTGCCGACCAAAGCAGTATTAAGATTGCCTCCGGCCAACATGCCGAAAAAATGCTCGGGAAAACTTAAGCCTGCCGCTTTGGCTTTCCGCATAGCCATAGAAGCGCAGAAAGAGAGACCTGCACGTCCCACCTTTCTGCCTATGCCTGCAGAAAATCCTCCGTCAAAGAAATAGCCTTCATGAGGATTCCTAATCTTCCTTATATTATATTTATAACATAATTTTACCACTAAATCACTGATTATGGGTAGTACATGTGTATGTTGATGACTGTCAATATGAGTTATTTTTATACCCGTAGCCAAACCTCGTTCAATCTGCGCGCATAACTCTGTCTCCAGCTCACTCATTTTTATGCCGCCACGATAAAATCGTGAAGCAAAAGCCACATAATCAGGCAGGAATTTTCCCTGTTCATCCAGTAAACTGCGTACCTTGTCAGGAGCTGCTGCCGGCGCTACACCTCCGACCAAGGTCAGATGGATACCTACGCCCAGCCCTGGATTAGCCAGTGCCAGCTCAACCGCTTCTGCAAAAGCCGGCGCACTGCACATCAGCGAAGTACTGGTAATAAAGCCTTTCTGAAAGCCTTTGATGATACCTTTATTGATCTGTGTATGTAAACCAAAATCATCCGCATTGACGATAAGCTGTTTCACTTGCTTCACCACCAGACTGTTTATTTTAGCTTAGCATAATTGGCAAAATGCAGTTTCACATAACCGCGCAGCGCATCTTGCCCCAGTTGTCTTAAAAGCTGCCTCGCTGCCTCTGTCGCTGCCGTACCGCCGCCCTTAGGCAGGATAAAGCCAGCCTGTTCGGATAACGCCTCCATCCTGTGCAGGAACTGCGCCCGCGCCAGGATAGACGCAGCCGCAACAGCGATATTGCTTTCTGCCCGCGGCTGCTGCCGGAAGTCAACACCGGAAAATTTTGCTGTCAACGCCCTGATTACAGCATCAGAAGCTGTAAACTGGTCAATCAGTGCCCCGCTGCATTTAGGCTGCTCCCGCAACACCTGCGACAGCGCTGCAATATGACCATATCCCAGGAGTCTGTTGAGATTGCCGCCCTCCTGACGTACCTGTTCATAACGCAGATTATATATCTCCGGCTTCAATTCCAGCACGCTGTAACTCAAAGCAATTTCCTTGATGGCAGTTTCCAGCTCCAGTATCTTTTTATCCGTCAGCAGCTTGCAGTCTTTAACACCTGCAGCACTAAGCTTGATTGCAGTTGCATTATCTACCGCTACGGCAGCCACTACTAACGGCCCGAAGAAATCTCCCTTGCCCGATTCATCGCTGCCTGCCCAAATACCTGTAAACTGCTTTTGCTGCGGCATACCTGCTGCTTCTGTTTTTCCGCTGTTTACTGCCGCCTGCAGAGCTGCTGCAAGATTACCGGAGCTGCCGCCCCACACCAGCCTTCTGCCCTTTTTGCCGTTATAGACGGTCAAGGTAACTTTCTCGTCATCTTTAAACACAGTAAATTGATGACCGTAAGCAATGTCCTTTTCAGCGCTTACTTCAGCCACAGCGGACAGCTTACTGCGTATTTCTGCCAAATATTGCGCAAAATCATCCATGCCGCTTTTCCTCTGCAGCCTTACGTGCTGCCTCGTACACAGCCTTTAAAGGCACCTGCTGTTTAACTGCTATGTCTTTGCAATCTTCATATTCCGGCGCCCAAGAGCTCAGGACATCGTCTTTCTTGCCGTATTTTACTCTTACAGCCCCATAAGCAGTGTCCGCCTGTACAAAACCGCGCTCTAACACACTGCGCTGTACTGCATTATAACGTACGCCTAAGGTCCCGGTCTCTGCAAAAACGATTGCCAGCAGCGCATTTAATTTGCTTTCCTCACATAAAAACATCAGCTTGCAGGCAGGACGGCCTTTTTTCATGACAATCGGCTCAACCCAGGCATCCAGCGCTCCTGCCGCAAGCAGTCGTTCTGCCGTATATCCCACGATTTCGCCGCTGACATCATCCAGATTGCAGGCAGCCTCCATGACGGTCTCTGCCTGCGTCGCTGTCTTACCTACGTACATGCGCAATACGTTAGGTATCTCGACATCCCTTGTCCCTGCGCCATAAGCAATATAAGCACCTGTCCAGCCCTGCGGCAGACCGTCGCTGTATTCAGCCAAGACTTTCAGCAGCGCTGCGCCGGTCGGCGTCGTCATTTCCTTAGCCACCTGGCCCTGCCGCTGCGGCAGCTTCTGCAAAAGCTCTGCTGTAGCCGGAGCCGGAACCGGCATCAGACCATGAGCGCACTGCACAAATCCGTATCCGGTAGTCACCGTACCGACATAAATTTTTTCTACCTGCAAATATTCCAAACCTAACAGACAGCCGACAACATCGATAATCGTGTCGATAGCGCCTACCTCGTGAAAATGCACTTCTTCTATCGTCTTGCCATGTACCTTGGCTTCAGCCGCTGCAATAGCTCTGAACACCTGCTCCGCCGCACCTTTAATAGACACAGATAATTCAGAAGCATTGATAATCCCCATAATATCCTGCAGATTACGGTGTACATGTGTATGTGTATGAGCATGAATATGAGTATTTTCTTCATGATGATGCTCATGCTCGTGCTGATGACCATGCTCATGTGCTTCATGATGATGTTCGTGTACATGTCCATGGTCATGCAAATGCTCATGTTCCTCAGGAAGCAGTACGTTAAAATATGTTGCCTCTATACCAAGCTTATTTACCTTCTTATATATCAGCTCATAGTCCCCCAACTGCAGTTTTTGCAGCTCGCTGCGCAGCGCTTCCAACGGATAGCCTGCATCCAGCAGCGTGCCTAAAAGCATATTGCCGCTGATACCGGCAAAAGTATCAAGATAGATAGCTTTCATTTCTTCACCTCATATGATTGATGATGCTGGCCAGCCTGCCTGCACCAAAGCCATTGTCAATATTTACTACGGCTACACCGGCGCTGCAGCTGTTGAGCATACCCAGCAAGGCTGACAGCCCGCCAAAGTTTGCCCCATAGCCGACACTGGTAGGTACGGCAATAACAGGTTTATCTACCAGCCCGCCTACGACGCTGGCAAGTGCCCCCTCCATTCCCGCTACGACAATCAGTACGTTGGCAGCGTGAATAGCATCCAGCTGTGCAAAAAGGCGGTGAATGCCTGCCACGCCGACGTCATAGATACGGGTCACTTTATTGCCCATGATTTCAGCTGTAATTGCAGCTTCTTCTGCCACTGGTATATCGCTGGTACCCGCCGTTACAACTGCAACAGTACGTTTTTCATCCCTGGGCAGCGGACTGCGTTCCAAGGCCACAATCTGTGCCTGCGGATAATACTGCACGTCAGAAACCTTTTCTCTGATGGCCGCATAAACCTCTTCGTCCGCCCGCGTCGCCAGTACATTTTCGCTGCATTGGCTGAGCCTGTACATAATCTCAGCGCATTGCTCCGGCGTCTTGCCGGCGCAATAGATTACCTCGGGAAAGCCCTGCCTGTCATTGCGGGCCGTATCAATGCGGGCAAAGCCCAAATCAACATACTGCAGCTGTTTCAGCTGCTGCAGTAACTGCGTTTCATTTATTTGACCGTCTTTATATTGCCCGACCGTCGCCAGAATTTTTTCATCCATCGCCGTCATAATCGCCGCTCCTTTACCGTCTTGCTGCCGCACGTTTTTCTTTCCATTCTTCAAACATCAGATAGATAATCGGTACTACCAACAGTGTCAGCACAGTAGAAGTTATCAGGCCGCCGACCAATACTACACCCATGGACTGACGCAGCTCGGCGCCGGCGCCGATCCCCAGGGCGATTGGCAGCATGCCAAGAATAGTTGAAAAGGTCGTCATAAAGATAGGACGCAAGCGCAAAGAGCAGGCCTCTAAAACAGCAGTACGCAAATCATAACCTTTGGCACGCTGCTGATTAGCATAGTCAATCAGCAAAATAGCATTTTTCGTTACCAAGCCCAACAGCATGGTAAAACCAATAAGGCTCATCATATTAGCTGTCTGTCCTGCTACCAAAAGGCCTAAGACAGCACCAATAACAGCAAAGGGCAGGGAGAACATGATGATGAACGGCTGCGTAAAGCTTTCAAACTGCGCTGCCAGCACCATGTACACAACGACGATAGCCAAAATAACCGCTTTGGCTATCTCATTAAAGGAACGAGCCATGGTGTCTGCCTGACCAATCATCTTATAGCTGTAGCCATCCTGCATATTCATCGACGGAATAAGCTCTTTTTGAATCTTAGCAATCAAATCACCGGGAGAAATGCCGACTGTGTTGGCGTAAACAACGATCTGCCGCTGCTTATCCTCTCTTTCAATACGGGTAGGCCCTGAGCCAAGTCTTACATCGGCTACATCGCCCAGACGCACAAACTGCCCGTTTTCCGCAGACACGCGCAGATTCTTGACATCGTTGATGTCGATACGCTTCTTCTGCGGCATCTGGATAATGATGTCATAATCGTTATCACCGATAGTATAGCTGTTACCGGTACTCTTGCCCATAAAGGCCATCTCCACAACTTCGCCGACCGCCGTCGAGTCAAGACCCAGCGAGCTCGCACGCGCCTGATCCAGCTTCACGATGATTTCCGGCTCTTCGTCAGAATCGGAAATATCTATATCTGTAGCTCCTGGTACCTGGCTGACCAAATCAGCTAATTGCAGGGCGTATTGTTTCAGCTGCGTCATATCGCTGCCGCGCAGACCTACCTGTACCGGACGGCTGTCACCACGGCCGCCGCCCTGGTTGGATACGACGGTCACATTCAGCCCTTCAACATTTCTGAAATCGCCGCGCAGGTCATCCATAATCTGCTGCATACTGCGCTCACGTTCATTAGAAGGTTTTAACCTGATATCAATAGAGCCCTGATTAACAGGATTGCGTCCATTACCAATATTAAGGGCAGCAATACGCACCTCCGGCAGCGAAGAAATCTTCTCCTGCAGCGGCGTCGCCAAAGCTACGGTTTTCTCCATACTGGTGCCGATAGGCGCTTTGAAGTTAACGCTGAATTCGCCGGAATCATAGGTCGGCTGATATTCCGTACCTACGAAAGGCAGCAGCATGATATTCAAAAGCAAAGAAACAACACCGATAGCCACGACTTTTTTCGGATGCTGCAGAGCCGTTTCCATAATCTCATTATAGACCTGTCTGATGAACTGGAAACCGTTTTCAAATTTATCCAGACAGAGTTGGAGATATTTATTTCTCGGCTTACTTCTTTCCTTGGTCTCATCCTTGATCCAATAGGCCGAAACCATCGGTGTCAACGAAAAAGCAACCAAGGTAGAAAAACCTACGGCAAAGGCTACTGTCAAGCCAAATTGTTTAAAGTACTGACCAATAATCTCTCCCATACTGCCGATAGGCACAAACACCGCCATCAACGTCAGAGAAACGGCTAAAATCGCCAGCGTTAATTCTTCGGTAGCTTCCTTAGCCGCCTGGAAAGGCGTCTTACCCATCTCGATATGCCGGAAGATATTCTCGATAACTACGATAGCGTCGTCGATAAGGATACCTACTGCCAAACTCAGCGCCATCAGCGACATATTGTTCAAGGTAAAGTCCATGACGCGCATCAAAAAGAAAGTTGCGATAACCGACGTCGGTATACACAGGCCGCCGATAATCGTCGCCCGGAAATTGCGCAGGAAGAGATAGGTAATCAGCAACGCCAGAAAACCACCGAAAAGAATAGTGTTCCACACATCACCGATATTTTCTCTGATGTACTGGGA
Source organism: uncultured Phascolarctobacterium sp. (assembly GCA_900545025.1). Classification (GTDB taxonomy): domain Bacteria; phylum Bacillota; class Negativicutes; order Acidaminococcales; family Acidaminococcaceae; genus URXU01. Next base: position 43,450 of record UQXH01000007.1, read on the forward strand.
TTGGTCACGCACAACCTCTACCTTGATGTCAGGAGGCAGCATCCGCTGCTTGATAATCTCCATCTTGGCGTTAAGTCCGTCGGTAACGTCTACCGTATTGGTCTTGGACTGCTTACGCACACTGGCCATGACGCAGGGTACGCCATTGGCGCTGGCAAAGGTGTCCTCGTCCTCCCAATCGTCCACTACATCTACCACGTCGCCAACATAGACGGGTCGATTATCGACATTAGTTATAGCTACGTTTTTAATATCATCAATATTCTTATACTTGCCGACGGTGCGGACAGTAATCTCCATGTCCTTATTCTTGGCCTTACCGCCGGGAGTATTGTAGTTTTCATCATTAACCTTGTCTAAGATATTCTGAAAAGAAATATTATATTCCGCCAGCTTTTCCGGTCTTACTACCAAACGAATAGCGCGGGTGCTGGCGCCCAGTACCGTGACCTCGGAAACGCCTTCCACCATCTGGAGCTCGTCTTTGATAGAATCCTCGATTAGACGGCGGATCTCACCGCGGCTGCGTACCTCTGACGAAAAAGTATAGGCTACAATCGGTCGCGAACTTAAATCGACAGTCTGCACGGTTGGCTCGTCGATGTCGTCCGGCAGACGCTTACGGACGCTGGCTACCTTTTCGCGCACCTCACTGGCCATCGCCTGCGGGTCTACGCCCATATTGAATTCCAGCACCGTCTCGCTGTAGCCTTCCAGCACTGTTGACGAAATAGTCTTGATACCGGCAACCTGGCTGACGCGGTCTTCGATAGGCTTGGTAATCAGCGTTTCCATTTCTTCCGGCGAAGCGCCGTCATAAGTAATACGCACACTGACGATAGGCATATCTACGTCAGGGTTCAGATCTACACCAATCTCTGGATAACTGCGGATACCGAACACGACCAGCAGCAGCACGAGCATCGTGGTAAATACAGGCCGGCGGATAAATGTTGCAATCATCTTTATTTACCTGCCTTACTGATATCTACCTTGCTGCCTTCACGCAGCTTATTCTGCCCGCCGGTAACGATTAGCTCATCGCCTTCGAGCCCGCTCAGCACCTCGGCTACCTTTTCATCCGTATAGCCGATGCTTAACACCCTGCGGGTCACAACGCCCTCATCGTCTACCACGAAGACAGTCTTCTGGTCATCGCGCATGACGATGGCATAGACAGGTATGGTCAAGACATCGTCTCGCTGTTGGGCAGTTAAATGCACAGTAGCAAAAACGCCTGCCAGCAGCCCCTCAGGATTATCCACGCTGACCTCGGTTTCAAAAGTATGGGCGGGCAGATCTGCCACCGGAGAAATACGCGTCACCCTGCCGGTCAAGCTACGGTTACCGAAGGAAGTCAGCGTAATTTCCGCTTCATTGCCTACGGCGACACCGTCAATCTGACCTTCCGGGATATTGATAATTGATTTAAGCGTACTGATGTCGGCAATAGCAAAAAGCGGCGTACCTGATTTAGCATAGTAGCCCTCCTGATAATACCGTTTGTAAATGATACCGTCAGCAGGCGCAACTATTGCCGTACCGGCAGACTTAGACTCCATCCCCTGCAAATTACCGCGGGCATTTTCCAGTTTGGCTCTGGCATTATCACGCGCAAAACGGTAATCATCCACCGTCTGTTCTGATACAGCACCCTGAGCATACAATTTTTCATAACGTATCAAATCAGTCTCTGCCTTGCGCAAATCAGTTTCAGCATCCATATAGCTGCCGCGCGCTGCCAGCACATCGGCATCAGTATCAGTCTGTTCCAGCAAAGCCAGCACCTGTCCCTTAGTTACATGGTCGCCCTCCCTGACATAGACCTTTTCCACACGCCCATCCACCTTGGCAGCAATCTCTGCCTGCCATTCAGGATCCAGGCTGCCGGAAAATTCCAGCTGCGGCAGAATAGAAGTCCGCGCAGGTCTGCCCAGACTGACAGCAATGGCCTGTGAACGCGACAGCCTTGCCGCACGCTCCCTATCATTTTGGATATTATTATAAATTCTGAACGCTACTATCAGGACAATGGCACTAAGAATACCAATTAGAATCCTGAGCTTACGATTTTTTAAATCCATTCCCTCACACCTCAAAACAAAGCTATCCTGTTTTTATTTACAGATAATATAATTATACAACTTTACGCATAAGATGCGCAAGAAGCAGGAAGTCCAGCACATCTGCCTAAGCTTTGGTATTATCTGCATACGCGGCTGTCAGCCTGCCGCGTGGTACAGATAGATATTAAATAACGCCGTAAGCTTAATATCACCTTTATTTTCGTTGCCTGTAATGTCTGCTTGATTTATATTCACAAAGTTTTCACTTTTTTTCAGTTCCCGCATAAATTTCAGTACAGCATAATAATTCCCGCCCAGGGTTATTCTTACCGGCTGTATCTTCATCTGCTTACTGTCAGTTTCTCTTTCCGGCAGCAGTTTAACATCGCTGAGCGTTACGTCGCAGCTTTGTGCCAGCTGCTGCCACTGTTTCAGCTGTTCACTGAAAACTACCTGTTTCGGCAGTCTGCGCTGCAGCTGTGCAAGCTTAGCTGAACGCTGCTGCAAAAAGTTGTCATAATCCTGATGGGAAACCGCAAATTCCTGGTATTGCTGCAATTCTCGCTGCAGCAACTCATACTGCCGTGACTGCGCAGACAGCTGGCCAAAAAGCGGCAGCAGCAGCAATTTATATATTATAAAGCATACTGCCGCTGCAATAAAAAGCAGTAAAAACGGCTTCTTGCCCGTAGTATCCTGTACTGCATCATTCATGTTTGCCGCCTCCCTTTCTTACTCTCACCGTGTAGCTCAGCAAACGCTCCGCCTGTCTTTCCCTGGTTTCCACAAGTTCCACGCTTGTAAGACTGCCGCTATTACGCAAGCCTTCTATAAACATTTCCAAATCAGACAGCTTTTCTGCCCTGCCAGAAAGTAAGATTTCATCTTGTTTTTCGCCCTGCTGCACCTTGTTTAACCAACAGCCTTGCGGCGCCGTCCGCCCTAACAGCTCTAAAAAGCCGCCCCAGTCAAACTGCTCTCTGCCTAACACTGCCAGTTTAGTATCTCGTTCGCGAATATCCCGCTCCAAATGCTGCATAGACTCATAACGCTGCTGCCACATGCTCATAGCGGTAATTTGTTCCCGCAAATGCTCTATCCTGCTTGCCTGATAAATGCTGTAAGCATAGGCGCTGCCGCAAACAGCAAACATAAGAAACAGCAATGCTGCGGCAAGACTTCGATAGATTTTGGCTTTTCCCGGCTGCCTGTCGCCGCTTGCAAAATTTATTACTTTTTCACTGCTGCCCACCAGCAGTGCTCCGCCAGCAGCTGGCATTGCCGTGGCAGCACATTGTCTGCGTTCTGTTTCCGACAAAAAACTTCCCTGCCAGGAAAATTTTCCGGCAAAATCAACTGCCGCAAAGCAGTACTGCTGATGCGCAAACTCGCTTACCCCCTCCTGCCATGCAGTTAAAAGCGTACCGCCGTCTGTATAAAAAATATCTCTTAACTGAACATTATATTTTTGCCGTACTGTCTCCGTAAGAGCAACAACAACTTCTTCCACGCTTTCCATCACAGCAGCAGCCCTGCGTGCCGCTCTAGGCATCCCGTCGATAAATGCGGTCAAATTTACTGACCCTTGCTCCTCTTCTATCAGAAAAAAATTCCCCTGCTCTTGCTGTAAGAAAGCCGCCTGAGCCAGCGGCAGCGCTGTGACTGCCAGTAAAGACAGTTTCAGCTTGCTGCTGATTTCACGCAGCCGGACTAACACCTCCTGCGGCAGCGCTGCCAAAAGGACTGTCTGCATATCCTCTTTCTGTACAGTCAAAAAGTCCATACTATAAGGTTTATCAGCAAAAGGCACGCATTCCTGCGCTTCCCACTTCAAGGCTTCCTGCAGCTCTGCCTGCGGCATGTGCGGCAATTCTAAGCACTGCAGGAATACCATATCCGTATCCAGTACCAAGACTAACTTACCGACAGCCATGAACTTATTTGCTGCTAATAATTGCGTTAACTCCCGCTCCAGTGCTTCCGATAAAGCATCTGCAGCCGATAATTCTTTCTGCAGTACTTTGAAAACTGCATAATCCTTGCCGCTGATTACAGCTGCGGTCATTTTCCTGCCATTCAGAGCAACGCAAAGGATATCCTCCTGTCTGCTTACTCCTTGTAATATCTTTGTCAGCATCATCTTTGTCCTTTTCCGTTTAATTTAGTGTAAAAAACTGCCAATACCAGCTCAATATCCTCTGCCCCCACAGCGTCGCCACCGCTGCTCCCAAACACAGAAACGGTCCAAAAGCAATGGCATCCCGCCGCTTTCTTTTACCCGTCACCAGCAGCAATACACCTGCTATTCCGCCTGTTAAAAAAGCAATAAGCAGGCATAGCAATACGCCGTCCATCCCCAGCCAGATGCCTAAAACTGCACTCAGCTTCACATCGCCCAAGCCCATACCGCCGCGGCTGAACACATATAAAGCCAGCATAATGCCTGTTCCGACAGTTAAGCCTAAAAATATATCTGTCAGATTCTTCTGAAAATATAAGTCATAAAAAAATCCGGCTCCGGCAAGCAATACAGATATTTTATCCAAAAGCAGCTGGCAGTCATAATCAATCAACGCCTGCAACAATAAGCAGCTGAGAAAAAACCAGCAAAAATAAAGCTCTGCCTGCGGCAAGCAATATATACCTGCCACGAGAAACAGTACCCCTGCAAACACTGCTGTCAAAATCTTGCGACTTACTCTATTTTTCCTCATCACAGTTTTTGACAGCGTCGAATCAGCCGCTGCTGCTAAAACGACCAAACGCATACAACAATAATCCAATAAATACCCTGCCGCACAGCCTGTAATAAAGTAAAGCATAAATATCTTGGCAGTTTGCCACTCCAGCATTGCTGCACCTCCGAGAAAAAATACAAGGCTCCTGTTTGCACAGGAGCCTTGTCCATAAGCCAGAGCTTATTTCCACTCTAAATCTTCAACTTCTGCACGGCCACGGCCGGTGAGAGCGTCAAGCATAACGCGCTGTTCAACCTGAGCAACGAGTTTCTTGGTGAATTTAACAGTATCAGGATTTACGGAGATGCTGTCAATGCCGCTCTTGATGAGGAATTCACAGAACTCAGGATATACGCTGGGAGCCTGACCACAGATGGAAACGGTCTTACCGTCCTTGTGAGCAACTTCGATCAGGTGACGTACGGCACGTTTAACAGCCAGGTTGCGTTCATCATAAATATGAGAAACAGTGTCGTTATCGCGATCGCAGCCTAATACAAGCATAGTCAGATCGTTAGAACCAATGGAATAACCATCAACATATTTATTAAATTGATCAGCCAGGATGATGTTGGAAGGAATTTCAGCCATCAGCCAAACTTTGAAATCTTTACCGCGAGCTAAGCCGCAGTCAGCCATAATCTTGGTAACTTTTTCACATTCTTCCACGTTGCGGCAGAACGGAATCATTACATTCAGGTTTTTCAGGCCAAATTCTTCACGTACTTTACGTACAGCCATGCATTCCAGTTTGAATGCTTCGATGTATTTCGGATCATAATAACGGGAAGCACCGCGCCAGCCAAGAAGTGCGGAAGGTTCATAAGGTTCGAATTCGTCGCCGCCTTTCAAATCACGGTATTCACTGGATTTGAAATCGCTGAAACGCAGGGTAACAGGTCTCGGAGCCATAGCCTGGCAAACCTGACGCATGCCTTCAGCCAGTTGGTCAACAACTTTTTCCGGATGACCGGTTTTGATGAGATACAGAGGATGTTCGTGGATATAGGTAGTCCAGATGAACTCTTCACGCATCAGACCAATGCCATCGCAAGGCAGAGTAGAATATTTTTCTGCCAGATCCGGGTCACCCAGGTTCATATAAACCTTAGTGCCGGTGGGCGGGAAATATTCAGCAGCAGCAACAACCTGCTGAGCAGCCTGCTGCGGTTTTGCTTCTTCAATAATGCCTTCATATACAACACCATGAGTTGCGTCTACAGTTACGTCAATGCCGTCAGGAATAGTAGTGGTAGCAGCTTCACCGCGGCTCTTGGTACCTACGATACAGGGAATACCCAGTTCGCGGCTAACGATAGATGCATGGCAGGTCATTCCGCCGCTGTCGGTAACGATAGCTTTCGCTTTCTTCATAGCCGGTACCCAGTCAGGAGCGGTCATTTCAGTAACGAGGATTTCGCCTTCCTTAAATTCGTCGATGCGGGAAGGATCGAGGATAACGTGTACTCTGCCGGAAACATTACCCGGGCTTGCAGGCAGACCTTTAACAATTACTTTGCGGTCAGCAGCTGCAGCTTTCGGAGCTTCCTGTTTCGGAGCACCGCCATTTTCTTTGTTGCGGCGGCTCCATACGGTTTCAGGACGAGCCTGGAGAATCCAGATTTTATTGTCGCGTTCATCAACGCCCCATTCCATATCCATGTAGCAGCCATAATGCTCTTCAATTTTCTTAGCATAGCCTGCCAGTTCAAGGATTTGTTCATCAGTCAGTTTTTGCTGATTTTGTTCATCAAGCGGTACCATTTGTTCTTCGCAGTCGCCGCCAGCTTTGCGTACCAGTTTTACGTCCTGTACGTTAACGTTCTTTTCCAGAATCTTATGTTCAGCTTTGGAAACAGTGTAGTTATCCGGAGTTACAGTACCTTGAACAACATATTCACCAAGACCCCAAGCGCCTTCGATAAGGATGTTCTTGTCGTCGCCGGTAGCAACGTTAACAGTGAACATAACACCTGCAGCTTTGGAGAATACCATCATTTGTACTGCAGCACTGAGTGCTACATCCAGATGATCAAAGCCCTGTTTTTCACGATAGTATACAGCGCGGTCGGTAAAGCAGGAAGCATAGCATTCTTTAACTTTAGCGATAATAGTCTGCGCACCTTGTACGTTCAGATAGGTATCCTGCTGGCCTGCAAAGCTTGCATCCGGCAAATCTTCCGCAGTAGCGCTGCTGCGAACAGCAACATACGGTTGGTCAATACCCATTTTTTCGCCCAGTTCTTCATAAGCAGCAGCAATAGCTTCCTGCAAATCTGCGGGCATTTCTTTATCCATAATTGCTTTACGGATACGTGCGCATACGTCACGCAGCAAAGCACTGTTTTCAACGTCGGTCAGTTCTGCAACAAGCGCACGAACTTCTTCTTCCAGACCGCTCTCTTTAAAGAAATATCTGTAAGCATAAGCAGTGGTAGCAAAACCATAAGGCACCGGCACATCAACTTTAGCAGTCATTTCGCCCAGAGAGGAGGACTTACCGCCAACAATTGCCACGTCTTCTCTTTCCAATTGTTCGAACCAGAGAAGGAATTGATTTTCTTTTTCCATGATTTTAGCTCCTTTGTGATATCATATTCGGCTCGCGCCCTTAATATAGTGTATACTATATCATATTTACGACGCTCATTCAAGATATTTTGCAGAAAAACTGCAATAAATTTTACATTTTTTATTTCAGGCGCCCACCGTTATCTTTATATAATTTCTACTTAAATTATATTTTTCCTTCCACAACAGCATGCAGCCTGCATTTTACGCCCGAAATATCTTTCTTAATTGCACGGCAAAACTCCTACATCTTGCCATTCTCTCAGGACATGGTAAAATATTAGTAGTAATTAAGGAGGAATAAAAAGATGCCTGCTTTAAATATCCGTACTATACAAACAGATTGTCATGTGCCGTTTTTCTTTGACGACGGCCACGGCGACTACAACCGCAGCTATGAAAGAGATTATGATGATTTTGACTATGCGGACTATTCTACCGACCATCGTGACAATAATTTCCGCAACTATGAAAAAAAGCGCCGCAAAACCAACAAAGAAATAATAGAAGATTTGCTCAAACGCTGGGACTAAGAAAAATTTAGTTAAATAAAAAGATTCTTTAAATTAACTTCTGCATTGCTAATTTAAAGAATCTTTTTCATTTTACATATTATTAAAATCATCTATTGTAAGATTTACAAGGTCTGCATTTGATGGATTATCAATCTTACAAACTCTTCTGGCTTGATTTATTATCAATTTATCATATATATTTCTTACAAATCTACCATTTGCAAAATTATCATCTTTATTTGCAACATTTAGTTCTATGTATTTTCTAAGTTTTAAAATTAATAATTTATCAATTTGATATTGATTAGATTCACACATATTTAACAGAATTTTCTCTAACTCATTAGATGAATAATCTTCAAATTCAATAAATGTATTAAATCTAGATTTTAATCCTGGATTTGAAGAAAAAAACTTATTCATTGGTTCTGTATAGCCAGCAACAATCACAACTAAATCCTGTCTATAATCTTCCAAAGCTTTAGTTAACTCTGTTAAGCATTCTTTTCCATACGAATCTGAATTTTCATTTTCAGTTATACTATATGCTTCGTCAATAAATAATACTCCACCCTTAGCTTTTTCAATTACTGCCTTTACTTTTAATGCAGTTTGACCTTGATAACCTGCAATTAAATCTGTTCGTGAAACTTCAATAAAATGCCCTTTGGATAGCAACCCTATTTTTTTATAAATTTTACCAATAATTCTAGCCACTGTTGTTTTACCAGTACCAGGATTCCCCAAAAATGCTAAATGTAAAGTTTTTTTAGGAACTTTTAACCCTCTTTTTTTACGTATTTCCTGAATTTTTTGATAGGCAATAAGATCTTCTACCTGTTGTTTAACCTTAGCTAATCCAACCAATTCACTTAATTCTTTTATCAATTCATTAAGTGACCTATTGTCTTTTTCAACTAATTTAGATTTATATATTTCTATAATTTTATTGTATCCATAATATTCAACTAATGACTTTTTTAATGCATTAGCCACTTGTAATATGATTCTATCTTGATTACGTTTATCAACTAATTGCGAAATATATTTTAATAAGTTAATAGCAGCCTGCTCATTATCATCATCAACTACTAATTTAGCATTTTTTAAAATATTACCATTAGCACTAAGGATTTCATCTAATTTAGAAGCACAATTAAGTAAATTTTCCGTATACTTATTATCCATATCATACTCTGCCCATAAAAATCAAAATTAAATTAATAAAACCTATACCAATTGCAATGTAGGAGATAACATTAACTTTTTTTAAATCAAAGTCTTTGTTTTCCAATCTCTCTATCTTTGAATTAAGTATATTAACTAATTCCTTTAAATTCTTATTTTCCACTACAATATCTTCTAAAAAATTTCTTTGAGCAATAATCTGTTCTTGTAAACTTTTATGAACTACTTTTGTACTATCTACAAATGCGTCAATCTGATCTAATTTTACATTCAATGCATATACTTCTTCATTTAACTCTTTATTCTTTGAAATAACCTTTTCTACAAATTCTTCTTGCAGCTCAACTTGATTTTGTAGGCTTTGATGCGCTTTTTCAGAGCTCTTTAATGCAGACAGTATCCCACTAATATAATCCTTGTCAAGAGTTTCAAAGGCATTATATACATCATTAAACTCTTTTATTATTTTATTTTGTCCATTCATCAACAGAATCAAATTCTCCTGTATACCAGAAGTAACCTTATTTAACTCACTACCGGTAACTTTATGATCCGTAAACCAAATAAACCCTTCTGTTTCTACTTTATCAATTTTTATTTGCTCTGGTAATTGTTCAGAAAAATTTTTTAATTTATTTTTATATCTATCAAAATTATGTCTTTGCACATTGTTAGATGTAAATACTTCTATCTCATTCATCTTACACACTCCTAATATTACCAATTTCTAAACCTATTTTTAATTTTATCTAACACATCATCAGTTTCTTTTTGGCATTGTTCTATATCACTCAACGTCTTTTTCATAACTTTAGCAGCATAAGAATGATTATCTCGAATAGATTTTGCCGTTTCTACCTTTTTTCTATCTTTTTTATATGTCACTATATCATTAATCTGTTTTCCCTTTATTATTATATTATTATTTGTATCTATACATTGCTTTGTATTTTCGTCTTTTAATTTGTCGGCAATAAATTTATCTATTAAACTTATTGCACATGCACCTGTTATACCGGATAACAAAGCTCCCATAAAAAGACCTATAACACTTGCTAAGTTGCCAATAAGTGGAATTGGTACAGTAAAAACAGGTATTGTCATCAGTGACTTTTCTATAAGTTCACCTACCACAATTGCACCACCAGCACTTAATCCAGCAACTATAATCTTACTTACCTGCATAATTTTAACATTAAAAGGATGTTTTTTCGCTTCTTCACTTATTAAATATTTATAAGCCTCTTTCAAAGAACACCAGCCTTGTTTTAAAAGTGTCCACAGCTTATTAAAAAAACCTACAATCGGGCCATATATCGCTGTTAATATTGTATTGATAACAGTTTTCCCTGCAGTAAGTAGTTTCTCTTTGATATTAGCAAAAAAATCTTTTATTGCATCTTTGATATACTCACACAGAGTACTGATTTTCTTTTTCCCTTGTTTGAACCATAAAATTAATTTTTGAATAACTTTCTTTAATAATTCTGTTAATAATTGAAATATTGCTGCTTTTAAAGCTTCTCCACCGATTCTAAAGGCCTCTTCCTTCTGGGAAGCTTTACCAGCTTCTATTGATTTCTTTTCTGCTTCTTTTTTCCTTTTTTCGTATTCAGCTCTGGCTTCTTTATCTTTTTTTATTAAAGCCTCTTTCTGCTCTGGAGTAATATTAAATATTTCTTCAGGAGTCTGGCCTTTAGCATTTGGAGTATTTAGCCAGTCTTCCATGGGAAGATCGCCTTTGGACCTGTTTAATTGTGCCTCTAATTCATTTAAATTCTTATCACTGTTAGCAAATGCTATCTGTTCTTCTCTAGTCATATGCGCATTTGCCTCTGGATCCCTTATTATCTCTCCCGCTGACACTGTATGATCCATATCTGTTTTTTTCTCTACCGAACCAGTAGGTCTATCCTTATCAAAAGGCTTTCTGGCACCTTTTACGAGATTTGCTTCCTCCTTACCAGTTCTTGTATTATGAGTTTTTATAGCTCCATTATCATCATGTTCAAAATTAGATTGCCAATCATCATATCTTTTCTGAAAATTAATTTTTGTATTATGGGTTGCTATTTTACCATTTGCAAAATTTTCAGTTGTTTGTATATGCGCTTCATCACGTAAATCAAGAGTCAATCCACCATTTTTTTCAATAAACTCTTCTCCAGCCACTGCAGCAATCTGATTATTAAACTGCTCGGCTACAACTTTCATAACAGTTTTACCTAAAGCATCAGGATTACCAATTTTGTCGAAATCTGCTTTCAATGAGTCTATATTTTTTAACTCTTCATCTAGGTCTTTATTTAACAATGCTTCTAATTCATCTAAGTCCATATCTTCCATTGCTATATCAATTTCGTTAACTGCCGTTCTTTGATTACTTACACTTTCCATAATACCCTCCAAAATTTACAATTCTATGTATTTATATAAATATTATTCTTCAATATAAAAGCAGACAACCATACATAAAATAAATAGCCTTATAATAAAGAAATGAGAAAATATATTTTTAACTTCAGTATATTATATACATTTTTTCTGTCAAGGTAAACAATATATAAACAAATTCTATTTATACGCTTTTCTTCAAACAATTCAGTATAAATAAGAAAAAGTACTTTGTGTGATTTCACAAAGTACTTTCTTATTTATTCACTCACCAGGTTTACCAATACTTCCGTAATCTTCGCCAATGACTGCAGCGGCAGATATTCAAAACGTCCGTGGAAATTATGCCCGCCGGTAAAAAGATTAGGACAGGGCAAGCCCATCTCCGAAAGTCTGGAACCATCCGTACCACCGCGTACAGGTACAATAACAGGCTTTATGCCTGCCTGCAGCATAGCGTTCTGCGCCCGTTCAACAATTTCATATACCGGAGTGATATATTCCTTCATATTGCGATAGCAGTCTGTCAGCGTGCATTCTACTGTACCGGTACCGTATTTTTTGTTCATCAGCGCCGTCAGCTCCAGCAAGAATTCTTTGCGCTGCTCTAAAATCGCGCTGTCATGGTCACGTAGAATCATGTCTATTTCAACCCTATCGGTACCGCCGTTAATACGCAGCGTGTGATAAAAGCCCTCGTAGCCTTCGGTATACTCCGGTCTTTCGCCTGCCGGTAGAGCCATCTGCCATTCGGCAGCCATGGTAACAGCATTGCGCATCTTGTGTTTACTGCTGCCCGGATGTACCGATACGCCATGAAAAACAATATTAGCATTGCAGGCATTAAAGGTTTCGTAATTCAGCTCGCCCAGTGCACCGCCGTCAACAGTATAGGCAAAATCTACCTTGAATTTATCAAACGGAAAATGCTCTGTACCTCTGCCAACTTCCTCATCCGGTGTAAAACAGATAACAACTTTGCCATGCAGCACTTCCGGATGCTGCAGCAGATATTCGCAGGCTGAAACAATAGCACAGATTCCCGCCTTATCGTCAGCACCTAGCAATGTCGTTCCGTCAGAAGTTATAATATCCTGTCCTATATAATTTAACAGTTCCGGAAATTCCGTTACAGACAAAATATTCTCAGCATTCAGTCTGATATCTTTGCCGTCGAAGTTGCGATGCACCTGCATCTGTACATTCGCCCCGCTTGCTTCACAGCTGGTATCCATGTGAGCCACAAGTCCTATTACCGGACAGCAGCCTGTATTGGCAGGCAAAGTAGCCAGTACATAACCATGCTCTGTTACCTCTACAGAATAAAGTCCCAGCTCTTTCAGTTCTTTAGCCAAGAAATCAGCCAGCAAAAGCTGTTTGGCTGTACTGGGAAAACAGGCTGCCTTATCGTCAGAAGCCGTATCAAAAGCAACATAGCTTTGAAAACGCTGCAGCAGTTTTTCATTATCCAACATTATTATCACTTCCACTTTGTTTTAACAAATCGTCTTTTAACTGAGCAATAGTCTTTTTCAATACCGGATGCAGCAAATCCGGCGCTATTTCCGCCAGCGGCAGCAGGACAAAATCTCTGTTCTGCATATCGGGATGCGGCAGGTTCAGTTTGTCGCTTGTCATGCAAGTATCTTCATACAGAAGCAAATCCAAATCAATATTGCGCTCACCCCAATGACGCAGACGCACGCGACCCATCTGCTGTTCAGTGCCAAGCAGCACTTCCAGCAGTTTTAAAGGTTCCAGTTCTGTTTCTACGCAGCAAACGCCGTTTAAAAAGGCTGGCTGGTCTGTAACACCATAAGGAGCCGTTTCAATAAAAGAGGAAACTTTTACAATTTTTATTCCCTGCTCAGCCAGCAAATGCAGCGCCTGCTGCAGGTTCTGCTGTCTGTCCCCCAGATTGCTGCCTAATGCTACATACGCTCTGGACATAAAACCGCCTCCAGCATCCGTACCGCCTGCAGATTTTCCCGTACATCATGAACACGTACCATCTGTGCTCCGGCATAAACAGCCTGGCAGCTCAGCGCCAAAGTGCCTGACAGACGTTCTTCCGCAGGGATATTTCCTAATACGGCACCGATAGTGCTTTTACGGGAAGCAGCCAGCAGCACAGGATAGCCTAATCCTGTCAGCGCTTCTAAATCACGCATCAGAAGCAGATTCTGCCGCACATCTTTAGCAAAACCGATGCCCGGATCAAGAATAATCTTATCCGCACCGACACCGGCAGCTCGCAATAGTTCAGCACGCTTTGCCAGATAAGCAGCAACCTCATCTACTACGTTCTGATAGCTGCAGTTCTGCTGCATATTCTTGGGCGTACCACGCATGTGCATGAGGATAACAGGCGCATTGCTTTGAACAACCAGCGGCAGCATTTCTTCATCCGCTTCCATAGCGCTGATATCGTTGATAATATCGGCACCGGCTTCCAAAGCAGCTCTAGCCGTAGAGGCACGGTAGGTATCAACTGAAATTACAGCCTGCGGATAAGCTTTTCTAACCGCCTCAATCACAGGCAGTACACGTTCCTGTTCTTCTGCCGCACTTACACTATCGCTGCCGGGACGAGTGGACTCGCCGCCGATATCGAGAATACCTGCACCATCTTCCAGCATCTTACCTGCACGGCGTACAACCTCCTGCAAGCCGTCAACACGGGAACCGGCGTAAAAAGAATCCGGCGTGATATTTAAAATGCCCATAATGCACATTTTCTCATAGGTAAGCTCACGCCCATCCGCCAGCACTGTTTTCAGTTCTACCGGACGCAGCACTGCCTGCAGCTCTGCTTTAATCTTATCTATGCCAAAATAAGGCATGCGCGCTAATTTAGCCAGCAGCAGACGGTAATGCTTAACCGTACCTAAAAGAACTATATCCACATATTTTTCCGCACAGGTAATGCAGCCGGAAGGCACAGCAGCATCGCCGCCTGCAGCAAGCATTTCCTGTTTGATAATATTAGCTGCCGGTGTGCGAACCTGCGTCAGCTTTAACGGTATAATGCTGCTTTTAGCCGCAAAAATCGGCAGGCTGTCCGGATGTACTCCCAGTGCAGCAATCGCTTCCGGCAATGCTTCCTTACTTAGTTTCAGCAGCATGTTTATTTCCATCCTTTTTCTACAACGGCAAAAGCATTATGATTATGGATACTTTCCACACTCTCAACTTCAGCTCTGTACCAGTCAATACGGCTGTCATCTTCCAGACGCAAAGCAATTTCTCTTACAGCGTCTTCTACAAAGCGAGGATTGTCATATGCCTTTTCCGTAACAAATTTTTCATCAGGACGTTTCAGCAAGCCGTACACAGGAGCGCTTGCTCCGGCATCGGCAATAGCGGCAATTTCTTCCAGCCAGATCATTTCATGGGCTTCCAGCTCAATTTTAGCAAAAGCACGCTGGTTATGCGCACCGTATGCGCTGATTTCCTTAGAGCACGGGCACAAAGTCTGGATAGGCACCACAGCACCTACACGCAGTCTGAAAGTATCATCTTTTTCTGCTCTGTAGACACAGTCAATATCCATGGGCGCAGTCTGTCCGCTGACAGGCGCACTCTTCGTCAGAAAATACGGAAACTCCAGCTGCAGGAAAGATTTCTCTGCCTGCAGTCTGCTTTTTAAAGTATCGAGTATAGTTTCAATCTCACTTAAACCAACCGGTCCCAAAGTCTGCAGACACTCTACAAAACGGCTCATATGAGTACCACGCATATCATGGGGCAAATCCACTGCCAGTGTTACCTTCGCCACAGTGTGCTGCGTACCTTTTTCCCGGTCACGCAATACGATAGGCCAGCGCAAATCCTTAATGCCTACATGCTTGAGCGGCACACGGCGCAAGTCCTTTTCTCCCTGTACATCCTTCAAATTATTCACCTCTGTAAACGCACCCACTGGTACGTGTTTCCCAAACTTCTACTTCATATAAATGATAACGTTCTGTTTTTAAAAGTCCAGCCAGTTTATTCCATACCCATACGGAAATATTCTCTGCAGAAGGCACAGGAATGATATCATTAATACAGGCATGGTCCAGTACCTGCAGAACTTCCTGCTTAACAATGTTTTTCAGCTTGATAAAGTCAATAACCATACCCTCATGGTCAGGAGTTCCTTCTACCTTAACCACCAGTTTATAGGTATGACCGTGCAGATGCTCGCACTTGCCGTTATACGCCGGCAGATAATGAGCCGCGTCAAAATCAAATTCTTTTATAATAATCATGTTCATACTCCTCATACCGTCAGACCGGCGAAATTATCTTGCTGGCGCAGTGCTTCATACGCTACGATAGCCACAGAATTGGAAAGGTTCAGAGAACGCGCTTCCGCAATCATCGGAATACGCACACAGCCCTCTGGATATTCGTTGCGCAGTTTTTCCGGCAGGCCTGCGGTCTCCTTGCCGAAAATCAGCAGGCTGTCCGGTGCGTAATGCACGTCAGTATAGGATTTATGCGCTTTTGTCGTCAGCAGATACTTAGGATTGTCCTTATATTTTTCCAGTACTTCATAGACGCTGTCATAATAGTGGATATCCACCAGATGCCAGTAGTCCAGTCCGGCACGTTTTAAATATTTATCTTCTACAGAAAAGCCCAACGGACGTACCAGGTGCAGATGACAGCCGGTAGCCGCGCACAGACGGGCAATATTGCCAGTATTGCCGGGAATCTCCGGCTCAACCAATACGATATGCATTCTCATCACCTCAAAAACTTTCTTTTCTCTAAATCAAAGTGCACAGCCGTAAGCTGTGCACTGTCTGTCTAATGATCGCCGCGCAGTATTTTTTCTACCAGTTCACGCATCCTGTGCGGATTGCTCTTCTTATCGGCAGCTTTCTTTGTCTCTTGCTTTTCTTCTTTTACACTATCTTCTGCCTGCATCGCCAGCATCCGCTGATAATTCACCATGATTTTTTCACAGTAATTAGAACCCATGGCCCAGGTGCCGTTTAAACCGTACCAGGTGTCGACAACGCCGCGTTCCAGACGGATATTATGCGCCAGTTCGTAGCGGGGGTCAACAATCTTGGTAGACGGCCGCTTTTTCTGGGTATAAGCCAGAAGGTGCTGGATATGGGCGCGCACGCCAATCTCCGGTGTCTTAAAGCTGGCGCCCTTTACACCGTTGCCGGTAGTGCCCAAACCACAGAAATTATTCTGGTTGTGGTGCACATCGCCGCCGTAACGGAAAAAGCCCGTCTCTACCAGCGCCTGCGACAAAGCTAGGTCAGGCCTTACCCCCTCGCGCTCCGCCTCCTGCCAGTATAAATCTACCAGCTCTTCCACACTGCAGGCCAGCTGCACATCAGGATTGTACTGCTTTATCACGGCTACTGCCTGTCCCTTGGTAGCCACAGAATCGCCGTAGATACTGATATCCTTGTAGTTTTCCGGCAGCTCAATGTTGGCAAATACATTTGATTTATTTACGCTGATCTTCTTACTGTCCGCAGACTTTTTCTCATCTGCCTGCGGCTCTTTTTTATCGTTCTTGCTCTTAGCCTTCTTATCTGCGCTCTTCGTATTTTTTACCACAGTAGCCTTGCTGCTTTTCACACTGCTGCTCACAGTATAGGGCATCTTATTGCTGCCGGTAACCGCGGACAGCGGCTTATTGGAAACCACTACGGGAGCGGCGCTTTCCGCCATACCGCCGATGCCCAGCACGCACACTACTGCAACGGCAGCAGCCACTTTCTTATGCCACATAAAACTTCTCCTTTTATTTCAACTGATATTTATTCTCCCATAAATTTTACCCTATTTACCGGCAGCATGTAAAGTTTTTCAAAGTATTTCACGCAAATTCCACAAAAATCCTGTATAATGATAATATAAACTCAAAGTAAAAGGAGTGAGCTTATGAACGCTAAATTTCATTATATCAACCACGCCTGCTTCATGATTGAAAAAAACGGCTCCGCCATTATTTTTGACCCGTTCCTGGACGGCAACCCGGAAGGGCTGCAGGCTAAAGATATCAAAGTCGATTATATCTTTGTCAGCCACGGTCACTTCGACCATCTGGGCAGCGCTTTTGAAATCGCCAAAAACTGCGACGCTACCATTATCTCCACTGCAGAAATCTGCGGTCTGGCAGAAGCAGCCGGCTGCAAGGCCCACGGTATGCATCTGGGCGGCACTTTCATGTTCCCCTTTGGCAAAGTACGCATCACCATGGCTTTCCACGGCAGCGGCGTTCCCGGCGGCCATGCCTGCGGCTTCGTAGTAGATTTTTACGGCACCAGGGTTTACTTTGCCGGCGACACCGCACTGTACAGCGATATGCAGCTGCTGCCGCAGCTTGACGCCTTCGACTATGCTGTGCTCCCCATCGGCGGCAACTTCACCATGGATCCCAAAGACGCAGCTGTTGCAGCTAAATTTCTGCAGGCCAAATATGTAATTCCCGTACATTACAACACCTGGCCGCCTATCGCGCAGGACGTAGATGCCTACAAAGCTGACGTTGAAGCAACCACCTCCAGCAAGGTACTGGTTGTCAAACCCGGCGAAACTATTGAACTGGAGTGATAATTTTGCAGCCACAGGAAAGACTGACTGCTGAGGAGATAACTCAGCTGAAAGCATTAGCAAAAAAATATTTTCTTGAACAAGGCCTTAACTGCGGTTTAACTATGATGCACTGTTTGAGCGACTTTTTCCAGCTGCCGGTACACGAGCAGGTTTACGCTTCTATTAACGGTATCATGGAACACCGCGCCAAAAGACATCAGTGCGGCCTGTATAAAGGCGCGCTCATGTTTCTGGGCATATACGGTGCCCAGCTTGGCTGGAGCCGCGACCAGCTCAACGAAAAAACATTGAGCCTGGCAGAAGCCTTTGAAGAACATTTTCACAGCATCCATTGTTATGAACTGCGTTCTGCCAGCTTCGACAGCGATCCGCGCCACGACCTGTGCGCCGATTTAGCAGCAGAAGCTGTACTGTTTGCAGTCGGAGTAATCAAGGATATGAAGTAAAAAACACCTCCCTTACAAAAAACTTCCTAAGGAACATCAGTTAAGGGAGGTATTTTTATATATGTTAATCAAATTTCTTACCATCAAATAATATAATTTTTAAGATTAAAACAGCCGGACTTTTGTCCGGCTGTTTCTCTTTATATCTTGATTTTATTTTTAGAAAACAAATGTCAGGTTAGCCATCCACTTATTGGCTTTCACAGTATCGCCTTTCTGGTATTCATAGCCTAAGCTATAAGTTACGTTAGCCTTTTCTGCTTCTACCGCAAAACGGCTTACAAAGCTGCCGCTGTCTGCCGTATCGAAACCGAAGCCGTTTGCCGCACCGTTCAGGCTGACGGTCTGATTGGTATCTCTGTCGCCCATAGCCCATACATAGCCTGCTTCAACTACCGGACGGATAGTCCAGTCACCTGCTTTGGCATCACAGCTGTAGGTTACGCCTACGGGCAGCAGCCACAGGTTTTGTTCGTCAACATCGTAGCTCATACCGATGCTGTTGGTGTAGTTGCCGGTACCGATGTGCATGTAACGCAGTCCTGCATAAGGTACAAACTGCCCAATGCCTGCTTTTACTTTCTGTTCTGCTCTTACGCCAATGCTGAATACATCGGTATCTGCATCAGCAGTCATTTTATAGCCGCTGTTGTTTTGAGTAATATCATTGCTGCCGTGCATGTAGGTAATATCACCAATTACTGCGCTGTTACCGTTGTCAATACGGCCATATACGGATGCGCCATAGTATTCGGCTTCATTCTTAGTATTAGAAGCAATATTGCTGCCTGTTACATCACCATCAACATAGCTGAGGGCGATACCCGCTGTTGCTTTGCTCTTTTTGTACAGGTCGCTGCCTACTACGATGCCGTTGTACTGGAGATCATAGTCAGCACTCAAACCGCCAAGGCTGATGCCTTCAATGTTTTCCTTGTTATGTACATAGTGTGCCCAGATGTCTTTATCATGGTCACCATGGGTTGCGATAGAGAGATGATCTGCTACCGCATCGGTCATGGCATTGCTTACACTGTAGGCTGCATGGTTTACGCCGCCCATTTCGCCCATGTTTGCCGCACTGTTGAAAGCAGCAACCTGAGCTGCTTTGGTCGCATTGTTTTTGCTGCTTGCTGCCGCATTGAAGAAGTCAAAGGCTGCATTGCCTTCGTTTTCTTTATCCAGAACTGTATCAACTACGTCAGCAATTACTACTGCGCCTGCGCCGTAAACATTGTCTACTTTGTCATAGCTTGCGGTAACATTGAAAGCACTGTCATTATCTGTGTCACCAGCAAATACTAACAGAGAGTTGTCGGAAATAATGTTGTCATCATCCCAACCAGTATCGGATCCAGCAATTACTTTATAGGTGTCACCTTTTTTAGCGTTGTCGATGTAGAGTTTAGCATCGGCATCAACAGTTACATTTGCATCAGTTACACCTTTAATTGCGGCATCAGCAGTAAACCGCGCACCGTCAATCATGGTTACAGAGTCAGCAGCTGCAGTAAAGGTTCCGTTGTCATTAATGACAGGAGCTGTCGTCATAGCACCATCTACCATAACAGCACCATCTGTTAAATCTACGCTGTCAGCAAGATAAAGAGCCGCGGTAATATCTTTTTCACCCCAGGTAAGACCTGTTTTAGCAAATACTTCCTGTGCTTCAGCAGTGTTACCTACGCCAAAGGAAAGTACAGAGTTTTGGCCTACGGCATATTTACCGTCAAGCGTAGTACTGTTTCCCACCGCCATATTGGAAGCATCAGAAATTACATCATTACCTTTCCAAACAGGGTCAAGGAATACTGTTGCGCCATCCAAATTAGCATTAGTTACTACTACATTACCTGCTTTGTCTTCACAGCCGATATTGATGGTTGCACCGTTGGCACCAGTTAAAGTAGCTGTATTTACAGTACCGGTAATAGTACTGCTTCCAGTTACAGTAATACCACTATTTTCGCCAGTAAGATCCAATACACCGCTTGCTGCATCAAGATTGCCATTATTTAAGGTTACACCAGCAGTAATGGTAGTTTGCCCGTTAGTGGTTAAGTTACTGCCTGCATTAACAGTTACGCTGCCGTTTAAGGTGTACTCAGTTTCAGACGTTGCCAGAGCATTACCGATGGTGAAGGAACCAGCTTTAGAAGTAATACCAGCAACTTCAGTAGTTGTACCAACGACTACTTTAACTCCATTACCAGCAGGAGCAGCACCATCAACAGTAATTAAATTATCACTGCCCTGGCTGCCGCCTAAAGTTACATTTTCACCGTTGGTAATTACCATGCCAGTAGAATCTGCTGCCAAATTAAGACTGCCTGCATTAAAGCCATTAGCAACAGTATCTTCAACTGCAACACCTTCAATAGTACCGCTTGCAGAGTTAGAACCAACCAGCAAGTTTTTCTCAGCTTCAACAGTTACTTTATCAAGAGCAATATCGTCACCAACAGAAGCAGCATCTTCAACAGCAACTTTGTTATCTTCAACGCCACCTACTAAATCACCGGTCATTACAATACCGGTTTTGCTGGTATTAACGCCATCATATTTGTGTTTACCCATAGCATCAACTGCCGATTTAACAAAATCAAAAGTATATTTTTCATCAGTTAAGCTTACAGTACCGCTTTCAAAAGTAACTTTTTTTTCTGTGCTATCTAAAATACCATTAACTTCGTCAGTTGCAGTAACATTACCACTTTCAGAAGTGAATATCTGGGCAGTAGTTGTAGAAAGTACACCGGAATCTTTTAATACAAGTTTTCCGCCACCTGTAATATCACTTGCAATATTATTAGTAGCAAAGGTTGCACCATTTAAGTTAACAACTCCACTTTCAATATATAACTGACCGCTCATGTTACCGCCAGCGAGATTTATTATGCCGTTATTAGTAGAAGTAAACTCTGTATCATTTCCATTGAATACAGAATTACCGGCAATATTAATCACGCTGTTTTTTCCGTCAGCAACAACGTCACCTACTAAAGAAACAGTTTTGCCTTCACTGCCGACT
This sequence comes from uncultured Phascolarctobacterium sp., assembly GCA_900545025.1. Lineage (GTDB taxonomy): Bacteria > Bacillota > Negativicutes > Acidaminococcales > Acidaminococcaceae > URXU01. The sequence goes on from UQXH01000007.1 coordinate 64,972, forward strand.
GTGATAGTGCCGCCATCAACAGCATAGAGTGCATATGCTCCAGTTTTACCAGTAACATTGATATCAGTATTACCAAGAACATTTACTTCTGATGTAGAACCCTTGGAGTAGATTGCGTATCCTGTTCCTAAACCTTCATCAATGGTAATTGATGTATATGTGTTTTCACCAACATTTATCACGCCACCATCCGGCTGTAAACCATATGCCACGTCTGTAGTATGTCCTGTTGGTGCATCAGGTGTTACACTAGGATCAACCTTCATATCTATGTTAAATGTTTCTGAATTGATATTAGCCGTTATATCGTCCCATAAATAAACAGCTGAAGTACCGGAAGAATATGTAGAACCTTCTTCAGAATCAACACCTGCCCCACTCAAAGTGATATTAAAGTCTTTTACCTTATTAGTTACATTAATTTCAGTTCCTTTTGTACCACTCTGAATACCAACAACATTAGTTTTTGCAGTTTTATCTCCTGGAACGATAGTACCAATAATATCTACATTTCCTGTATTATTAAATGTTATATTACCATAGGCATCAACAGCAGTAACACCAAAAGGACTTTCTGCTTTTATGGTAATATCGCCTGTGTTATTAAAGTCAATGGTAGAGCCAGCTTTAGCAGTTAAGGTTTGAGCTGTATACTTCTCATTGTAATTAGAAATATTTACATTTCCTCCGTCAAAAACTACATGTCCTCCATTGGCACCGTTAACAAGAAGGCCAAATCCCCAATTTCCGCTTGAACCCACAGCCCTAACATCTATATTTGTTTCACTTGCACTAAAGGTAGCACTACCATCATGTACTTGTATACCGACAACACTACCTGTTGACTCAGAATCAATGCTTATATCTGTATAATCTCCTGTGAAATGCGCTTTAGCGCCACTACTCAGACCAATTCCTTTATAATAACTGCTATCAGCAAGTTTTACAGCATCCGTAACTTTAATATTACTAGCATTTAAATTTTGACTTGTTGACTCAAGATAAACAATACCATTAATTGTACTGTTATTAATATTTACAGTACTGCTTCCAACACTAGATGTTCCATTGTTTTCTGCTTTACCACCTGCATAAACACTACCATTTACAGTACTGTTATCAATTTGTACATTTGCGTTAGTTACAGTTGCAGTACCTTTATCGGCATATGCACCGCCATAAATATTAGCCTCTACATTAGCATCTTTTACAATGACACTGGCATTTTCGGTAGTATATTTAGAATCAGTTCCAATTGCTGCACCACCAGCAAATAAATCATTACCATTAAACGTACCACCGGTAATGGTAAGTTCTGTGCTATTATCAATTGCTTTTAAAACAGGTTTTCCATCAGCAGCTTGAGCAGTGCCATAATTATCAGCAACACTGCCGCCATAAACAGTATTACCAAAAGTACCGCCGCTAATATTTACTTTTACATCACCTGCTGTAGCAGTAGTAGTAGATGGTGTTCCTGCTCCGCTGTTACCAGTAGCTTTAATATAGTTACCGCCAACTACATACGCATCAGAGAAATTGCCACCAGTAATCGTAAGTTTTACATTATTAACAGTTAAATCAGTATTGTCAGAATTGTTGGCTTTACTGCCACCAATAATATAAGAACTACCGCTTTCAGAACCATCTGTAAAAGTTCCGCCCTCGATTACAACATTGGTATTACCTATTTTTACAGCGTATCTATCTGTGCTGTCCCCAGGTTGTTTAATATGACTGCCACCAATAATATCATCAAAGATACCACTACCAATAGTAATACTGGTATTAGTTGCAGCGCTACCATCATCAGTCGTATGACCATTATAAATATCCCAGCCGCCAATTACTTTTTTACCGGAATAATCAGTTAAACTTTCATTTGTTACTGCATTACCTTCTCCTGCGTAGTCACCACTAGCAGCCCAAACGCATTGTACCCCCCCCCGATAGACAATACGCCAGCTGCTAAAACACTGCACAATATCTTTTTACTAAGTTGTCTACTACTCATAGTATACCCCTTTCTTAAATTACTTTAAAAATACAAATTAATATTTTGTATTAAAGTAACTATTTTTTATATTAATTATACTCTTTCTTTACATCTACGACAAGTAAATTACACATAAAATATTTATATTAATAATTTTCTAACTAAAAAACTCCCGTCCTAACGACGGGAGTTTTTTGTTTCTCTATCTTTTTACATACCACCTTTTTACATACCACCAAAGCGGCAAAGAGCATAGACCACGGAAACTGCCAAAGCACCGTAGACCCTGCCACGCAGCTTTTTTTCATTAAAGCCTTCTTTATTGGCTTCACGGCACATTTTGATTCCGTAAAAATTCATCCATAACGAAAAACAGAATAAAAACGCTACGATATAATCCCAAACATCAAGATTTTCCATTATTTACTCCTGTCATATTTCTATTTACGCGGACACAGATACCCATAAGGGCAGCCACCGCATTTATCCGTGCTGCAAATAAAATCAGCCTCATCAGCCTTGCTGCTTATCTGCCTGCACAGCTCTAAGGCCTCCCGCAAAGTTTCCTCTCCCAATACAGGCTCACATACGCTGAGATTCTGCAGAAAATGCAGCTGCGCAGACCGTACCTGCCTGCCGAAAAGCTGCTCAGCCGCCGCTTTATACAGCGCCAGCTGATAAGCATAACCTTTTGGCACGCTGCCAGCCTCCGGCGGTCTGCCAGTCTTATAGTCAATAATCATCAGCGAACCATCCTCAGCCGTATATAAGCAGTCGATAACACCGGTAAGCAGCAGCTCCTGCTGCATGCAATTAAATTTCACTTCTCGCTGATGGGCAGACGGTATAGTCTTATACAAATCGCTTCCCAGGTAATCATTCAGCAGCTTTTTCGCATCAGCAGCCAAATCAGCCCTGCCGCCTGCATGCTTATCTACTGCTGCCTGAAAAGCTTTCTCTTCATCACCACGGTATTTTTCCAGCGCCGTGTGCACAATCAGACCGGTAACATAAGCCGGCAGCTGACTGCTTTTCTCACCTGCTTCCTCACAGCCCGGCAATCCCAGCTGCTGATAATAGTACCTGCGCTGACAATGCAGATAGGTCTGCAGCGCCGTTGCTGAAAAAACCTTGCGTCCTAAAGACTTGTACATATCCAGCGGTGCTGCTGCCTGCAGTGCTGCTTCCTCCGGCACAGTCTTGGCAGCAGCCTCCTGCTGCACAGTAACTGCATCTGGCAGCGAAGCAGCCGTTATCTCGGTAAATTCCGCCAAATCGCTGTCTGCCAGTACTTCTTTCAGGCTCTTAAACCAGTTTTCCGCCTTACTTTCTTTATCCGCGCAGAAAGCGCCGGACATGATCAGCCTGTTTTTCGCCCTGGTCATTGCCACGTAAAGCTGACGCTTGCGTTCTTCCTTCTGCAGCTGCTTATCTATTTCTTTAATGCTGCTCAGCACGCTGCTTTCTGCCATACTGCCATCCGGGAGCACCGCTTTGATGCCCAAGCCCAGCTGCGGATGAAATTTTATTTCCGTTATATCGCTCTGCGAGCCTGCATCCAACATAGGCAATAATACGGTACCAAATTCCAGCCCTTTCGATTTGTGGATAGTCATAATCGTCACTGCATCAGCAGCCTCTAAATTAGCAGCTGTCTCTCTGGCGCCAGAAGCAATAAGCGCAGCAACATATTCCAGCCAGGAAGCCAATGTTCCCTGTCTGCCGCTGCTGTATTCTGCTGCCAGATGACGCAGCTTGACAGCATTAGCCAGTTTGGCCTTGCCATTCTGCTGCAGCGAAAGAACAGCATCTACCTCTAAACACTGCCACAGTTCCTGCCACAGTTCCTGCAGCCCTAAAAGCGCTGCTGCCTGACGCAGTGTCGTAAGTATCTCCCGCGCCCGCAAAAGCAGCGGCCGCTGGCTTGCTTTGACCGCAGCTGCATCAATAGTCATTAAATTATCCCACAGACAGCTATTACTCTGCTGCAAAAACAGCGTCGTAACAGTCTCGTCATCCAGTCCAAAATAAGGTGAACGCAAAACGCCTGCCAGCTCCAGACTGCAGTGCTTATTATGCAGCGCACGCAGTAAATTCAGCAGGTCAAGTACCTCCTGCCGTCCGTAAAAGCCCCTGCCGTCAATCACCTGGTAGGGTATTTTCTTTGCTTCCAACGCTTCGGTCAGCACATCACAGCGGGTCATTGCACTCAGCAGTACAGCCATATGTCCGTAGCCCGTTCCCTCAGCATGCAAGGAAGCCATCCGTTCAGCAACGGCTCTCGCTTCCAGCTGCCTTTTTGCCGCTGTCTCATCCTTGGTATATACTACCTGCAGCAGCTCCGGTTTAGCTTCGCTGAAAATATGCGGCGCTAACGCTTCAAAAAAGATGGGCTCGTTGACATCCACGCCTAACAGCTCGGTGAATACTTCGTTGCAGGCCGCCAAAATCGTGTCTGCGGTGCGAAAATTATCATTCAAAGTAATTATCTTGCCGCCGCTGTCCTTAATATCGCGTCTCACCTGTGCAAAAACACTTACATCCGCCCCGCGGAAACGGTAAATCGACTGCTTGGGATCGCCTACGACAAACAGCCTGCTGCCCTGCAGCTTTTCATAATCCCCGCCGCACAGCAGATAAACCAGCTGTTTTTGCTTTTCATTGGTATCCTGAAATTCGTCTACCATGATATAACGATATTTCTGCCGATAATTCTCACAAAGGCGCGGCTGCGATTTCAGCAAATTTAAAGCATAATTTTCCAAATCATCAAAGCTCAGAAAATCTGCATCCTGACGCTGCTGCTGCAAAAAGGCGGCAAAAGCAGCAGCCACACGCTGCCAGCCCTCTGCCAGCGGCAAAGCCGCCTTATCGGCAAAAATCATTTCCAGCTGCTCACGCAGCAGCTTGCTCTCTTTTACCAGCGCTTTCAGTCTGGTATTGGCAGCAAGCCCACCGGCATAAGTCTTATAAGCAGCTAAATCAGCGGGGTCTTGTTTGATGCCATCCAGCACCTCGGTAAGATTTTCTGCCAGCAGCTGCAGCTGCTGCGCCTGCTTACTACCCTTAACCTCTTCCCTGCGCGCAGCCAATTCTTCTAAAACGCCGCAAAGATTTTCCTTGCACTCCTGCTCCTTACTGATACTTGCTTTGTAACCAGCTGCTGCGTCGCTGCACTTTGCCAGTTCATCCAGCTGCGGCAGCAGGCTCTGCAGCTGCCGCATGACGCCAAAAGCGCCGTAGGCTTCCGTCAGCTGCCGTAAATCCTTATCCTGATTGCGCAGTGCTGTCAGAAAATATTTTTTCAGGCAGTCTTCCACGAAACGCTCGCCTTCAAATTCGTCCGCAACCTGAAAGGATGGGTCCAGCGCCGCTTCGACAGGATTTTCTTTTAAAATGCGATTGCACAGACTGTGAATAGTTGTAATCTGCGCCCTTTCCAGATCTTTCAGCTGCTGCCGCCAAAAGGAGCTGTTTGCCGCATCCGTATGTGCCAGCACGTCCATACTGCGGCGCACTCTTTCTTTCATTTCTGCCGCTGCCTTACGAGTGAAGGTAATAGCCAAAATCTCGCTGGCAGCAAGATTCTGTCCCTGCTCCAGACCGCGGCGCAGGATATACAAAAAACGCTCTACCAGCACGCGGGTCTTGCCGCTTCCTGCCCCTGCCGATACAGCGACATTAGTATCAACAGTGGTAATAGCCTGCAGCTGCTGCGGCGTAAAATCAGCCATCTTCCTCACTCCTTTCTCCTGCTATAAGTCCGATACGGCAGATATTTTTCAACGGACAAAAATCACTGCAGCTTTTCTGCGGCTGTACGGAAAAATCTCCGCTGTAAATACTTTCCACATATTTTGCCACTAAGCCGCGGCTGAAAGCTTCAAAGCTCTGCCAGGGAGCTTCTGCATCCGCAAACAGTTTATCATTAACCTTAAAGGAGGTATTGCCCAGTTTTTCAAAACCTATGCTTGCCTGGCGCTTGGCCTGTTTCAGCACCAGATAACCGCCTCCGGCCACACGCTTCTCAGGCTGCATAGCTACTGCCGCCAAAAGATAGACAGGCAGCTGCAAATCAAGCCCAGCAGGCAAATCGCTGCCGGACGGCGCTGCAGAACGCTTATAATCGGTAATAAAGAGCCTGCTGCCGTCGCTGTCGATACGGTCAATACGTCCTTCCAGCTGTACGCTGCTGCCATCACTAAGTTTAAGGGGCAAAGCCGTTCCTTCGGCCCTTTTAAAGTTAAGCTCCGTCGCGCAGGGAACAAACTCTTCCCACTGCCGCTGCTCGCCATATTCATATTGCAGCCACTGCAGCAGCAGGTTTTTCATACGCCGCACTTCTGACTGCCAAAAAACATTATCTTTCGCCCCATGCTGCTCTGCATAAACCGTAAAAACAGCATCAAAATCTGCCAGCAGCTCTTTTTGCAGCAGCGCAAAATCATATTTACACAGCTTTTCATGCAGATGCCTGCCGACAAATTTTGCCAGAACTTCGTGCAGCAGCGAGCCTTCATCTGCCGGTTCAATATTTTCGCTTTTTTCCTCATTGCCGCTTTCGCCCCAGATATACTGGCCTAAAAAGCTAAACGGACAGGCAGCATAAACCTCAAGGCGTGAAGCGCTGAACGTGCGCCCTGCTTTCTTTGCCACCTGCTTTTGCAGCTCTGCATCCTGCAGTTTGCCGTTGTATACCTCGCAGCTTGCCCGCAGTTTATCCGCGGCAGCGGCAGTAAGCGTGCTTTCACCAATCGTCTGACTAAGCCAGCCATCTTCCCAACGCTCTGCCTCCTGCAGCAGCTCCGCCATAGAAGCAGGCTCCTTAACAGGCTCTGCAATAACTGCGTTGCCGAACAGCTTGCACAGCTCATCCACATAAGCAGAGGCACCGGCAGCATCATCCTCATGCCAGGTTACGGTTAAATGCGACGCACACTGCGCTACGGTTACCGCAAAGAAATAATCATCTTCCGCATAAGCCTGTGCCGTCGTCGGCATATCAATGCCAAGGGCTGTCAACTCGGCACGTTCTTTATCATCATAAAGCCAGTTCTCGCTGCTGCCGGCAGGAAATTCGCCTTCCCGCACACCCATCAGAAAAACCTGCTCATACTGTCTGCCCTGTACAGTGACAACCTCGGCAACCAGTACACCGTCAGCACGTCCCTCCGCTAAAGTAATTTCTATTTCACGCGCAGCTTCTATCAGTATTTCCTGCAGCTGCGCTAAGGTCAGCGCGCTTTTTTCTAAACGGCAGGTTTTATAATCCTTAACCAAATCGCCAAAACAGCTTAGTAAAGCCTCCTGCGCAGCCAGGCAGCTTTTAATGCCTGCAAGCGGCAGCTCGCCCCGCTGATAGCGCTCTCCCAAAAGCTGCGGCAAACGTAACTCTTTAATAAAATCCGTCAGTAACGTCAGATAGTCCGGCAGACAGCCGGAAGCAGGCAGTTCCTGCAAAAGCTGCTCCATCCTTACCAGTGCTGCGTCTTCAACGCCTTCAAGCAGCGCATGATAATCCTCCTGCAGGGCGGCAACAGAGGAATAATATTTATACTGCCGTAATTTTTGTACCTGCTCCGCATCACAGCTGAAAATAAGCTTACCCAGTTCTGAGCACAGCAGTGCGCTATAAGCTTCCGCGCCGCTGCGCCCTCCGCCAGCTGCCGTAAGCGCCAGCATGATAAATTCCGTCAGCGGCTGCACGGCCAGCTGCGCCGTATGCGCCAGAGAAACAGGAATACCGTATTCATCAGCAATCTGCCTGATACCATTGTAATTGCGCAGGCTGCGCACTGTTACCAGTATGTCCTCCGCTGCTACTCCCTGCCGCAGCAGCTGTTTTACCTGTGTCAGCGTCCAGCGTATCTCCTCTTCCCGGCTTTTAAAATGGCACAGCCTAATATTCTCCGCTGTCCGTACATCAGCTGCAGTAAAAAGCTTTTGTCGCAGATACTGCAAATCTTCCTGTTGCGGCAGTTCGGGCATATAGCGCTCTACCTGACAAAAACCAGCCAGCGCGGCATAAGTATTTTCTGCCGCCTGAAAGACGCCCTCACGGCCAGCTTCGTACATCAAGCCTACCGTTAACTGACAATGTTTACTGAGCGCCCGCAAAAATTCCAGCTGCAGTACGTCAAAACTATAAAAATCGCTGATATAGATATGCTTCCAGGGCATCTTTACTTTATCAGCAGCAAGTACACTTACTGCCAGGCGATATTTACCCTCTAAGTCAAACCATTTATTATTCTTCAAATATTGGCGATACAGCACATACAGCTCCGCCAGTTCTTTATCCTTTTCACCACCGCGTTCTGTCAGCGCAGTATGAATCTGCTGCTCGGTAGCGCCGCTGCGTGACAGCTGCCCCAGCACAGAAGCTACAGCCTTCACAAAGCCTTTTTTATCCGTCAGTCGCTGAAAATATGCCAACTTAGACTTATCGCCCAAATATTCCAGCAGATCGCGAGTTACCAGCTCCTGACTGCGTCTGTTGATTTCATCTAAATAGACATAGCCATTGTTATTTAAAATTTTTGATGCCAGCTCATCAATACCGCCGCAGTTTACGGCAGCTTCCTTTTGAGCCTGCAGCCGCAGCTGTCTGTTAGGCAGCACAAGAATACTGTCTTCATAGGCATGCTGCCGCATCTGCTCATAAAAAAGTCTGCGGGCCGTGCAGCCCAGCGGCACACAATATAATACGGCCATTTTTACCTCCTGCATATTATCTATCGAAACCTATTTTTATTTTTCATGATACAGTTCTTCCACAGCATCAAGCAGCGTATAATATAAAACATTTCCTGACACACCCCGATTGGCAGGATGCCAGAAATCTATATAAATTATATTATCCTCTTTATGGTAGTTTACACCTCTGAAAGTCTGCTGCCATACGCTGTTTTTCCAGCCTTTAAGCCTGCATAAATAACCCGAGCCACCCCCGCAGACAACAATATCAGGATTATAAAGTGCCAGCTGCTTTTGCAAATTACTTACGTTAAACGGCTCAGCAAAGTAGGCAGCAAAATTCTGTTTATCTACACTTGCTCCGCCAGCTGTTTTCTTCATATTAACCCAACAAACCTGCGATAACATTTCCTGCTGCACTTCTTTTTTAGCTGTTTCTTTTACCACCACATCCCAGGGAATACTGCTGCCGTGTACAATACCATACTGCCATTTAATAATTGCGTTTACCGTTAGAGAACGTGGAACCACGCCCTTACTATATTCTGCTAAATAAGTACGTTCATCCCACTCTTCATCCGCTCCATTTGGCTCTTTGAGAAGATAAAGTACTTTCACTGCAACGTTTCTCCATATATGCTCGTTAACAACTCCGTCTGTAATAAAATATCCTTTGTGTTTATTCTGCTTCCATTCGGAAAACAATCTGTTTTCCTGTTCCGTAATATTTTCCATAATTCGCTCCAAATGAAAAATTATTATATTTATTATACCTGTTTCACAGACGCAAAAAAACCCTATCATACTAAAGAATCTTTCAGAATATATTTTTACAAAAACAAAACCGACCTCCCTAATCGTCAGATTTTAGGAGATCGGTTTTTTAGGACTTTTTTGTCTGAAAATATTTTACTGTACGATGTAGCTCAAATCGCCTACAGCATGGGTAATATCCTTAACTGCGGACAGGAGAGCCAGACGGTTGTTTTTAATCTTCTCATCGTTATCCATAACCATAACGTCTTCAAAGAACTGGTTAACAGGAGCGATAAGACCGCAGGACAGCTTAAGTACAGCTGCATAGTCAAATTTAACGGTAGCAGCCAGCATTTCGCTGTTAAGAGCAACAACTGCGTCATGCAGCGCTTTTTCAGCTTCATGCTGGAACAGGCCGGTATTGATAGCAGTTTCTTCTTCAATCTTCTTGCACAGGTTAGCCACACGGGTAGCAGCCTGGATTAAAGTTTCTGCTTCCGGCTCAGCCACGAAAGCGTTCAGAGCACGAGCGCGCATATACAGATCGGCAATATCGTCGTTGCGTTTTTCTGCCAGCACAGCATCTACCACGTCGTAACGGATACCCTGCTCGATCATCATGTTTTTCAGGCGTTGTCTGATAAATTCCATAATCTGTGGCACCAGCGCGCCAGCCTGTTCAGACGGAATATTCAGCAGATACAACATGCCTGCCAGCAGCTTGAGCATGGACAGATGGTAGTTGCCGTCGATAATAATGTTGATAACACCAAGAGCTTGACGGCGCAGTGCATAGGGGTCCTGAGAACCTGTAGGAGCAAGTCCGCGGGAGAAGGTTGCAGCGATGTTATCCAGCTTATCAGCAATGCCTACGATGCGCCCGATATGGCTTGCAGGCAGTTCATCACCGGCAAAACGCGGCAGATAATGTTCAAAGATACCCTGGGCAACAGCCGGAGCCTCGCCGTCCAGTTTAGCATATTCGCGGCCCATTACGCCCTGCAGCTCGGTAAATTCAATTACCATGCCGGTAACCAGGTCAGTTTTGCACAGCAGTGCAGTACGATCCAGCAAATCTTTGTCAACTTTGATATTCAGGCCGAAAGCAATCATGTCGGCAGCTTTTACCAGACGGCTGCTCTTATCATACATATTGCCCAGACCTTCCTGGAAGGAAACAGTCTTGAGTTTTTCCAGACGGTCTTCCAGTTTTTGTCTGCGGTCTTCGTTAAAGAAGAATTCAGCGTCGCTGAGACGGGCACGCAGTACGCGTTCGTTACCATGAGCAACTACGTCCAGATATTTCTTGCCGCCGTTGCGGACAGTAATAAACTTGTTCATCAGGCTGCCGTCTTCGTTGAGTACGGGGAAATAACGCTGATGTTCGCGCATCGGGGTGATGATGCATTCTTTCGGCAGGCTGAGGAATTTTTCCTCAAATTTGCCGCACAGCGCAGTCGGCCACTCTACCAGATAGTTTACTTCTTCCAGCAAATCTTCGTCGATTTCAGCTCTGCCGCCTTCAGCAACAGCCAAATCAGCAACCTGCTGACGAATCAGTTCACGACGGGCATCCTGGTCAACCATGACGAAATGATCGTATAAAACCTGTTCGTAAACATCGGCGCTGGCAATTTCTACTGCACCCTGCGTACCGATAACAGCGGAAGCCACCGTATTGGTAACCTTGCTGGCAACTTTTTCAAAGAAGCCCTGGGCGTCTTTCGCGTCGGTAATGGACGGAGTCAGGAAACGATGACCACGGGAATATTTGCCGGATTTTACGCCGGTAATCTCCACCGGTACAATCTTATCGCCAAACAGCGCTACCAGCCAGCGGATAGGACGGACGAATCTGAAATCATGGTCAGCCCAGCGCATGTTTTTCGGGAAGTTCAGAGAGGTTAAAATGTCCATCAAGAGTCCGGGCAAAAGTTCCATAACCGGTTTGCCTGCCAGATGTTTTACAGCATAAACGTATTCGCCGCGCACTTCCAGAGCGCTTACGTCTACGCCCTGACCGCGGGCAAAGCCCATGGCAGCCTTGGTAGGCTCATTGTTTACAAAAGCAATCTTCACGGACGGGCCCTTTGCTTCTACTACGCTGTCAGCCTGTGCTTCTGCCACACCGGAAGCGATAAAAGTCATACGGCGTGGAGTGCCATATACTTTAACAGCTTCAAAAGGAATGCGCAGCTCATTCATTTTCTTTTCTGCCAGTTCCTGTAACTGTTTTAAGATACCGGGCATAAATTTCGCCGGGATTTCTTCAGTGCCTATTTCAAATAATAATTTTTCCATTATTTATTTTCCCCCTTTTGCAAGAGCGGGAAGCCCAATTTTTCACGCTGTTCTACATAAGCGGCAGCGCACAGACGAGCCATGGCGCGCACGCGGCCGATATAGGCGGTACGCTCGCTTACGCTGATAGCGCCGCGGGAATCCAGCAGGTTGAAGGTATGAGAGCATTTCAGCACGTAGTCATAAGCGGGACGGATATAGCCCAGCTCGATAACGCGTTTTGCTTCAGCTTCGTATTTATCAAACAAATCGAATAAAAGGTTGGTATCTGCAACCTGGAAGTTATAGTAGGATTGTTCTACTTCGTTGCTGTGGAAGACGTCGCCATAGGTAACGCCGTCAACCCATTCAACATCAAATACATTTTCTACGCCCTGGATATACATGGCCAGACGTTCCAGACCATAGGTAATTTCTACGGTTACAGGTTTTACGTCGATACTGCCAACCTGTTGGAAATAAGTGAACTGGGTGATTTCCATACCATCCAGCCATACTTCCCAGCCCAGACCCCAGGCGCCCAGAGTCGGAGATTCCCAGTTATCCTCTACAAAACGGATATCATGTTCTTCCTGACGAATGCCCAGCTCAGCCAAGCTTTGCAGATAAAGCTCCTGGATATTTTCCGGAGAGGGTTTTACGATAACTTGGAATTGATGATGCTGGAACAGACGGTTGGGGTTATCGCCGTAACGTCCGTCAGCGGGACGACGGGACGGCTCCACATAAGCTACGCGCCAGGGTTCCGGTCCCAGTACGCGCAGGAAGGTGGACGGATTCATCGTGCCCGCACCTTTTTCAATGTCGTAGGGCTGCGCCATGATGCAATTCTGTTCAGCCCAGAATTTCTGCAGTTTCAAAATAATCGTTTGAAAATTCATTTTCTGCCTCCTATTTTCTGTTACAAAAACGAAAATCTCCGTCTCTGTAACAAATATGTTACAGGGACGGAGATGTAAACTCCGCGGTTCCACCCTGCTTGACTGCTCTAATAACGCAATCCGCCTCAAGCAATATTTATTTACGGCTCCAAAGCGCCTTCACCCGCTGTTGCCGGCTCGCACCGTCCCGGCTCGCTTGCTTTGCAGGCTACTCCTCTTCTTCATAGCTTAAACTCAAATATAGCAGAATCAATCTGTTTTGTCAATTAGGAAATATTCATCCGGTTTAAATAGTCCAGACTCTTCAGCGGCTTATCGGTCTGGAACAGCAGGAACTTGCATAAAAGTCGTTCCAGTTCCATGAGGTGCGCACCCTTAACGCTGAATTTCTGCGGCGACTGAAAATCAAGCTGCTGCAGCTGGTTAAACAGCACGCGCGTGCCAGCACTGAAAGGTTCCTCGCCGCCTGCGGCGCACTCACGACAGACCAGCCCGCCCTGCAGCGGACTGAAATAACAATCTTCGTCAGGCTCAGGCTGCCTGCCGCAGACCACACAGCTCTCAACCTGCGGTGCAAAGCCTGTTAAACTCAGCAGCTGCAAAATATAAGCAGCCGTTACCAAACGCGGATTATGCTTTTTGAGCACCGGGAAGACCTGCTCCAGCAAATCAAAAATCTCCGGCTGCGGCTGATGGTCCTCTGTCAGCACAGCAGTTATCTCAGTGATTACCGCGCCGTAGGCCATCTCCTTAAAATCATAGACCTGCGGCAGACGCAGCAGCTCGCAGTTTTTCAGACGGTCAATTTTCTGTCCGGCAGTTATTTCCAGCTGCAGACTGGCAAAGGGCTGCAGCAGCCTGCCTGCCGTATTGCGCACATAACGGGCGCCGTAGGCAATAAAACGCACCTTGCCGTGCTCTCTGGTAAAACAGACAGCATACTTATCCGCCGTCTGCCAGTTGCGCACCATGAGCACCACGCCCTGGTCACTGATGTTATTCGTCTTGTCCTGCATCTTCATCATCCCGTACCCGCACTGCTCTTACGCGCAGCACGCGGAAGCCTTCTGCCTGCAACACGGTAAAGTCGTAGCAGCCTATTTCCACTTTATCGCCAACCTCCGGCTTGCGTCCCAGTAAGCCGAAGATATAACCGCCGATAGTGTCTTCCTCGGGATCGTCAAAGCCTACGCCGAGGATGTCTGTAATCTCATCAAGCAGCACCAATCCGTCAAACTCGTATTCCGTCTCGGTAAGCTTGACAATATCGTCCGGCTCGTCAGCTTCATGCTCGTCCTGAATTTCGCCGACGATTTCCTCTACCAGGTCTTCCACCGTCACCAGGCCGGCAGTACCGCCGTATTCATCGGCCACCAGTGCCATCTGCTGATGCTTCTGCTGCAGCATCTGCAGTACTTTGACCGTAGACATGGCTTCCGGCACCACGCTGATGGGGCGCATAATCTGCCGGAAATCAAAGTTCTCACTGCGGGAATCAATATCAATAAGGTCCTGCACATGCACGATGCCGATAACATGGTCCTTGTCCTCGTCACACAGCGGATAACGGGTGTGTTTTCCATTACGCACTACCTGCAGGTTGTCCTCCAGTGAATCATCCGTATACAGGCACACCATGTCCTGACGCGGTACCATGATTTCTCTGGCCACACGGTCGGCAAAATCAAAGACGTTGTCAATCATCCTGCTTTCCGCATGGTCCAGCTGTCCGTGCTGCTCGCTGGCGCTGACAATCTTGCGCAGCTCTTCCTCACTGCGGGAAATATCCTCCTTAGGCAGTTGAGAAATACCCAGCGCACCCAGCACTATGCGGGCAACCTTGTTAAAAAGCAGTACCAGAGGATACAGCAGATAATGGACGAGTACCAGCGGATAGGAAACCAGCAGCACTATCTTCTCTACCTTGCTGACCGCAATGGCACGGGGCACCAGCTCGCCAAAAACCACGTGCAGGAAAATAACCATGAGGAAAGAGCAGGCCCACGCCAGTCCCTTATCCATAAAACCATCTGCTGCCAAAAGACGCGCAAAAAGCGGGCCACCTAAAATGCCTAATAGCACAGAAGAAGCCGTAATGCCCACCTGGATGGCGCTGAGGTAGGTTTCACGCTTTTTAGAGATACGCAGCACGATGGAGGCCGTGCCCTCACCATGCTGCTCCATTTCTTCCAGTCTGCTGGAACGCACGCGCACCAGTGAATATTCTGCCAATACAAAAAAACCGTTTAATAAAACTACCAGGATTACCAATAAAATTTCGCTAATCAGTCTGATAGCAGGATCGCCGTCGATAAGTCATCACTCCTTAAAAAATTTTATCTTTAATCGTTATAGCCAAATTGTTTCAATGCTTTGTCTTTGTTGCGCCAGTCGGCCTTTACCTTAACCCACAAATCAAGGAATACCTTACAGCCCAGCAGCCCTTCAATATCAACTCGCGCCTGCTGCCCTATTTTTTTCAGCAGGCTGCCTTTGGCGCCGATAACGATGCCTTTCTGGGAATCGCGTTCTACAAAAATCGTAGCGCGGATGTAGACGTCGTCGTTGTCGCGCTCTTTGAACTCTTCCACCTCTACAGCAATAGAATGGGGTATTTCGTCACGGGTCAAGAGCAGGATTTTCTCTCTGATCATCTCGGCAACAATAACGCGCTCCGGTTGGTCGGTAATCATATCATCGGGAAAATAAGCAGGCCCCTCAGGCAGATGCTTGGTAATCTCTGCTACAAGGCCAGGGAACTCTTCATCTTCCAGCGCAGAAACCGGTACGATAGCGGCAAAATCATAAGTTTTGCTGTACGCGTCGATAATGCGGAACAGCTTATCTTTATCCTGCAGCTTGTCAATCTTATTCACCACCAGGATGACCGGTGTTTTAACCTTCTGCAGCAGTTCAGTAATATATTCTTCACCGGCACCGCGTTTTTCAGAAGCATCAACTACGAACAGGATGACATCTACTTCTTTTAAAGTACTTTCCGCCGTACGCACCATATACTCACCCAGCTTATGGTGGGGCTTGTGGATGCCTGGCGTATCCAGGAACATGATTTGTGCGTTATCTGTATTCATAATGCACATAATCTTATTTCTTGTGGTCTGCGGACGGTCGGACATAATGGCGATTTTTTCGCCGATCAGGTGATTGGTCAGCGTGGACTTGCCCACGTTAGGACGTCCGACAATAGCCGCAAAACCGGCATAATGTTTCTTGTTTTCTATGTTAATCAACCTCCAAAATTACAAAGTAAAGCCGTAAGGCAGAAGCTCCTCCGGCGTATATATTTTAAATTCACCGTCAGTATTAGCTAAAATAATCTTAGGAATCTTGAACTCTGTCATCACCTGACGGCAGGCGCCGCAGGGAGAAACAGGCTCTTCCGTAGCGGCAACGACGCAGAGAGCAGTAAACTCTCTCTCTCCTGATCCTACGGCCGCAAAAATCGCGCAGCGCTCAGCGCAGCAGCTTAAACCATAGGAAGCGTTCTCCACGTTGCAGCCGGTAAAGATACTGCCGCCCGCTGTGCGTACAGCCGCTCCCACTGCAAATTTGGAATAAGGCGCATAAGCATTCTTACGCGCCACCAACGCCGCCTTAAAAAGCTCCTTGTCCATGACGTCCACCTATTTCTGTTCCAGATATTCTTCCGAGAGGCGAATCTCACGCAGCGCTTCTTCCTCTTTGGCACGCATCACTTTTTTATCCTCGTCGGTCATATGATCATAGCCCAAAAGGTGCAGCAGTCCATGCACGGCAAGATACACAATCTCGCGCTCCAGACCGTGACCGAACTCCTGGCCCTGTCGCTGAGCCGTTTCCGCAGAAATAATGATATCACCCAAAAGATGTTCCTCCGGTCCGTCAATCAACTCCGGCTCGTCTTCCTCGCCTTCATCGAGAGCAAAGCTCAGTACGTCCGTAGGTCTGTCCACATTGCGGTATTCACGGTTCAGAGTATGGATTTCTTCATCATCCACGATGGTGATGTCAACCTCTGTCATATCGTCCAGACCGTGCAGGCGGGCAACAGCGTTCAACCCGTCATGCAGTCGTTTTTCCATATATTCGCTTAAAGTTATCTTTTCCTGATCATTTTCAAAATTGATGATCATCTTGTTTCCTCCGTCTGTCTGCGCTTCTCGAAATCTTCGTAGGCTCTGATAATGGAGCCGACGATTTCATGGCGCACCACATCATGCTCGTCAAATTTTATAATACCGATGCCTGCCACATCACGCAGGATGCGGGCAGCATCTTTCAGTCCGCTGCTCTTGCCTGCCGGCAGGTCTATCTGGGTTATATCGCCGGTAATGACCATCTTGCTGCCGAAGCCAAAGCGGGTCAGAAACATCTTCATCTGCTCCGGCGTGGTATTCTGCGCCTCGTCTAAGATGATAAAGGAATCGTTCAGCGTGCGTCCGCGCATATAAGCTAAGGGCGCAACCTCGATAGTGCCGCGGGATAAATGCTTCTGAAAGCTTTCACTGCCCAGCATATCATACAGTCCGTCGTACAGCGGTCGCAGATAGGGGTCTACCTTATCCTGCATATCGCCGGGCAGAAAGCCCAGTTTCTCGCCAGCCTCCACAGCCGGACGGGTCAGGACGATGCGCTCAACCTCTTTCCTCTTGAGTGCCGCCACTGCCAGTGCTACCGCCAGGTAGGTCTTGCCGGTACCGGCAGGGCCGATACCCAAGGTAATGAAGTTATGCCGGATTGTTTCCACATAATTCCATTGGCCCAGCGTCTTGGCCTTAACCTGACGCCCGCGACTGTTGGTGATGATATTATCCGCATACATACGGTGCAGCTTGTCAGTACGTCCCTCTTTTACCATAAAGACGCTGTAGCGCACGTCGTGCACCGTCAGCGGCAATCCCTGCCGGTACAGGAACAGCAGCTCCGTGAACAGCTGTCTGAGCAGCTCAACCTCCTCTGTCGGGCCATCCAGAGAAATCTGATTGCCTCGGGCAAGTATCCTGGTTTTGAACGAATCGCGGATAATGCGCAAAAACTCTTCGTTTCTGCCGCAGATACCCACCATTTCCTGTTGGTCAACGGTCTCTATTATATAATCCGTCTGCTGCAACAATCTGTTTCCTCCTCAGCTTAGCGCTTTTCTATGGTAATCTTGTTAATCACTACGTCCTGCAGCGGCTTATCGTTAGCGCCGGTCGGCACCTTGCCTATCTTGCGCACCACGTCCATGCCCCTGGTCACCTTGCCGAATACAGCATGGCGTCCATCCAGCCACGGACAGGGCTCCAGCGTGATAAAGAACTGGCTGCCGCCGGTATTCGGGCCGGCATTGGCCATGGAAAGCACGCCCGCGCTGTCATGGAGCAGTTTACTGGTAAACTCGTCTTTAATAGTATAGCCGGGACCACCGGTACCATTACCGTTAGGATCGCCGCCCTGAATCATAAAGCCGTCGATAACGCGGTGAAAAATCAGTCCATTGTAAAAGCCCTTATCTGCCAGTTTAATAAAATTAGCGCAGGTATTAGGCGCAAGGTCTGTTGCAAGCCTAATCTCAAAGCTGCCCATGCTGGTTTCAAAAACGGCAGTAGCCGGTTCCGCCTTGGGAGCTTCAGCTTCCTTACCGCAGGCAGAAGCAGCCAGCGAACATAAAATCAACATACATATCAAAAATAACTTTTTCACATTTAGCCTCCGAAATATATATTTCCACATTATATATTATACAACTAATTGAGGAAAAAATAAATTATGCAAATTGCTGCAGCCACTTACAGATAATTTCTCCAGCCTCGCTGCTGCAGCAGGTAAAGCTGTGGTCGCCCGCGGGAAAGATGTGCAGCTCTTTACGCACATTTAACAGCTCATAATTACGCCTTGCCTGACTTACGTCCACCGTTTCATCCGCTGCGCCATGCAGGATGAGCACCGGGTGCTGCCGCCAGGTACGCAGCACTTCGTCGATGTCGTATTTATCTATATCCGTCAGAAAATCCGGCGTCAGATCCAGCCTGCCGCGCTCATCAGCCAAATGCAGGGTAACGCCGCTATTTAAAAGTTCGTACTGCTCACGCCCCAGTGCCTGCAGAAAAGTCTGGCGCAGGTTATTGGGCGTCGCCCATAGGATAAGTCCGGCAATACTTTCATCATGCGCCGACGTCAGCAGCGCCGCTGCCCCGCCCAGACTACGTCCTAACAGGATAATCTTCCTGTCCGGCAGCTGCCTGCGCACCGCGGCGATAACTGCCTGCAATTCTTCAATCTGACGGGAAAGAATCTGACTGCCGTTAAAATTAAAGCGCACTACATCCACATATTGCTGGGCCTTGGCCGCCAGCGCTGTCGCGCGTCCGCCGCCCTCCCTGCTGCCCCGGAAACCGTGCGCCATAATAAGCACGGGCGCCTTGGCTTTTTCGCAGCTGTTAACGATACATTCTATTGCCCCATAAGGACCTGTACAAGTAAAGTTCTGCATTTTGTTCACCAACCTTCATATAATTCCTTTAACTCTTCAAAAGATATATTTATTCCACTTTTGCATAAACTCTTACTATTTTTGTCATATAAATATCTAAGTATTTTAAAACGTTCTGCATATTCCCCATAATGCATTTTTCTATGGCAACAACTACATAAGCAAACTGTATTTTCCAATATATCAATATCTTGAACAGTAAAATTTTTGTGTAAAACTTTATTTAGAACTGTAGTACTCCAAATTGGCACTAAATGATGTACCTCTAAATAATATTCTTTCTCTATATTTAAAATTTTATTCTCACGTTCAAAATAATTACATTTTTTATTTTCATATCCATCTAAAGCACATTTATTTCCAGCTTTTTCTAATGCCATTTTTCTTACCAAAAAATTTCTATTATAACCATTATTTAAACATTTATCCGCTAAAAATTCTTCTTCATCATCTTTACCTATTAAATCTTTTATTTTTTGTTTGTTTTCATGTAAAAACTTTTCTATCACCTTATTGTTTTCTTTTTCCGCTTTCTTCTTTGCTCCAGTACTTCTTTTATTCCATTTTGGCAATATATTAAATACTTTTTTATATTTTTCACAATAATTATCACCTTCATTGCTATTCTTATAATAAGCATCAACTTTATTACCATTTTTTAACTCGTTTTTTATGTGTGGTGTTATCCTTCTAAAAGTATGGTTACTTTCACTTCCACCTTTTGTATAAATTTTTTCAAACACATTTTCTACATTTTGATTATGACCTAAATAATATATCTCTTCATTGCAAACTATAGCATAGCTTCCATCAGTATTATTACTATTACTATATTTTTTAAACTCCAATATTTCTCCATCTAATTTAAACATACCCAAATACAAGAAATCTTCTATAACTTTTTTATTTTTCTCATCCATACCATAACCCCTTTCAACATACTTATTTTGCTCAATTAATAATTACACGCCAAAAGCAAAAAACCTGCTGCAAGCTTACGCTCACAGCAGGTTTAATTGTTTCCCGTATTTAATTCAGTTCAAATTATTTGCCGGGGAAGAAAGGCCATACCATCGGGATGATAACCAGGGATACGATAAATGCTACGATTACCAGACCGGTACCAGCTTTTACGTAGTCCATGAATTTGTATCCGCCAGGGCCAAGAACCAGGGTGTTCGGAGGAG
>UQXH01000008.1 GCA_900545025.1 uncultured Phascolarctobacterium sp.
CCTACGACGCCCTGATTAACAGTCAGGTGTTCTACCGGCTGAACTATCGGGGAATTTTTTGTGTTGTTTTGTATTGCTCAACATCACGAATGTTATTATATATATTTTTTATATTCTTGTCAACACTTTTTTTAAACTTTTTTATATTTTATTCTGCCAGTACCTTGACCACTATCTTTTGTACCTCGGCAGCCTTTACCTGACTGCAGCCGGGACGATGCAATTCCCAGGGAAAAAAGATGGCAAAATCACCTGCAACAAGATTTACGCAATCCTTTTCGCCTGCTTCGGCATAAAAAAGCAGATCATCAGCAGAACGGTCCTCAATAACAATATGTCTTGCTTCCTTAGGAGCATACCAGATTGTTTCAGCTCCGCGTCCCAAAAGCTGTACATCAATATAAGCATTGTGACTTTCCGGTTTCTTTTGTTCCTTAGGCTCAGTAATATAGGTATTCACACGTACAAAGATATTACGTCCATCAATCTCATATTCACCATTAGGCATCGTAGAAAAATCGGTTGCTGCAATGTACTGCAAAGCTGTACGTAGACGTTCACTGACATATGGAAGTACTTTTTCTATATCCTTCTTATTACCGCTAATCATTTCAATCACATCTTTCTGTAATATATTTTCATATTATATTCTACATCGGCAAAAAATAACCTGCCAGCCTTTACAAAAGCCAGGGCACATAATAAAATTACTATATAAATTTTTATTATGAGGTAAAAAATGAGCTATTTAAATGTTACGAATGTATCTCATTCTTTTGGCGGACGCCAAATTTTAGAAAATGTTTCTTTTAAACTGCTGCGCGGTGAGCACGTTGGTTTAGTCGGCGCCAATGGCGAAGGTAAATCAACCTTTTTAAATATCGTCACTGGTCATCTGCAGCCTGATGAAGGCAAGGTTGAATGGCCCGGCCGTGTTACCGTCGGCTATCTTGACCAGCAGAGCACCCTGGAAAAAGGCATGACCATCCGCGAGGTGCTGCGCACAGCCTTTAATGACATGTACGCTATGGAACAGCAGATGCTGGAACTGTACGACAAAATGGGCGATGCTACCCCTGAAGAGCTGGATAAAATGATGAACACTGTCGGCGAAATCCAGTCTGAACTTGAACACAGCGGCTTCTACTCTTTAGACAGTAAGATTGAAGAGGTTGCCAATGGACTCGGTCTCGGCAGTATTGGTCTGGACAAGGATGTCAGCGAGCTCTCCGGCGGTCAGCGCAGCAAAGTGCTCTTAACTAAGCTGCTGCTGCAAAACTCCTCTATCTTATTACTGGACGAGCCTACCAACTATCTGGACGTAGAGCATATCGAATGGCTGACTAAGTTCCTGCAGGATTACGAACACGCCTTCATCCTTATTTCTCACGATATAGCCTTCCTCAACAAGGTTGTAAACGTCATCTACCATCTGGAAAACTGCGAACTGACCCGCTACAGCGGCAATTATGATAAATTCCAGGAAATGTACGCTATCTACAAAGCCCAAAAGGAAAGCGCCTATGAACGTCAGCAGCAGGAAGTTGCCAAGCTGGAGGATTTCATTGCCCGCAACAAAGCCAGGGTAGCTACGACTAATATGGCCAAAAGCCGTCAGCGCAAGCTGGATAAAATGGAAATGATTGAAAAGCCGCGCGAGAAAATCAAACCGACTTTCAAATTCCGCGAAGCACGTACGCCCAGCCGCTTTATTGTAGAAGCAAAGGATTTAGTACTTGGTTACGATACCCCGCTGACTCGTCCTGTAACCTTTAATCTGGAACGAGGTCAGAAAGTCGCTCTCCGTGGCGTAAACGGCCTCGGTAAAACAACCCTGCTGAAAACTATCCTTGGTATCATCCCCCCTTTCAGCGGCAGTGTCGAGTTGGGTGAATTCCTTGAGCCCGGTTATTTTGAGCAGGAGGAACGCAAGAAAAACGAAAACACAGCTCTGGAAGATGTCTGGAATGAATATCCCGGTCTGACCAACTACGAAGTACGCGCTGCTTTGGCAGCCTGCGGTCTGACCAACGAGCATATTACAAGCAAGGTCTTTGTATTAAGCGGCGGCGAAGCAGCAAAAGTGCGCTTATGCAAACTAATGCTCAAAGACATAAACTGGCTGGTACTGGACGAACCTACCAACCATCTTGACGTCGACGCCAAAGAAGAACTCAAGAAAGCTGTCAGAGAATTTAAGGGCAGCGTACTGCTGGTTTCTCATGAACCTGAATTCTATGAAGATTTAGTAGATAAAATCTGGAATATCGAAGACTGGACCACCAAAATAATTTAACAATTAAGCAAAAACGGCTGAGAGAAAACTCTCAGCCGTTTTTTATTATTTACAGTTATTAAACTTTTGCCATCCACAGTCCATGTAAATTGCAGTAAGCATAAGCAGCCACAGGTTTATCATCTACCAAAGCAAATTTAACCTCCGGTGCTTCGCCTGCATGAAGCACTTTACGCTGACCGCCTTTTTCGGTTTCCAGATACACCCAGGTAATCAGATGCGCTTCCGTCATCGGATGCGGTGCGCTGCCGATTTTTACTGTTACCACATTGCCGTCTACACTAATAACAGGCACATGTTTTTCCTGCGCCGCATCAGTTGTGTTCGGTACCAGTTCGGTCATTTTTTCACCGCAGCACATCATAGGTACTTTAGCATCGAAAACCATCCCCACGATATTACCGCAATGTTTGCAGATAAAGAATTTTCTTTCAGCCATTTTTCTCACTCCCGTTTATATATTTCTGTCTCTCGGTACTATGCTAATTATACCCCACTTTATGTCAAACGCCAAGATTTTAAACTGTTTCTTGTTTAATTCTTTTGGGATAAAGTTTAAAGAGATCTGTTTTTTCCTCGGACATGAACTGATAGCCAGGTGCAAACTCTTCCGCCCGTTTACGGGCATTTTCCAAATCATGGAAAACTTCCCATTTGCATTCCACCAGCCGTTTGCCGAACTGACGCAGCAAGAAAGCCGGATGATAAGTAGCAATGCAGTCAAAACCGTGCTTTGTTCTAAACCACTGCCCTCGGTCTCTGGTAATGCGCATATCAGGATTACCCAGATAATGCAGCGCTACGCCGCCTAAAGCCACAATCACCTTAGGCTGCAATATTTCCAGCTCCCTGTCCAGCCAGATACGGGCACAAAAATCCGCTTCGCTGATATCAGGCGTCCGGTTTCCTTTAGGCCGGCATTTGATAACATTGGTCGTCAGCACCCTGTCACGCGTCATCTTGGCAGCCCAAAGCGCTTTATCCAGCAGCTGTCCCGAAGGTCCAATCAGAGGACAGCCGTATTCATCCTCCACCCCGCCAGGTCCTTCGCCTACAAATACGATGGGGCTGTGCGGATTGCCAAACCAGCCGACCGGCGCTAAAGCATCTTTACGCAACGGACAGCTGCTGCACTGCTGCAGCTCTGCCGCTAATTCCTGTAAATCCATTTTATCTACCTCCTATAACCCGCTCAAAGTCATCTGATATTCCGTGGCGACGAAGGGCAAGTGTTTTTGCAACTCGCTGCGGGCCTGCAAAATACTTTCGCCAGCCGCCTGGATATTGCCGGAGGCAGGATCTACCTTTTTAGCAAAAGTACTGATACTCAGCAAGCCTCCGTCTGCTGTAAACAAAGCCTGGTTAAGCGCTATATACCAGTAACCTTTGTCAGGCGGCTTGTTGCCGTCGATACCGCAGATAACCACATAATCCGCCCCGGCTTCCTTACTCAACCGCATAATGTCACTATGCGTATAATTACTTTGAGCATCCAATGATTTTTCCAGTATTATATAGGACGGCAGCATCATTTTATATTCATTGACCAACAATCTTTTCATGTCTGGCACATAACGCATCTTCCTGATGCCAGGCGAACTATTGATCCACAGCGCTACCGTCGGCACGCCATCCGTAAGCTTGCTGTCCGGCAGCGGCTGTACCAAGCCGGCAGCTGCAGCCCTGTCAAAAGTTTTAAAATACTCGCTGACACTATGGTCGAAGTACATGGCGATGTCGTGCTGAAAATTGCTCATCTTCATGGAAAGATGATATTTATAATTATAACCAAACTGCTTATAGCCGCCGAAAACTGTTTGCAGGCTGCCTGGAACCGGGTCAGCAGTATTAGTTATGCGTATCAAGTCAATCTTGTCGCCATAAGCAGCAGCAAAAGCATCATTGCCCACTGCCGGAGCGCCAAAGGTGATAACTACAAATTTGTCCTTGGGCATGCCGAGGCTTACCAGTCTTTCCCCTAGCAAGGTAGCAGCAGCGCCGCCTAAGCTGTGACCAGTCAGAATAAGATAAGCATCAGGATCTTCATAGACATTGCGGAAAATACCTTTTAAATTATGGTCTTCATCTATAACGGAGGCCAGCACCATGGTATCAGTATAACTGATAAATCCTTCATGTACAGCAGGAGTCCCCTCGGGCATATTTTCCTGCGGCTGCGCCGGAATCACCTTATCCTGATAAGGAATCTGTCTGGTCTGCAAATTAACACGCCAATCACCCTTATCGGCGCTGCCGCGGAAAGTAACCAGATAGATATTCTTATTGATGTCGGGGAAATAATTATGCGCCAGCGAAAAATTTGCCGCTACTTTGCCGCTGCTTTCGTGATAAGGCATAATCTTCCAGCCGTAATCGCGCAGGTAGCTGAACTCCGAAGAATTTTCCGGACGATAAATACCGGCACAGGAAGCAGCTGCAATCGAAATAAAATAAGAATGATTATATTCTTCCTGCAGATTCTTAGGCACCGCAGCGCAGGCAAAATTACAAAGCAGACAGAAAAAACATACTATCAGCAAAAGCTTTCGCATACTATTCCCCCCATGTTAAAAATTGCTTACGATTTTATTATAGAATAAATTTGCTGAAATTACAAAATCCGCCTTTTCTGCAACTTTAAGCAACAAACAAAAAACGGACAGATATTTCTGTCCGTTTTTTATAACCAGAGATAACCGAGCATAACCCATCCTAAGAATAAAATTGTTAAAGGCAGCATCTGACACCACCTTAAGCCTCAGCTTTTTTCTGTTCCAGCCTGTACTGCCTGCGTAAAGCAGCTAGATGCTCTTCCAGCGCAGCAGCTGTAGTAAAGCCTTGACTGTACTCAAATACCTGCACGGCTTTAGGCGCAAATTTTTTCACAGCACTAAAATAGCCTTTCCAGTCAATATTCCCTTCCCCTACCGGTAAATGTGCATCAGCATCGCCGTTATTATCATGAACATGGCAGCCGATAAGTTTGCCCGCCAGCGCTTCAATTACGGAGGGAAGATTCCAGCCGTTGACATGGGCATGACCGGTATCAAGCAGCGCGTAAGCGTCGGGAAAAATATCAAATAAAGCAATATATTCATGTAAATCAAACAGGACATTGCCTTTGGTCCGCAGGCCTACATTTTCTATTACCAGACGCACGCCATAGCTTTTAGCCAGGCTGACTAACTGACGGAGGCGTTTAATAACCAAAGCCTGTACTTTTTCTCTGTCACCCTGCCAGCTTTCATTAGTATGAACAACAACAAATTCCGCTCTTACTTTTTGTGCATAAGCAAAAGTTTTCTCAAAAACCTTACTGTAATTTACCTGCTTTTTATCGGCCAGGTTTACAGCCACACAGGGTCCATGAATAGAAAGAGTCCTTGCACCCCAGCTGGCAGTTTCCTCGTTCCAGTAATAATCTTTACCGAATTCATAGAAAAATTCTATACCGTATTCACTGCTCAAATCCCGCAGAGGATATTTTTGAAAGCCCGGAAAAAGTAAATCACTGACAGAAAAACGCATCTTTTTTACCTCACATAACCTATATTCATGCCTGTTTCAGCGTCAAACAAATTGACATTGCTCCAGTCAAAATCAAAGCCTTTGGCAGACTGCAAATCAAGTTTTGGATCACTGGCCTGAATAAAGAAATTTTCACCGCTGCCAAGCCGCAGGCTGGCAGTTTTCAGATTACCGGTATTTTCCATAAATTCCACCTGCCCTTTGAGCATGCCGCCGTCAAATTTTGGTACGCAGGCTTCAGGACGCAAACCAAACAATAATTCTTTTCTGCCGTCAATAATCTTGCACCATGCTTCCGGCACTTCCAGACAGCATTTACCCACAGCCAGTTTTTGATTGTCGAAACGTGCTTTAATGATATTCATGGCAGGAGAGCCAATAAAGGAAGCTACAAAAGTATTAGCCGGATGATGATAAATATTCTCCGGAGTATCAATCTGCTGCAGCACACCTTTATTCATAACCGCAATTCTGTTGGCAACAGTCATTGCCTCAATCTGGTCATGTGTAACATAAATCATCGTCGGTTTAAACATTTCATGCAGTTTTACCAGCTCAGTCCTTGCCTTTTGACGCAGCTGCGCATCAAGGTTGGAAAGCGGCTCATCCAGCAAAAAGTAAGGTGAATGCTTAACAATGGCGCGGCAGAGCGCAACCCTTTGCTTCTGACCGCCGCTGAGCTCATGAGTCTTTTTATGTTCATAGCCTTTAAGATGCAAAATCTCCAAAGCTTTTTCTGCTCTTGTACGGATTTCATCTTCCGGTAATTTTTGCAGCTGCAAACCGAAAGTAATATTATCCCAGACGCTCAGATGCGGGAACAATGCATAGCTTTGAAATACCATAGCGATATTGCGTTCTCCGGGCGGCAAATCATTAACTACTTTGCCGTTCATATAAAGCTCGCCGCCGCTGATTTCTTCAAAGCCGGCAATCATACGCAGCGTAGTAGTCTTACCGCAGCCGGAAGGCCCTAAAAGAATAAGTCGCTCGCCCTCACGGATTTCCAGATTCAAATCTTCTATAACAACGGTTTTGCCGTAAGCTTTTTTTACATGTGAAAAAACAATACTGTTTTGCATTAACCTTTAACCCCCGATTGCATAAATGTGTTGATGATAAATTTCTGACAGAAGCAGTATAAGAGCAGAGGCGGCAAGCTTGTTAAAGTTGCAACAGCCATAGCAATGCCCCATTCGCTGCCGCCCTCGGCGCTGATAAACATCTGCAGAGCCAGCGGCAGTGTGTAATTATCCTTGTCCTGCAAAATCAAGAGCGGCCAGAAATATTCATTCCAGGAATTGATAAAGAACAGGATGGATACAGCCAGCACCGACGGTTTAATCAGCGGAAGGATAACTTTCCACAGAATCTGATGCGGCAACGCTCCGTCCAAAATCGCTGCTTCCAGTAACGGTTTAGGTATGCTGCGCATAGTCTGCCGCATAAGGAAGACGCCCATACCGTCTACTAAACACGGCAAAATAACACCCCAGGGAGTATCCAGCAAGTCTAATTTTGCCATCATCAAATAGTTAGGCATAATCAGTACTGTTATAGGAATAAAGAAGGTCAACAGCATACCGTTGAAAATAGTTTCTTTATATTTAAAATCATAATAAACAAAGGCAAATGCTGCCAACACACTGGTCGCAGCCTTGCAGACAGTTACTACTGCCGCAATAAAGAAAGTATTCCAAATATAAGTCAGCAGCGGAAAACTTTCCAGTACCGACAGATAATTACTGAACGTAGGCGGCCAGGGCAGCGGATTTAAGGTAGACTCAAAAACCTGATTCAGATCTTTAAAAGAAGTAGAAATCATGAACAGAATGGGCCATAACATCAGAAATACAGCTGCTAAAAGCAGTACATGCCAGATAAATTCTTTGCTCAAATCAGTTTTCATAATATACTTTTTTCTCCAGATATTTATTTTTCACATACAGGAATGCCAGATAGCATACCATGGTTATAACCGCATAGGCAGCAGACTTACCTGTCTGGAAGAAGGTAAAGGCGTACTGGTAAATGATATATACCAGATTGGAGCTGCCTTGGTCAGGACCGCCCTGCGTCAGCATATTTACAGGTACCAGTACATACTGCAGACCGAATACTACGGTTATGGTAAACACATAGATGGCTGTTGATGAAGTCATCGGCAGAATAATTTTTTTGAAAATCACCCAGTTGGAAGCATTTTCCAGTTTAGCCGCTTCAATCATCTCACGCGGCACCGCAACCATAGCAGCCAGCATAATAATCAGGTTATAGCCAAAAACTTTCCAGCCGATAATAGTGCAGATAGCAAAAATAACCAGATAATTTTCTTTAAACCAACGCGGTGATTCCATATCAAACCAGCCCAAAATAATGCTTAAAGGACCAGCCAACGGATTATAAATCCACAAAAACAGGATGCTTGCTACCGCTAATGACAATGTAGAAGGCAGGAACAAGGCAGAACGATAAAACGCGTTCCAGCGATGTACCAAATGTCCCAAGACAAACGAATAGATATAGGGAAGAACGAAATTAAGTACCAGCATAATTGCTACAAACAGTACTGTGTTCAGCAATATTTTCAGCAGTTCGGCGCTGGCTAAAAGTTCGGTAAAGTTCTCAATACCGACAAATTTCATAGTCGGACTGACCATATTCCAAGAAAAAAAGCTCAGATAGATATTCTGCAGCAGCGGCCAGTAAAAAAAGATCAGAAATAGCGCTGCTGCCGGAAAGATATATAACAAAGCTTCCTTGCCGTTTTTACTCATAGAAAACTCCTTTGACCATTAGATAAATAATGCCGCCTTAACAGCGGCATTATCAAGATTTATGCAGTTTACAGCAATTTATTGATTTTTTCCGCAGTTTCATGCAGTGCGTCAGCTGCGCTTTGTTTACCGCTAAGGATAATATCGCGGGCATCAATCAGCAGCTGTTCTGCCTGCAGACCGTTAGCACCAGGGAAGCTTGCCCATTTTACAACTTTAGGCATCATTGCCAGTGCAGTCTGGATGTTTTTGTTTTCATCAACAATCTTTTTGAAACCGGAAGGATCTTCAGCTACGCCTTTGCGAGGAGGCAGGTAACCGGTACCGGTACTCCATTTTGCCAGTGCTTCAGGAGATTCAAGATATTTGATAAATTCAACTGCAGCTTTTTCTTTCTCTTTATCTTTGGAGAAAATCATCAGGAAGTTGCCGCCAGCAGGAACTTTCAGCTCTTTGCCTTCAAAAACAGGGAACGGAGCAGCTTTTACAGGGAATTTAGCACTCTTTTCAAAGTTAGCACGTTTACCGATAGTAGTGCAGACCATACCCAGTTTACCACTCAGATACGCCTGGAAGCCTTCTTCGTTAGTTGCATGCAGGCCGCTGCCGTCTTTAACCATATCAGCAATTACCTGATATGCTTCTGCAGCTTCAGGAGTATCAAAAGCAGCTACAGTTTTGCCGTCAACCTTTTTCAGCATAGCACCGCCATTAGATTCAATCAAAGCCTGCTGAGTCCAGTTATCAGCATATTCCTGCATAAAGAAGCCCATATTACCAGTTTTTTCTTTAATAATCTTCGCATCTTCTGCTACTTCTTTCCAGTTTTTAGGCGGATTTTCCGGATCAAGTCCTGCTGCAGCAAAGATTTCCGGGTTGTAATAAAGTACCGGTACGCTTACAGAGTAAGGCAGACCAATTTGTTTGCCATCATCAGTCTGTGCCAGTTCCAATACGTTGGGCAGGAAATTATCTTTCATAAAGTTAGGATCGCCTGCCTGTTTAAAAGCATCATTCAAATCAGTATATTTGAAGTTTTCTGCTGCATAGTTCAGATAAGAATAACCCATCTGTACTACGTCCGGATTTTTGCCGGATGCCATGGCAGCCTGCAGGTTTTGAGTCAGGCCTTTGTACATATCAGGATTATATTTAGCAACAACTTCGATATTAGGATGTTTTTTATTAAAATCTGCTACCAGTTCCTTAACAGTAGCACCGCCGAAGCTTTCAGCAGCAACATGCCAGTATTCAATTTGTACCTTTTTGCCGGAATCTGCTTGTTTGCTGTCATTACCGCAGCCAGTAAGAGCAGTCATAGCCAGTAAAGATACCATTGCACCGGCTAAAAATTTTTTCAATTTCATACACAATTCCTCCATTAACTTAATTACTTTTTGCTTTGCGATTGTCCATATTTTACCGGTTCAATGTAAAATCTGTTACATATCTATGTAAAATGCACGTAAAAAAAGGCACTTCCAAATGGAAGTGCCTTTCCGGTTCATTAACAATATAAAATTAAGCGTTTAAATTCTATATGTATTACAGACGAACAACGTTAGTAGCTTGTTCGCCGCGTTCACCTTGAACAACGTCGAATTCTACAGCTTGACCTTCTTCAAGGGTTCTGTAGCCGTCAGCTTGGATAGCAGTGAAATGTACGAATACATCGCCACCGTCTTCGCGTTCGATAAAGCCATAACCTTTTTCTGCATTAAACCATTTTACTTTGCCAGTCATATTTCTGGGCCTCCTAAAAATAAAACTTGAACTGTTTCTTTAAACAAGTTCACCTGCTTATTATATCTGATTACAATTATAAAAGCAATGAATTTTCGAAATCTTTCAAATTTTACTTTTTCCCGTCCTGCTGACAACATAAAAGCAGTTTTTCACTGCGTTTCATCTGTTTAATAGCGTATTCACGTTTTAAAGCGCTTGATTTATCCGGTAGTTCTTCACTGTACACCAACTCTAAAGGACCACGTCCTCTTGTATACTTAGCCCCTTTTCCCTGCCGGTGCATTTCCAACCGATGCTGCAAATCGTCCGTCCAACCAGTATATAGGCTGCCATCTTTACAACGCAGCATATATACAAAAGCTGTCATCTTATTTTACAACCTCAACCTTTTCCATGATAACAGGATCTTTCGGACGATCACGAAAATCAGTAGGAACAACACCAATCAGGCGTACTACTTCCATACCTTCAACAATACGTCCGAAAATAGCATGATGACCGTCAAGCCACGGAGTAGGTGCCAAAGTAATGAAGAACTGGCTGCCACCAGTGTTAGGACCTGCATTAGCCATGGACAGGATGCCTTCATCATCATGTTTCAGACCTTCACCAAATTCGTCTTTAATTTTGTAGCCAGGTCCACCCATGCCAGTGCCGGTGGGATCACCGCCCTGAATCATAAAGTCTTCAATAACACGATGGAAAATAACACCGTCATAAAAGCCTTTTTCGGTAAGTTCAATAAAATTTTTAGTAGTCAGAGGAGCTTTATCCTCAAACATTTCTGCAACAAAGACACCTTTGTTGGTAGTAAATTTGATTTTTCTGTTTTCACTCATTGTATAAGCCTCCTAAACTATTTACTGCATTAAAATCAACCGATTTTCTTCTGCAGCAGGTCAACAAAAAGATAGCAGCCGCAGCCGATTGCAGCCATAAACGCCGGCAGCAATGCCA
Source organism: uncultured Phascolarctobacterium sp. (assembly GCA_900545025.1). Taxonomy (GTDB): domain Bacteria; phylum Bacillota; class Negativicutes; order Acidaminococcales; family Acidaminococcaceae; genus URXU01. The sequence goes on from UQXH01000008.1 coordinate 11,305, forward strand.
GAGCCTGAGCATCACCATGGAAATACGGCAGGAAGAAACCAATAAACAGGAACATGCCCTGCGCTACCTGCAGTCTGCGCGGACTGATACGCTTACCGCTCTTATCAGCCTTAAACTGTGTAAAGGCTGCTGCACGAATTTCCGGCAGGAAGATGATGAAAGTAAAGCTCATTATGTAAACATAAATAACAGAGAGTACCGGAGCAGCGCTTTCATAATTAGCAACAGCCGCACCTGCCATAGCTACACCAGCCAGATACAGACTGCGGAAATAACCGCCGGTAATCTGACTTTCTACCGCGTAGATAGCACCCGTCATCAAAGGATACAACCACGCACCATCAGTACCAAGCCAAACAGCAGAACCGATAATAATCAGGTTATCAACAATGCGGTGACGATCACCGGAAGTACGATTCAGCATACGCAGTACAAAAAGCAGCCACAGCATAACTAAGATATTGCCTTCACCAAGAACCAGGGAAGCAATAATCGTCAGACCACCACCGACAATACCGCCAAGCTTTCTGTCCGGATCAAGTTCCTGCGCAATCATAAATGAAAATAAAAATCCCAATGCTGTACCGATACCTGCCATGGCAGCATCATAAGAACCAACACCTGCCATAGTCTTCCAAATAGTTACAGCTACAGCTGACAGGATAGTACACAGCATAGCAATTCTTGTCACGCCATCATACAAATCAATAGGACGTCCCAGTCCCAGATAAGGGTTGGCACCGACAAGTTCCTGCTTAGGCGGATCTCCTGCATATTTGTTACTTTTCTTCGACATCTTATCATCCCTTATATAAAATTTATTATCTTTGTAATTATACCATATAAAAAACAGGCGGTATACACCGCCTGTTGAAAATCAGAATACTTTCGTCAGTTCAGCCAGCGTAAGAGCAAATGCTGCTGTTCTGGGAACCGCAGTCTTTAAATCTACAGACTCATGGTCCGTATGCTCGTCATAGTTTTCTACGCCGAGTGCATCTAAGGTAGGAATGAATTTTGCCGTCCTGTTACCATCGGTCAGGCCACCTGCAACCCACTCAGACACTTCGCCGCCAAATTCCTCTTTGACGATATTTTTGTAAACATCAACCATTTTCTGTACTTGAGGTGTTTTTTCCATAGGACCGGTAACAATACCACCACTGACTTTCACTTTGGTACCTTCAATAACGATTTTATTCTCCAAAGCTTTAATTGCAGCATCCAGCCGTTGTTGCTCTGCTACGGAGAAGCAGCGTACATTCACTTCGCAGAAAGCATCACCGGGAATTACGCTGATTTTATCGTTAGTAGAGCCAATCACACCTACATTGACGGTATTTTGCGGAATAAACTGACCTGCATCAACAATGCCGCGCGCTTTCAGTGCTTCGGAAGTAAAGTCTTCCGGTTTACCGGGCATAGGACTTGCCAGTTTATGCAGTTCAGTAATAGTATAAGCCAGCTGATGGATAGCGTTGGCACAGTGCTGAGAAGCGTTGCCGTGATGACCGCCAATACCGGTTACTTCAATGCGATATTTGGCATTGCCTTTACGCTGAGTTACAATGCCCCAGTTCGGACGAGCAACATCCATAATAATAGCAAAATCAGACTGCTGAGAAAGTTCAGCAACTATTTCTTCGGCAGTTTTAGAGCCGCCTTCTTCCTCACCATTGGTATAATAGATAATTTCCTTAAAATCATCAAAGCCGGCAGCTTTTAATGCCTGCAAACCATAAATAACTTCTACAACCGTAGCCTTGTCATCACCTACACCGGGGCCCCGGGCAAAACCGTTCTCATCAACACGGAAGGGACGTTTAGCCGCTTCACCGCGTTTAAATACTGTATCAACATGAGCAACCAAAAGTACTGTCAGCTTGCCTTTTCCAGCCAGACGGGAAATGAGATGGCAGGCACGGTCATTATATCTGAATTCCGTAACAGCTCCTAAAGCTTCCATTTTTTCAGCTACAAATTTATTAGCTGCTTCGGTACCTTCACGGTCACCGTTACCGGAATCAATATTAGTCAGGGTTTCCAAATCTTTGACATAATCGTCATAATGCTCTGCTAAATAATTTTTAACAAATTCTTTCATGCAGCATACTCCCTTCTTTACTAAGAATATCAATAATTAAAGCTTTTATATATTTCTTTAATCAAAGCTCTTTTTCCTGCCGAGAAGAATAATGTAATTATTGCAAGCAAAAACTATTTTTCTGCACGATTTATCGCACAAATAATACCTAGTAAAGCAGCGACGTTAATGTTAGCATGAATACCCGCACCAAAGATGTGACCACCATCAGGTTTTTTCAACTCAATGTAGCAGATACCCAAAGCGTCACTGCCGCGGGAAATAGCATGTTCATGGTAATTGACAAATTCATAACCGACAATGCCTACACCGTTCAATGCCTGGAAGAAAGAGTCTATAGGACCATTACCAATGCCGACAATATTCTTTTCTCCCTCCGGTGTTTGCAGCGCACCCTCGAAACGGCTGTGAACGCTGCCGTCAACATCATTGAGCTCAGTGAAGCGATGGCGCAGCAGACTGTATTTGCCTGTAAACTCCAGATATTCCTTCTGGAACAAGGAAACAATCTGCTCACTGCTCAGCTCGTCGCCATAGTCATCTGCCGCCGCTTTAACAATATTGCCAAATTCCGGATGCATCTCTTTAGGTAGATTATAACCAACAGCATGCTGCAGCACATAAGCAGCACCGCCCTTGCCGGACTGACTGTTAATACGGATAACAGGTTCATATTCTCTGTGCAGATCTGCCGGATTGATAGGCAGATAAGGAACTTCCCACAACTGCGTACCGCTGTTTTCCATATACTCGTAACCTTTCCTGATAGCATCTTGGTGGGAACCGGAAAAAGCACTAAAAGCCAATTCACCGGCATAAGGCTGACGTTCAGGCACCTTCATCTTTGTACAGCTTTCATAAATCTTCTTGATATCCAAAATATTAGAAAAATCCAGTTCAGGATCAATACCCTGCGTAAACATGTTGAGCGCAACAGTTACAATATCCAGATTGCCAGTACGTTCACCATTGCCAAATAAGGTACCTTCAATACGCTCTGCACCTGCCAAGAGAGCCAGCTCTGCCGAAGCTACGCCGGTACCGCGGTCATTATGAGGATGAATACTGATGATGGCAGCTTCTCTGTTACGGATATTTCTGCAGAAGTATTCAATCTGGTCAGCATAAGTGTTAGGCGTAGACATCTCCACTGTAGAAGGCAGATTCAGGATAATGGGATTTTCTTTAGTCGCCCCCATCGCTTCCATTACCGCTTCACAAATGCGAATGGAAAAATCTATCTCCGTACCGGTAAAGCTTTCCGGAGAATACTCATATCGGATATTCATACCGCTGCGGGCCTTTTCCTCTTCGGTTAACTGACGTATCAGTTTCGCTCCTTTAACAGCGATATCAATGATACCGTCCATATCCTTGCCGAAAACAACCTTACGCTGCAACGTAGAAGTAGAATTATAAAAATGGATAATAACATTCTTAGCCCCGCGTACGGCATCAAAGGTCTTGCGAATCAGCTCTTCTCTGGCCTGCACCAGAACCTGAACAGTAACATCATCAGGAATATGGCCGTCTTCAATCAAAGTACGCAAAATTTCATATTCTGTTTCAGAAGCAGAAGGAAAGCCAACTTCGATTTCTTTAAAACCGCAGCTAACCAAAGTATGGAAAAATTTCAGTTTTTCTTCAATACCCATGGGCGTAACCAAGGCCTGGTTGCCGTCACGCAAATCTACACTGCACCAAATAGGTGCTTTTTCAATAACTTTTTCCGGCCATTGACGGTCAGGCAATTTTACAGGATTAAAAGGAACATACTGTTTAGCAAATTTCATAATTTTCCTCCGTATCTGGGGCAATAAAAAACCCGCCCCAATATTTTCATATTAGGGGCGGGGAATAAACCACGCTGTACCACCCTATTTCAGCCGTCTTACGACAGCCCTCTCAACCTCCAACAAGGCTTAAGCCAGTAACGCGGCCAGACGTTCTGCCCTACCTATCAGGCAGACAACTCTGGGATGAGTATACATATGCACTCCGGCATCGCCTTGCACCTACCGACGACTCTCTGCAGCCTTCTGAACACATCTTCTTCCCTTCAATGTCTTTCAGGTGAATAAATTCAGTTGATGTATATTATTATAACAACAGAATGTAATATTAGTCAATTATTATTTTCTTATATTCGCAAAACTGTAAAGCATGCATCAATCGCGTCACTAAAAATCACTTTTATAGCAGTTTAATAAAAACATTCTATTTGACGCGGCTGTGCAAAATTAGCTTCCAGCCAAGCTGCAATTTTGCTGCCATCAAAACTTCTTGCACCTGTACGGCAATATCTTACACAGCGCATACAGCTGATACAAACAGTTTCATCACTCTGCAAAGTTGTTCCATCTATAGCCTGCATCGGACACAGTACTACACAAGCACCGCACATATTACACTGTTCCTCTTTTAAAGCTTTAGGTACGGCAATTGGCGCTTTGATTTCCGGCAGAGGATTTCCCGGCAGCTGCAATTTATCATATTGCGCTGATTGCATTTTTTCTGAAATTTTGGCAGCAAAATCAGCCAAAATCTGCTCATCTGCAGCATTAGGTCTCTCGCTTCCCAACACACTGGAAAAAATATGCGGAATAATTACTGCGGCAGCACCAATTACCTTAAACCCACGTTGTTCTAACAAACGCTGCATTTGAGCCAAAGTATCATCATAATGACGATTGCCATAGCATGCCAGTAATACACAGGGAGTATTATTGCCCTGCAAATTCTGCCACAAGCCCGGCACATGAGGAATCTGTCCTGCATAAACAGGGTTAGCCACAATAACCAGTTCATCTGCACCAAAAGCAAGCTGCTTATTTCTCTGCTCCAGCAAAGTATTATCTAATAACTCAGCCTCAGCAAAATTTTTCGTAAAACGCTGCACTGCCAGTTTTGTGCCACCTGTGGGGCTGAAATACACAGCCGTAACCTTATTCTTCATCATTTCTGCGCCTCCTTGGCATCTTCCACTTTACTTACCATAATTTTATCAACACGTGCGCCATCCATATCTACAACTTCCATAGATAAACCAGAGCAGTTAACTTTATCGCCAGCCTTCGGAATATAGCCCAAAATAGCAACGACCAGTCCACCTACTGTATTATAGGCCTCCTTAGTATGCTCAACCATATTTTCGTCCAGCTCAAAATACTCTATAAAATCATTAATGGACAATAACCCGTCTACCAGCCAGCTATCAGCATCTCGCTGGACAATCTGCGGCTCGTTTTCTTCGTCAAAAGAAGGCACATCTCCCAAAATATGCTCCACTACATCACGAAAAGTAACCATACCTGCCAAAGAGCCAAATTCGTCAACAACAAGCGCTACCTTGATACGCTCTTTTTTAAACATGTTCAGCAAGTTTTGTGTACGCATATTTTCAGGTACATAAAGCGGCTGCTGTACAGCCTCCTTAACAGAATATTTATTATTTTTCAACCTTTGCAGCAGAAAACGCTTAGTATAAATAACGCCAAGTACATGGTCAAGATCATCATCGGCCACTACAAAACAGGAGTATCTTTTTTCGGTAATCTGCGCCAGATGACTTTTTTCCTCATCTTTAATATCCAGCCAGCTGATTTTTGTACGCGGTGTCATTATTTCTCGTACTCTGAGGTCATCCAGCTCAAAGGTATTTTCAATAATCTTTTGTTCATCTGCATTGAAAACACCGCTGGCTGTACCCTGTTTAATCAACAGTTTTACCTCATCCTCTGTAATTGGCGGCTCATTGCTTTCTTTACCCATCCCCAAAAGCTTCAGGATATATTTGGTAGAATAGCTAAGCAACATTGTCAGCGGTTTAAAGACTCTGACGAGTATCTTAATCAAAGAAGCAAAACCAGTAACCATTTTTTCCGGCTCACTGATAGCAATGCGTTTGGGAATCAGCTCACCCAAAATAATACTCAAATAAGTAACAGCCGCAACAACTAAACCGTACGCAAGCGGACCCGCATATTTATCAAGTACCGGTATATGATGGAACACTGCTGCTAAAGGCGCTGCCAAAGCCGCGCCACTGTATACACCAGTACCAATACCAACCAAGGTTATACCTATCTGCACTGTAGACAAAAATTCTGTCGGGTCTTCAACTAATTTTAAAATATAGCCTGCTTTTTTGTTGCCGTCACTCAGCATTTGCTCCAAACGCGTCTTACGCGAAGAAACCAATGCCATCTCCAGCATGGATAAAATACCGTTTGCTCCTATGAGGATAAAAACAATAACTAATTCTTCAAGATACCCGAAAGGGTCCATAAAATCACACTCACATTCTTTTTATTTATTCGCTTAGATCTTTGCCGCCAAATAACTTGCATACACCCTTACGCAGCAAATCAACCACTATAATGGACAAAGCAAAAGCAACTACAACCAGCCATTCGCTGGCATTAAGCGGCGTAGTTCTCAAAATACGACCGCCAATGTAGGTAAGCAGCACCTGAATAGCAACAATCAGCGCCATAACATTAAGGAATCCCTTATTCAGGCTGATGTTTTCCAGCAAATTAAGTCCTGATACACGTACATTAAAGCCATTAGCTACAGCCATCAAAATATATGCACAGAAGAAACCTGTATAAGTATAGATATGGTCAGGAGCATTGCGGAAAAGATGGTCTACCCAACTGCTCTTATAGAAAGCAACTGCCACAATAGTCATATAAATACCGCCCAAACAAATCGTAGACAGCATTTTCTTGCTGACAATAGCCGCACCACGGTCTTTAGGACGTTCTGCCAAATATTTTTCCAGTGCAGGTTCACCACCGAAAGCAAGTGCTGCCAACGTATCCATAATCAGATTAATCCAGAGAATCTGTGTAATTGTCAGCGGCTTATCAATACCGATAAAGGGAGCAATAAAGTTGATTGCTACCGCAGAAAAATTGATAGTCAGCTGGAATACAATAAATTTACAAATAGAATTGTAAATAGTGCGTCCATACAAAATTGCTTTCTTAATGCTGAGGAAATTATCATCAAGGATAACAATATCGCCTGCTTCTTTAGCAACCTCAGTACCGCTGCCCATAGCAAAGCCTACATCCGCTTTTTTGAGTGCCGGGGAATCATTAACACCATCACCAGTCATACCAACAACCAGATTTAGTTCCTGCGATAATCTTACCAGCCTGGATTTATCCATGGGCAAAGCCCTGGCAACTACACGCAGTTTAGGCAGATACAGTTTTACTTCTTCGTCACTGAGTTCAGCCAGCTCTGCAGAAGTCCAAACAAGTTCGTCAGGATGACGCAGCAGGCCTGCATCCTTGGCAATAGCTACAGCAGTTTCCTTGCGGTCGCCGGTAATCATAACAACCTGTACACCGGCACCTTGCACAGCTGCAATAGCTTCAATAGCCTCCGGACGTACATCATCACGAATACCGACAATGCCAACCAAAGTCAGTCCATGCTCCGGCAGCTGTTCTTCTACCGCGCCTTCATAACTGCAGAGAGCCAGCATCCTGATTGCGTTACCTGCCAGCTGGATCATCCTTTTATCCAGTGCAGCCTTCATCTCTTCAGTCAGCTGCTGTCTGCATCCCTGTTCATCCCAATAATAATCAGTCTGCAGAATAAGCTTTTCCGGCGCGCCTTTTACCAGACAATAATTTTCTTGCTTACTCTGTACCATAGCCCAGGAATATTTATTAGCACTATTAAATGGCACAAAATGTAAACGCTGCAGTTCTTCGCTCATACGGAAAGAGCCGATATATTTACTCAGCGCCATTTCCGTCATATTACCGCCAATGATCTTACCGTCAGTTACAGAAGCAGAAGTATTCAGCACTACGTTTTGATAGGTAAGCTCTTTCAGCTTTTCCGGCAGCTGCGCAAAATCTGTCATTTCCTTCAGATCGCCGGTAATAAATCTTACTACCTCCAGCTTGCCTTTGGTAATTGTACCTGTCTTATCCGTAAACAACATGTTCAGACTTCCGGCAGTTTCAATACCTGCCAGCTTGCGTACCAAAACATTATCGTTCAGCATTTTACGCATGTTCAAGGAAGAAACAATGGCAATCATCAGCGGCAGTCCTTCAGGTACAGCCATAACGATAATTATGATAGCTAAAATTACCGCCTGAACCAAATCACCTAAAACAGCTGTCATATTGCTCACATAAGCAGAAAAACCACCTGCAAGTACCATCTTATGCAGCATAACAGCAACAGCAATCAAAATACCTCCGGCATAACCAAACTTACTGATGCTGTTAGCCAGACCTTTAAGCTTTAATTTCAACGGGCTGTCGCGTTCATCATCTTTGAGTTCCTGAGTAAGCTGTCCATAAACAGAAGAATCACCAATCTTGACCGCCTGCATAATACCATTGCCTTCCACAACTACACTGCCGCGGAATAATTTATGCTCATCCAGAAAATCGATTTTTTCACCTTCCCAGGAAAAATCCGCAGGAGCAGGCAGTTTATGTGCTTCTTCGCTTTCACCGTTTAAGGCAGCCTGGTCGAGCTTAATATCTCCTTCCAGCAAAATGCCGTCCACAGGCACTTTGTCACCTGCTTCTAAAATTACCGCATCACCGGTAACAATATCGTCGATATGGATTTCTACCGGCTCACCATTACGCCATACTTTGCAGCGGATACGGCTGGCTTCTTCCTGCAGCTTTTGAAAGGCGTTCTCGTTACTGTATTCGGAATAAGTTGCTACAAAAGTAGCCAGGATTATTGCCAGGAAAATACCTGCGGTCTCAATCCAGTCGCCGTGACCCATATAGACAAAAACGACATTGACCAGTAAAGCAAAAATCAAGATGCGTATAATCGGGGCCTGAAAATTATCCCAGAGCTTATCCCAGAAAGTTTCTCTTGGCGGCTGGGATAAAGCGTTATTACCGTACTTTTTTAAAGCTTCATCAACCTGCTGATCATTAAGACCATATTTTTTCAACATGATACCTCCCCGGCACAAAAAATTAGTAATTATTAAACAAAAGCTGTGCAGTTAATACTGCACAGCCTGAGATTTTAATTTGCCCAGACAATCTTCATTATCTGCGGATATTCTTCAATAAGATGTTTCAATACAACTTCGATAACGGCATTGATGATTCCGGGAACAAAGTCATCCTCAGTTGTAGGAATGCAGCTTTCGATAACAATGTCGCCGCTTTCGTTAACATAGTATTTAAACACTTTATATTTTTCATTAAGATTATTCAAATGCTCCAGCACAGCAGTTCTGTTAGCTTCTTTTACCACGCCGGCAGCTACGCGTACCTGCAGCATAGCATAGATACTGTCATCCAGAACAACCATAGTCGGCAGGTTTTGTCCGCTTACTTCCATAAAAGAACGGTACAAAACAGTATGCAATTCATTGCCGATATCCTGTGCATTGAAGCAGGTAATATTATGCTCTTTCATAAATGCATTAAATTTTTCAGCTTTTTTATTCATCATCCATTATCCTTCCTGTAACAGCTAAGATATATTGTTATCATATCATTGCCATATATATTTAGTCAAAATTAAACTAATTACTAAACTATCTTTCACATTGACAATCAAGGTTCTGAGCAAATTCATAGCCGAATTTCTCTGCCGTTTCCAGCTCTGCTGCCTGAGGTTTCCATTTGCAGGTATAACCATCAAACACGTTAAAGCCAGCTTTATTCAGAAATTCTTCCATATCCTTCTGTGCGCCGCCGGCCCAGCCAAAGGTACCAAAAGCAGCTGCTTTTTTCTGCATCGGCTTCAATCCCTTAACATAAGTCAGCAAAGCACCTACGGAAGGCAACATACCATAATTAAGTGTAGAAGAACCTACAAGGAATCCGGAGGCTGTAAATAATTCAGCAGCAATACTGCTGTTTTCTGTACAGCTTACTTTAAACAGTTTTACTTCAACTCCTGCTTTAGCAACACCTTTGGCAATAGCACGCGCAATCTTTTCCGTACCGCCCCACATGCTGTCATAAGCTACAACAATACTGCCATCTTTAACACCGCTGCCCCATTGCTGATACATATTTATAATATCATTCAGATGACTGCGCCAGATAACACCGTGAGAAGGAGCAATTAAATCAAAGTCCAGTCCGCCCAGCTTGGCAATTGCCTTATCAATCAGCTTCGCATAAGGCCAAAGAATATTGGCAAAATATTTTTTAGCTTCATAATACAGAATATCCAGTTCTACTTCATCATCAAAACGTTTGCTGGTAGCATAATGCTGCCCAAAAGCATCATTGGAAAACAGGATCTTATCATAAGCACTGTAAGTAGCCATACTGTCCGGCCAATGCAGCATAGGCATAGTAGCAAACTGCAAAGTACGTTTACCTAATTCCAGTGTATCGCCATCTTTAGCTACAATAAAATCAAAAATATCGCCGTAGTGCTGAATAGCTTCTGTCTTGCCCTGCATAGTTATAATAAATTTTGCCTTGGGGCACAGTTTTGCCAATATCGGCATAGCTCCGGAATGATCCGGCTCCACATGATTAATAACAATATAATCAATTTGTGCAGGATCAATAACACTGCGGATATTGTTGATAAGTTCCTCCGCAAAAGGAGCCTTTACAGTATCAATCAGGCAAATTTTTTCATCCATAATCAGATAGGAGTTATAAGTAGCGCCACGTTCCGTCTTATAGCCGTGAAAATCACGCACATCCCAGTCCTGAACACTCACATCATAAATATTTTCTTTAATTTGCAAGGGTAACATTCTTTCTCACTCCTTATACTATTCTTTAAGTATCATATCGCATTTTACCTGCTTTGTATAGCGCTTATAAGTAAAACCTACATAGCACTCAAGCTCAGACTGCGCTGCTCCTTGTTCAATTTCAGCTGCAGGCTGTGATACTTATTTAAGGTACTGCGATGACCAACGCTGACAATAGTAGTATCCGGCAATTTTTCTGCAGCCAACATATACATCTTGGCTTCTGTTTCTTCATCCAGGGCAGAAGTAGCTTCATCTAAAAACAACCACGCAGGCTGCTGCAGATGCGCTCTGACAAAAGCCAGCCGCTGCTGCTCTCCCACGGAAAGTACATGACTCCAGTCTGCTACTATATCCAGCTTATCCTGCAAATAGCCAATCTGGCAAAGCTCCATCAAAGCAATAAGTTCGCTGTCACTAGCTTTTTTCCCACCCGGGTACAACAACGCCTCACGCAAGGTACCCAGCGGCAAATACGGCTTTTGCGGAATAAACATCAGCTTATCCTGTGCAGGCATCCTGATTTTCCCCTCTACATAGGGCCAAATACCGGCAATAGCGCGCAGCAGCGTACTTTTACCGCTGCCGCTGACACCTTTTATAAGCACATTGCTGCCCGGATGCAGTACAAAGCTGATATTGCTCAAAAGCGGTGTCCCATCCGGCAAATTAACCTGCATATTTTCCGCTTCAACTTCCTGCGCCACTACAAAACGATCCAAATGGAATTTTTCGGCATCAGCAGAAACCTCATGCATATGTCTGCCAAAAAAAGTCAGACGCATAACAACTGCCTGCCATTGAGCAATGCTGGTATACATATCAATAAAGTAGGACAAGGCACCCTGCACATTGCCAAAAGCACTGGAAACCTGCATCAGTCCGCCTAAGGTAATTTCTTTGGCAAGATATCTGTTCATTGCAGCTACAAAAGGAAAAATAATTGCAATCTGGGAATAACCGGAATTAAGCCATACTAATTGCTTCTGCTTATTTACCAGCTTCCAGAAATTATCTAAAAGCAGCGAGAAACGCTCACGAAAAATGCCGCTCTCCTGTTTTTCACCTCTGTAAAAAGCAACGCTTTCAGCACTTTCACGCAAACGAATCATACTGAAACGAAAATCAGCTTCATAACGCTGTTGAATAAAATTGAGCTTTACCAGTTTACGGCCTACCAAATGAGTAATGTAGGTACCAATAATTGAATACACCAGGGCAGCCCAGAAAAGATAACCTTCAATAGCCCATTCCTGCCCAAAAGCAGTAAAATGCAGTGTACCTGACAGCTTATATAAAATAAAGACGAAAGAAATAAAAGTACATAAAGACCTTAATATACCTACGCCAAAGCTCAGTGTCATTTCTACAAAGAGTCTGACATCCTCACTGATACGCTGGTCAGGGTTATCAGTATCCTTACCAAACATCTGCAGCTGATAATATGTCCTGTTCTTCATCCAGATATCCAAAAACTGTACTGTCATCCAGCGGCGCCAGTTAAGTATCAGTGTCTGCTGCAGATAATATGAATAAACAGACAAAATAATGTATATTGCCGCCAATCCGGAAAATCTCAGTAAACCATCAAAGATTTTATCCGTCTGATAATTCTGCAAGGCATTATAAAAGCTGTTATTCCATTCATTAAGCAACACCAGCATATATACTATGCCAAGCGTTAAAGCAATAATAATGCCCAGCAAGCCAAAAGCCTTTACCTTTTCTTCGGAAGACCAATAGCTTTTCGTCAAATACCAGACATCTTTAAAAAATTGTTTAGTCAGCGTAAATTTATGCAAACTATTCCCCCCTCTATGTATCTTAATCTTTTTTATTATACAATATTAATTACGATATTTGTGTAAAAAAAATGCTCTGCCGAAGCAGAGCATTTTACTTATTAACCTTATTGCTGTTCTGATTGCTCAGTTTTTTTCTTCTTGCTGAAGAAACGTTCTACAACGACAAACAGTACCGGAATAAGGAATACACCCAACAAGGTGTTAATAAACATACCGCCAACAACAGCGTTACCCATGGAAACACGGGCACCTGCACCAGGGCCGGTAGCAACAGCCAGCGGAACGCAGCCAAGGATGAAAGCAAAGGACGTCATCAAGATAGGACGAAGACGTACACGAGCCGCTTCAATAGCAGCATGCACAACATCCATACCGTTTTCCATATTCATCTTAGCATATTCGACAATCAGAATCGCGTTCTTTGCAGCCAGACCAATCAAGGTAATCAGACCAATCTGCATGTATACGTCGTTATTCTGACCGCGCAGATACTGAGCCAGGAAGCAGCCAAATACTGCTGTCGGAACAGACAGCAATACTGCCAGAGGAATAGTCCAGCTTTCATAAAGTGCAGCCAGACACAGGAATACGAAAATCAGAGAAATAATAAAGATCTGAGTAGAACGACCGCCTGCCTCAACTTCGTCACGGCTCTGGTCAACCCATTCATAAGTATAGGTTGTAGGCAATACTTCTGCAGCAACCTCTTCCAACGCAGCCATAGCCTGACCGGTGGAATAGCCATCTGCCGGGTCACCGGCAATCTTAATTGCACTGGTGCCATTATAGCGGGTCATGATAACAGAAGTATTTTCATTCTTCGCTTTTACCAGTGTATTCAGCGGCACCATACCGCCTTCATTGCTGCGTACAAAGAAGAAACGCATATCGTCAGCACTGGTACGGTGAGAAGGATCAGCCTGCATAACTACTTTCCATACACGACCAAAGCTGTTAATATCGTTGACTTCAGTACCGCCAAGGAAAGCCTGTAAAGCAGTAAATACGCTGGATACAGGAACATTCAGAGATTCAGCTTTTTCACGGTCTACTTCAAACTGATAAGTAGGAGTATTGGTGTTTAACGTGGTATAAATCATACCAATTTCAGGACGCTGACGCGCTTTGGCAAGGAACTCATTAGCACGGCTGCTCATAGTATTAACATCTTCACCGGCAAGGTTCATAATGTACATACTCAAGGTACCGGTACTGGAAGCACCAGGCAGAGAAGGCGGCTGGAAAGCCATAACAGATGCATCAGTCATCTGAGAACCTTCTTTTAAAATCAAAGGAATAACATCCTGAATAGTATTATCGCGCTTGTCAAAGTCTTCCATAGCAACAACGGCAAGACCTGCACTTGCTTTTTGTGCATTAGACAGAATATCTACACCGCCTACGGTAAGAACGTTTTTAACACCGGGCAGTTTTCTCAGTCTGTCGTCCAACTCAGACAGAACCTGCTGAGTACGGTTAGCAGATGCACCTTCCGGCAAAGAAACTGCAATAGCACTCATGCCCTGGTCTTCGTTAGGTACAAAGCCAGTCGGTGTAGCCTTAGCCAAAGCGCCGATGCAGATAACCATAACCACGAGGCAGCACAGAATCAGCTTAGATTTGCGGATACATTTTTCAACATTAGTTACATACTTGCCAAGTGTATTGGTAAACCATCTGTTGAAACCTGCAACCATTTTGCCGATAAAGCCTTTAGGAGCTTCTTCATCACCTTTTTTAACCAGCAGCAATGCGCACAATGCCGGAGTCAGGGACAACGCTACAATAGCGGAAAGCATCATGGAAACAGAAACGGTAATAGCAAACTGTTTATACAGCTCACCTACAGTACCGCCGGTGAAAGCAACCGGAATAAATACCGCACTCAGTACGAAAGCAATAGCTACAACAGGACCAGAAACCTCATTCATAGCGCGATAGGTAGCTTCACGCGGAGACATACCATTATCCTGAATATGATGTTCAACTGCTTCAACAACGACAATCGCGTCATCGACAACAAGGCCGATAGCCAGAATCATAGCAAAAGCAGTCAGAGTATTGATTGTAAAACCAAGCAATACGAAGGAAGCAAGAGTGCCAACCAAAGATACAGGAACTGCAAGCAGCGGAATCATTGTTGCACGCCAGCTGCCTAAGAAGATAAATACTACAAAAATAACCAGTACCAATGCTTCGAAGAAAGTATGTGCAACCTTGCTCAAGGATTCAGTAATAAACTGGGTATTATCCTGAACAACAATCAATTCCATATCACTGGGGAAACGAGTCTGAGCATCAGCCAATACTTCTCTGATATTTGCTACTGTTTCCAGAGAGTTAGCATCAGATGTAAGAGAAACCGGGAAAATAACAGCGTCACCGCCATTCAGCTGACTGGAAACCAAATCGCTGCGGGCACCCGGCTTAATTTCAGCAATATCGCGTAATTTCAGATTATCGCCTTTGCTGGAACGAATAATAACATTACCAAATTCTTCCGGAGTATTCAAACGACCCTGAGCGCTGGCAGAGTAAGCTTTTTCCTGCTCTTCAGTAGTCGGACGGTTACCGATAGAACCTACAGGCGCCTGGATATTCTGGCTCTTGATAGCACTGGAAATATCGTCAACAGTAACTCCCAGCTGTGCCATTTTTTCAGGATTCAGCCAGATACGCATAGAATATTCAGGACCATATTCGTCAATCTTGGAAACACCTTTAACGCGTTTTACTGCGTCAATGAAGTTTGCGTCGGCATATGTTCTGAGGAACATAGAGTCATAAGTCTTATTAGGAGAATACAGACCAAAGTACATAATGGTCTCAGCAGATTCCTTGGAAGTAGTAATACCATAGCTGGTTACTTCACTAGGCATGGAGCTGTTAGCCTGAGATACACGGTTTTGTACTTCTACGGAACCAATGTCAGCATTTTTGTCCAGATTAAACTGAACATTGAGTTTGTACTGACCGGAGCTGGTGCTGGTAGAAGTCATATCCAGCATGTTCTCTACGCCCATTACCTTTTGCTCGATTGCCTGTGCAACAGATTTTTCTACTGTATCGGCACTGGCGCCTACATAAGTAGTGTCTACAGCAATACGAGGCTTAGTAATCTGCGGATATTGAGCAATAGGCAGACTGAAACCGGCAATAGTACCCAAAAGGGTAATAATGATAGCCAGCACTATTGCAAAGACCGGACGGTCAATAAAAAAACGTGCCATTTAACCCTGCCTCCTTATTACTGTTTGTTTTGAGCTTCGGCAGTGTTCAAATCAGCCTCCGTCATAGGTTCTGCAGTAACCTGGCTGCCCTGACGGAGCTTGCCTGTACCTTCAACAACAATGTTTTCACTGCCGTCCAAACCGCTTTCAACCATATACATACGTCCAACGATAGGACCTACAGTGATTTCTTTCATATTAACCTTGTTGTCATCACCGATGACATAAACAAATTTCTTATACATCAGTTCAACAACAGCACGCTGCGGAATAAGCAGTGCATTTTCTCTTATACCGCCAATTGCCTGTACATGCGCAAACATACCGGGCAGCAGTTTACGCTGAGGGTTGTCAAACAATGCTCTGATAGTCAAAGTACCGGTATTATCGCTGATACCGCGGTTTACTTCAGCAACTTTGCCTTTTAACTCGTAGGTACTGCCATCACTGAGAACAATAGACAGATTTTCCAAAGACGCCTGTCCATTATTATCATGAGCAGAAGATAATTTCAGATATTCCGGTTCAGCAACACTGAATTTTACAAAAACCGGATCTGTATTGGAAATAGTTGCCAATACAGTTTGTCCAGCTGTAGCATAGTTACCAACTTCTAATGCAGTAGTATCTATACGTCCAGTAAAAGGAGCAACTACGCTGGTTTCCTGCATGTCAATTTCCGCATTGCGCAGCAATGCTTCCATAGCATTTACAGAAGCCTGAGCCTGATCACGCTGCATAATAGCGTTATCCATAGTCTGCTTGGATACGGCAGATTGTTCGTACAGTCTGGTATAACGTTCCGCATCCATAGCAGCGTTAGCCAAAGTAGCCTTAGCATTAGCCAGATTTGCCTGTGCATTAAGCATATTAGCCTGATAAGTGCGAGGATCAATAGAATACAGTACCTGACCTGCCTGAACGGTTTCACCGCCATTAAAATACTTACCGGTGATCTGTCCGGAAACCTGAGATACCAGATTCATTTCCTGCTGAGCTTCCACAAAACCGGTATAATCATATACCAGCGGTGTATCACGCTTAATTACCTGCATGGATTTGACCGCTACTGCAGCAGCCTGCGGCTGCTCATTTTTACCGCACCCCGCTATGCCCATCATCAGCCCGAGAGCCAGCGCTGCCGCAACAGTTTTTTTAGCTTTGCAAGAGCCGATAAAATCAAACATACAAAATCCTCCTCTTTTCCTTTATTTAGAAACGTAACTTCTTTACAATTAAAGATATTGAGCCAGTTTCAGAATAATATTATTATAAAATAGGGATATAAGAAAAGCAAATGCTGTTAAATAATATTACAATTGTTTTTCTCTGTTTTTCTCCCGTTTTCTGCATCTTTCAGTTTTTGCTGACTGGTCAGTCAGTTTAACCACTTTTTATCCTTCAGATATTTATGCAGATTTCCGATAGCGTAACAAGACACTTCTTCCTGTCCGCAGACATTAACAATCAAGCAAAGCTTCTTATCTGCAAGGTACCACTCTGATGGTAAACCTTCCGTAAATTCTACATTCTTATTAGTATTTAACAGATTCAAAAGCGGCAGTAAATCAGGATTGTCTGCCTGTAAGATATCACTGAGCTTTATCACTTCACCAGTCTGCGGATCAATATTTACATGATGGTGCACAAAACTGCTTTTGCCACTGATAAGCTGAATGCTAAGCAAATCCTTATCTGCACGCAGTACATTAAAAGCCATATCAGCTTCCCCACTGACAAATTTTTCCAAATATCCAGCACTTTGCTGCTGCAAAAGTTCATTTACCTTGTTCTGCAGCTGCACATCATCTTTATAAGCCACTACCGGATAGGTAGCTTCTCCATTAGGTGCAACTATCTTACGCGGCAGCACAGTATAACCTTCTCCTGTACAGCCTTCGTTAATAGTATTGCTTTTGGCTGCCTTGCCCGCCACCAAGATAGTAAAGCCGCCGCAGTCCCATCTGCTGTCTTTATTCAGCTTCCAAACTGCGCCGACATCGGCTAACGCTTTTTTATCAGCAGTTATCTTCTGCACTGTCAATACTTCCTCCTGTCCGTCGCCATCAATATCTTTGGCTGTAAGAGAATGTATTTTTTCTGCCTGAGCCTGCCGTCTTCCAGCCAGAATCTCTTCCAGTAATTCGGAATCAACCTGCATGGAGCTGCTGCTGTCATCGCACATAGTTACCTGCAGGCGGTCTCCCTGCATCTGAGCTTTCTTTACTACGCCATAATTATCGGCTGCCGTAAAGATTTCTTTGATGTCTTTGTAATCTCTGAAATCAATAATCCTGTACTCTGTAGGCCGCTGCCAAGCTCCCTGTCCTACGGCCAGCAGCAACTGACTGCCTTCCCCGCCAATACGTACCATATCAAGCATGCAGTTATACCCGCCTTTGACAGTAGGGTTATAAGCAGCCTTGATATTGCCATCCTTATTTTTAAAAAGCAGCAACAGGTCGTCGGCATAACCGCTCTCCAGCCGGTCGCCCCACAGCTCTATAACCATTACTGCGCCGCTTACAGGCGCTTCTACTGCCGCTAAGCGTACATTTTCAGCAGAAGCAGGCATACTTATACAGCTGGATAAAGCGCAAACGGCAAGCAGCCGTTTTATCTTACTGGTATCTATCATCTTTTCACATCCCTTTAAAATCACTTGTCTTCATTATACCATGATACCTGGCAGCAATATATACAATCTTGTTACAGATGTTATATTTTACATTCATGACAAAAATATTTTTGATTATTTTTCCAGCATTACTGCAAAGTTAAAAGGAATAGTGTAGAATAATCTATAAATATTTAGAAATTCAGAAAGGATCTGTCTTTATGAAAAAACTGCTTGCCCTTATCATGTCGTTATGCATGGTTGTCGCTGCCGCAGGCTGTTCCTCCGGCGCCAAAGACGACCCTGCTAAAGCAACTCCTGTAAGTCTTGGTATGCTGCGTCTTACCAGCAGCGCACCTCTCTTTATTGCTATAGAGAAAGGCTATTTTGCCGAAGAAGGACTAAAGATTGAACAGCAATGGTTTGATGCGGCTCACCCCATCGCCGTCGCTACAGCTTCTTCCAAAATCGATGTCGGCGCTACCGGCATCACTGCCAGCCTGTTCAATATGGCTGCCAGCGGACAAAAGCTGTCCATCGTAGCTGATAAAGGCCGTGAACAAAAAGGTTTTCCCTCTTCTGCTCTGTTGGTAACAACCGATAATTACAACCAAGGCATTACTACTCTGGCAGATTTAAAAGGAAAACGCATCGGCATTACGCAAAAAGGCTCTACTTTCCATTATATGCTGGGGCGTTTACTGGAAACCGATGGTCTTACTTTAGATGACGTACAGTTGGTACCGCTCAATAAATTAAGCGCTGTTATGGCAGCCCTGGAAAGCAAACAGATTGATGCAGCTATCCTGAACGAGCCAAATATTACGAAGGTAGAAAAAGCCGGCTACGGCAAAACCATCGTGCAGGTCGGCGATGTTATCCCTTATCAGACCTCTGCTATTTTTTACTCGCCCGATTTCAGCAAGGACGAAGCCGCCGGCGTCCGCTTCATGAAAGCCTATACTAAAGCCTGCAACTATTATTATGATGCCGTTATTGATAAAAAAGACCAGAAAAAGTTTGACGAAGTCATCGGCATCATAGCTAAATACGTTAATGCTCCCGTAGATGATATCAAAATCGGACTTCCCTACATTGACAGAGACGGAAAATTGCTGAGCAGCGACATTACCACCCAGATTAACTGGTATGCAGCCAATGGCCTTTTAAACGGTTCTCTGAAAACGGAGCAAATTGTAAATAACCAGTTTTTAGAAAAAGCACTGGCAAAATAACAGAAGGGCAGAAATTTCTGCCCTTCTTTACTTGAGGAGAAGCATATGCAATTAGTTATCGACAATATCTGTAAAAATTTTACTAACAGGAAAGGTCAGACCTTGCCTGTGCTGGAAAATATAACTCTTACCGTCAACGAGCAGGAATTTATTGCCATCGTCGGTCCCTCCGGCTGTGGTAAATCTACATTATTAAATCTTACAGCAGGCCTGTTGGAGCCTTCCTCCGGCAAAATAAGCTTCAAGGGCGTCCGCCCCGGCTACCAGCCGCATATGAGCATCGTCTTTCAGGAAACAGGGCTTTTTCCCTGGCGCAGCGTTTACGATAATGTAGCATTTGGCCTGGAAGCTAAAAAAATCGCAGAAGATGAAAAAAAGCAGCGGGTGCAAAAATATATAGAGCTCGTGGGATTGAAAGGTTTTGAAAACGCTTATCCCCATCAGCTGAGCGGCGGCATGCGTCAACGCGCAGGTATTGCCCGGGCAATGTCTATTGAACCTGACCTCTTGCTGATGGACGAACCTTTCTCGGCATTAGACGCGCAGACACGTACTATTATGCAGGAAGAGTTAGTCACCCTATGGGAAAAAACTCGTCTGACAACCTTATATGTAACCCATAATATCCAGGAGGCCGTTATGCTGGCCGACCGTATCGTCCTGCTTTCCCGCCGCCCCGGTAAAATCAGTCAGATTATTACTGTTGATGTTCCGAGAGCCGAACGCAGTCTCCCCCAGCATACAGAAGCTATCGCAGGCTTTACCCGTACTATTTGGGAGCATATCAGCAAAGATGCGCGGGCCGCTTTGATGGAGGTGGAAAATAATGAATGAATTTGTTGTAACCAACAGGATGAAGCATTGGCAGAAAACGTATCCCCACTGGTATTCCCTCGGCTTTACGTTCCTGCTCTTGTGCCTGTGGGAAGCAATCTGCTGTCTGGAGCTTGTTTCTTCCCTCTTCCTGCCTGCACCTACGCAAATCCTCAGCGCCTTATTTACCATGACTGCCAGCGGAGAAATAGCAGCAAGTTTAGCAGCCAGCCTGGTACGTATCGCCCTTGGTTTTGCCATCGGCGCTTTGCTTGGCCTGGCGGCAGGTCTTATTACCGGCACCTCTGCCCTGGCAGACCGTTTATGCTCTCCTGTTATCAACGCTCTTTATCCTATTCCTAAGATTGCCCTGCTGCCTTTATTCATCCTTTGGCTTGGCATCGGTGAACTTTCCAAGGTTACCATTATCGCAACCGGCGTCTTTTTTCCTGTTGCCATGAATACCTTCGCCGGTGTAAAGAATGTTGACCCCTTACTGCTGAAAGTTGCTGCCAGCTTTAACGCCAGTCGTTGGCTGACTATGAAGGCTATCATCCTCCCTAACGCCCTGCCCATGATTTTTACCGGCCTGCGTCTGGCGGCAGGTACCTCCCTGCTCTTACTCGTAGCCGCCGAAATGATTGCAGCTCAAACCGGCATCGGCGCACTGATCCTGCATTATGGTGATTTGATGATTACTGACCGCTTAATGGCAGGCGTCATCATCCTTTCCCTGTTAGGCGTAGTCTTTAACTTTATCTTACTGTGGTGCGAAAAGAAAGCCGTACCTTGGAAAAATTAAATAATCAAGGTGAAAAAAATGACTAATCTCCAATACCAAAAAATCTTTAAGGCACTATCTGATGAAATGCGTTTACACTTACTGCAGCGCATTTCCTCCAGCGAGGAAATCTGTGTTTGTAAGCTGATGGAAGAGTCTGCTATGGCCCAAAGCAAGCTGTCCTATCATTTAAAACTGCTTTTAGAGGCAGAGCTTATCAGCGTACGTCCCTGCGGCAAGTGGAATTTCTATTCTGCTAATAAAGAGTTGCTGCAGCAGCTTTTCACTCAGGAAACTTTAAACGGATTACTTTTAAAATAAACTTCAGACAGCTTGTCAAATCAAAATATTTCGATATAATAATAAAAGAGAAGCGCCGCTTCTCTTTTATTTTACTTTTAATATCAAGTTTTTTTGATTTATCAGGAGGTTGATACCATGTTTGATTTTTTCATCAGCCAGGTGCTGGGCATGCAATGGCTTAACAGCCTTATCTGGCAATTATTGCAGCAATATTTACAGGCAGATCCGGCTTCACCAGTCTGGGGCAGTATACATTTTTTCCTGTATGATACCATTAAGATTACCTTACTTTTAGTAACATTAATCTTTCTTATTTCCTATATCCAATCCTATTTCCCGCCGGAAAAAACCAAGCGCTTACTTACACACTATTCAGGTCTGACGGGTAATATTGCTGCTGCCCTTTTAGGAACTGTCACTCCTTTTTGTTCTTGTTCCAGCGTACCTATCTTTATCGGCTTCACTCGGGCAGGCTTACCTATCGGTTTAACTTTTTCCTTTTTAATTTCTTCTCCCATGGTCGATGTGGCATCTTTACTGATGCTGGCCTCATTTTTCGGCATGAAATTTGCTGTTATTTAAACTATCGTCGGCATCCTGCTGGCAATTACCGGAGGCAAGCTGATTTCTCTTCTGCATTTAGAAAAATATCTCATTCCTTTTGATGAAACTATCAGAGAATTTTACAGCGAATCAGAATATTTTAATCAAAAACAGCGTTTAAACTATGCTCTTAGCGATACCAGGATTATTGTCCGCAATGTTTTTCCTTACGTGCTTGCCGGTGTAGGCATCGGCGCCCTGATACATAACTGGCTGCCGCAGCAGCTGATTTTAAACGTACTTGGCAGCGGTAATCCTTTAGGCGTCATTTTGGCCGCTCTCATCGGTATACCCATTTATGCAGACATCTTTGGTACCATACCTATTGCCGAAGCACTGTATCTGGCAGGAGTTCCTGCCGGAACCATACTTGCTTTGATGATGTCTGTAACAACCGTTTCACTGCCTTCACTCATCATGCTCAGCAAGGTAATGCACCTCAGGCTGCTGCTGACATTTGTTTCCATAGTTTCCTGCGGCATTATCCTTATCGGTTATCTTTTCAATATTCTGTAATAAGAAAAAACGCAAAAGTCTTTATCAGACTTTTGCGTTTTTCTTATGTTTAAAATGTTGCCAGCCCAAATGCTTCCAGCAGCAGCATCAGATTCAGTATAATCACGATGGCGCCGATTATACCAAGAGTAATTTTCAGCCTGGTACTATTGACGTATTTACCCATCACTTTGTTAGAGGAAGTCAGATAGATAAGCAAGCCGATAGTCCAAGGCAGCTGTACGCTTAAGGCCATCTGTGAATAAATCAGTCCGGTAAACGGATCCTCCACAAAAAGAATAATCAGGACAGCCAGCCAATAGGTAAGCAAAACTCCATGCCAGGAATGGTAATCCTTAATATCATAGCTTTCGCCAAAAATACCGGCATAAATACTGCCGCCTGCCATACCGGCAGTAACCGTAGAAGCAATACCTGCAAAAAGCAGTGCTACAGCAAAGATTAACGCTGCGCTGCTGCCCAGCAGCGGTTTCAGCATCTCTGTCGCCTGGCCTAAGTCATCTACCTGTACGCCGTTAGCAAAAAACACTGCGGCTGCAATAAGTATCATGGCGCTGTTAATAGCCCAGCCAATCCCCATCGACAGGATAGTATCCAAAAACTCAAATTTCAGCTGTTTCTGAATAACAGCCTCATCCTCTAAATTCCACTGCCTGCTCTGGATAACCTCCGAATGCAGGAACAGATTGTGCGGCATTACTACGGCTCCCAAAACGCTCATGATAACCAGCAGCGAGCCTTGCGGCACAGCCGGCGTTACCCAGCCTGCGGCTGCAGCACCCCAGTCTAAGGGTACCATGATGATTTCAACCAAAAAAGATAATCCTATCAGAGAAACAAAACCAATAATCAGATTTTCCATTTTGCGGTAGGAATTAGACCGCAGCAGCCAGGAACACAGCGCAGCCATCATAATACTGCCCAGCCACAACGGCAGACGGAAAAGCAGATTCAAGGCAATAGCCCCGCCTAATATCTCCGCCATTGCTGTAGCTACGGAAGCCAATACTCCTGAAAAGAGCAACGGACGCGAAAGCCATTTGGGCAGGTATTCCGTAGCTGCTTCCGACAGGCACAGGCCAGTAGCTATGCCAAGGTGAGCCGCATTATGCTGCAATACTATCAGCATAATGGTAGAAAGCGTTACCATCCACAACAAGACATACCCATATTCAGCGCCAGCAGCCAGATTTGATGCCCAGTTGCCAGGATCAATAAAGCCCACGGTAATCAAAAGACCCGGTCCCAAGTACCTCAGCAGTTCGCGTGCTTTCTCGCTGGTCGTATGCTTTTTTTCATAATCATGCAAATTCATTTCCGTACCTCATTAAAGCTTGCCAATACAGCCGCCACGGCTGCCTTCTCCAGGGCAGTAAACTGCAGCGGCGCATGCGGCTTATCACTGTAGCAGCCAATAGCCTTTTCCATCCAGACCACGTCCTGCCATTCATCTGCTTTAAAACCAGCTTTATGAAAGGTTCCGACCATTTTATAACCGGTTTTAGCATGAAAGCTAATACTTGCTTGATTAGACGCTGTGATGCAGGCATAAAGATTGATAATCCCCTGCAACTGCAGCAGCCTTTCCATCGCTGTGTATAATTTTGTCCCAATCCCAGTGCCGCGTACCGTATCTGACAAATAAACAGTAACCTCTACATCCCACTGATAGGCAGCTCTTTCCAGATAACGATGAGCATAGGCATAGCCTTCTATCTTGTCTTCGCGTTCATAAACCAGATAAGGATATTCTGTCGCAATGTTTTCTATCCTTTTCGTAAACTCTGTTATGGACGGCACTGTATATTCAAAGGAAATAGCCGTATCCGTAATAAAAGGCCGATAAACGTCCAGTATAGCAGCAGCATCGTGAGGATGTGCCAGCCTTATTATTTCATTCATAAAATACCTCCTTATCAAAAACGGCTGCCTTGCGGCAGCCGTTTTTTACTATTTTTCCGCTACATAAACCTCAAACATCCTCTGCCAAGGCAGGGTAAAACGATACTTATGTACTGCTTTGCTCATAAACGGCTCAGCAAGTTCACCAATATCGCCGGTAATACGTTCTTCTGCAGCTTGCACCTGCTCAGCATCAAGCCCGCTGTTAGGCCAGTGATTCGGCCAAATAAGCTCTTGATAAACACGCATTCTGACATTAGCCTGATATGCCCAGTCATCCAGATACCTGATATTAAGCAGTTCATCTTTTGCACCAGGGCTATACATATCTCGCAGCAAGCCTTGAGCCAAGGCAAAACCCAAAGAATTTCCAGCCGTATTCCAGCCGCTGTACGCTGCCAGACGATACGCATCACCATTTTTAAACAAAGCGCTTACCAGCGCATTATCGGCGCCGTTACCATATTTAATATCGGCTACGGCAACATTTCTGCCTTCATCCAGCAATCGATGCAGCTTCGCAGTAAACTTCTCTGTTTCCGGTGTCAAAGTATAATCATTAGCTGCATTGGAAGCTTCCAAGGTAATGCCATCAACGGGTGTATTCAAAGCCAGTGTCAGTTCTGCAGCTTTATCGGCTGCTACGGGGATAGCCCCAACCGCATAGATATGATGCTTGGCGCTTACTGCGACAGTATCATCTTCATAAGACGGAATGGTTCTGCCGGCAGTACCGGGCGCATAGACAGTATTGACAAAGGGCAAGCGGTATTGCAGCCTGGTTGACGCCCTGCTCAAAAGCAGCATCCCCAGCTGGTCGGCGCCGGCAAAAAAGCGGATGCGCTCTTTTGGCAATTCATTAACTAAGATGTCTAAATCCCTGGCTTCTCTATGAGCCTGCGAATAGGTAGCCGTATCGTCGCGGCCCACCAGCATATAATCAAAATCGCCGCTTTCCACTCCGTGCATCAAAAGCTCAGTAGCTTTGATATTATTATGCCGACGGCTGTACATATCGTCTAAGATTTCTTTAGGGATAGCAAGGCGCAGCTCAGCCAGTTCCCTAACTTCCTTGCGGGTGATTTCCTTAGCTTCCAGCTTATCCTCAAGCGCGCCTAACTGAAAAAGCTGACTGCCCCATTGAGAATAATATTCCGGCTCTACCGGCGCACCGCTCATCTTGGGAGAACGCATAATAGTAGTAAAGACATAGACCAGCTTATTGCCGTAGTTCTTTTTTAAATCCAGCAACATCTGCGCACGCTCTTTGATTACTTCCAGCGGTATCTCATGAGTTCTTGAACCTACCAGGCCGCCATATAAAAGTGCATCAGAAGAAGCTACTACAGCCAATGCTTCCGGCATATTTTCTTCCAGCCAGCCAAACATTTTTTCTGGATCGCCATCTTTATCAGCCGAAGCAATATATTCTCTCGGCGGTACCTTTACATCCCAGCCAGCTTCACGCATAGTCTGGACGCTGTAATCCAGACACACCGGCCTGTTATCCATAGGTATATATAAAATGGTGCCTTTTTCTGCCGCTGCTGCCGGCAAGCTATAGAACATGGCTGCCATTAAGAACATCAGCAATAATTTTTTCACCTTCAACACCTCTTTCATCAGAGAAATAAAAAACTCTGGCTGTATATTTCTACAGCCAGAGCATATTATCCTGCTATTAATTTTGAAAACGTTTCAGGAAGTCTTTAGTACGCTGATTCTTCGGTTGGTTAAACAGCTCATCAGGCGGAGCATCTTCTGCTACCACGCCCTGATCAATGAAGATGACCCTGCTGGACACATCGCGGGCAAAAGCCATCTCGTGGGTTACGATGACCATGGTCAGTCCTTCCTGGGCCAGTTCGCGCATAACATGCAGTACCTCGCCTACCATCTCCGGATCCAGTGCAGAAGTAGGCTCGTCCATCAGCAGTACTTCCGGTTCCAATGCCAGCGCCCTGGCAATAGCCACACGCTGCTTCTGACCGCCGGAAAGCTGGTGCGGTTTGGCGTTAACATAGCTGTCCATCCCTACGTGCTTAAGATATTTCAAAGCCGTAGCGTTGGCTTCTTCCTTATTTTTGCCTAAAACCTTAATCTGACCCACCGTGCAGTTTTCCAAAACTGTCATATTATTGAACAGGTTAAAGGACTGGAACACCATACCTACCTTAGTACGATACAATGTCAGCTTCTTAAAAGCGGCTTTCAGGCTTTGTCCGCGATACAGGATTTCACCAGCAGTAGGCTGCTCCAAATGATTGACACAGCGAATGAGTGTAGACTTACCGCTGCCGGAAGGCCCGATAATGCAGACAACATCGCCACGATAAATATCAAAGCTGATTCCTTTGAGGATTTCTCTTTCACCGAAACTTTTTTTCAAATCCTTTACCGATACTAAAAGTTCTTTATTTTCCATAGCTTAATACCGCCCTTTCTGTTTTTTCGTAGGCAGCGGTACATGTCCGCAAGGATCCATCATCGGGTCATATTCTACCAGCTGATAATCCTTCGGACCGTCCATCTTGCTTTCCAGCCAGCGCAGCAGTCTGGAAGCAGTAAAAGTCATGATAAAATAAATTACGCAGGTGATGAAGAAGATTTCAAAATACTTATAGTAAACGCCTGCAGCAGACTTAGAGGCAAAATACAGCTCTGTTACAGAAATAACATTTAAAACAGAAGTATCTTTGATATTGATAATCAGGTTGTTGCCCAGCTGCGGCATAACATTACGCAGAGCCTGCGGCAAAATAACGCAACGCATGGTCTGGAAATGGTCCATCCCGATGGCAACGGCCGCTTCTTTCTGACCAACGTCTACAGATTCAATACCGCCGCGGACGGTTTCCGCCATATACGCGCCGGTGTTGATGGAAACAACCAGGAAACCGGCAAACATCGGCGACATATCGATATTGAATACGCTCATGGCTCCGTAATAGACGACCATCGCCTGTACTATCATAGGCGTGCCGCGGAAAACCTCCACGTAGGCATCCAGCAGCCATTGCAGCGCTTTAACGACAGCTTTCTTTATCTGTCCGTCATTTTCATCTAAAGGAATCGTTTGGATAATACCTACAACCAGACCAATCAGACAGCCTATAAAAGTACCAACTATAGCCAGTAACAAAGTTACTACAGCACCTTTGATTAAGACAGTTCCATACTGATCCAGTAAAAATGCTACCCAACCAAAAAATGTTTCCGGCATAGGAGGCACCACCTTCTTCTAATCTTTTTAATAATACAATAAGGGCGGCACTACCTGCCGCCCTAAAATTTACAGGCACTTATTTTGCCAAAGGTTGTTTTTGAATAGCTTCATCCATAATCTTGTTGAAGTCAGCTTCAGTCATACCGCCCAGAACTTTGTTCATAGAGTCAACCAGTTCTTTGTTGCCTTTTTTAACAGCAATACCGATTTCAACATCTTCTCTGGAAGTCTTGAAGCCTTTGTCTTCCGGGAAAGTAACCATTACCAGTTCAGGGTTTGCATAAGCAGCAGCTTTTGCAGTCGGAATATCGGTAACGATAAGATTGCATTTACCGGATTTCAAAGCAACAATCATGCCGGGAACAGTATCGATTGCCGGCAGCTTGGTAACTTCAGGAACCTGGTCAATCTGGTCATACCAGATAGTATTCAGCTGAGAAGTCGCAACAGAACCTCTGAGGTCTTCTACGCTCTTAGCCTGTGCTTGCGGAGAATCCTTTTTAACCAGGGCAACTACGTTAGCATAATAATACGGTTTGGTAAAATCAACGGTTTCTTTACGTTTGGAGGTAATGGACATACCAGCGATAGCTGCGTCAATCTTACCGCTTACTACTGCCGGAGCCAGTCCGTCCCATTCGATTTTCTGGATTTGCAGTTCTGCACCCATGGAATCAGCCAGTTTTTTGGCAATGATTACGTCATAGCCGTAGGCATATTCACTGGTACCTTCAATCTTTACAGCACCGCCTTCAGCAGAGGTCTGAGACCAGTTATAGGGAGCATAAGCACATTCCATACCAACCTTCAGTACTTTTTTACCGTCAGCTTTTTTATCGCTGTCGCCGCAACCAGCGGTAACAGCCAGAGCTGCAATCATAGCGCCGCATACAGCAGCTTTTAAGAATTTTTTCAAGTTCATCAACAACACGCCTTTCCTTTTTACTGTAATGATTTCCTGCTGTCAGCCCAAATAGTAATACATCTGCCGCCCAATCCCTAAGACGTTCAAACAGAATAATTTATCTTGTAATACTTCAAAAGCACTAACAATAGTTAACAGGATAACATCGGCAGAAATTTTACCGATACTTTGTAACATTTTACTATAAAACAATATTCATTACAACAAAAATATTTCACAGATTTTAAGATATGAAAATTTGTTAATTTTGAAACATATTCCTCATGTCTTGTTGCTTCCTACTCAGCAAAAGTAAATAAATCAATCAACTGTTTACAGTCAAAAAACGACACCCATACGCCATGTATGGGTGTCGTGCATATTAGAAAAACTATCTCAGTTGACTAATGCTTATTTTACATAGTTATTGCTGGTATTGTCTTTCAGGATAACGTCATGTGCGCCGCCTTCTACGATAGAGGTTGCAGATACCAGTGTCAGCTTAGCTTTTTCCTGCAGTTCAGGAATATTGAGCGCGCCGCAGTTACACATAGTGGAACGAACTTTGTTAAGTGTCAGGGTAACGTTATCTTTCAACGGACCTGCATAAGGAACATAAGAGTCAACGCCTTCTTCAAATGACAGTTTTGCTGCGCCGCCCATATCATAACGCTGCCAGTTACGAGCACGGTTGGAGCCTTCACCCCAGTACTCTTTCATATAGTTGCCGTTGATATTAACCTTATTGGTCGGGCTTTCATCAAAGCGGGCAAAATAACGTCCCAGCATCAAAAAGTCTGCGCCCATAGCCAAAGCCAAGGTCATATGATAATCATAAACGATACCGCCGTCAGAGCAGATGGGTACGTAAACACCGGTTTCTTTGTAGTATTCGTCACGAGCTTTAGCAACTTCAATCAAAGCGGTAGCCTGACCACGGCCGATACCTTTCTGTTCACGGGTAATGCAGATAGAACCGCCGCCGATACCTACTTTAACAAAGTCAGCGCCTGCTTCAGCCAGGAAACGGAAGCCTTCGGCATCAACTACGTTGCCTGCGCCAACCTTCACACTGTCGCCGTAATGTTCGCGGATCCAGTCCAGTGTGATTTTCTGCCATGCACTGTAACCTTCAGAAGAGTCAATGCACAGTACGTCTACGCCTGCGTCAATGAGTGCCGGAACACGTTCCGCATAGTCGCGGGTATTGATACCAGCACCGACAACGTGACGTTTCTTGCTGTCCAAAAGTTCCAGCGGATATTCTTTATGAGAAGCATAGTCTTTGCGGAACACCATGTACAGCAGACGGCCTTCATCGTCCAGGATTGGCAAAGTATTGAGCTTGTGCTCCCAGATAATGTCGTTTGCTTCCTGCAGGGAAGTATTTTTACCGGCAACAATCATCTGGTCAATCGGAGTCATAAATTCTTTAACCTTGGTATCAAGGCTCATACGGCTTACACGATAGTCACGGCTGGTAACGATACCTTCCAGTTTACCGTTAACAGTACCGTCAGAGGTAACTGCTACAGTAGAGTGACCGGTACGTTCCTTTAAAGCAAGGATATCGGCAAGAGTGCTGTCAGGACGGATATTGGAATCGCTGCTGACAAAACCTGCACGATGACTTTTTACGCGGGCAACCATTGCGGCTTCATCCTCGATGGACTGAGAACCGTAGATAAAGGAAATGCCGCCTTCTTTGGAAAGAGCAATAGCCAGCTTTTCGCCGGATACAGACTGCATGATGGCAGAAACCAGCGGAATGTTCATGGTAATGGCAGAAGTCTCGCCTTTTTTAAACTTTACCAGCGGGGTACGCAGGTCAACATTGGTCGGAATGCATTTTTCAGAAGAGTAACCGGGAACCAGAAGATACTCACTAAAAGTATGCGCCGGTTCATCATAATAAAAAGCCATCGTTCATCATCCTTTTCTCAAATTTATATTTTATATATTTTATCTTTTTAAAGCTCTCCATGCAATATCTTTTCTGTAAAAAGCGCCGTCAAATTTAATATTTTCTACTGCAGCATAAGCACGGTCACGAGCTGCACGGATATTATCATCCACGGCAGTTACGCCGAGCACACGTCCGCCGGCGGTAACAATATCGTTACCAGCTTTTTTAGTTCCAGCATTGAACACAACCGTGTTTTCCTGAGCACCTGCCTCTGCCAAACCAATGATGGCCTTACCGGTTTCATAGCTTTCGGGATAACCGCCGGAAGCCATTACCACACAGACGGCAGCTTTATCAGACCAGGCCACATCAGCCTGGTCTAATGTTCCTGTTGCGCAGGCCAGCATGATTTCTGCCAGATCGCTTTCCAAAAGCGGCAGTACTACCTGTGTTTCCGGATCACCGAAACGGCAGTTAAATTCAACAACCTTAATAACATCATCTTTAATCATCAGTCCGGCATACAGGCAGCCCTGATAAGGCGTGCCTTCTTTAGCCATAGCTGCTACTACCGGCTTTAAGATTCTCTCTGTAGCCTTTAAACGCAGGATGTCGGTCATTACCGGTGCCGGAGCATAAGTGCCCATACCGCCGGTATTGGGTCCTTTGTCGTTATCAAAGATACGTTTATGATCCTGTGCCGCCAGCATCGGGACAACAGTCTTGCCATCCGTAAATGCCAGCAGGGAAGCTTCTTCGCCTTCCATATATTCTTCCAGCACAACGCGTGCGCCGGCATTGCCGAATTTATGGTCGCCCATCATTTCTTCAATGGCTTCCAGAGCTTCTGCCTCGGTCATAGCTACTACTACGCCTTTGCCGGCAGCCAGACCGTCAGCCTTGACTACGATAGGAGCGCCTTTTTCCTTGACATAAGCTTTGGCCGTCTCCATATCCTCGCAGATTTTGAAAAATGCAGTAGGAATATTATATTTTGCCATCAGCTCTTTAGAAAATGCTTTGCTGCCTTCCAGCTGCGCTGCAGCTTTGGAAGGTCCAAATACCGGCAGGCCGCGGCGTTTAAACACGTCTGCGATACCTGCAACCAAAGTAGCTTCCGGACCTACAACAGTCAAATCAATGCTTTCTTCTTCTGCATAATCGGCAATTTTTTCCAAATCATCCAGTTTAAGGTCGATACAGCTGCATTTTTTTAACATAGCAATGCCAGGATTTCCCGGTGCAGCAAATATCTTTTCAACTTTATCACTTTGAGCCAGCTTCCATGCCAGGGCATGTTCCCTGCCGCCGCCGCCAATAAGTAAGATTCTCATGCTTGTCCAGCCTTTCTTATTCAGCTAAAGATTTTTTCAGATATTCACTGATCATTGCATCGTATTCAGCAGTATGAGTAAATGCTTCCAATGCCAGTTCTTTACGGGTTGCAGCGTCAATATCGCCGGTTTCCTTCAGCATTTTCATCAGGCCTTCATAACGGCTGGGATAGGTAACAATGACAACATCTTTAAAATTCTTAGCAGAAGCACGTACCATAGCAGGTCCGCCGATATCTATATTTTCAATAGCCTCAGCTTCGGTAACGCCGGGTTTAGTAATAGTTTCACGGAACGGATAAAGATTAACAACCACCAGATCGATAGGAGTAATGCCATGTTCAGCTAAGGCAGCCATATGCTCAGGATTACTGCGGACAGCAAGAATAGCGCCATGAATCTTAGGATTCAGTGTTTTAACACGGCCGTCCATAATTTCAGGGAAGCCAGTTACATCGCTGACATAGGTTACAGGAATACCTGCATCCTTAATAGCCTTCATGGTACCGCCGGTAGAAATGATTTCCACGCCATTTTCATGCAAAAAGCGTGCCAGTTCTACAATACCAGTTTTATCAGAAACACTCAGTAAAGCTCTCTTTATTTTCATTTATCGCACCTCTTCAGTCCAATACTCTTACACGACGTCCATTTACCTGCAGTTTTCCTTCAGACCACAGTTTAAGCGTCTCAGGCATAGCCTTATGCTCCTGCTCCAATATTCTGGCAGCCAAAGTTTCTTCCGTATCATCATCCAGTACAGGTACTGCTTTTTGCAGAATGATAGGGCCGCTGTCAGTACCTTCATCTACAAAATGTACAGTACAGCCGGAAATCTTAACGCCATAATCCACTGCCTGACCCTGCGCATCAAGTCCGGGGAAGCTGGGCAGCAGCGCCGGATGAATATTGATAATTTTATGCTGCCATCTGTTAACAAAGTTGCCGCTTAAAAGTCTCATAAAGCCAGCCAGCACTACCAACTCACATCCTGCAACAGTTAAAGCTGCATGGATTTTATCTTCAAACTCTTCTTTAGACGCGCATTCCTTACGGGCAACTACAACTGTCGGAATACCGGCATCTTCTGCACGTTTCAACGCCAGTGCATCAGCTTTATCGCTGATAACAACAGCAATTTCCAGCTGCAGATAACCATCGGCAATGCGGTCCATAATAGCCTGTAGATTACTGCCGCGACCACTTACGAGTACACCTATCTTACGTTTATTCACCGAACACTCCGCCTTTCATGACGGTTTGACGGCTACCAGGAACTACACTGCCAAGTTCATAATAAACTTCGCCAGCAGCACGCAGATGTTCGCGTACAGTGTCAGCTTCTTCGCTGCTGATTACAAGTACCATACCTACGCCCATATTGAAGGTACGATACATTTCTTTCCAGGGTACATTGCCCCATTCCTGCAGTTTTTTGAAGACAACAGGCACTTCCCAGGCATCCGCATTGATTTGCGCATCACAGTTTTCCGGCAGGATACGGGGGATATTATCGTAAAAACCGCCGCCGGTGATATGTACCATGCCGTGCAAATCAAATTTTTCAATCAAAGGCAGGCAGGTTTTAGGATACAGTCTGGTAGGAGTGAGCAGTTTTTCACCCAAAGTGCAGCCAAATTCTTCAATCATGGTATCCATGGTAAAGCCCATTGCTTCAAAGCAGATTTTGCGTACCAGGGAATAACCGTTGGAATGAACACCGCTGGAAGGCAGACCTAAAAGCACATCGCCAGGCTGCACTTTCTCACCGGTAATCATCTTACTGCGGTCAACTACACCTACGCAGAAGCCGGCAATATCATATTCGTTCTTGGAATAGAAACCAGCCATTTCAGCAGTTTCGCCGCCAATTAAAGCACAGCCGGATTCCTTGCAGGCATCAGCAACGCCTTTGACGATATTGGCAACTTTTTGGGAATCAACCTTATCTACCGCAATGTAATCCAGGAAGAACAAAGGTTCTGCGCCTTGTACCAGGATATCATTAACACACATAGCAACAGCATCCTGACCAATAGTATCATGCTTATCAGCCATAAAGGCCAGTTTCAGTTTAGTACCAACACCGTCAGTACCGGATACAAGCACAGGCTCTTTGTATTTGCCTGTATTAAGAGCAAACAAGCCGCCGAAGCCGCCTAAATCGCCAATAACTTCCGGACGGTAAGTAGCGCGTACACTGTCTTTCATCAATTCAACTGCTTTATTGCCGGCATCAATATCAACACCGGCATCGGCATAAGTAAACTGTTTCTTTTCTTCGCTCATGACTGCCTCCTGTTATTCAGCTTTATTTTTAGGTTCTTTGCTGATTACTTCGTCAGCACCATCAGGATATTTTGCATTAAAGCATGCACAGCATAATCCGTCCGGGTCAATAGCACCGATAGCGCGTTTCATGCCTTCCATAGAAATATAGTGCAGGCTGTCAGCGCCAATATATTCACAGATTTCAGCTTCGCTGCAGCGTGCTGCAATCAGTTCCTTACGTTCGGAAGTATCAATACCATAGTAGCAGGAATCGGTTACCGGAGGAGAAGTGATGCATACGTGTACTTCTCTTGCGCCTGCTTCTTTCAGTAATTTAACAATCTTAACGCTGGTAGTACCACGTACAATAGAATCATCAACCATTACTACAGATTTGCCGGCCACAACGCTGCGTACGGGATTGAGTTTCAAACGTACCGCATTCTGTCTCTGTTTTTGGGTAGGCTGGATAAAGGTACGGCCAACATAACGGTTCTTGGTCAAGCCTTCCATAAAAGGAATACCAGCTTCCAAAGCATAGCCTACTGCCGCCGGAGTACCGGAGTCAGGTACAGAAATAACGATATCAGGATTGATATCCTTGGTTTCCTTAGCCAGCTCGCGGCCCATCTGGATACGCGCGCCATAAACATCCTGCTTGTCAATGATACTGTCATTACGGGCAAAGTATACATATTCAAATACGCAGTGAGCAGTATGCTGCGGCATTTTTTCCGGCCACATAATGCTTCTGGGCACCTGGGTAGCGCTGTCGATAACCAGCATTTCACCAGGTTTTACGTCGCGAATCATTTCTGCACCTACAAGGTCGAAAGCGCAGGATTCAGAAGCTACGCACCAGCCCTCGCTCATCCTGCCAAGACACAGCGGACGGAAGCCATAGGGGTCGCGCACGGCGATAATCTTATCGTCAGTCATAATCAGGATAGCATAAGCACCCTGAATCTGGTTAACAGCTTCTGCCACGCGTTCTTCGATAGTCGGTTTACGGCTGCGAGCCAGCAGGCTCAGTACAACTTCTGTATCAACAGTAGTCTGGAACACAACACCGTCTTTTGCCAGCTGTTCACGCAACTGTCCGGCATTAGTCAAGTTACCGTTATGGCTCAAAGCCAGATTGCCGCCGTCAAAATACACCTTTAACGGCTGGGTATTATAAGCCATGCTGGCACCGGTTGTAGAATAACGCACATGACCGATAGCCATATGACCTTGCATATCAGCTACGCCGCCTTTAAAAACATCAGCAACAAGTCCCATACCTTTTTTTACCTGCATATGCTTGCCGTCGGCAACAACGATACCGGTACTTTCCTGACCACGATGCTGCAGCGCGTAAAGACCCCAGTAGGTATTTAAAGCAACATCCTCGGTGTGGCTGTAGATACCGAACACACCGCATTCTTCATGCAGCTTGTCATCTTGAAAAAAATTCTCCACAGTAACTCTCCTTTGCCTATTTACTTTCAGCACGAAGCTTAGCCAGTTTTTCGCCTTTGGCTTTCACTTCTTCCTGCATTTTTACTCTGTTTTCAGCCAGTTTTTCTACCAGCTCAGGATACTTAACTGCCAAAATCTGTACGGCAAACAGAGCAGCATTCTTAGCTCCGTTAATAGCCATAGTGGCAACGGGGATGCCGGAAGGCATCTGTACGAAACTCAGCAGCGCATCCATACCGTTCAGAGGAGTGGCATTGATAGGAATACCAATAACCGGCACAGTGGTATAAGCTGCAATAACGCCGCCCAAATGTGCAGCAGCACCTGCAGCGGCAATAATTACTTCTACACCGCGTTCACGTGCACCAGCTGCAAATTCATGCACAACATCCGGAGTCCGGTGAGCGGAAGCAACTACTACTTCTACCTCAACACCAAATTCTTTCAGAGTTTTTTCTGCCGGCTCTAAAATGGGCCAGTCTGAATTGCTGCCCATAATGATTGCTACTTTCATCTTCAATATACCTCCCTTAATTTCCTGCGTGTAAAAAACAAAGCCCAAGTAAATTTATTAACTTGCAAAACACAGTAAATAAAAATCTAGCTCGGGCTTAAATATCATCGGAATTACAATCTGATACACCTTAATTTTACCAATAGCCAGCGGCGGTGTCAAATAAATTGTGAACTTTTTAACACTTTTACTAAAAAATGTTCGGATGATTGCTAAAAAATAAAACCCGTCTGTCTTTATGACAGACGGGCAACAAGTTATTTTACTTTAATGTCGATATTATCGCCATCAAGAATAACCTCTACAGCATCACCATTTTTAATTTCACCGCTTACAATCTTGCGTCCCAGTACATTTTCTACCGTATGAACAATCAGCCGTTTCAAAGGCCTTGCACCAAAAGCAGGATCAAAGCCGGCTTCTGCCAGATGTGCAACTGCAGCATCGCTGGCGGTAAGCTTGATTTCCAGCTGTTTGCTCAAGCGTTCGGACAGTTCACCCAGTACCAGTTTGACAATATCTTTGATTTGTTCTGCCTGCAGCGGCTTGAAGACAACTATATCATCTACCCTGTTCAGAAATTCCGGACGGAAGAAGCCCATCAGCATTTTCTGAATTTCTTCTCTTTCCATGCTTCCCTGATGCTGCATAATTTCACTGCTTCCCAGATTACTGGTCATGATAATCAGTGTATTCTTAAAGTCAACACTGCGTCCCTGACCATCTGTCAGACGGCCATCGTCCAATACCTGCAGCAGGACATTAAATACATCAGCATGAGCTTTTTCAATTTCATCCAGTAAAATTACACTGTAAGGATGACGACGTACAGCCTCAGTCAACTGACCTCCTTCATCATAGCCTACATAGCCGGGAGGCGCGCCAATCAGACGGGAAACTGTATGTTTCTCCATATATTCACTCATATCGATACGCACCATATTGCGTTCATCGTCAAAGAGCACTTCTGCCAAGGTTTTAGCCAGCTCAGTTTTACCAACACCGGTAGGACCGAGGAAGATAAAGGAGCCAATCGGACGATTCGGGTCTTTGATGCCGGCACGGGCACGGATAACAGCTTCACTTACCGCTTTTACAGCTTTGTCCTGTCCTACAACTCTCTGATGGAGGATTTCTTCCAGATGAACCAGTTTATCGCGTTCACCGCTGCCCAGTCTGGAAACCGGAATACCTGTCCAGGTGCTGACAACCTTAGCAATATCTTCTTCATCCACTTCTTCTTTCAGCAGGACGTTTTCATTACCTTCCTTATCTTTTACGGAAAGTTCAGCCAGCTCTTTCTGCAAAGCAGGCAATCTGCCATATTTCAGTTCAGCCAGTTTGTTCAGATCATAGCTGTGCTCAGCCTGTTCCATTTCCTGTTTGACGGCATCAATTTCCTTTTTAACCTCACGCACACGGGCAATGGAAGCCTTTTCAGCATCCCAGCGTCTAACCAGCTCGTCATTTTCCTTACGCAGTTTGGCCAGCTCTTCTTCAATCTTAGCCTGACGCTCTTTAGACTGCTCATCATCTTCCTTGCTTAAAGCCTGTGCTTCAATTTCCAGCTGCAGGATGCGGCGCTTGCTTTCATCAAGCTCCGTAGGCAAAGAATCAATCTCAGTACGCAGGCGGGCAGCAGCTTCATCAACCAGGTCGATAGCCTTATCCGGCAGGAATCTGTCGTTGATGTAACGATTGGACAATACTGCCGCAGCAACTAACGCCGCATCTTTAATACGTACGCCATGATGTACTTCATAACGTTCTCTCAAACCACGCAGGATGGAAATCGTATCTTCTACACCCGGCTGTTTTACCAGTACAGGCTGGAAACGACGTTCCAGCGCGCTGTCTTTTTCAATATATTTACGATATTCATTCAAAGTAGTCGCACCAATGCAGCGCAGTTCGCCTCTTGCCAGCATCGGTTTCAGAATATTGCCTGCATCCATGGCGCCTTCTGCCGCACCGGCACCAACAACAGTGTGCAGCTCATCAATAAACATAATAATTTGTCCGGCACTGTCAGAAACAGCTTTCAGAACTTTTTTCAGGCGTTCCTCAAACTCGCCGCGGAACTTAGCACCAGCTACTAACGCTGCCAGATCAAGAGCATACAAGGTCTTGTTTTTCAGGCTTTCCGGTACATCTCCGGCTACGATACGGCGTGCCAGGCCTTCAACAATAGCCGTCTTGCCTACGCCAGGTTCACCGATAAGCACCGGATTGTTTTTCTTTCTGCGGGAAAGAATTTCTACTACGCGGCGAATTTCTTCATCACGGCCGATGACCGGATCCAGTTTGCCTTCCTTAGCCTTAGCAGTCAGGTCCTGACCGTATTTTTCCAAAGTTTTTTTAGTTTCTTCATCTGCTGCGCTGTTTTGATACTGCAGATAAGCCGCCTCTGATTTTTTGCGGTCGATACCATATTTCTTAAATAACGCAACTACGTCACTGTCACCATCGCTGATAATAGTAGCGACCAGCTGACCAATATTTACTTCACCTTCACCTTGGCGCAGCATCGCCATCACACGGGCAAAACCAGTACCCATCATTAACTGACGATCCTGACCTTTAACGCCGGGAATCTTGCTTACCAGTGCTTTAGCATCTCTGGTAAAATCATCTGCATTGACTTTTAAGCCCTGCAGTAAAAATTTAAAGAACCCGTCACTGCCGCACAAAGCAGCAACAACATGAGCGGTAGTAAGCTCCTGATGATAATTCATAACGGCCTGCTGTTGAGCAGCCTCTAAAATAGACTTTACTTCTTCACTGTAGCGTTCTTCCATTATCGCTACACCTCCTCTATCTATGGGTATTCAATAAAACAAATCTAAAATTTAGATTTATCTTAATTCATATTATTTACGGTTGCCCTTAACGGGCTTCCGCAAGTTTTATTATATCAGCAAAAGTCAAAAAGTCAAACATTTTTTATTTGATTTT
This sequence comes from uncultured Phascolarctobacterium sp., assembly GCA_900545025.1. Taxonomy (GTDB): domain Bacteria; phylum Bacillota; class Negativicutes; order Acidaminococcales; family Acidaminococcaceae; genus URXU01. Next base: position 50,525 of record UQXH01000008.1, read on the forward strand.
TTCGACTTTTTACATCTTCCATTGACAACCCCTGACAAGTGTGCAAAAATGTAGCTATTCTTTTTCTTTTGTAGTATTTATTTAAAAGAGGGGTTTAATTATGTCATCACATTCATTATTGCAAGGTCTTGCCATCCTGCTTTTTTTGCAATGGATAAGCACACTAATCATCTCGTTTCTGCAGATACCATTTCCACCGGCGCTGCTGGGTATGCTGCTTTTAGCACTGCTGCTGGCAACCGGCATTATCCGCATAGCTACTATTGAAGATATCTGCAATCTGCTCATCGAAAAAATGGGCATGTTATTTTTGCCAGCCGGCGTAAGCATGCTGCTTTATCTTGACGTTATCAAAGCAGAATTTTCTGCTATCGCCCTGACAATCATCGTCAGCAGCTTTGCTGTATTACTGGCTACAGGCTTATTTTTAGAAATCGTCCTCAAAAGACAGGCTAAAAAAGGAGGTAAGCTTTAATGTTTCCTGACCTTTTACTAAATTCACCGTTATTCGGCATCGGCTTAACCATTATTGTTTACTGCATCTGCGAAATCATCGTAGAACGACTGGAGCTTAATATCATACCGCCTTTCGTTCTGGCCTGTCCTATTATTATCGGCTTACTGCTGCTTAATCCACAAATAAAATACGAACAGTATGCAGCAGGCGGGAATTTCATCAATTTTATGCTGGGCCCTGCAACTATCGCCCTGGCTCTGCCGCTTATCCGCAACCGCAAGATTATCAAACGCCATGCAGGTATTATGCTCGGCGGCATCACTATTGCCACGCTCACAGCGATTATCTCAATCTATGTTTGCGGCAGACTTTTCGGCACCAGCGAGCAAGTGCTGTTATCCTTACTGCCCAAATCCGTAACTACGCCAATCGCTATTGAAATTTCTCATACCATCGGCGGTATCCCTCCGCTGACAGCGGCTGCTGTTATCTTTACCGGTATGCTGGGCGCAACTTTCAATCATAAGATCCTCAGCCTGTTCGGCATCAAAAATGACTTGGCTGCCGGTCTTGCCATCGGCGCTTCCAGCCATGGTCTCGGTACCAGTGTCTGTGCCAGCGTCAGTCCCGTACAGCTTGCTATTGGTGGTGTAGCTATAGCTCTGACCGGTATTGCAACTTCTATTCTGGCACCTTTATTACTGCCGCTGCTGAAAAGCATTTTGGGCTGATAAGCTATCATAAAACAAAAAGGAAGATGAACAAAATTGTTCATCTTCCTTTTTTATTACATTTTTATAGATGCTGAATAGCTCCGCGCAGCTCGGTAAAGACTACTGCAGCTTTATCTGCCGGATATACCTGGCAGGGCAAAGCTTTCAAATCTTCCGTACGCCAGCCTTGCTTTTTTTCAGCCAGCTTGGCAACTGCTTCATCCAGATTTTCAGCAAGTACGACAGCAATAGCATCAAGATAGAACTCACTGTTTACACATGGTTCTTCAATCATACTATGACTGTGATAGGTCTTATTATGGCGCCAAACATATACATTCATACCGCAGCACCTCCCGCTTAAAATTTACCGGGCAAAAATCCTGTTAGCATAGTTTACTGCACTGACAGCATTAGGAGCATAGCCATCGGCTCCGATAGCAGCAGCATATTCCTCCGTCAGTACTGCTCCGCCTACTAAAACCTTACACTCTGCAGCTTGCCGCAGCGCGCTGATGGTTTTTTCCATAGCACTCACAGTAGTAGTCATCAGTGCCGACAAACCTACCAGCTTAGCCTGATATTCTACAGCAGCCTGCACAATCTGCTCCGGCGGAACATCCTTACCCAGGTCGATAACCCGGTAACCATAATTTTCCAGCAGTACTTTGACGATATTTTTGCCAATATCATGAATATCGCCCTGTACAGTTGCTATAATAATAACTTCGCCATTACTGCTGCCGCTTCCTCCTACTGCTTCGCGAATAACTTCAAAAGCAGCTTTAGCCGCATCTGCGCTCATTAGCAGCTGCGGCAGGAACATGGTCTTTTTCTCAAAGCCGTTGCCCACGTAATCTAACGCCGGAATCATATATTTATTGATAACATCTAAAGGAGCTTCTGTTTTTAATGCTTCCGCTGCTGCTCTGGCACTTTCACCTGCCAAACCGCGAACAATAGCATCATATAAATTCATCTCACTTAAAACAAAAGCAGCAGTTTTAGGCGCAGCAGCGTATTTTTCTACATATTCCTTGCAGCCTGCATCAATGCCGCTTAACGCTCTGTAACCATAATAAACGTCCATCATAACTTTGCTCTGTGGATTGATAATACCGCAGGACAAACCGGCCTGCAAAGCCATAGCAAAAAAGGCCCCGTTTACTGCATCACGCCCCGGCAGTCCAAAGGAAATATTAGAAACACCCATAACCGTCAGAATATTTCTTTTATGCATTTCTGCAATTATCGCCAATGCTGCCTGAGCATTTTCGCTGCCGGTACTGATAGTCAACGCCAGCGGATCAACGATAATATTTTTCTGTTCAATACCATGCTCAGCTGCTTTGTTGATTATCTTTTCCGCCACAGCAATACGTTCTGCTGCTGTCACGCCGATACCATCATCATCTAAAGTCAATGCTACAAGTACAGCGCCATATTTCTTAGCTAAAGGCAGCACTTTTTCCAGGCTTTCTGCTTTGCCGTTAACGGAATTTAAAAGCGGTCTGCCGTTATAAAGGCGCAGAGCTTTTTCCATAGCCGCATAATTTGAAGTATCTATCTGCAAAGGAGTGTCGGTAACTGCCTGCAAAGCAAGTACAGCTTTGACAGCCATTTCCGGCTCATCTACTCCGGCTGCACCTACATTAACATCAAGGATATGCGCGCCGGCATTTATCTGCTCCAAGCCAAGGCGGCAAACATAATCTAAATCTCCGTGCTGCAGCGCTTCCTTTAAACGCGGCTTACCGGTCGGATTAATTCTCTCGCCGATAATAACCGGTCCGGCACTGATTTCAACTACTTTACCATAAGATGATACAGCTGTTAACCGGCAGTCCCTGCTGCCGCCGGCAGGCAACTTGCAGCATTTGTCTACCATCGCACCAATATGCTGCGGGGTAGTTCCGCAGCAGCCACCGGCAATACTTACACCCTGGCTTATCAATTCATGCATCAGTTCAGCAAATTCTTCCGGCCCTACATCAAAGCAGGTTTTACCGTCACGCTCTACAGGCAGTCCTGCATTAGGATTAAAAACTAAAGGCAGGCTGGTAGAACGCATTAGCTCGGGCATTATTTTCAGCATCTGCGCCGGTCCTAAACCACAGTTGCAGCCAATAGCATCTGCCCCCAAGCCTTCCAGCATCAGAGCTGCTGACGCTGCATCGCCGCCAGTAAGCAGCTTGCCGTTTTCATCAAAGGTCATAGTAACAACCACAGGCAGATTGCTGTTTTCCTTAGCCGCCAGCAAAGCAGCTTTAGCTTCATAAGTATCGCTCATGGTCTCTATCAGGATTAAATCTGCTCCTGCCTTACAGCCGCTGCGTACTATTTCAGCATAAATATCTACAGCTTCTTCAAAAGGAAGATCGCCATAGGGAGTAAGAAGCTTTCCGGTAGGGCCTAAGTCTAAAGCCACAAAAGCTTTCTCTCTGCCAGCGCAGGCTTCCTTAGCAATTTTTACTGCTGCGCTCACTACCTCTTCTGTTTTAATATCACTGCCAGCAAATTTTAACCTGTTGGCACCAAAAGTGTTAGTCTTAATAATATTTGCACCTGCATCAAGATAAGCAGTATGTACTTTTTTTATAATATCTGCATGGCTGAAATTCCACAGCTCAGGCAGTTCTCCCGGCTTGAGCCCCTGCGCCTGCAGCATGGTACCCATAGCACCGTCAAAAAACAATAATTCTTTTCCCAGTAAATTTTTAAATTCCATCTCTATTCCTCTCTGAACGGGCAATTAATATTGCCGCAGCTCATACATTTATTCCATTCACATACAGCATCAGCAGCAAGGCCGATAACAGCCGTCACTGATTTAGTCGGCGCCATCATCATGCCGTCTGTCAGCGTCAAGCCTATTTTTTTACTGCAGTCAAGTATTTCAAACAGCTTCTGCTGCTCCTTTAAATTCCAATCGCCATATCCCGGCGAAAAACGCGGACGCTGCGCTAATCCTCCCGTTTCAGCATTACTCTGCACTTCATCGCAATAGCTTTCAATAAGGGCTGCTGCTACTGCCTGGGCTGCCGCTCCTTCTGCTACGCTGGTCAGCGCCAGACGGCGTACAGCAATATCTACCCTGCTGCCTAAGGTTGCGGCTAAAAGCAATACCTTATTGCATCCCTGCAGATGACGGGCTAAATCTTTGGACAGCAGCTTCACGCCGCCATCCAGTTCAACGCCCTCTGCACTAACCTTGCAGTCTGAGCATTTCAGCACATGACGTGCCTGCACCTCATTGCGCAGCTTAAGATATACCGTATCTGCCAAAACTCCTGCAGCAGTATCATCTTTGCCTGCTCCCATATAGCGGAGTGCTTCTGCCCGATTATATCTCATTTCGTTATCTCCGAAAGGTTATGCATAATGCCGCCGATAATTTCCGGTTTATTCATCGTATAGATATGTACATTAGTAAAGCCGTTAGCCAGAAGGTCGATAATCTGTCCAGTAGCATAAGCAATACCGGCCTGTTTAAGCGCTTCGGGCTTATCAGCAAATTTTTCCACAATCGCTCTGAACTGCGGCGGCAGTTTCGTATCACTCAGCTGACAGATACGCGCTATCTGCTTGGCGTTTGTAACAGGCATAATACCAGGCACAACCGGTACATTGATTCCGGCAGAAAGCAGACGGAACATGTAATTGTACAAAACATTGTTATCAAAAATCATCTGCGTAACAAGAAAATCTACGCCCGCATCAATTTTATATTTAGTGTTCTCTATATCTTTATCCAAAGCACCAGCCTCAGGATGTCCTTCCGGATAGGCAGCGCCGCCAACACAAAAATCACCCTGCCGTTTGATAAAGGCAGCCAAATCACTGGCATGGCTGAACTCACCAACCTCACTGCCCTGCGGCAAATCGCCGCGCAGCGCCAGGATGTTTTCAATACCGCCGCTTTGCAAATCCTGCAGGACATGCATAATCCTGTCCGCATTTGACTGTACGCAGGTAAGATGTGCCAGCGCCGGAATACCGTTAGCCTGTACAGCCCTTGCCACAGCAGCCGTATGACCGACCGTCGAGCCGCCTGCGCCATAGGTCACACTCATATAAGCAGGACGCACGTCAGCTATCTTATTTACTATTTCTAATGCGTTCTGCAGTTCCGTACCCTGTTTGGGAGGAAATAATTCACAGGAAATACATATTTTTTCACTTTTAAGCAAATCAATTATTTTCATATTACACCCTCATTATTTTAAACATTTCTGATTATTTTATAAAAAATGTTCAGTAAACGCAAATTATTTTCTTTCCGCACCTTATAAATGTTCGCAGCTGATAAGAATGTTACAAAAACAAAACGCCCGCCAATTGACGGACGCTATTTTTTACTGGCGGAGACGGTGGGATTCGAACCCACGTGCCGCGCAAACGGCAAACTGATTTCGAGTCAGCCTCGTTATGACCACTTCGATACGTCTCCTTATTCATTTATAATATTTTTATTATACAGGATTATCTTCATTTTGCAAAGATGCAGAAGTCAATAATTCCTGTTGCTTCTTTTTGGCGACCTTGTTTTCCTGTCGACGTCTGCGAAAGAATTCTTTCATAACTGACGCGCACTCTTCCTCACAAATACCGCCAAGCACTTCTACCTGATGGTTAAGACTGGTATTGGTAAGGATATTGAAAATAGATTCCACGCCGCCAGCTTTAACATCAGGGCAGCCATAAACCACGCGGTCAATACGGCTGTTGACGATGGCACCGCTGCACATGGAACACGGCTCCACCGTCACATAAAGTGTACAGCCGCTTAAGCGCCAGCGTCCCAAACTGGCGCAGCCTTCTCTGATTGCCAATATCTCCGCATGAGCTGTTGCGTCCGGCAGCATTTCCCGCTGGTTATGAGCAGCTGCAATAACCTGCCCGTCACATACTAATACTGCTCCTATAGGTATCTCTCCCAACTCGGCAGCTTTTTTAGCCTGCATTAATGCCAGCTGCATATAATCATAATCGCTCATCATGCTTCCTCCGCAGCTTCCATCAGCTGTTCCCATTTTTCCATAAGCTCTGCTATTTTCTGTTCATAGGCATCATGCTCTGCTGCCATAGCCGCACTATGCGCCGGGTCTTCATGATTGGCAGGGTCTGCCATCTGTACTTCTAAAAGTTTCATCATGGCTTCCTGCTCACGAATGCTAAGTTCAACCTTAGGCAACAGCCTTGCCGCTTCTTCCTGACTGTAGCGCTGCTTTTTATCAGCAGCTTTAACAAACTGTACCTGCGCCTTATTATCAGCTTTTTGCTTAACATTTTCCTGCACAGACGCAGCCATTGTTTCCGCTGTCGCAGCTGCCGCCTTTTGTTTTTCAGCAAGATAGAAATCATAATTGCCCTTATAATCTTTCAGCTGCCCATCTTCTATCTCCCAGATTCTGTCAGCAACCTCGTTAATGAAGTAGCGGTCATGGCTGACAACCAGTACTGTACCATCAAATGCCGTCAATGCTGCTTCTACTGCTTCTCTGGCCATAATATCCAAATGGTTAGTAGGTTCGTCCAGTACCAAACAGTTAGCCCCGTCAAGCACCAGCTTTAAAAGCACTAATCTGGCTTTTTGTCCGCCGCTTAAAGTACCAATCTCTTTGAATACATCATCGCCATGAAACAGCATGCCCCCCAGCATGGAACGAGTACGCTCCTCCGTAAAGCCATATTCCATCACAAAATTTTCCAGCAGTGTCTGCTTGGGATTAAGTCTTTCATAGCTCTGAGAAAAATAACCTATCTGTACCCTGTTGCCGATTTTTGCCTTGCCTTTTAAAGGCTGTATTTCTCCTAAAATAGTTTTTAAAAGCGTTGTCTTACCAGTACCGTTAGCACCTAACAAGGCTGCTTTCTCACCGCGTCGCAAAGTAATATTGATGCCTTGGGCAAGCACTTTTTCGCCATAGCCGATAGAAAGGTCTTCCATAATCAAAACTCGGTCAGCACATTCTGTGGCCGGCGGCAGACGCAGCTCAAACTCTTCATTTTTCACAGGAGCATCCATACGTTCCAATCTATTTAACTGGGACTGACGTCCACGTGCCATCTTGCTTTTGATACCGGCTTTAAAGCGGCGAATATAGGCCTCGGTACGAGCAATATAATCCTGCTGCGCCGCATAAGCAGCCTCCAGCGTCGCTGTCTGTATAGCTTTCTGTTCCAGATAACGGGAATAATTCCCTTTAAAAGACTGCAGCTTTCCAGCTTCCATTTCAAGGATACGCACTGCCACATTATCAAGAAAGGCACGGTCGTGACTGACCACGAGCAGTCCTCCTTTAAACTCACGCAGGTAAGCTTCCAGCCACTGAGTCATAACTATATCCAGATGGTTGGTAGGTTCGTCCAGAATAAGGAAATCAGGATTACGTACTAATGCCGCTGCCAGCATAAGACGCGTCTTCTGACCGCCGCTTAGTGTGGCAGCATCCTGCTCCCACCAGTCTTCCGTATAGCCAAGACCGATCAGCACTCTCTTGATTCTGTTTTCATAATGATACCCGTCCAAATACTCATAGCGTTTGGTAACGCGGGTATATTCTTCCATGATTGTTTCCAGCACATCATCCGTCGCAGTACTTACTTCTGTTTCCAAACGCTGCAGTTCTTCACGCAAACGCAATATTTCAGGACAGCTTTGCAGCATAAACTCCCAAATAGTACCTTTAATATCTGTAAATCCCTGCTGTACATAGCCCACACTTATCCCCGGCTCAAAACGGATACTGCCGCTGTCTATATAAGATGGCTCCAGCAGGCAGCGCAGCAGCGTCGTCTTACCGCTACCGTTAACGCCCACCAAGCCTATATGTTCTCCCTTTTCCACCATGAAGCTGACGTCCTTAAATATATCATGTACGCCGAAGCTTTTGGCAATCTTATCAACTACAAGCTGCATATTTCTTCCCTCTGCAAAATTTATTTCTAAAACAGTATTGTAGCAAAAAATTTCTTTAAAAGCAAAAGACTGCCTGCAAGCAGGCAGTCTTGATTATTTATTTTATCCCTCGTATCCATGCGGATGCTGTTTATGCCATTGCCAAGCAGTAGCAATTACTTCTTCCACACTGCTGTGCTCCGGCTTCCAGCCCAGTTCTTCGCGGATTTTTGCCGAAGACGCAATCAAAACAGCGGGATCTCCTGCACGGCGAGCTTCTTCAACTACGGTAAAATCTACACCGGTAATTTTTTTAGCACTGTCAATAATCTGGCGCACACTAAAACCATTTTCACTGCCCAGATTATAGACACGGCTGGCGCCACCTTTCAGCAGATGCTGCAAAGCCAGTACATGAGCCTTCGCCAAATCGCAGACATGAATATAGTCACGTACACAGGTGCCGTCAGCAGTCGGATAATCAGTGCCAAACATGGCAACCTGACGACGTACTCCCTGCGCCGTCTTTAATACCAGCGGAATTAAATGACTTTCAGGATTGTGATCTTCGCCGATATTACCGGAAAGCGATGCTCCTGCAGCATTAAAATAACGCAATGCCACATATTTCATTTCATAAGCCATGTCATAATCAGCCAGCATATTTTCAATCATCAGCTTACTGCGTCCGTAAACATTAGTCGGTGATAATTTACTGTCCTCACAGATAGGTACCTGCTCCGGCTCCCCATAAACAGCCGCAGTAGAAGAAAATACCATTCTGTCTACGCCGGCACTGCGCATAGCCTCCAAAAGATGCAGTGTACCTTCCACATTATTAAAATAATACTTAGCAGGATTTTCCATAGATTCACCCACTAAGCTGCTGGCAGCAAAGTGCATTACGGCATCAATGAAAAATTGCTCCATAATATGACGTGCAAAAGCTACATCATGGATATCTCCTTCTACCAGCTGCACATCTTCCGGCACTGCCGCTGCGTGTCCTGTAGAAAGATTATCATAAACAATAGGCGTAAAGCCGCTTTTTTTCAGCTCTTCCACTACGTGAGAACCAATATAGCCGGCACCGCCGGTAACAAGTATATTCATTATAACGCCTCTTTACCCAATTATTTGCCGCTTTCCTTATTTACTATCTCCTGCAGATAAGCAAGGAATTTATCACGAAGATCAGTACGTTTCAGAGCCATTTCTACTGTTGCTTCCAGGAAGCCCTGTTTATCACCAACATCATAACGGCGGCCTTCAAAATTATATGCATACATAGGCTGCTCTTTAGCCAATACTTTTAAGGCATCCGTCAGCTGAATCTCATTGCCGCGGCCGGGAGCTGTATGTTCCAAAATTGGGAATATTTCCGGATTGATAACATAACGTCCCAGTACGGCTAATCTGGACGGAGCTTCTTCCACCTTGGGCTTTTCCACCATATCCTGTACCGTAAAAGTGCGCTTTTCTCCTGTCGTCTGCGATGCCACAATACCGTAGGAAGATACCTTTTCCTGCGGCACTTCCTGTACACCCAGCACACTGGCGCCGGTACGTTCATAGACATCTATCAGCTGCTTCAAAGCAGGTACTCTGCTGTCTACCACGTCATCACCCAAAAGTACGGCAAAGGGCTCATCACCGATGAACTGCTGCGCGCATAAAATAGCATGTCCAAGACCACGCGGCTCTTTTTGGCGAATGTAATGAATACGGATGTCAGAAATCTTTCTGACCATTTCCAGTTCTTGTTCTTTATGCGCAGCTTCCAGATTAAGCTCCAGCTCAATACTGCGGTCGAAATGATCCTCAATAGCACGTTTGCTGCGTCCGGTAATAATCAGGATATCTTCGATGCCGGAAGCCAATGCTTCCTCGATAATATATTGAATAGTAGGCTTATCAACTATGGGCAGCATTTCCTTCGGCGTAGCCTTGGTTGCCGGCAGGAAACGAGTACCAAGACCAGCTGCCGGAATAACTGCTTTACGAACTTTCTTAATCATTTATACCTCAAAACTCCTTTAACACTATGCTTCTTCGCCGCCGATAACAGCCAGTATCTCTGCTGTTTTAGCAGCCAGCAGCTCTTTATTTCCTTTAGTTTCTACATTAAGACGCATTACAGGCTCAGTATTGGAGGTTCTGACATTAAAGCGCCAGTCTTCATAAGCAACACTAAGTCCATCCATGTGATCCTGCTGTCCGTCAGCATATTTACGTCCCAGCTCTGCCAAAATTTCCGGCGCATTATCAACTTTTCTGTTAATCTCACCGCTGCAGGGGAAAAGTTCTACTCTTTCTTCTACTAATTCAGAAAGTTTTTTACCGCTGCGGCACATGAGTTCTGTTACTAAAAGCCAGGGAATCATGCCGCTGTCACAGTAGGAAAAATCACGGAAATAATGATGCGCAGACATCTCTCCGCCGTACAATACTCCATTGGCACGCATACATTCTTTCATAAAGGCATGACCGCTCTTGCAGCGTACCGGTACGCCGCCGTCACGCTGCAGGATAGCTTCTGTATTCCAGGTCAGACGGGGATCATACATAATCTTTGCCCCCGGCTCTTTTTTGAGGAACGCTTCTGCCAACAAACCTACGATATAATAGCCCTCGATAAAATCAGCTTTCTCATCAAATAAAAAGCATCTGTCAAAATCTCCGTCCCAGGCAATACCAAGATCTGCCTTTTCTCTGCGAACCACTTCAGCTGTCGCTTCACGATTCGGCAGCAGTAAGGGATTAGGAACACCATTGGGGAAATTGCCATCCGGTGTTTCATTAATAGTGATAAATTCAAAGGGCAGATATTTTGCCAGTTCCTGCAAAACTGGTCCAGCGCCGCCATTGCCAGGATTTGCTACTATCTTCAGCGGCTTTAAAGCCTCTCTGTCTACATAGGTCAGCAAATGCTCAATATAAGCAGGCATAATATCTATTTTTTCTACTGTACCCATGGTCTTGCCAGCTACCAGGCAATGAGTAAAATTAGCAGCAGCAGCCATAGCGCCAATTTCTTTAAGACCTGTATCGCCGGACACAGGACGAGCTCCTTTGCGTACCAATTTCATCCCGTTATATTCTTTAGGATTATGGCTGGCTGTAACCATAATACCGCCATCAGCATTAAGGTGAGCGGTAGCAAAATAAATCATTTCCGTGCCGCACTGCCCAATATCAAGTACCTTAGTTCCGCCATGACGTAAGCCTTCCGTTAATGCATCTACCAGACTGCGGCCGCTGAGGCGGATATCATGTCCTACAACAACTGTTTCTGCTGCAAACATGGCAGAAAAAATACGGCCTACCCTGTAAGCCAGTTCTTCATTGACTTCATTTGGATATACGCCGCGCACATCATAAGCTTTAAACGCTTTATTTGTTATCTCCATCATTTCAACGCTCCCTTGCATACTGAAATCAAACACCGTTTAAACTGTTAATAAGTTATTATTCTAGCCGAAAAGGAAAAATCCTGCCTCAGTAACCACTAAGGCAGGATTCTGCTTAAATTTTGTAATCAACTGCAGCTAATACTCTTTCTGCCGCCTCGCCTAGATACCACCGGACTACGGTAAAAAAAGGCACCGTTCTTCCTACAGCATCCGGCAAAAGTAAAGTTTCCGCTAAAAACTGCAGTACTTCATCAAGTTCGCCGCCGTTTTCTATGTTTTGAGAAATCTCATCTTCTAACGACTGGATAACCACTTTTCTCATCCGCATCAGACGCGGTGCGTTAAGATTCAGCTCTTTAATAGTATTACGCGCTTTCTTGCGCAGATTTTCCGGACAACTTTCTTCATCCACGTACATTCTTCCCGTATGCTCGGCATAACGGAACAATCTGAACTGTGCCGGTATCAAGCTGGGATTAAGGATACGCTTGGTAATTTCCTTGCCGCCCTTAGGAACATCACAGCTGCGGTCTTTCTTGTAATTAGAAAAACGCCACTGAGGATTAGGCACATCCGGCTGACTGCCGCCATGACATACTCCTAAAAGATTTTTCCAATCCAGATGATAATTATGCTTTTCCTCGTTGGTACCTGCCTTAGGGTAAAAATGTTCGACACGGAAATCATCTACTTCATTTTCGTTTTCTGCAAATTTGATGCTTATCTCACAGTAAGCGCATAGTCCATGCTGGTCCTCCAAGATAGCTCGCTTGACTTCGCGATACCCCTTGCGACAGCGGCGCCGGAAATGCTCCCATATTTCGTCCGGGTACTGCTGACGATACGCTTTCAGCAGCGCCGGCTCTTCCAGGCGTTTATAAATCCGTTTCATCGCTTGTTTCTCCTGAACTGTCGCATCCTGATATCCATATCGGCACGTATCAAGGCCGGCTCATGTCCCCTGGCCCAGTCATCCAGACGTTTACGCAGCTTTACTGCCTCCTCACAGTCCCATTGGTCCTGGCTGACCAAATCAAGATAGCGTTTCAAATCCTTAACTATCGGCAGCGCCTGGGGCCTTGTATCGACATTCTGAATATCACGCAGGAGCTGATAGCTTTCTGCACCTAAAGAAAATTCCGGCTGATATACGCCTTCAAAATGCTTGCTCCATTTAAGTACACGGATACATTCTGCCGGAACAGTACTCAAAACCTGCGGGCTATGCGTAGTTACTATAAACTGTACCTTCGGAAAAGCTTTCTGCAAATCATAAAGCACCGTCTGCTGCCAGGAAGGATGCAGGTGCATATCTACTTCATCAATAAGGACGATACCGGGGGTATCGACAACCGCACGGCAGCCTAAATCAGGATTAAGCCGTACCATACGGTAAGCAAGATCCGCCGCCATACTGATAATGCTGCGCGCACCGTCACTTAACGCTTCCAGTGTCAGCTCACCTAAATCAGGATGGCAGATGACAAATTCCTGCAGGGCAAAAGAATAGTCGATATTATTCCAACCCATACTCTGCAAACAGGTAGTTACAGCCTGGCGGACTGCCTTAAGCACCATTTCATAGGGATTTTCCTTCTTCTCGCCGGTTTCCTGGATATAACGGGCAAATTCTGCCGCACTCAGTACTGCATATTTAAACCAGTGGCCAAAAGTATTATAGGAAGACGAAGGCTCCAGGCATTCCTCGTAGCCAACATATCTTTCCAAATCAACAATCTTGCTTTTACCAAATAATCTGCTGTCGTTCCACATCCTGGAAGTACCATAATATGCCAGTACAGGCAGTACAACCTTTTCGTCACCGCTGCTGTTGACCATATCCCACAGTTTACGCCCATAATCAGCCAGCTGTTTAGCATGAATCGAAGTAGTACGCCCGCGGCTGGATTTCAGCTCTCTTTGCCAGCTGACCTGCTCACCGTCTGCCGACTCTCCATCAACCTTTATTTCTACAGGATATTTACTTTTCATGCGCAATATCCGCAGCTTCTCCAGGCAGCCTGCGTCCTTAATCTTGCGCACATCTTTTTCCGTCATATTTCTGCCCCTAATGCTGAAAGCATTAAGATAAGGCGCCATAGAGATAGCCAAGGCATCTAAAATAGCAGTTTTACCTTTACCATTTTCACCTACAATGACAGTCATATTTTTATTAAAATCGATTTCTAAATCATCATAACACCGGAAATTCTGCAAATGTAATTTACTGATACGCATATAATTCCCTCCGTTTATGTTTATATATTTACATTATACCTCTAAAAATACGACCTTAAAAACTATTTATTGGTAAAAATTTTACTTTATCCCTAAAAAGTGTATAATAATAAAACATTATGTACGAAAATCGTAGTTTTATTTGAAGGAGTCCTGCTTTATGAATATCTTTATTTTGCTGATTATCAGCATGTCCATCATCCTGCTGCTGCTGCGCCGCCATATACCTATAGGCCCCTGCATGCTGGCAGGCGGTCTCTTTATCTGGCTGGTAAAGAGTACTCAAATCCACTTTTTAGGACAAGCAATGGTCGAAACCGTTACTATGAGCCGTACCTATGATATTATCTTTGCTCTTTACTTTGTCATGTGCCTGGAGATAGAACTGCGTACCAGCGGTGCCTTATCCGGCATGGTTAAGGCTTTGCAGCGTATTTTCTCCAGTGCAAAATTCACCTTGGCTATTATGCCTGCATTTCTCGGACTGCTGCCCTCTTTAGGAGGCGCACGCTTTTCTGCTCCCATCGTAGACGAAGCCAGCCGTGATTTTTCCCTTACCCAGGAACACAAAGCCGCTATCAATTTTTGGTTCAGGCATATCTTTGAATACTCCAGTCCCATTATTCCCGGTATGATCATGGCCTGCAGTATCGCTGGCGTAGCTTTCAGTGATTTTCTCGTCCACCTCAGCTGGCTGACGCTGCTGTCCTTTGCCGCAGGCTGGCTCGTCCTCATACGTCCTATTAAAAATGCGGCGTCTAAGCTTCCACAAACAGAAGAAGCCGAATACCGCAAAAACTTATTCGATTTGTACCTTTCTCTGTCACCTGTCATCCTTACCTTTTTGCTGGTAGTCTTTTTAGACCTCAACGCCTCTTTAGCCATGGGCCTGGTAACAGTTGGCATGTTCTTTGTCCTGCAGCACACCAATCGCTTCGTCAACGGCAAAGAAGTCGTCTTCGGCGCCTGCGACTGGAAAATGTTTCTGAACGTACTTTGCATCCTCTACTTCATCCAAATCCTTACAGTCACTAACGTACTTGATGAAATCGTTGTCGCTTTCCAATCCTCACCTTTGCCCGTGCCGGTTATCATCGCCTCTGTTTCTTTCATTATTGGTGTCCTGACAGGTATGTCTCAGGGGCATGTAGCTATTGTTATGCCCATCGTCGCCGCTATGGGTACAGGCGACCTGAACCTGGCCGGCGTAGCCATGGCTTTCGGTGTTGCCGGACAAATGCTCACTCCGACCCACATGTGTCTGGTAGTTACTCTTGATTACTTCGAGGCCAACTTTTTCAAAACCTTACAGCCAATTTTATTGATTGAAATCATCGTTCTTTCTGTTTTCAGCATTTATACCTATCTTACCTGGTAAATAAAGTACAAAGACCTGCACCGACAAATTCGATGCAGGTCTTTTTCGCTTATCGCAATACTACAGCCGTACCGGATACACTGACCATCAGCATACCGTTTTCCTTACCTAACACTTCATAATCAACATCTACGCCGATAACGGCATTGGCGCCCATCCGGGCAGCGCGGCTGCACATTTCTTCTATTGCCTTCTCCCGTGCTTCCGCAAGCTCATTTTCATAAGTCCCGCTGCGCCCACCTAAAATATCGGTGATACCGGAAAACATATCCTTAAGAAAATTAACCCCTGACACGACTTCGCCAAAGACGATACCTTTATATTCTGCAATTTCTCTGCCTGCCACCACAGGCGTAGTAGTTACTAACATTACAGCACCTCCCAATCTATTTTGCTGTAATATTTCGCCTTGCAAAAGCAACTTCCTGCTAACAGCAATTATTATCAGGGTAATAATTTTAATTCTAAAATACCTGTCATCATCAGCAGCCTGAAAAAAACAAAAAAGACCCAAGATAAAATCTTGAGTCATAATTTCGTTGGTGCGGTCGGTGGGATTTGAACCCACACGAGGTCTCCCTCACTACCCCCTCAAAGTAGCGTGTCTGCCGTTCCACCACGACCGCATTAAGAGATAAAAAAAAATGGTGCGGTAGAGAGGATTTGAACCTCCACGGGGTTGCCCCCACTAGCTCCTGAGGCTAGCGCGTCTGCCGTTCCGCCACTACCGCATTTCTTTTATTCAGTTGTCATCAGCAACAATGTTATAATACCATACAGATACAATAGTGTCAATACTTTTTTTGAAAAGAATTTATATTTTTTATAAACGGTCTTTATACAGTAAATAATAACGGTCCCGGTCATGCAAAACCTTTATCACATATTCTTTAGTATCGGGATACGGTATGGCTTCAAGGTCTGTAAAATTATAATCCCAGCCGTTTTCTTCCATCCAAGCCTTAGTTTGTCCGCGCCCTGCGTTGTAGGCAATCATAATCAAGGCCAGATTCCGCTGGAATTCGTGTTCCAGCTCACCTATGTACCAGCAGCCCATGCGGATATTTTTCTTAGTCTGATAAAGATCATTGTCCTGATAATCCTCCAGTCCCATCTGCTCAGCAATCCACCGTCCGGTTTCCGGCATAATCTGCATCAAACCGACGGCGCCCACAGCCGAAACAGCCTTAGGCTCAAAACCGCTTTCATTCTTAATGATAGCAGCAACCAGGAAAGGATCAATATTATTTCTACGGCTGTATTCCAAAATATCCTGCTGATACGGCCACATATAAACAAAGCGCATCTGCACCGCATCACTGTTCCATAACCGCCAGCCGCCATAGCTGGCAACCAGCAGCAAGAAGCAGATAAAAAGATGGATATATCGCTTTATTTTGCTGTTACCTTTATTCCTGCTGCTTTTTCTTTTCCTGCCTGCCAAAATCTTCTCCTAAAATCTTCTCTACTTCTTTGCGTACTTCCATCAGCGTATCTTCCAGCGCACCGCTGTTATCAAAAACGACTCCTGCGTAGGATTTTTTATCTTCCAACGACATTTGAGCAGCGATACGCCTTTTTACATCGGCTTCCGGCATGCTGCTGCGCAGCATAGCGCGTCTAACCTGCTCCCGGACGCTTACCGCTACCAGCCAGACCACGTCTACTTTCTTATGCCAGCCACATTCTATAAGCAGCGGCACATCAAGTACTGCCGCAGGGCATCCTTGCCCGCGACATTCCTGCAAAAAGTCTTCTGCCTTAGCCAATACAATTTTATGAATAATCGCTTCCAGCTGCTTTAAAGCCTCTTTATCACGAAAAACCAGCGCAGCAACTTTCTCTCTGTCCAGTTCTCCTGCCGCTGTTAAATATTCACTGCCAAAAGCCTGCCTTACCAGCTCTAAGCCTGCGCTGCCGGCAGCAACAGCCTGCCTGCTGGCCTCGTCAGCATCAAATACCGGCAGTCCTAATCTGCGCAGCTCTGCTGCTACAGTACTTTTACCGGAGGCTATTCCGCCTGTCAAACCTATCACTATCATAACTGACTCCTATTTTTGACAAAATTCACAGTAAGTTGTACCTCTGCCGCCAACCTTAGCTGTTGCCAGCGGCCTGCCGCAGCTTTTACACGGCTTACCACCGCGGCCGTATACCAGCAGGTATTTCTGATTCTCGCCGCTTTTGCCTTCTCCGTCCTTATAATCACGGAAAGTAGTACCACGGTTCCTAATACCTTGAGCTATCACAGTGTTTACAGCCCTGCACAGCTTATCTATTTCTTCGACAGACAATGAACCTGCTGTACGCATTGGATTAATACCTGCCAAGGCTAAACATTCATCAGCATAAATATTGCCTAAACCGGCAATCACAGTCTGATCCAGAATAAAGCTCTTAATCGCCCTGCGGCTACCTGCCGCTAAAGGCTGCAGATAAGCTGACGTAAAACCGTCGCTTAACGGCTCTGGTCCCAGCGTTTCATATCCTTCAATATAGTAATCTGCATTTGTAACCAGATACAAAGTTCCAAAAGTACGAATATCGGTAAACCACATAGTAGTATTATCTGTCAGCGCAAATTTAATCTTTGCATAAGCGGGCTCAGGCTGGTCACTGCCCTGAGCAATCAAAGCACCAGTCATACGCAGATGTACAATGAGCATACTGCCTATATCAGTATGCAGTACAAGGTATTTACCCTTTCTTCCTACTTCTGTAATCGTCCTGCCTGTCAGCCTAGCAACAAACTCATCTGCTGACGGATATTTTATCAGGCGCGGCAGCCTTACCTCGACTGCCGTAATCTTTTTCCCTGTAATATGCGGAGCCAAAGTCTTACGTACTTGCTCCACTTCCGGCATTTCCGGCATCTTGCTCACTCCGTTCCTTATTTAGTCTGCGCCCAGTTCCTGCCGAATTTGACATCTGCTGCCAGCGGAATATCCAGCTGCACTGCGCTTTCCATTGCCTGTCGTACCAGCTGTGCCGCAATTTCCTTTTCAGCCTCCGGCACTTCCAGTACCAGTTCGTCATGCACCTGCAGCAGGATGCGGGTCTTTAATCTCTGTTTTTTCAGTTCTGCAGCTACCTTAATCATCGCCAATTTCATAATATCGGCAGCAGTGCCCTGGATAGGCATATTGATAGCCGTACGTTCCGCAAAACTGCGCAGATTAAAATTACTGTTCCTTATATCAGGTAAATAGCGGCGACGTCCCATCAAGGTAGAAACATAACCCTGAGTACGCGCAGTCTGCACGATATTATCCATATATTCTTTCACGCCGGTATAACGGTCAAAATAACTGCTGATATATCCAGACGCTTCTTTACGGGTTATGCCCAGCTGTTTGGCCAAGCCAAAATCGCTGATACCGTATACTATACCGAAGTTTACTGCTTTAGCCCTGGTACGCATCTGACCGGTAACATCTTCTAACGGCAAGCCAAATACCTCGGCAGCCGTACGGGCATGTACATCCTGTCCATGGCGGAAAGATTCCAGCAGCAGGTTATCCTGCGCAATGCAAGCCAGTATCCTCAGTTCTACCTGTGAGTAGTCACAGCTCATAAGATAATCATAGCCTTCGCCAGGCACGAAAATTTCCCTTATCTGTCTGCCTTCCTCTGTCCTGGTAGGAATGTTCTGCAAATTTGGGTCAGTACTGGACAATCTGCCCGTAACAGTCACTGTCTGCTGAAAATGAGTATGGATACGCCCAGTCGTCGGATTCATCAAAGGTCTTAATCCGTCCAGATAAGTAGACTGCAGTTTAGCAAGCTTTCTATGTTCCAAGATAGTGGTAATAACAGGATGCTTGCCTTCCAGCTCTTCCAATACCTTGACATCAGTAGAATAACCCGTCTTAGTTTTCTTAATAACCGGCAGCTGCAGCTTTTCAAATAACACTACTCCCAGCTGCTTAGGAGATTTCAGATTAAAATCTTCTCCTGCCTGCTCTTTGGCCTGCTTTTCCAGCTTTGCTATCCTGAAGGACATATCCTCGGACAGCTGTTCCAGCATCTCCATATCAGGCTTAATGCCATTATATTCCATCTCTGCCAGAACAGGCGCCAGAGGCAGCTCCAGCGAAGTGTAAAGCTCCAGCTGCTGATGCTCTTTAAGCTTATCTTCCAAAAGCTCCGCCAGCATAGCGATAGCTTCGCTGGGATGTTCATATTTCTGCCCCAGGTACCTTACTGCCAGTTCATCTATTTCATAGGAGTTGTGTCCCGGCTCATCAAGATAGGCAGCTAAAGCCACATCTCCTACAATGCCCTGGGGCGCTACTCCCTGGCAACGGCAAACCTTATATACTTTCTTACTGCCACAGGTAACCTTTGCTTGTTTTCCATCCTGCAGCCAGCTATAAAACTGCTGCCAGCAGTTGCTTTGCTCTTCTATAACATAAACCTTACCGTCATAAAATATTTCTGCTCCGGTAAAATAGGCTCCTGGTAATATTCCTCTGTCAGTGGTAAAAAAGCTTACCTTGCTACCCTGCAGCCGGTTAAAAAATTTTTCCGCATCCTCCTGCTGCAGGACGCAGCATTCAGCTTGTCCTCCTACCACTTCGCCGAAAATAGTAAAATCGCTTGCATCTCCATTCAAGACTGCCGCAAAGCGCTCATACATATTTCTAAATTCCAAATCCTGCATAATGCCACGCGCTTCTTCACACATACCGCCTAAAGCATATCCTGACATATCCAGGCTGACAGGTACATCAGTAAAGATGGTTGCCAGTTTTTTAGACAACAACGCCTGCTCTTGATTCTCACTAAGCTTGGTCTTGAGAGATTTGCCGCTGACATTTTCTATATTCGCCAATACCTCTTCTACACTGCCATATTCTTTAATCAACTTTAAAGCTGTCTTAGGACCGACACCGGGTACACCGGGAATATTATCAGAAGTATCTCCCATCAAACCCTTTAAGTCAATCAGCTGCAGCGGCTGCAATCCTTCATAATCCTCAGCAAAAGCTTTTTCATCATAAATCTTGATATCGCTGATACCTCTTTTGGTATAAAACACCTTGGTCCGTTTATCCAAAAGCTGCAGCTCATCCTTATCGCCGGTAACAATAATAACCTCTACATCCTCGGGCGCATGTACGGCAAAAGTACCGATAATGTCATCAGCCTCGTAGTTGTCCATTTCCAAGACCCGGATATTCATTGCCTCCAGCACCTTAGCCGCCAGAGGAAACTGTTCGGACAGCTCGCTGGGAGTAGGCTTACGCTGCCCTTTATAATCAGCAAACATTTCTGTACGAAAGGTTTTGCGCGACTTATCAAAAGCAACTGCCATATATTTAGGCTGCACATCTTCCAGCAGCCGCAGCAGCATATTGCACAGACCATATACCGCACCCGTATGCATGCCTTGCTTGTTCATCAGCGGCGGCAAAGCAAAAAAAGCACGGTGAATCAGGCTGCTGCCATCTATGATTAAAAATTTATCTGCCATAGTATCTCCTTATATTCCCACATCTGAAAATGATATTATTTTTTAATTATATCATATAAATACTGTTTCATTTGCAGCCAAGCACTAAAAATTACCAATAAAAAAGAATGTACGGTCTCTGCCGTACATTCTGAAAAGTCTTATTTCTGTTCCTCTGCAGCGCCTTCTTTAGGAGGTAAAGCCAGTGCGAATTTAGCCAGCAGAGGTTTTTCATTCTCTACTTTGAACATGAAGACAAACTGCGCTTCCGGCACCAGTGCGAAGCTGCTCTGATATCTCAATACATCTACATCTTTGCCTTTTTCTACCAGGAAAAGCTGTTTTTCATTTAATTTGCCAAAATTCTTATCCAACTGTTCTCTGAAATTATTGAAGGTTTCTTCATTGAAATCTTTCTTCATGTCTTCTGTCATCATAGAAGTAATGGCGGAATATTTGGTAGCGGACAAAAATTTATTGATAATCGTTTCTTCGGCATCCAACACCTTGCCGTTGCTGGCGCTGCATACAGCGCTGAAAGCAAGCATAAATACCATGGTAAGCATAAGCACAATTTTCTTCATAATAAATCCTCCCTAAGCTCAATTAAAGATTTTTCACCATTATAATCTTTTTGCTCCAATTAAGCAATATCAGCTGCTGCCTTCTTACATAAATATCACAATTGTAGCCAAAATGTAAGTGTCTGTTCAAATATTACTGGATATGATATAATATCAACAGCTGCAAGAGCAGCCTAAAGCCGCAGAAGCGGCAGCTATAAATATAAGATAAATCTATGCCAGGCTATGAAGGCCAGTTATCTCTGCACGAGATGCCGGTTGTTCATGGCTTTTTTATATTTGGAGGATAAATGAAAAAATATCTGCTGCGGCAAATCTTTGCCGTATTGCCTATTTTATTCGGTGTTACTTTGCTTACCTTTTGCCTGTTACAGTTTTCTGTCGAAGATGCCGCAGATATGCTGTATCGTCAGCACGGCGCTGTTTCCGAAACGGTAAAGGCACAGACCAGGGCTCAGCTGGGACTTGACCGTCCGCTCTACGAGCAATATCTATCCTGGCTCTTAAACTTACTAAGCGGCAATGCCGGCAACTCCTATATTTCCGGCACTTCCGTAAGCAGTCTTTTTTTAGACCGCCTGCCCACCACTTTGTTGCTGGCAGCCGCCTCTCTGTTTACAGCACTCTGCATCTCTGTACCTGCCGGCTTTTACTGCGCTTTGCAGCATAATAAAAAAGCAGACTATCTGCTGCAGCTGTTGTCTTTTGTCGGCAGCTCCGTACCGGGTTTCTTGCTGGCACTGCTGCTTATCTACTTTTTTTCTATACGATTACAGACAGGCACCGTCCTTACTTCTTCTGACAGCATTACTGCCTTTATTCTACCAACCATTACCTTAGCTGTGCCTGTAGCAGCAAAATATATCCGTTACATCCGCGGCGAGGTACTTAGAGAAATGCAGCAGCCTTATGTCTACGGTGCTTTACTGCGCGGCATGCCAAGAAAGATTATCTTAAGACATTATATACTGCACGCCATAGGACTGAATATGCTAACGGTAATTGCCATGTCTGCAGGTTCGCTGCTGGGCGGTACAGCCATTGTTGAAAATATCTTTATGTTAGACGGTATCGGCAGGCTGACCATTGAAGCCATCACCATGAAAGACTATCCTGTGCTGCAGGCATGCATTATCTGGAGCACCCTGATCTTCGTCCTGTTTAATCTGACAGCCGAACTGCTTTGCGGTCTGCTTGATCCGAGAAACAGGATTTCTGCACAGGAGCGCTTATGATTTTTAAGAAAAAATCTTTCTGCTTGGCCTTGGCACCGGTATTTTTACTACTGCTTTTCAGTCTTATCGGCAGCTTTTTTACACCACATGACCCTTTTGAACAACAGCTGCAGCAATCTTTACTGCCGCCAAGCAGTGAATATATCTGCGGTACCGACCGCTACGGCCGCTGCGTTTTTTCCCGCATCCTTGCTGGAGCACCACTTTCTGTATTTACGGCACTGTTGCTTACTGCGGCAGCTGCCTTAACAGGTACGGCTGCAGGCATGTGCAGCGGCTACTATCGTGGCAGCTTGGCAGACAAATCGTTGCTGAACCTTACAAATATCGTCTTAGCCTTTCCCGGAATCGTACTGGCGCTGGCAATCACCGGAATATTCGGCGGCAGTATGCCCACTGCTGCTTTCGCTTTGCTTTTTTCTTCCTGGGCGCCTTATGCGCGATTGGTCAGGCAACAGATTATTACTGTCAGCCAAGCTCCTTATATCGAGGCCGCCAAACTCTGCGGCTGTACAGATACAGAAATACTTTGCCGTCATCTGTTGCCTATTGCTGCTAAACCAGTACTCATCATGGCCGCTGCCAATATCGGCACCATGCTGCTGATGCTTTCCGGGCTTTCTTTTCTGGGGTTTGGAGCTCAGCCGCCGGCGGCTGAATGGGGAGCAATGATCAGCAGCAGCCGCAGCCTGATGCAGGCAGCACCATGGACAGTATTTGCTCCCGGCAGTGCTCTGTTTATTGCTGTATGCTGCTTTAACTTTTCCGGTAATGCCCTGCATGACCTGCTTGAACCAGACCATAATAATTTTCTCAAGGAGTAGAAAGATGAATAAACTGCTTCCCTTATTGCTTATCATGCTCATGCTAATCAGCGGCTGCGGCAGCAAACAAACTGAAGACAAAAAAATCTTCCGTTATGGCACCACCGCTTATGGCACTTCCATGGACAACGCCGGTATTGACCCACACAAAAACTATCAGGGCTGGTCAACCATCCGCTACGGTATAGGGGAAACGCTCTTCCGTCTTGACGAGCACTCCCAGCCCCAGCCATGGCTGGCTTTAAAATATGAATATGCAGATGATAAAACCTGTAAAATAACTCTGCGTGATGACGTTACTTTCAGCAGTGGACGTAAAATGACTGCCAATGCTGTCAAAGAATGCCTTGAGCAGCTTATTGCTTCACACAATAGAGCCGCAGAAGATTTAAAAATAGCAAGTATATTAGCCGACGGACAGGAACTTACTATTAAGACATCGGAGCCGCTGCCTGCACTTATCAATTATCTTTGCGACCCTTATGCCTGCATCATGGATATACAGGGCAAAAACAAAGATAATAACCTGCTGGTCGGTACCGGACCTTTTATTGCTCAGCGCGTTACTGCCCAGGAAATAGCTTTACAGCGTAATCCTCGCTACTGGGACGGACCGGTACAAACCGAAGCCGTACTAATCAAAGGTATCCCTGACGGCGATACTCTTGCCATGGCCCTGCAAAGCGGCGAACTGGACGCAGCCCAAGGCTTGCCCTATGCCAGCTTACGCCTGTTTCGCGACAATCCTGCTTTTAAAATCAGCAGTACAGAAACCTCCCGTATTTTTCAGGCAGCTTTAAACTTTGCTTCTCCTGCACTTCAGGATGCACGTGTTCGTAAAGCCGTGGCTCTGGCTATAGATAAGCAGGCTTTTACCAAAACCTTACTGGAAGGCAACGGGACGCCTGCTAATGGTCCTTTTCCGTCCAGTCTTCCTTATGGCTCTTCCTGGCAGAGCTCCTCTTATGATACTGCTGCAGCACGCAAGCTGTTGGCTGAAGCAGGCTGGCAGGATACCGACGGTGACGGTTATGTCGACAAGGACGGTAAGCCGCTCACTCTGCGCTGGCTTACTTATCCGGCTCGTCAGGAACTGCCCCTGCTGGCAGAAGCAGCCCATAATTATCTTAAGAACATCGGTATTAAGACTGAAGTCAATATAACAGATAACTGCGCGGTCTTTTTACAAAATGGTCAATGGGATATTTATGCTAAAGCTTTCGTCTGCTCGCCTACCGGCGATCCAGAATATTATTTTACCACCCATATTCCCTCAGCCTCTGCTTATAATGTAGGTCATTATTATAATCCGCAGGCAGAAGAGCTTTTACAGCTGCTGCGCAGTACCGTTGACCAGCAGCAGCGCGCAGAGTTAGCACAGCAATTAACAAAAATTATCCAGGAGGATAATGCATATATTTATTATGCCCATTTAAAAATGTCTTTAGTTATG
Organism: uncultured Phascolarctobacterium sp.; assembly: GCA_900545025.1. GTDB lineage: Bacteria > Bacillota > Negativicutes > Acidaminococcales > Acidaminococcaceae > URXU01. Next base: position 75,176 of record UQXH01000008.1, read on the forward strand.
AAAAATAATGTACGCGGCTTTAACGCTCATCCTTCCGATTATTATGAAATCACAGCCGCTTTAGCCAAGGAATGATTATGTCTGTTTTTAAACTAAATATAACAAATTTATCTGTCGCTTATGATAAGCGTCAGATATTGCATAATATCAGCTTCAACCTATCTGCCGGACAGGTCATCGGTATACTGGGCAATAGCGGCAGCGGCAAAACAACCCTGCTTAATACTCTTACCTGCACCCTGCCCACATCGGCAACAGTCAGCGGCAGTATTTACTGGAATGACCTTCAACTGCTGCACACTCTGCAGCATGAAAAAATGCGCGGCAAAAAAATTACTATGCTGCCCCAACAAACTAATACAGCACTGTTCCCCATGCTAAAAATACGCGAGCAGCTTTATCTTACCTTGCAGGCAAAAAGCTATAACGCTAAAAAGCAGGCAGAGCAAAAAGCACTTGAAATGCTTGCTCTCCTGCATTTTGACAATCCTCAAGCTGTTTTAGACAGCTATCCCTTCCAGCTTTCCGGCGGTATGCAGCAGCGCGTTTGTTTAGCCCTCTGCCTGTTATTAGAGCCTGAATTGCTGCTGGCTGACGAACCGACCTCCGGTTTAGATGTTATTGCTCAAAACGAGTTACTGCAATTATTATTAAACTATCGTAAAAGCAAAAATACAGCGATGCTTATAACTTCTCATAATCCCGGCTTTCTCTGCCGGATAGCTGATTGCATTATCATAATGCAAAACGGACATATAATCGAAGCAGCCAAGCCCGAACATTTATGTCAGCATCCGCGTACAGATTATACCAGACAGCTTTTAGCAGCTTCGCCGCATAATTGCATTTAAGGAGATATCATGCTGCAAGTACATCAATTAACTAAATATTATCATAATGCAGATACCTCTTTTGCTGCTGTCAAAAATGTCAGCTTTACTATCGCAGCAGGCGAAATCGTCGGACTTTTAGGACGCAGCGGCAGCGGCAAAAGCACCCTGGCACGTCTGATAGCAGGACTTACGGCAAGTGACAGCGGCTGTATATCACTAAACAATCAAAACATCAATCTTACTGATAAAAAAAACAGACGAAATTATTACCGACAGGTGCAGTACATCTTCCAGGAACCTGCCACCTCCTTTCATCCCTTCTATCCTATCGGTCAGGCAATTATGGATCCATTGCTGCACAACGGCTATACCAATACACAGGCTAAAAAGAGGCTTCAGGAGCTTTTAGAACAGACAGGCCTGCCCTTAGGATACTCTGAAAAGTATATTTATCAGCTTAGCGGCGGAGAAGCACAGCGTGCAGCTATTGCCCGGGCAATCAGCATTCATCCGCAGCTCTTAATCTGCGATGAAATAACCAGTGCACTCGATACTTTAACACAGCAAAAAATCATCAATCTGCTGCTTGCTCTTCAAAAAGAGTATAAAACCGCTTTGCTTTTTATCACTCACGATATTTCGCTGGCAGCTGATTTCTGCCAGCGGCTGCTGATTATGGATAAAGGCAGTATTGTTGAAGCAGGTACCGCTCAGACCATTATGAAGACGCCCCAGCACCCGGCTACGCAGCAACTGCTTCTATCCGCACATAATCTCAATATTTAACCGAAACGGAGCTATATTCATGACCTTTATTTCCCCCCAGACAGTTACTGCAAATACACATGCGAAAGAATATATCGTTAACTACTGGCATAAACGCGCCGCAGATTTTTCCCAGCTGCGACAAAGAGAGCTGCACAGCGCAAAAGCAGAGCTTTGGCAGCAGGAAATCTACCGCCATCTGCCTGTGGGAAAGTCTTTGCATATCTTAGACATAGGCTGCGGTGCAGGCTTTTTTACTATTTTGCTCAGCAAATTGCAGCATAAAGTTACCGGTATAGATTTGATCCCGAACATGATTGAAGGAGCTAAAAATTTAGCTGCACAGGAAAATACTGCTGCTGAATTTCTCGTTATGGATGCAGAAAGTACAAACTTTCCCTCCGCATCCTTCGATGTAATTATCGCCCGTAATCTTATGTGGAATCTGCCTCACCCTGCCAAAGCCTACCAGGAATGGCTGCGTCTGCTGAAAAAAGGTGGTCTGCTGCTTAATTATGATGCTGAATACGCTAAAAATCATCACAGTACTGCAGCAGCCGGTGCTCATGCAGATATAGCTCCAGAACTTTTGGAAGAATGCCATAATATCTATCATATGCTGCCTATAAGCTGTTATGATCGCCCCTTATGGGATAAACAACTGCTGCAATCTCTTGGCTGCCAAAATATCGTACTGGATTTTTCCGTTAATAGTACAATCTACAGTAACAATGATGAATTTTCTACTGCAGTACCTATGTTCTGCGTAAAAGCTACTAAAAGCTGATTAGCTTGACCTGTACCTTTACTCTACTTATAATAAAAGTATCAGTGAGGTGAAAATTATGCTTATCCTAGTTTTAGACGGACAAGGCGGCGGTATCGGCAGAACTCTGGTAGAAGCTCTGGTCAAAACCTATCCTCAGCACGAAATTGCAGCAGTCGGTACTAATTCAGCGGCTACAGCAAATATGCTCAAGGGCAGTCCCTCCTTTGCTGCTACCGGTGAAAACGCCGCAATTTTTAACAGCTCCCGCGCAGATATAATTATCGGCCCTACCGGTATCGTGATGGCTAACGCCATGCATGGCGAAATCAGTCCGCAGATAGCAGCTGCTGTTACCTCCAGCTGTGCAGAAATTATCCTGATTCCGATGAATCACTGTCGTGCTCACATAGCTGGTGTCGAAGACAAAAAGGTTTCTGAATATCTGAAAGAAGCGTTGCAGATGCTTGATGAACTGCTGCAGAAGAAATAAAAAATCCGTATTTTACCCAATACATTACAGGTAAAATACGGATTTATTTTTCTTTAATTTTTACAGACCGTTAACGATTCTTTCCATGGCTTCAATAGTATTTTCACGGCTGCCAAAAGCGGTCAGACGGAAATAGCCTTCACCCATCTTACCAAAGCCTGCACCAGGAGTGCCTACTACTGCAAGTTTTTCCAGCAGGAAATCAAAGAATTCCCAGGAACTCATGCCATTGGGGCATTGCAGCCAAATGTACGGAGAATGAACGCCGCCGTAGAATTTAATGCCTTTCTTGGTAAAGCCTTCCATCATAATACGGGCATTTTCCTGATAGTAAGCAATGTTTTCACGGCATTGCTTCTGGCCTTCTTCACTAAATACAGCTTCTGCACCACGCTGAATAATGTAGGGAACGCCATTAAACTTGGTAGTCTGACGACGCAGCCACATTTTGTTCAGTTCCATATCAGTACCATCAGCAGTTTTACGTACCAATGCATGCGGAACTACGGTGTAGCCGCAGCGAGTACCGGTAAAGCCGGCAGTTTTAGACAAAGAGCACAGCTCAATAGCGCATTTTTTAGCACCTTCAACAACAAAAATGCTGCGCGGAATTGCCGGGTCAGTTACAAATGCTTCATAAGCAGCATCATACAGGATTACCGCATCATTTTTCAGCGCATAAGCAACCCATTCTTCCAGCTGTTCTTTAGTATAAGCAGCACCAGTCGGATTATTAGGAGAGCACAGATAGATTACATCAGCTTTAACATTTTCATCCGGCATCGGCAGGAAATTATTTTCCGGTTTGCCTTCCATATAGATAATATTGCGGCCGCACATTACGTTAGTATCCAGATATACAGGATATACCGGATCAGGAATCAAAATGGTATTAGCATTGCTGAAAATATCAGTAATATTGCCGCAGTCGCTTTTTGCACCATCACTGATGAAGATTTCATCACTTGCCAGCTCTACGCCAAAAGAAGCATAGTATTTAACCAGAGCATTATGCAGAAAATCATAACCTTGTTCCGGGCCATAGCCGCGGAAGGTTTCCTTGCTGCCCATTTCGCGAACTGCTTTTTCCATTGCCTCTACAACGCAGGGAGCCAGCGGCAAAGTTACGTCACCAATACCGAGACGGATAATTTTTTTATCCGGATGCGCCTCTGCATAAGCACTAACTTTATGCGCAATATCCGCAAATAAATAACTTTCTTTCAAATTACAATAGTTTTCGTTTACAAAAGCCATGTATTAACCCCCATAAAATAAAATATAAAAAATTTATTTATTGATTACCTCATCAGGTACTTCAATAACACCTTCAAAAGCGGTAACTGCCGGTCCCTGCAGGATTACATGATCATCCTTGCCGTAAGTAACCTTTAAAGTGCCGCCTTTAGCAATTACAGTGATTTCTTCACCTTTTTTGCCTGCATTGCCTAACAGCACACAAGCTACACCTACAGCACTGGCACCAGTACCGCAAGCCCATGTTTCACCACTACCGCGTTCCCAAACACGGAATTTAACTGTATTTTTATCAATAACCTGAACAAATTCAGTATTTACACCTTCTGGGAACAGTTTATGATGTTCAAACTGAGGTCCAAGTTTTTCCAAATCAAGGCTGTCTACATCTTCCACAAAGGTTACAAAATGCGGATTGCCCATAGAAATAGCTGTGCCGTTATACACAACTTTTTCTTCACCATAGTTATCGCTGAGTACAAGGCCCTGATCAACAAACATAAAATGGTCACTAATCATGGGAATATCAGTGCATTTAAAAATAGGCTTGCCCATATCTACTTTAGCTTCAACTACTTTACCATTTTCTACAATCATATCAATGGTTTTTATACCAGCCAGGGTTTCTAAAGTAATAGTAGTTTTATCGGTAAGTCCTTTATCATAAACAAATTTAGCAACACAGCGAACGCCATTGCCGCACATCTTACCTTCAGAAGCATCTGCATTAAACATACGCATTTTAAAATCAGCAACATCAGAACGACAAATCATAATTAAGCCGTCGCTGCCGATACCAAAGCGTCTATGGCTTACATATTCGGAAATTGCACCAGGGTTTGGTAACTCCTCTTTAGTGCAGTCAACATAAACATAATCATTACCGGCACCATGCATTTTAGTAAACTCTATTTTCATAGTCCCGCCTCCTTTATAGTCATAGATTTATTATAACAAAAATACTCCTGTTTGACATCAATAAATATACTTATCCTAAGTATATTATACTCTGCTGTCTGACATTTAAGATTATATTATTGCAACTCTTCACAGCCGCCGGCAGTATAAGCAATAGCATGCATATTCTTAATGCAGAATACAGCAAAGACTTCATTATCAGCAGATTTAAAAATATCTGCTAATACAGGACATGCTTCCAGCATTTTTTCTTTAATCTCCATCTCAGTAACTTCTTCCACACTACCTGTAATACGCAACCAATCCAGTGTACCAGCCTTGGTTGCAGCTAATTGAACATTCTTTTCTGCTTTAAATTGCTTATAAACCTCTTTAAAATTGGCAGTTGCAATATATAATTCATTGTTATATTCCATAACAGCACCAAAAGGACGTACAGCCGGCATTCCATCTTTAACAGTAGCTACATAAAATACACCATATTCTTTTAAAAGTTCAAAAACCTTGCTCATTTTGCACACCTCACATTAATTTAGCTATCTAAATTTTTATACGCTTATACTTAAATTCTATACCTTTTCCCGGTAAAATCAATAAATTGTCTTATCTTTTTTTACCGCAAATTTTTTAAAGGTAATCTGTGCTGCATTATGCTCACAGGAATGTAAAGCAAGTACTTTTTCATCACTGCAATTATCTTTAATAAAATCGTATATAAAATCATCCCTAAAACCAATGGCAGCAGCATCTTCTGCTGTATTGCCATAATATACAGTCTTAATATTTGCCCAAATAATAGCAGATAAGCACATCGGACAAGGATAGCAGGAAGTATACAACTCACAGCCGCTTAAATCAAAAGTATCCAAAGCTTTGCAGGCAGCTCTGATTGCCTGAATCTCCGCATGACAGGTAGGATCATTATTTTTTAATACTTCATTATGTCCCTTAGCAATAATTACACCGTCCTTGACAATTACTGCCCCAAAAGGTCCGCCGTCATTCGTTGTAAGATTATTTTCAGCCTCCTGAATGGCTGCCTGCATAAATTCTTTAGTAGTAATATTACACATCATATCACCTTTTATTTCAGAATAATATTATTTTAACATATATTTATACAAAACAAAAAGAGAGAGTACTTACTTATGTAAGTGCTCTCTCTTTTTTCTCTAACCGGCAGCTTTCTATCCTCCCAGGCCGC
>UQXH01000009.1 GCA_900545025.1 uncultured Phascolarctobacterium sp.
GATAGAAAGCTGCCGGTTAGAGAAAAAAGAGAGAGCACTTACACAAGTAAGTGCTTTCTCTTTTTGTTTTATTTTTAGCAGTGTTTTTCCTATTTGCGCTATAGGTAAAATTATGTAATAATATAAGGTATCTTTTGGAGGTCGTGATAGATGATAAAAAAAATGCTGAAATATTATAAGCCATATCAGAAGATTTTATTTCTTGCACTTGGTGGTGCAATACTGACTTCTCTGATAGAGTTAATTTTTCCGTTATATATGCGTTATATAATGAATGAAATACTTCCTATATCTGATATATCATTGTTATTGAAAGCTGCTTTCGGCCTTTTATGCCTATACGTATTTAACTGTTTTATAAATTATAAGGTTGCAGTAAGTGGCAGGATGGTAGGAGCATACATAGAACGGGATATGCGTCAGGATTTATTTAAGCATGTTCAGTCTATGAGTTTTCGCTATTTTGATAATCAGCGTGTGGGGCAACTGGTATCAAGGATTGTTGGCGATATTGGCGAAATACGTGAGTTAATTTTTTTAGGCCCTAACTATCTTTTAGTCTGCATTATCTTTATGTTAGGTACAATCAGCATTTTATTCTATTTGAACTGGAAGTTAGCTTTGATTGTTAATTTGCTGCTTTTAGCTAAAGCGTATGATTCTGTTACCGTTAACAGAAAACTTAAAAAAGCCGGACGGGAAGCACGCAGTCAGGTAGGTAATATTACGGCACAGACTACTGAAAGCCTGAATGCTGTACGTTTAGTACAATCTTTCAATAATGAGGATGTAGAAACTAAACGTCTTGATGTTGCTGCGGATAAGTTGTTAAAAGCCAGAGGGAAGTCTTTTTCTTTATTGGCACATTCTAATACCAGTATGGTTTTCTTTTCCAATATTACTAATCTTGTAATTATTGTCGTAGGCGGTATTTTAATTGCTTATCAGCAAATGCAGATTAGTGACCTTATTGCCTTTTTGCTTTATGTTTCTATATTTGTTCGTCCTATTTTGCGCCTAAACGCTTTGGCAGAAGTTTATCAAAAAGGCTATGCAAGTTTTCAGCGTTTTGAAGAATTGATGAAGGTGCAGCCAGAAATCAGAGATAAGAATGGTGCTATTGATGCAGGTTCTTTGCAGGGTAATATACGTTTTGAAAATGTTACTTTTGCTTACGATGGCAAGGAGCCGGTTATTAAAAACTTTTCGCTGGAAGTTAAGGCAGGCGAAACTGTTGCTTTTGTTGGCAGTACTGGTGTGGGCAAGAGTACTATTTGCAGTTTGGTACCAAGATTTTACGAGTTGCAGCAGGGAAAAATTCTCATTGATGGTATAGATATAAGAGATATGACCCTTGCATCACTTCGTAAGAATATCGGCATTGTGCAGCAGGATATTTTCCTTTTTTCTGATTCTGTTAGAAGTAATATAGCATATGGCAGACCTGATGCTGGTGATGATGATATTCTTCATGCGGCAAAAATGGCTGAGGCAGACCGTTTTATTGAACAACTGCCGCAGCAGTATGATACCGCTTTAGGCGAAAGAGGTGTAAAGCTCTCTGGTGGACAAAAACAGCGTATTGCTATTGCCCGTGTATTTTTGAAAAATCCGCCTATTCTTATTTTGGATGAAGCTACTTCATCATTGGATAATGAAACAGAAAAAAATATTCAGGGAGCATTGAATCAGTTAGCATGCAACAGGACTACATTGATAGTTGCGCATCGTTTGGCAACTATTCGTAATGTAGACAGGATTATTGTCTTATCCAGAGATGGTATTTTGGAAACGGGTTCACATGCAGAACTTATGCAGCAGCAGGGTGAATATTACAAATTGTATATGGCTCAGTTTGAGGATAATAAAAAGAAGTAAGGAGAAAAGCTTTCCCTAAGGGGAGAGCTTTTTTCTTTAAGAAAAAATATGCTATAATATTATTTTAGAATCAGAGTTTTACGGGAGGACTTATGAATATAGGAAAAAGATTGGAGAGCATTGGCAATAAGGTACCTGAAGGATGCGTACTTGCTGATATTGGTACGGATCATGCTTATTTGCCAGTGTGGCTGCTGCAGCAAAAGAAAATTACTTCTGCGATTGCAGGAGATATTGCGCAGGGGCCTTGTCTGGCAGCTAAGAATACAATCGCTATGTACGGCATGAAAGATAAAATAGAAGTCCGCTACGGAAGCGGGTTGAAAGTTTTGCAGAGTAATGAAGCTGACTGCGTTGCAATAGCAGGTATGGGCGGTACCACTATTATTGATATTTTGTCAGCTGATATGGAGATTGCTCAGCAGGCGAAAATACTGGTGCTGCAGCCTATGGCCGGTGCTCCGTCTTTACGCAGATGGCTGTGTGAGCATGGCTGGAAATTATCTGCTGAAGACCTTGTGCAGGATGGTAGCCATCTCTACGAAATTATTGTTGCTGTACGAGGTGAAAGTGCTAAGTATTCTGATGCTGAATATGAAGTTGGGCCTTGCCTGCTGGCAGAAAAACATACTTTATTGTCAGCGCAGCTGCAAAAGTTGATTTTGTCTTATCAAAAGACTTTGAATAGTATGGGGAAAAGTAGTCAGGCAAAGGAAAGTGCAAAATATCGGCAAATGAGCAGTTTGTTGGTACAGTTGGAGGCTTTAGCTGATGAGTGTAAATGTAGCTGATATTATTAAGATTATGGAAGAAATAGCTCCTCCTGCGATGGCAGAAGACTGGGATAATGTGGGCTTAATGCTGGGCCGTCGCTGCAAGGCAGTAAAAAAGCTGCTTTTAGCTTTGGATATTACTGATGAGGTAGTGCAGCAGGCAATCGCACAGAAAGCTGATATGATTATTACCCATCATCCTCTTATCTTCCGTGGGTTGAAGGCGGTTACTGACAGTGAATGGCAGCAGGAATTGCTGCTGACATTGGCTGAAAAAGGAATTGCTGTTTACAGTGCTCATACTAATCTGGATTGCGTAAGCAGCGGAGTCAATGATGTGCTGGCTAAAAAACTGCATTTAGACAGTACAGATATTTTAGATGCTAACAATGGTTTAGGGCGTATTGGGGTTGTTCCTGTTTGTTCCTTGCAGGAGTTTGCTGCTACGGTAAAAAAAGTATTGCGAGCAGATTATGTTGCTGTTGGCGATGCAGGCAAGCAAGTACATAAGGTAGCTGTTTGCGGCGGCGCAGGAAGTGACTTAATTTCATTGGCATTATTGTGCGGTGCAGATACCTTGGTAACAGGTGATATTAAATATCATGAAGCTCAGCAAGCTGTTTTCAGCGGTCTGAATGTTATTGATGCAGGTCATCAGCCTACTGAACTGCCAGTTATGGATGATTTGGCAGATCGTCTTTCCCAGCGCTTTGCTCAAAGAAATATGAATGTTGTAGTCAATGTGGCGTCAGAAACTTTGCTGTTAAAACATATTTAATTTTAAAGAAGGTAATTTTATGATAAACGATTTTAAAGCTGGTCTGAAAATATGTCAGGCTGTATTGGTCAGAGTGCAGAAGATTGGTAATTCTTCTAACGGAGGTGTCTTTGCCCGTGGTTTACTGGAGGATAACAGCGGCAGAGTACCATTCATCTGTTTTGAAGCTGGGTTGGTAGACAAGCTGCGTGATTTGGAAGGGCCTACGGCTTTTATGGTAGCAGGCAGTGTAGATATTAACAAGTTTGCTTCTGATATGTCCTTGCAGGTTATCGTACAAAAGATTGATAATTTACTGCCGGAGGATGATATCAGACATCTGTTGCCGCGCGGTAATTTTAATGAAGAGGAATACAAAAGAAAATTAAGCAATTATATTAAAGCTGTACGGACGCCAGGCTTACGTGCCTTACTGGAAAATATTTTCAGCGGCACTGTTTATGAACGATTTGTAGTAAATCCGGCGGGTATGCGCCTGCACCATGCTTATATTGGCGGCTTGCTGCAGCATTCAGTAGATGTCACCGGTATTGCGCTTGCTTTGGCTGAGCAGATTGGTGATATGGATAAAGATTTAGTTATTGCCGGAGCTTTGCTTCATGATATAGGAAAGTTGAAAGAGATTTCTTCTAATATAGGCTTTCCTTATACTAATGAAGGCCGTCTGCTGGGGCATATTTCCATGTCCGTCCTTATGGTACAGGAGGTAGCGGCTAAACTAAAGATTCCTGCGTCCAGAGTAGAACAGTTGCAGCATATCCTGCTGTCACATCACGGTGATAATGAAAAGGGATCTCCGGTATCCTGTGCCACTAAAGAAGCCTTTATCGTACATTATGCTGATGAGATAGACTCTATAATGAATCAGTTCAGTACTCATGAAGGTAAAAATCCCTGGGAATTTAATAAAATGCTGCAGCGTTTTCTGCTGCACGAAAAATTATGAGCGGTAAGCTAAAGCAGGAATGTTTAAAGGTAAATGGTATTGCAATAATTATCAGGCGAAAGCCTATAAAAAATCTATACCTTCGTATCGAACAGGAAACTCTGCAGGCCGTTATTTCAGCTCCGCTAAGAATGTCTGCTGCTGATATAGAACAGTTTGTTTTAAGCAGAGAAAACTGGCTGCGGCAAAAACTGAATTTTTTGGCGAAGAGGAAATTGGTTTTTGCGACACAGGAACTATCAGATCAAAGTTTATGTCTGTGGGGGAAAACGTATAAGATAAGATTTGTACCAGGCAGAGCAAAAACTGTCCTTACAGAAAATGAAGTTATTTTTTCTGAAGACCCAGAAAAATGCAGTTCGGAAAAGCGGACCAAATGTATTGAGAAGCTATATCGGCAGCAGCTAACGCAGCATATAGAGACGATGGCTGCTTTTTGGCAGCAGCGTCTGCAGCTTACAGCATCTGGCTGGCGTATCCGTAAGATGAAGACTCGCTGGGGAACCTGCAATACCATTAGCAGGACGATAACAATCAATTATAATTTGGTACGGTTACCGGTACAGTGTCTTGAATATATTATTGTTCATGAGCTTGCCCATCTTTATGAGCCGAGTCACAGCAGCCGTTTTAAGGACTTTTTGACACATAATCTTCCTGACTGGAAGCAAAGGGAGAGTTTATTGAAACATTTTACCTTCTGACAATTTTGTGTGATTGAAAATCTTTTGTGAAAGATAGCAGTAAACGAAGGTACTTGTGTTATAATATATACACTAATGTAGTTTAGGTCAGGAGTGAAAAATATGAGTAAACAAAAAATACTGATTGCTGACGACGAAGCGCAGATCAGAGAGATTCTGCGTATTTATTTTGAAAAAGAAGGCTTTGAGGTAATTGAAGCTGAAGATGGTGCGGCAGCAATTTTGAAAGTGCAGTCTGAAAAGCCTGATATCCTGCTGCTTGATATTATGATGCCTGTGCTTGATGGCATAGAGGTCTGCAAGCAAGTAAGAAAAATGTCTGATTTGCCTATTATCATGGTAACTGCAAAGGATGAAGATGATGACCGTATTGCAGGACTTGAAATAGGCGCGGATGATTATATAACTAAGCCGTTTAATTCCCGCGAGGTTGTTGCCAGAGTAAAGGCTGTTTTAAGACGTACAGGCAATAAAGAGAAAAAAGGCGATGTTTCCAGAATTACCTATGATGGTTTGGTTATTGATATGGATGAATATCAGGTAACTGCTTTTGGTCACAAGATGACCTTTACCACTAAGGAAATGGAGCTTCTGTGGTGCTTAGCTTCTAATCCCGGTAAGGCATTTTCCAGAAATCAGCTGCTGGAAACCATCTGGGGGTATTCTTATTACGGCGATACCCGTACTGTAGATACGCACATCAAGCGTATCAGACAGAAATTAAATATTCCGCCTGATTCCAGCTGGGATATTACTACTATCTGGGGTGTAGGTTATAAGTTTGAGGTTAAGGAATAAGCGATGAAACAATCGTTAAGTACCAGACTGATGTATAGCTTTATGGCTATCATCGTGGTTATCGTAGTCGGCGTTACGGCAGGTATTTCCTACCTGATAGCGGACTATTTCTTTAAAATCAAGGAGCATGAGCTGGCCGATAAAGGTAACGAGATGGCTGAAACCATTGAGTATTTTATCAGGATGAATGACCGTGATACTCTGCATCGTTATATTATTGCTGTTGACCGCCTGGTGGGTGCTCGCATCTGGCTTTTCAATGATAAGTATGAATTGCTGGCTGCGTCTTATGTAGATGAGAAGAAAGATGACGGAGAAGATGTACTCAATTATTTCTTCAATCTGAGCAGTACCAGAGAAAACAACAATAGACTGCAAACGGCCGAAGGAACGGCTATGCTTGACCAGGAGATTAAAAGAGGCAAACTCTCCGATAAGGTTAAGGTGATTTTAAAGGATATTTATGCCGGCAAGTCTGTTAAATCGCAGATTTTCCATCCCTATTATAAGGAACAGGTTATCTTGGTGGGCGTTCCTTATCGGGATCCTGTTACCAAAACTAACGGGGCTATATTGATGACAGAGCCGTTAAGTGGTTTTGATAACTTCTTGCGCAATGTTTATATTTATACTGCGATTGTCGGTATAATAGCACTGATTTTCAGCTTGTTCCTGGTAAGAAGGTTATCGCAGTTAATTATCAAGCCTCTTATCACCATGAAGAACAGCGCGACAGCTATGGCCTCCGGCGATTATTCTAAACGTGTGGATGTTAGTGGTGATGATGAGATTGCCGAGCTTGGTAATGCACTTAATTCGCTGGGTAAGGATTTAGATGCTTATGTAACCAAGATGGAGAGAACAGAAAAGATGCGCCGGGATTTTGTTGCTAACGTATCCCATGAGCTGCGTACTCCGATAACGATTATCCGTGGTTACAACGAAGCTATTTCTGACGGAATGGTAACGGATGTAGAGTTAATCCAGCGCTATCGCGGTCTAATCAACGAAGAAACTATCCGTCTGGAGCGTATGATAAGAGAATTGCTTGACATCAGCAGACTGCAGGCAAGCGACGAACTGTCACAGAGTAACATGGATGAGCTGCCATTGGCGGCAATTATCCGTAATGTAGCAGAAAAGCTGATGGTAAAGAGCGTAAAACGCAATATCACTTTTAATATTCATGCGGATGAAAGCATCAGAATTTTGGGTAACGGCGATCAAATGGTGCAATTAGTGCTTATTTTAAGTGATAATGCCTTGAAATATTCGCCTGAAAATGGTACTGTATCATTAGGTGCGAAAAAATTGGAGGATGGTTCCGTCCTGCTTACTGTTGCCGACGAAGGGCCGGGAATTCCTGAGGAAGATATTCCTTTCATTTGGGAAAGATTCTATAAGGTTGATAAATCCCATTGCCGCAATGTGCCGGGAACAGGTTTGGGACTGGCTATCGCCAAAGAAATTATCCGCATGCACGGCGCAAAAGCCGAAGTAATCAGCAAATGTGGTGTAGGAACGACATTTGAAATAAAATTTCCAAAAGGTAAGGTAGTATGATGTTAAAGTATGTATGTCCAGATTACAGAATAAAAAGTTTGTTTGATCTTTCTCCGAAATGGCTGAAACGTAATGGTTATATGAAGATTGTTGTTGATATCGACAATACCCTTCTGCCCCGTGATAAGAATCTTGTTGGACCCAGAGCTATGACCTGGATTCGTCAGCTGCATCAGCAAGGTATCAATGTTGCGCTTATCTCCAATAATGGCGGCGACCGTATTAAAGGCATCGTGCGTCAGACTGGCCTGGGTGCTGTTATGCGCGCGGCGAAACCTTTGCCACTTAGCTATAAACGTATTGTGAAAGGTATGGGCGGCGGCAAGATTTTGTTTGTCGGAGATCAGTTGCTGACTGACGTATTAGGTGCTAAACTTTCTGGCTTGCCTGTTGTTTGGGTTCAGTCTTTGGGTGGTAAAGAGCATTTTATTACTCGCTGCACTCGTAAGCTGGAAAAATTCCTGATTAATCGTCTGGTAAGCAGCGGCAAAATGCCTAAGGAGCGCGTATTATGAAAATAGCGCTGCTGCAGATGCTGGTTTTGGAGAAAAACAAAGCGGCAAATGTAGACAGAGGCTTACGTATGCTGGAGGAAGCTGCTTCTTCTCATGATTTGATAGTTATGCCTGAAATATGGACTACAGGTTATTCATTGGGAAGATTACAGCAGGAGGTAGAAACGCCGGACAGCTCAGTAATACAGGAAGTATGCCGTATAGCAGGGCAGTACGGTTGTAATATTATTGCCGGCTCTGTGCCGATGCTGCATGATAGTAAAATCTATAATACTGCTGTAGCAGTAAACAGGGATGGGAAAATCGTCAGTCTTTATGATAAGGTGCATTTATTCGGCCTTTTTAATGAAGAGGAGTTCTTTGCTCCCGGTAATAATTTTAAGAGTTTTTACCTTGATGATATCTGTTGTGCGTCTACCATATGTTATGATTTAAGATTCCCTGAATTATACCGGCACATGGCTTTGCAGGGTGCCAAGATTATAGTGTGCCCGGCTGAGTGGCCGGAATCGAGGGGAGATATCTGGCGTTTATTGGCGCAGGCCAGAGCGGCTGAAAATCATATCTTCCTTTTGGCTGTAAATTGTTCCGGCTATTTTAAGGGAGCGCCTTTTTATGGGCACTCTATGGTAGTTGCGCCTACTGGAGAAATCCTGGCCGAAGGCGGCATGGAAGAAGAAATCATATCCTGCACTATTGACCTTAATGATATAGACAAAGTGCGTAAGCGTCTTAATGCTTTAGCCGATGTGCGCAGGGAGCTGATTCAATAATGAAGATGAAGCAATTTTTGGCCGGTGTGTGCGCCGGCCTGATTTTCTGCTTGGAGGGGATGGCTGCAGCCGGAGCACCGGCAGATGTACCAAAGGATGTAAAATATATCCTTGGATTTTACTATGGTAATGGCGAGAATATCCTCATCAGAGAAAATGACGGTAATCTTGAATTACTGTATCGTACTTTGCGTGAAGATAACTGCTTTGCCAGAGCCAACGTTTTCCCTTTACAGAAAGAGCATTTCGACTCTTATCTGATGAATGAGGCTGGCCCGATTACCGGGTCAGAAGTAAATGTAAGCTTTGAGCGAGATAAGGATGGCTACGGTATTACCTGCAAGGTAGGCGGACATCGGTACAGCCGTTATTTCTTAGGTACTGGTAATGGGGAGAACGCTTTGCCGTTCAGGTTTCCAGCAATAAGTGATTGGGAAAATTTACGTATTGATGCTGAAAAGGCAGTAATGCCGACTGCTTTGGCAGCAGGCACGCAGGCGCAGCTGGTAAATCTGGCAACTATTTCAGGCATTAAGCTGGCATCTGTTTATGCTGGTAGTGATAACTGTTTTGGCGCGCCGCTGTATCAATCTCCCAATATGTATTTAGCAGCCGAAGCTGCAGCTGCTTTGGAACAGGTTAACAAAGAACTGAATACCTGGGGTTATGGTATTATGGTCTGGGATGCTTATAGGCCGTGGGCAATAAGTAAACTGGCATATTTAGCCTTGCCTGACAATAAAAAGTTTATGTTGGAAGATCCTGACTTAAAAGGAAGTGTGCACAATACTGGGTTAGCTATTGATGTGAGTCTTTTTGACTTAAACACAGGCGGACCTGTTGAAATGATCAGTGGCTTTGACGAACCATCCATGAGGCAGTATTCTTCTTATGCAGGAGGTACAGAAAAGCAGCGTTATCTGCGGTGCCTGCTGCGAGAAATAATGGAGAAGCATGGATTTTCCGGTATTGAGATGGAGTGGTGGCATTTTGAGTATGGTGATTGCTCAAAATATGCCCATCTTAATATTCCTTTGGAGTCTTTGCGTTAGTTAATATTTATATTTACTGAGGTGAAATAAATGAACGTTTATGATTGTGCTAATGAACTGGCTAAAGCAATGCGCGAAAGCCATGAATTTAAAAAATTAAAAGAAGCTAATGAACTGTTGGCTAAGGAGCCTGAAACCAAAAAGTTGGTAGATGAATTCTTGCAGCTGAATCAGGAAGTTGAAATTGCCAAATATCAGGGGCAGGAAGCTCCTGCAGAAAAAACGGAAAAGATTAAAAACCTTTATAATCTGCTGGCTTTAAAAAGCGAAGCAATGGAATATCTTAATGCTTTTATGCGTTTTCAGATGATGATGGCTGATATTACTAAATCTATCAATGATGTAGTAAAAGAAGTTGTTGGTGAAAAATAATGAAGAGCCTCAAATTGCAGGATGTTTTTGCCGGTTGTACGGATAGACCGTTGCTGTTGGATGAACCGATGAGCAGGCATACATCATTTCGCATCGGCGGTCCGGCAGACATGATGGCTATGCCTAAAAATGAAACTGAGCTGAGCAGCCTGCTGCGTAAGGCTGCGGCTAATAATATTCCCGTAACTTTGATTGGTAATGGCTCTAATCTGCTTGTCCGTGATAAAGGTATTCGCGGTTTGGTAATCAAGCTGGGAAATATGCTGAACGAAATCAAGCTTGAAGCAAACGGTATTACCTTTGGCAGTGGTGTTTCGTTGGCGCTGGCATCCAGAAAGGCTGCAGAAAATTCTTTTACCGGTATGGAGTTTGCCGTAGGCATTCCTGGCAGTATCGGCGGCGCAGTATATATGAATGCGGGCGCTTATGATGGTGAAATGGCTAATGTGGTAACATCAGTCAGAGTAATGGATGCAGCAGGTAAGGTTACTGTTTTGTCAGCTGACGATTTACAGTTTGCCTACAGAAAGACTACGCTGCAAAATAGCGGTTTGATAGTTACGTCTGTAACTGTTACTTTAAAAAAGGCTGACCAGCGGGATATATATGCCAAGATGGATGATTTCAGTCAGCGACGCATAAGTAAGCAGCCGCTTGAACTGCCCAGTGCGGGCAGTATGTTTAAGCGTCCGCCGGGATATTTTGCCGGAACGCTTATTGAGCAGACCGGACTTAAAGGTTATACGGTAGGCGGAGCACAGATTTCCGCAAAGCATGCCGGATTTGTTGTCAATATGGGTAATGCTACTGCCGCAGATGTACTGCAGCTGATTAAGGATGTGCAAGATCGTGTTATGGCAGCTTATGGAGTACGGCTTCAGCCAGAGGTACTTGTAATAGGTGAGGAATAATATCATAGTTTAAGAAACCCAGAGGTTAGAGGCTTCTATACCAAAGGGTTTCTTTTTATGATGAAGAGAGTGTTGACTGATTAGTCAGATGTGTTTAAAATAATATTATCAAGTAATGGGAGTGTAATAATGAGCAGAGAGATAATGAGTGAACAGGAAATTCATGAATTTGGGCTGCAGGTACTTATCCAATATCTGGAAAATAAAGGCTATGATATTGATTTTGCCCAGCCGGATAAAAGAATTCTGCCGCATATTGTTGCTAAAAGCGGAGAACAGCTGACATTTATTATAGCTTCTACAGATATATATCCTAATAAAGGCAAAATAAGTGATGCTGATAAGGCTGCTCTTTTAGAACAAGCTAAAAATTTTAATGCTCAATCGGCGTGTGCTTATCTGGGCTTAGCTAATGCAGAAGGTGTGGAAAAAAGAGATAAGGAGCTTATTTCCAGGCCTTATAGGGATGCCCGTTATATGGCAGATTTCAGCGGGCTGGAATTTATTTGTTTTGAAGACTGAGGTGTTTTAAGTGGATTTATTACAGGTTAATCAGGAAAAATGTTTAAAGTGCGGTATTTGTGTAGAGTGCTGCCCGTCTTGTATCCTTATGATGGGAGAAAATGGTCCGGAATGTCATTTTGACCGTGGTTGCATGAGCTGCGGGCATTGTGTGGCTGTTTGTCCGGTTGGCGCTCTGGATAATAAATATACTCCACTGGAAAAACAGCGCCCTGTTACGATGCCTGTGCTTGCTGCGGATACTGCTTATGAGTTTTTGCGGATGCGCAGAAGTGTGCGCACTTTTAAGGATATAATACCTACAGAAGAAGAAATTACCAGACTCTTAGATATTTGTCGTTATGCGCCAACTGCCGGCAATTCTCAGGGTTTGTATTATATCGTAATCAGAGATAAAGAAAGAATAAAGGCTATTGCTGATGCTGTAGCTGATTGGATGGATGAAGAAGTAGCTGCCGGTACTGAGAATAAACGTTATTTTATGACGGTACTGCGTGCTTATCGTGAACGCGGACAGGATATTATTGCCCGTCATGCGCCGGTGTTGGTGTTTGCCTTGGCAAGAAGACTGAATGTTACAGGTGTAAGTAATGCAGAACAGTGTTGGGCTTATGCAGAGTTATTTGCTCCTACTATTGGGCTCGGCACTACTATTGCCGGATTTATTCAATCCTGTGGTATTGCTGGTTACCAGCCTTTGCTGGATTTGGTCAATGTGCCGCCTAAGCATAAGATTGTTGGTACTTTGATGTTAGGTTATCCTAAGTATAAATTTAAAAGGATGCCTGAACGTCAGCATTTAAAAGTAGAGTTTCAATAAAAAATCCGCCAGTATTTACTGGCGGATTTTTTGTTTGTTTCAGAACTTTTTACTTATTGACAGGAATAAAGATTGACGTTAATATCTGGGTAAAGAAAGAGGTAACTGTTATGCTATATGTACAGAAAATAATTGCTGCATTATTGCTGCCTCCAGGTATCTTTGTAGTGCTGTTGTTATTTTTATCGGCGTATTTATTGTATTATAAACAGCGAGGACGTTATTTAGTTGCTGTTATAACAGCAGCGTTGTATCTATTATCGACTAACTTAGTGGCAGGCGTGTTGATGCGGCCGTTGGAGAATACTTATACCGCGCAAATAGAGCAGGCCGACGTAATCTTAGTATTAGGCGGAGGAGCTTCAGCAAGAAGTAATCTGCTTTGCAGTGAAGGCGAGTTAGGTAGCTTTTCTGCTAATCGTCTGCTTACGGCAGCGCAGCTGCAGAAAAGAATGCAGATACCACTGCTGGTAACAGGCGGACAAGTTTTTGCACTATCTGGCAATGAAGCGCGTATCAGCAGGAATATATTGCTTAATCTGGAAATACCTACTGAGATGATTCTGGTAGAGGATAAAGCAAGGAATACTGAGGAAAATGCTGTTAATGCCTTGACTATGTGTCGTGAACGTGGTTTAAAAAAAATAGTTCTTGTTACATCAGCTTTTCATATGCAACGCAGTCTGCTGAATTTTGAAAGCCAAAATATAGACTCCTATTTTACTTTTCTGCCGTATCCCTGCGATTACCAAAGCAGTGAGTATTTTCACGTAAATATTTTCAGCTTTGTGCCGCAGCAGGATGCTTTGACAATAAGCTATCTTGCGCTGCACGAATATCTTGGTATACTTGCTAAAAAGCTGTTATAAGGTTTAATTTTCCAACATTTGGTTGATTTGTGCTTCATCTGGAGTAGTGAAATAAGTTTTTTGATTGGTAAAGATAACAAAACCTGGTTTGCTGCCGCTGGGCTTTTTAACAAAACGGCGTTGTGTGCAGTCGACAGGAATATTGCTGCTGCTGCGAGCTTTGCTGAAATAAGCTGCCAGTTGTACTGCTGTAGCAATGTCCTGCTCTGCAGGCTGCGGCAGTGATGTTTTTAAGATAACATGTGAGCCAGGTATATCTTTGGTATGGAACCATAAATCATTAGGTCCGCCGATAGTGAAAGTTACATAATCGTTTTGACGGTTATTTTTACCTATATAGACAATGCTGTCATCACTAATGCGCAGTTGCAACGGCTGTGGTTTAGCTGTTGACAGCTTGTTTTTCTTTTTATTATCACGTATGAGGCCAGCTGCAGTAAGCTCCTGAGAAATTTCTTCTATTTCAGTCTTAGTTACTGCTGTCAGCAATGAGGCTTCGATGCTGTCGAGGTAGTGCAGTAAATCTTCTGTGGCAATAATTTGCTGGCATAGTTCTGTCTGGGCACGTTTATATTTGTTATAGCGTTTATAGTAAGCCTGGGCGTTTTCAACTGCAGTCAGCTCATGTGAAAGAGCTATTTCCACAAGGTTATTGTCATAGATATTATACAGGCTTACTTTAGCTTGTCCTTTTTTTATCTGGTAGATATTTGCCATGAGAGTATCAGCATAGATTTTCTGTTCTTCGGCATTTTGTGCTTTAGCTAAGTCGTTTTGCAGTGCAAGCAGTTTTTTCTTTTGGCGGGAAATTTCTGCTGTTGTTATTTTTTGCAGCTGGTCATGTTTAGGCAGCTGGATTGGTTTTAAAGCAGCGGCAAAATTTACAGCATCGTTAATGCAGGCAAATTCTTTGATATGTGTTCCTGCTTCCGGCTGCATGAGAGGCATAACAAGGAGTGTTTTGACCTGATTGGTTTTGCCAATAACAGCATAGACCTTTTCCTGATGCTGCATGTTATGCTGCAATAAAGTTATTTGCTTTGTAAGATTGTTTTTTTCAGCAATTTCCAAGGCTATTTGATTAGGCAGGATATCTGCAGTCTGCAGCAGGGAAAGTGCAGTACTTTTGCCGATGCCGGTAGTACCGCTGATTAAGGCTTTGAGAATATTTGCTGCTGGAATCGCAGTGATTTGTTCAGTAATTGCTGCGGGGTCGGCTGCAAGAAGATTAAGTCCTTCCTGTGGCGGGGGCGAAACATATTCTTTGCCGGGCAAGATAGTACGATAACTGTTTTGTTGAGCATTAACATGTCTTAAAGCATCCAAAATAATATTATCCTGTACAAGAATGATATTGCTGTTTTTGCCGGTTAGTTCAAAGACAATTTTTTTAGTAATAATTTTGCTGCTGGCGCCTAACATATCTACTTCAAAAGTAATAACACGGTCCAGTCCGCTTTGCGTAATCCTGTTAATGCGCCCGTCCTCCAGATGCTTGCGCAGCAGCATGCAGAAAGCCGGCGGGGTATCAGGATTTTCCGGCAGTTTATCGGGCAGATAGATGACAGGGCCGCAGCCGCCAAGATCTGCTAAAACTGCTGCTGTAGAACGTTCACGTTTTACCAAAAGCAGCAGTGAATGTGGTGTTGGCATAGAGATTTTATAGATTTTACTGCCTAAAAGATGTTTATTTAAATAATCTGTGAGTAGTTTTAGTGTAAGACCTTCTAAATTCATGATGGACTCCTTTATTATGATGCTTATATTATAACAAAGCTGTTGAAAATATGGGCATAAGTTAGGTGTATTTTTAATAAGCAGAGAAGAATTTTTGCGGTAAATTTGGAAAAACGCTGAAAAAAGCCGAAAAATATGCTATAATAAATGTTCAAGATGAGTGAAGCTTATTTTTGTAATCATAGTAAAATTTTCTTAAGCAAGAGTTAGGAGGCGTTCTGTGCTGAAAAGTATGACCGGCTTTGGGCGCGGTGAGTATGAAGATAATGATTTTTCCATTACAGTAGAGATGAAGACCGTCAATCATCGTTACAACGAAGTATCCATCAGGTTGCCGCGCTTTTTGAATCCGCTGGAGGATAAGATTCGCAAGACCATCCTGAAAACGGTAAATCGCGGACGTATTGACGTGTATATAAATGCTGATTATACCAGCAGTGAAAACTGTACTTTAAAAGTGGATAAGAAGCTGGCTGCTGCCTATCATCAGGCTTTGCAGGAAATCGGCGCTTCTATTGGCGTGAATGATATCGGTATCAATACTGCTGCCGAGGTAATGTATCTGGCACGCTGTCAGGATGTCATCAATGTCAAGGAAGGCTTCTTTGACGTAGAAAGCGTGTGGCCGAAGGTTGAAGCTGCTGTTACCATGGCAGTGGATAATCTGGTTAAGATGCGTACTGTAGAAGGCAGTAATATTTATGGCGACTTTATTTATCGCGCTGATTTGATTGCTGAAAAGCTGGCGCTTATTGAGCAGCGTTCTCCGCAGGTTGTGGCGGAATATCAGGCTAAGCTTACTGAAAGATTGAATGGTCTTTTGGCAGAGCATAATATTACTGTGGAGCCGGAAAGAATTTTACAGGAAGTCGCTGTTTTTGCTGACCGTGCCAGCATCACCGAAGAAATCGTAAGATTAAAGAGCCATATCAAGCAGTTTAAGCAGATTATTGCGTCAGACCAGCCGGTAGGACGTAAACTGGACTTTTTGATTCAGGAATTTAATCGTGAAGCTAATACTATTGCTTCCAAGGCTAATGATTATACCTTGGCACAGATAGTAGTAGAAATTAAGGCTGAAATAGAAAAAATCAGAGAACAGATTCAGAATATTGAATAGCAGGAGGTCAGCAGTTTAATGGACATTAAGCTTATAAATATCGGCTTCGGCAATATTGTGGCGGCCAACCGGATAATTTCCATCATCAGTCCGGAATCTGCTCCTATCAAACGTATTATCCAGGAAGCGCGTGATAAAGGTATGCTGATTGATGCTACTTACGGCAGACGTACCCGTGCGGTGGTTGTTACTGACAGCGGTCATATCATACTTTCTGCGGTACAGCCGGAAACTGTTGCTAATCGTTTGATTCAGACTGACGACGAAGATGAAGAATAGGCAGGGAAGAGAATGGAAAAGACTGTAAAACCGCAGGGAGTCCTGCTTGTTGTATCCGGTCCGTCCGGAGCAGGTAAGGGCACTATTTGCCAGCTGCTGCGCGATAAGCTGCCGGACTTAGGCTATTCCGTATCAGTAACTACCCGTCAACCGCGTGTAGGCGAGGTAGATGGTGTTAATTATTTTTTTAAGACAGTTGAGCAGGTAAAAGAAATGATTGCTGCCGACGAGTTGCTGGAATATGCGGAAGTTTACGGAAATTATTACGGCACTCCCAGACAGTATGTCATGGATTTACTTAATGCTGGCAAGGATGTATTGCTGGAGATTGATATCCAGGGAGCATTGCAGATTAAGCAGCGTTTCCCCGAAGGCGTATTTGTGTTTATCGTGCCGCCGTCTCTGGACGAACTGTCTGCGAGGATTTATAAACGCGGTACAGACAGCGAGGATGTTATCAAACGCAGGATGGCTTCTGCTGCCAGTGAATTAACTTATGCGGCTGAATATGACTACATTATTGTCAATGACATTGTGGAAAAGGCTGCTAATAAGATTTTGACAATCATGGATGCTGAAAGATACCGTGTTGCCAGAACTTATTTTATTATTGATAAGATATGCAAAAGTAAGAAAAATACAGAGAAGGAGTGACTAAATCATGTCCATGGTTAATCCGTCTATTGATTATTTGGCTGAAAAAGTCGACAGTAAATATACCTTAGTTATTTTGGCTGCTAAACGTGCGCGTGAGCTTACTGTACCGGGCGTAAATGCTGCTGAAAAGGAAGTAAGCACTGCGTTGAAAGAAATTTCTAAAGACGTAATTACTTACGAGCGTACTAAGAACGTTTAATTAACGGGAGGAAGCAATTTTGCTGAAAGGTAAGAAGATTGTTTTAGGTGTTACCGGAGGTATCGCTGTTTACAAGGCGGTTGATCTTGTAAGCCGTCTGCGTAAACAGGGTGCAGAAGTGCGTGTAGTTATGACTGAACACGCACAGGAATTTGTAACTCCGCTTACATTTAAGGAAATCAGCGGCAATAAGGTTGCTGTATCCATGTGGGAAAGCAATCAGGAGTTTAATGTCGAACACATTGCGTTGGCAAATTGGGCTGATGTTTTTGTTGTGGCACCTGCGACGGCCAATATTCTTGCCAAGATGGTCTGCGGTATTGCTGATGACTTATTGTCTACGACGCTGCTGGCTGCTCAGGCCCCGATAATTGTCTGCCCGGCTATGAATACTGGTATGTATGAAAATCCTGCTACCCAGGAAAATATCGTTAAGTTGCAGCAGAGAGGCATAACAGTGATGCCTCCGGCAATAGGAATGTTGGCTTGTGGTACTTCCGGAGCTGGAAGACTGCCTGAACCGCAGCAGATTGTTGACTTTATAAAAGAGTTCATTGCTAAACGTGAAGGCGATATGCGCGGATTGAAGGTGCTGGTTACTGCGGCTGGAACAAGAGAACCTATTGATCCGGTGCGTTTTGTTGGCAATCGTTCCAGCGGTAAGATGGGTTATGCTATAGCTCAGGTTGCAGCAGAGCGTGGTGCCGATGTACTGCTGGTGACTGGACCGTCGGCTCTGGCTGTGCCTCCTAATGTCAAGGCATGTAAGGTGGAAACAACGGCGGAAATGCTGGATGCCTGTTTAAAGGCTTATGATAATGTAGATATCGTAATCAAAGCTGCCGCTGTAGCCGATTACCGTCCGCATGATGTGGCAGACCAGAAAATTAAGAAGAAAACAGATGATGCTCTCACTGTTGTCATGGATAAGAATCCTGATATTCTTAAGGAATTGGGCAGCCGTAAAAAACATCAGATTTTAGTAGGATTTGCTGCTGAGACGCAAAATCTGTTGGAGAACGCCAGAGAAAAGGTTGTTAAGAAGAATCTTGATATGATTGTTGCTAACGATGTAACAGCAGCAGGTGCAGGCTTTAATGCTGACACCAACATCGTAAAATTCCTTTTCCCTGATGGCAAAGTATGTTCTTTGGAACAGATGCCTAAAACAGAGGTAGCAGCGAAGCTGCTTGATACTGTTATGCAATTAAAAAACAGTAAATAAGAATTGTGTTTAAATTGTAATATTTTACATATAACTATTGCTAATTTGCATAATGTAGATTATAATAAGCAAGAAAAATAAATACTACTCATCAAGAGCGGCGGAGGGAATGGCCCTGTGAAACCGCAGCAACCATTGCAGAGTAACTGCTGTAAACGGTGCTAAGTCCTGCGAGTAATCGTAAGATGAGAATGCTATATGTAGTAGTGGCGTTCTCGTATGAGAACGCCTTTTTTATGAAAGAAAACGAGAGGAGCCTTATTTTATGAGAAAATTATTTACTTCCGAGTCTGTTACTGAAGGACATCCTGATAAAATAGCAGACCAGATTTCTGATGCTGTATTAGATGCTATTTTAAGCAAAGATCCTAAAGGCCGTGTTGCTTGTGAAACTGTTGTAACTACCGGCCAAATTCATGTAGTAGGTGAAATTTCTACTCAATGCTATGTAGATATTCCGAAGATTGCTCGTGATACCGTTATCAACATTGGTTATGACCGTGCTAAATACGGCTTTGACGGCAATACCTGCGGCGTTTTGGTATCTATTGATGAACAGTCTCCTGATATTGCTATGGGCGTAGACAAAGCGCTGGAAGCAAAGGAAGGCAATGCTGCTGAAGAAGAAATTGGTGCTGGTGACCAAGGTATGATGTTTGGTTATGCTACCAATGAAACTGAAAGCTATATGCCGATGCCGGCTTATTTGGCTAACAAACTTGCTTTGAGACTTACTGAAGTACGTAAGACCGGTGTACTGCCATATCTGCGTCCGGATGGAAAAACTCAGGTAACTGTTGAATATGAAGATGGCAAACCTGTACGTATTGATACCATAGTAATTTCTTCTCAGCATGCACCGGAAATTACCAATGAACAAATCAGAAAAGATATTATCGAACAGGTTATCAAACCGGTTGTTCCTGCTGATATGCTGGACGATGCTACTAAATATTATATTAATCCGACTGGCAGATTCGTTATCGGTGGACCTCAAGGTGACTCCGGTTTAACTGGCCGCAAAATTATTGTTGATACCTATGGCGGTATGGCTCGTCATGGCGGCGGTGCTTTCTCCGGTAAAGATCCTTCTAAGGTTGACCGCAGTGCAGCTTATGCAGCACGTTATGTTGCTAAAAACATTGTTGCTGCAGGTCTTGCTGACAAATGCGAAATTCAGCTGGCTTATGCTATCGGTGTAGCGCAGCCTGTTTCCGTGCTGGTAGAAACCTTTGGTACAGCAAAAATTGATGAAGAGAAAATTGCTGAATTGGTTAAAAAGAATTTCTCTCTGAGTCCTAATGGCATTATCAAAGAGCTTGATTTGCTGCGTCCTATTTACAAGCAAACTGCAGCTTACGGACATTTTGGCCGTACTGATGTAGATTTGCCTTGGGAACATACTGATAAAGCAGCAGCTTTAAAAGAACAGGCTGGCCTGTAATCTTATATCGTTTATTAGCCGACACCTTTTTGGTGTCGGCTTTTTGCTTGCAAAAGTATTCTGCTAACAGGATTTCTGTTAATTAAAGAGAATATTATATATAGAATAAGTATTTTGGAGGAGCTATGTTCTGCGTTGATGTTGCTATAAATTTGCCGGTAAAGAGCCTTTTTAAGCAGTTTACCTATAGTGTGCCGGAAGCGATGAGTTTTCTTGACAGCGGCTGGAGGGTTGTTGTGCCTTTTGGTGCGCAGAAAACTGAAGGCTTTATTGTCAGACGTCGGTCTGTGCCGGAAAATATTGAGCAGCTTAAAGCAGTAGAAGCAGTGCTTGGTGATAAGCCGTGGTTTGATGATGAAATGCTGGCTACGGCTAAATGGCTGTCAGAATATTATATGTGCTCCTTAGCGGAGGCAATGCGCCTTTTTGTTCCCGGAAAGACGAGTATAAAACGACAGGCAGTTAAGGATGAAACGGGAAAACTGCTTTATTATCGTTATGAGGAAAGACTGAAAGAAAAAAGTGTTTTAGCTTATAAAATAAATGCCGCTGGCAGAGAATTTTTAATGTCCGGCAGTGAGAAAAAAGTTTTGCAGCGGCAGCTGGCAGCTTTACATATTTTTGCAGAGAATGATTGGCTATCCATGCAGGAAGCTGAAGCAAGACAGATAAGTAAAAGTACGGTAAAAACATTATTTGCAAAGGGCTTATTGGACGAAGGGAAAAAACGTGTGCTGCGAAACAGTTATACGAATGAACTGACGCAGGGAGAAAGTTTACAGCTGACAGATGAACAGTCTGCTGCATTAGAAAAGATACAAACTGCTTTGGCAAAAGGCAGCGGCAGTACTTTTCTTTTGCAGGGAATTACCGGCAGCGGTAAGACGGAAATATACCTGCGTGCAGCACAGCAAGCTTTAAGTCAAGGCAAGCAGGTATTAGTATTAGTGCCGGAAATTGCCTTAACTGCTCAGCTGGTGAAAAGGTTTCAGGCTTGGTTTGGCGATGCGGTTGCTGTTGTTCACAGTAAGTTATCACAAAATGAGCGCGGTGATGTATGGTATAAAATGCGTACAGAGCAGGCGAGGGTTTTGATTGGTGTGCGCAGTGCTGTATTTGCACCTTTTGCCAATTTAGGCCTTGTAATTATAGACGAAGAGCATGAGAGCAGCTATAAACAGGAAGAAAGGCCTAATTATCATGCACGTAATGTAGCCTTGCAGCGTTGCCGCAATACGGGTGCTTTACTTATCTTAGGCAGCGCGACACCGGATATAGAAACATATCAGAAAGCCTGTACAGGAGAATATATTCATCTGCGCTTAACTAAGCGTGCCAACGGCAGCGAGTTGCCCAAGGTAGACATAGTTGATATGCGTGAGGAATTGCAGCAGAGAAACTTCAGTGTTTTATCTCGCAGGCTGAAACAGGCACTGGTTAATACTGCGACTGACGGCGAACAGTCTATTGTACTGCTCAATAGAAGAGGTTTTTCAACTTTTGTGATGTGTCGTGACTGCGGTGTTTCGATAATTTGTCCGCATTGTTCCGTAGCAATGGTTTATCACAGCAGCAACGAAGATATGCGTTGTCATTATTGTGGCAATACTATGCCGATACCGACAGAATGTCCGTCCTGCCACAGTAAGCGGATAAAATTCTTTGGTACCGGTACCCAGAAAGCAGAACAGGAAATTATGGCGCTGCCGGAAGTACGAGTATTACGCATGGACCAGGATTCTACCATGGCTAAGTTTGCTCATGCAGATATTCTCAACAGGTTTTCTAAGGGAGAGTATAATGTTCTCATCGGGACACAGATGGTAGCTAAAGGACACGATATTCCTAATGTTACCTTAGTAGGAGTTTTATCTGCCGACAGTATGCTTAATCTGCCGGATTTTCGCGCATCAGAACGCACTTTTTCTCTGCTTACGCAGGCAGCAGGGCGTGCTGGGCGCGGCAGCAGGCAAGGACATGTAATCTTTCAGGCTTATGATGCAGACAATCAGATTATCCGCTTAGCAGCTCGACAAAATTATGAAGCTTTTGCTGAAAGAGAACTGGCAGACAGAAAAGAACTTTTCTATCCTCCGTTTGCGCAGATGCTGAAAATGACTGTCTGGGATGAAAAAGAAGAAGCGGCACTGACTTTGGCGCAGAGGACGGTAAATTATCTGCAAAGCCTGCAGCTGCAGGATAAATTGCCGGATGTATTGATATTAGGTCCATTTCCGGCGCTGGTTGCCAAGGTGCGCGATTTGTATCGTTTTAATATTTTAGTTAAAGCAAAAAATTTACAGCCGGTGAAAGATGCACTTTTGAACAGTGAGTTTAAAGAGATGCGCAACCTTTATTTTGATGTTGACCCTTTAAGCGTTATTTGATAAGAAATAACTTTTTATGTTATAATATAATTTACGAAATTTAAATTTTGGGAGGCTTATTTTGTCTAAGTTAGATATTGTTGTAGCAGGCAATCCCGTCCTGCGCATGCAGGCCGAAGAGGTCAAAAAGATAGATAAAAAACTGCAGAGATTTTTAAAAGATATGGCTGATACTATGTATGCCGCTGATGGTGTAGGTTTGGCTGCACCGCAGGTTGGTGTTTCTAAACGTATCGTAGTAATCGATGTAGGCGAAGGTTTAATTGAAATGATTAATCCTGTTATCGTGAAAAAAGAAGGCAGTGTAATTGGCGGCGAGGGCTGTCTTTCCGTACCTGATTATGAAGGCGAAGTAGAAAGAGCCGAATATGTAGAATGTGAATTTACTGACCGCAATGGCAAGCGTATGCTGCTGCAGACTGATGGACTTCTGGCAATTGCAGTACAGCATGAGCTTGACCATTTGGATGGTGTGTTGTTTATTGATAAGGCTAAAAGCATTATGCCGAAGCCGAAAGAAAAAATGATTGAGTAAGATAATGTAGGTGAAAGAATGCGTATAGTATTTATGGGAACGCCGGATTTTGCTGTTGGCAGTTTGATGGCATTGGCTGAATCCGGCAAACATGAAATAGTTGGCGTTGTTACTCAGCCGGACAGGCCGAAAGGACGCGGCAGACAGATGCTGATGACACCGGTCAAAGAATATGCTTTGTCTAAGGGTTATACTGTTTATCAGCCGCAGAGGGTAAAAACGCCTGAATTTGTACAGATTTTGCGTGATATGCAGCCGGAACTGATTGTTGTAGCTGCTTTTGGACAGCTGCTTTCGCAGGAGATTCTTGATTTGCCGAAATATGGCTGCATTAATGTGCATGCTTCTCTGCTGCCAAAATATCGTGGTGCAGCGCCTATTCATTATGCTATTTTAAATGGCGAAAAAGAGTCTGGTGTAACTATTATGCAGATGGATATCGGCATGGATACAGGAGATATGTTGGCAAAGGTAGTTGTACCTATCGGCGAAGCAATGACCATGGGTGAGCTGCATGACGAACTGAAAGAAAAAGGTGCGCAGCTGCTGCTTGCAACTATTGAATGTATTGCAGACGGTACTGTACAGGCACAGAAGCAGGATGCTTCCGAAGCTACTTATGCTTCGTTATTACAGCGCAGTATGGAGAAAATTGACTGGCAGAAGGATGCTGCCACAATATATAATCTGATTCGTGGTTTTAATCCTGCCCCCGGTGCTTTTACTAAACTACCGGATGGTAAGAATCTGAAAATATGGAGTTCTAAAGTAGTTACTGCTGAAGCAGCGGCGCCTGCAGGTACTGTTATATCTGTAGGTAAGAAAAGTTTTGTGGTTGCCTGCGGCAGTGATGCATTGGAAATACTGGAAGTGCAGCCGGAGTCCAAAAAACGCATGAGCGCACAGGTTTTCTGTAATGGACGCGGCGTGCATGCAGGAGACGTTTTGGGTGAGGAGTAGTTTTCTGATGAATGAATCAGTATTTAAACCTAAGAAACGTATATTTATGTCGTTAACTTCTATCAGCGCTCTTCTAGGGGCGCTGATGATTTATGTTGTCTGGAAGGTAACTGTTCCTGGACTGGCAGAAATACATCATCTTTTACCGATAGTTATGGGCGTTATCGGCGTGGCTATTGTTCTATTGATGCTCACAGGTGTCTTCGGCATAGTGATGGCGCTGCTGGGCATACCCATCATTAAGATATTTTATTTTGGCGCCTGGAAGGCTATCAATATCTTGTTTCCCTTTGCTGTAGTTTTAGGCAGGATATTTAATATTCCCAGAGCAAAAATTGAACAGTCCTTTATCGAAGTAAGCAATAATCTTGTTTTGCAGCACAAGGTGAAGGTTCCGGCTGACAGGATTATGATTCTTACGCCGCATTGCATTCAGCTTGATACCTGCGGTTATAAGATTACAAGGAATGTGGAAAACTGTCACCAGTGCGGTCGCTGCAGCGTCGGGGCGATGCTCGGACTGGCGCATAAATATGGCTGCCATCTGGCAGTGGCTACCGGCGGTACACTGGCAAGACAGATGGTAATGCAGATACGTCCGAAAGCCATTGTAGCAGTAGCCTGTGAACGAGATCTTACCAGCGGCATCCAGGATGTTTTTCCGCTGCCGGTATTGGGTGTACTTAACGAAAGACCTTTTGGACCGTGTTTTAATACACGTGTTGATATTAAAAAATTAGAAGCGGCTATTTTAGCTTTTTTAGATGAAGAGGATGCTAATGCCAAAGGAAAATAAAGCAATTATTACAGCGAGATCTGCTGCGGCAGACGTTGTTCATCAGATACTTGTGGAGGGGGCTTATACCAATATTGCTGTCAATAACTTCCTGCGCAAACATGCGCTGGAAGAACAGGAACGTAAATTTTTCACAGAACTGGTTTATGGTACAGTAAAGGCTGCTGGAACCATTGACTGGTATTTGCAGCAGTGCCTGACTCGTCCGCTGGGAAAAACAGAGCCGATGATATTGGCTGCACTGCGGATAAGTGCTTTCCAGATTCTTTATTTGGAGCGTATTCCTGCAGCAGCTGCCTGTAATGAAGCTGTAAAATTGGCTCGCAGGTATAGTCATGAAGGGACCGCCAAGTTTGTCAACGGCGTGCTGCGCGGCTTGCTGCGTAAGCTGGAGAGTATTAAGCTGCCTGCTTGTGAAGAAGATGAAGCAGGATATTTGTCCTTAAAGTTTTGTCATCCGCGCTGGCTGGTAAAAAGATGGCTGGGTCAGTTTGGCAGCGAGGCTACCGAAAAGTTGTGTGCTTTTAATAATACGCCTGCACCGATGTGTCTGCGTGTCAATACTTTAGTAACTGACAGAGCAACTCTGATGCAAGATTTGCAACAGCTGGGCGCAGAAGTAAAGGCGTCCTTATGGAGTCCTGACGGAATTATCTGCAGTAAAATACCTGCTTTAAACAGTGTTATGAGTAAATTGCATGATAAATTTTATGTGCAGGATGAAAGCTCGATGCTGGTGGGCAGAGTGATGGCTCCGCAGCCTGGAGAAAGTGTTATTGACTTATGCAGTGCGCCTGGTGGCAAGACAACGCACATGGCTCAGTTAATGGGTAATCGGGGCAGCATTCTCGCAGGAGATATTCATGAACATAAACTTGAATTAATTAAGGATAATGCTGCCCGGCTTGGTATCAATATTATTGAGCCGCGTCTGATGGATGCCACAATGTTTATGCCAGAGCTGGAAAATTCTGCTGACAAGGTGTTGGTTGATGCGCCGTGTTCCGGACTGGGTGTATTAAGACGCCGTGCCGAAGCAAGATGGCGCAAGAAGAAAATAGATTTGAAGATTTTCCCACCTTTGCAGCTGCAGATTTTAAATAATGCCGCTAAGTATGTAAAACGGGATGGCCTGTTAGTATACAGTACCTGTACTATTGAGCCGTCGGAAAATCATTATCTTGTCAAAGCATTTTTAGAGGCCAACAGTGAATGGGAATATGCTGGATTTACACATCCTTTGAGCGGAGAAACAGTAAATGAACTGCAGTTATTGCCGCAGACTGATGGCATAGACGGTTTTTATATCTGTGCATTGCAACGTAAAAGGCAGGCGAGTCATGAGTAAGACAGAAATTTTTGGACTGACAAGTGAAGCATTACAGGAGCTGTTTATGCAGCACGGCATTAAAAAATTCAGAGCTAAGCAGGTTTTTCAATGGCTTTATCAGAAATCTGTATTTGACTTTTCTCAAATGCATAATATCAGTAAAGCGGATATGGCCGTTTTAGCAGAGAATTTTACCATCTTACCGGCAAGTGTTAAAATCTTGCGGGAACAGGATTCTGCTGATGGCTTGACAAGCAAGCTGCTTTTAGAACTTCCAGATGGAAATTCAGTGGAAACTGTTCTGATGCGTCATGATTATGGCTACAGTGTATGCGTATCAAGTCAGGTAGGATGTGATATGCACTGTGCTTTCTGCGCCAGTGGGTTAAATGGCTGTATACGCAATCTGACAGCGGCGGAAATAATTGCTCAGGTTTATCTGTTTAATAATAGACTGCGCAGTAAGGAAGCTATGGTTTCCCGTGTAGTTGTCATGGGCAGTGGTGAACCGATGCTGAACTATGAAAATGTCATGGGAGCTCTTGATTTTCTGCATCGGGAAGATACTTGCCATATGAGTTACCGGAATATGACTGTATCTACCTGCGGTATTATTCCGGGTATAGAAAGAATGATAACTGATGCTCGTCCCATCAGTCTGGCTATTTCCCTGCATGCAGTAAAAAATGATTTACGCACGCAGCTGATGCCGGTAAATAAAGGCTTTAATTTTATTGACGTTATTGCTGCGGCAGAAAGATATGCTGTGAAAAGCGGGCGTCAGGTAACTTATGAATATATTCTGCTGAAGAATATGAACGACAGTGCAGAGGATGCAGAGCTTTTAAGTAATTGTCTGCGATTTAAACATGCCTCAGTAAATCTGATTCCTGCTAATCCTGTTGTGGAAAAAGGCTTTGCACGTCCGTCTGCTGCTGTCATAGAACGTTTTTTACGTGTTTTGCAGAAGAACAGGATTAATGCGACAGTACGCAGAGAAATGGGTAAGGATATTGATGCCGCCTGCGGTCAGCTGCGGGCTAAATTTGCGGAGGAGCAGAGGAAAGCTTATGAAGATAACTGTAATCAGTAGGACTCATGTGGGGATGGTACGCAGCAATAACGAAGACTCCCTGCTTATCAGAGAGCCGTATCTGTTTGCTGTAGCTGACGGTATGGGAGGTTATGCTGCAGGCGAGATTGCCAGCAGGGCAACCTTGAAAGCTTTTGAAGTGGCTACTTATAAATTACGTCATGAGCAGGATATGGATGCAGAAAAGATACTGGCTGATGCTTTTGATAAGGCTAATGAGCATATCTGCCTCATGTCAGCTAAAAACCAGTCTTATGCCGGGATGGGAACTACGCTGACAGCTCTGTACCTGCCTGGTGATGATACGGCTTATGCAGCCCATGTTGGTGACAGCAGGCTGTATTTATTCCGTAATAGGACGCTTAGTCAGGTGACGCAGGACCATTCTTATGTAGCTGATCTGGTTGCTAAAGGTAAGCTTACTGACAAAGAAGCTTTTTCTCACCCGCAAAAAAATATGCTGTTGCAGGCAATAGGTGCGGAGGAACATATCAGGACGGATATTATCCATTTTGCTGTAGAAGCAGGGGATATACTGCTGTTATGCAGTGACGGCTTGTCTGATATGCTGCGTGATAATGAGATTGCTGATGTACTGGAACAGAATGATTTAACTGCTGCTGCCGATATGCTGCTTGCTAAAGTGCTGGCAAATGGCGGGCGTGACAATGTTTCCTTTATTATGATTGCTTTGGCTGCTGAGGAGGATGGCTGTGATGAATAAGACGATACTAAATAACCGTTATGAAATAATCCGTCCTGTAGGCAGCGGAGGCATGGCGGAGGTTTTTTTGGCGCATGATAATCTGCTGGACAGGAACGTTGCCGTGAAGATGCTCCGCGATCAGTTTTTGGCAGATAAGGAGCTTCTGGAGCAGTTCCGCAGAGAGGCTAAATCAGCTGCGCGCCTTATCCATCCGTATATAATCAATATTTATGATGTTGTATCCGAGGGTGACATTCAGTACATTATTATGGAATACGTAGACGGCGTGACGCTCAAGGAATATTTAAAGGAGCATAAGCTGTCGCTTAATGCTGTGCTGGAGATTGCTGTGCGTTTGGCTGATGCGCTGCAGCACGCTCATAGTCGTAATATTATACACTGTGACATCAAACCACAGAATATCCTGATAGATAAATACCTTAATCCGAAAATTACCGATTTTGGTATTGCCAAGATGATTAGCAACCAGACGACAGTGTATACTGCTGCTGTTATGGGCTCTGTACATTATATTTCTCCGGAGCAGGCGGTAGGCGGTAAGATTACCGCAAGCAGCGACGTATATTCGCTGGGTATTGTGCTATTCGAGATGCTGACCGGGCAGGTGCCGTTTACAGGCAATACGGCAGTCTCGGTAGCTATGATGCATGCGGAAAAACCTGTGCCTGCATTGAGTGATTTTATGGATGAGGTACCGGAAGGCTTACAGCATATTATTGACCGTGCTTTGGCAAAGAAGGCGGAAGACAGATATCAGAATGCCGACGAACTGCGTCGTGATTTGCTTGATTTAAAGATGAAGCTGTATCCTTTCAGCAGTGATGAATATAAGAAAGATATGCAGGCCGTAGTGAATGAAAGCAGTTATCCGGCAGTGAAAGATACTGCTGAAGACGACTATGGTGCTACGATGATTATGAAGCCTGTACGCAGTAGCGGCAGTGATTATGAAGCAGGTTTCCAGGAGGAAAGCAGGCAGGAATTGCCAGAGCAGGAGGCTGATGAAATGCCGATAAGCAGAGCAAAAAAGACTAAGAAAAAATGGAATTTTACTAAGATATTAGTCTGTATGACCGTGGCAGTCGTGGCCTTGTCTGTTATTGCGCACTTTATTTTTAATCGTAATCGTGAGGTGTTGCCTGTTCCTGATGTAATCAATATGACGGTAGTTGAAGCACAGGCGGCCCTGGAAGGAAAAGGCTTTGAGGTTGAACTGGAAGAAAGATACGGTAATGCTGTCAAGCCAGGTACGGTTATGGATCAGTCGCCTAAAGCCGGAGAAAAACGCAAGCAGGGCAGTACTATTTATCTGACTATCAGTAAGGGCGCTGAATTAAAGACTGTGCCAGAAATTATCGGTATGTCTTTGTCTAAGGCGGAAAACCTGC
This sequence comes from uncultured Phascolarctobacterium sp., assembly GCA_900545025.1. GTDB lineage: Bacteria > Bacillota > Negativicutes > Acidaminococcales > Acidaminococcaceae > URXU01. The sequence goes on from UQXH01000009.1 coordinate 29,152, forward strand.
TTAAAGATGAGGGCTATAATATCGGAAATATCACCAGAAAATACGATAGCAGCAAGACAGTAGGTATTGTCTTGGAGCAGTCTCCTAAAGCAATGGATAAAGCGCCTAAGGGCAGTAAGATAAATTTGGTTGTAAACGAAGGCGAGAAAACAGTACCGAATGTTATTGGCCAGAAGCTGGCAACTGCTAAGCAGCTGCTGGAAAAAGAAGGTCTGACGGTTGGCAGTACCAGCTATACTAAAAATCAGGCTGATAAAGATACTGTGTTGAGCACAGATCCGGCGCCGGGAAGTCATTTGTCAGAGGGGGCAAAAGTAAATCTTACTTTATCTTCCGGTGCCAGCGAGGCGCAGGAAAGTATTTATGTTGACTTTGTCATTCCAGGAACGCAGGAGCAGCATATTCAAATTTACGTTATAGACAGCAGAGGCAGGCGCCTTATCTATGACGGCTCGCAGAAGGGCGGCGTAAGACTGCGTCAGAAGATCAGTGCTTCTGATAATGCCAAAGTGCAGCTGTACTGTGATAATAAACTTATTGAGGAGAAAACTTTGTGAGTGAATTGCAAGGCAGAGTTTTAAAAAATTATAACGGCTATTATTATGTAAATGCAGGAGGGTGCATTTATACCTGCAAAGTTAAAGGGAAGATGAAGCAAAATCGTTTTTCCTTAGTGACAGGGGACATGGTAAGCTTTGAGGTCGGCAACGGCGAAGAAGGCATGATTAAGAAGGTTTTGCCGCGTAAAAATTTCCTGTTGCGTCCGACTATTGCTAATCTTGATTTGCTGGTAGTAACTTTTGCCTGTGTTACACCTGATTTCAGTTTTCTTTTGGCTGATAAGCTGCTGGCGTTAGCTGAGCTTGCCAATATACCGGCCATTTTAGTATTAAATAAGTGCGACCTGGCTGATGAAGCGTTGGTACAAAAGATTCGCAGTGTGTATCAGGCCATTGGGTATGAGGTATATTGCATTTCTGCCTGTGAAAATAAGGGCATAGAAGCGTTAAAAAAGCGCCTGGAAGGATGTATCTGTGCTTTTGGCGGGCCTTCTGGTGTAGGCAAATCTTCAACAATCAATGCTATAGACCCGGCTGTAAGTTTGCAAACCGGCAATGTAAGTGAAAAGATCGGCCGCGGTAAGCATACTACCAGATTTTCTCAGCTTTTACCTTTTGATAAAGGCTATATTGCTGACACGCCCGGTTTTGGCAACCTGCTGTTAGAAGAGCTGGATGATAAAACTTTGGCAAATGGCTTTCGTGAATTTGCAGCGTTTGAAGATGGCTGCAGATTTTCCCCCTGTACACATACGCATGAGCCGGTTTGCGGGGTAAAGCACGCTGTGGCGCAGGGCGATATTGCCGGCAGCAGGTATCAGTCCTATTTAGATATCCTGCAGGAAATAAAAGCTTTTCAGGAAAGAGAGGGTAAAAAATTATGATTAAAATAGCGCCTTCTATTTTATCTGCTGATTTTGCTTTTTTAGCAGATGAAATTAAGAAAATTGAAGCAGCTGGAGCTGATTGGGTACATATTGACGTTATGGACGGTTTGTTCGTACCTAATCTTACTTTCGGCGCTCCTGTCGTACAGAAGATTAGAAAGGTGACTGACTTGTTTTTTGACTGTCATCTGATGGTAGAAAATCCTGAAAAGTATATTGAAGATTTTAAAAAGGCCGGTGCTGACCAGATTGTTGTGCATGCAGAGGCAACTAAGCATCTGCATCGCTGCATCCAGCAGATAAAAGCAGGTAATATGAAGGCTGGCGTAGCGCTTAATCCTGCTACGCCGCTGGCTGCTGTTGAAGAAATTCTTCCTTATGTTGATATGGTACTTTTAATGACAGTAAATCCTGGTTTTGGCGGTCAGTCTTTTATTGAAACCATGGTACCGAAAGTAAGTCGTTTGGCAGAAATGATTAAAGAGCGCGGTTTGGCAGTTGATATCCAGGTTGACGGCGGTATTAACGATAAGACAGCAAAGCTGGTAACGGCTGCCGGAGCTAATATCTTAGTCGCCGGCTCGTACGTATACGGCGCACAAGATGTGGCGCAGGCTATTGCCAGCCTGAGAGAGTAGAGAAGCAAATGTAATTTCTGTGAAATTTATGGTTATGCCGTTGTAAAAATATCTTTAGGCGGATATAATATAAGCAAGGATTTTCCTTGTAATAAATTTTATAAGAAAAATCAAATTGATAATTGCATAGTGTCAACCTTTGGGGCAGGGTGTAATTCCCTACCGGCGGTATAGTCCGCGAGCCTTCGGGCATGAACAGGTGTGATTCCTGTACCGACAGTATAGTCTGGATGAGAAAAGGTGAAAAGTGGTTTCAGGCCGTATTCTTACTCAAAGGTTAAGGATGCGGTCTTATTTTTTCGGAGTGAGTATTATGAATGAAGAAAAATATATGCTGCATGCGCTGAAACTGGCGGCAAGGGCTGAAGGCGATACAAGTCCTAATCCTATGGTAGGCTGTGTACTGGTAGATGAGAGAGGTATCATTATCGGTGAAGGCTATCATCATCGAGCCGGTGAAGCTCATGCAGAGATAAATGCATTATTGGCGGCAGGTGATTTGGCTAAGGGAGCCACTGCCTACGTTACGTTAGAGCCCTGCTCGCATTACGGACGTACCGGACCTTGCTGCAAGGCTTTGGCAGAGGCTGGCGTTACGAAAGTTGTGGCAGCTTGTCTTGACCCTAATCCGCTTGTTGCCGGACGAGGACTCGAGTATTTACGTCAGGCTGGTATTGAAGTAAGCTGCGGTATGTGTGAAGAGCAGGCTAAGAAATTAAACGAAAGATTTTTCTGTTGGATTACTAAGAAAAGACCTTTTATAACTTTAAAGTATGCGATGACATTGGATGGTAAGATTGCTACGGCTACCGGTGATTCTAAATGGATAACCGGAGAAGCGGCAAGACGTTTTGCTCATCGGCTGCGCCGTCAGCATGATGCAGTATTAGTTGGAATAGGTACAGTGCTGGCTGATGATCCTGAGCTGACGACAAGGATGGTAAGCGGCAAAAATCCTGTCCGGGTTGTGCTGGACAGCAGTCTGAAAATCCCTTTACAGGCTAAAGTACTTAATGAAGCAGCAAGAACGATTATCTTTACTGGAACAGAAGCGGATGAACACAAACAGAATGCTGTGGATCTGCAAAAGAATGTTGAAGTAATCAGGCTGCCATTAAAAGATGGAAGTTTACCTTTAGAGCAGGTTGTTCAAAAATTGAGCGAGCTTAATATCACCAGTTTGCTGGTAGAGGGCGGCAGTGCTGTGCATGGAGCTTTTTATGACAGTGGGCTGGCGGACAGAGTCTATGCTTTTATTGCTCCTAAGCTTATCGGCGGTAAGGAGGCTCTATCGCCAATCGGCGGAGCCGGCAGTGAGTTGGTAGCTTCCGGGTTGCAGTTAGATGATGTTGAACAGCGGCTGCTGGGGAAAGATATTATGATTACTGGTATTGTAAGGAAAGGAGGCTGCTGAATGTTTACAGGACTTGTAGCTGAACTGGGAACTGTGCAGCGACTGGACAGGCAGGGAGAGTCGTACCATCTTACGGTCAGTGCAGTTAAGGTTATGCAGAATCTGAAAATTGGCGACAGTGTTGCTGTCAACGGCGCCTGCCTTACTGTAGTAGATATGCAGGAGGCTGCATTTACTGCTGATGTGATGCCAGAAACCGTGCGTCTGACTAATATAGGCAGTCTTCATGCCGGTGATAAGGTAAATTTGGAGCGTACGCTGCGCTTATGTGATGGGTTGGACGGACATATTGTCAGCGGACATGTAGAAGGTCTGGGTACAATTCTCAGCAGGAGGCCGGAAGGTATTGCCAATGTAGTAGAAATAGCTGCTGAAACGCGACTGCTGCGTTATATTCTGCCTAAAGGAAGTATTGCTATTGACGGGATAAGTCTTACCGTAACGGCAGTTACGGGCAGCAGCTTTTCGGTAGCAATTATACCGCATACTGCAAAAGAAACGACGTTAGGTTTGAAAAGTGTAGGCGATAAGGTGAATCTGGAAACAGATATTATCGGCAAATATGTGGAAAGATTTTTAAATACTGGTGCGCCTGAAAAAACAGAAAAACAGCTTGATAAAAATATTTTACTGGAAAATGGATTTATATAAGAGGTGAAAAAAGTGGAAGAAAAATTTAATTATAGTACCATTGAAGAAGCTATTGCTGCAATTAAAGCGGGCAAAATGGTACTGGTAACAGATGATGATGACCGTGAAAACGAGGGCGATCTGATTATGGCGGCAGAGCTCTGCACGCCGGAAGCAATTAACTTTATGGCTAAAGAAGCGAGAGGGCTTATCTGTATGCCTGCTGCCGGTGAAATTATGGATAAGCTGCAGCTTGGCGCGATGGTCAGCAGGAATACTGATAACCATGAAACCGCCTTTTCCGTATCCATAGACCATGTAGAAACAACTACCGGTATTTCTGCTTATGAACGTGCGTTTACTATGAAAAAATGTGCTGAAGAAAATGCCCAGCCGGGAGATTTCCGCAGACCTGGACATGTATTCCCGTTGCGTGCGCGTGAAGGCGGCGTATTGGTACGCACTGGCCATACAGAAGCCACTGTAGACTTATGTCGTCTTGCCGGCTTGAAACCTGTAGGCATTTGCTGTGAGATTATGAATGAAGATGGTCACATGGCACGTACTCCTGATTTAATTGAGTTTGCGCGTAAATATGATCTGGTTTTCATTACTGTGGCAGACCTGGTTGCTTACAGGAAAGCCCATGAAAAAATGGTACATAGAGCGGCAGAGGCAGCACTGCCGAGCAAATACGGCAATTTCAGGATTATTGCCTATGAAAATGATTTGGATGATTTGTGTCATGTAGCTATTGTCAAAGGCGATATTGCCGGTAAAGAGAATGTGTTGGTACGCGTACACTCTGAATGTCTGACTGGTGATGCCCTGGGAAGCCTGCGCTGCGACTGCGGTGATCAGCTGGGTAATGCCCTGCGTATGATTGAGAAAGAAGGCTGCGGCGCTGTTATCTATATGCGCCAGGAGGGGCGTGGCATTGGCCTTGCTAATAAAATTAGAGCCTATGCGCTGCAGGACCAAGGTCTTGACACGGTGGAAGCCAATGTAAAACTTGGTTTTGCTCCTGATTTGCGCGATTATGGCATCGGCGCGCAAATCCTTGCAGATTTGGGTCTTACCAGCATACGTCTGATTACTAATAATCCGGCGAAACGTATCGGTTTATCTGGGTACGGCATTACTATTACTGAGCGTGTGCCGCTGGTTATAGAGCCTAATAAGTATAACGAGCATTATCTTGACGTCAAAGAAGAAAAAATGGGCCATGAGCTGCATTGCTCCTGCTGCCACAAATAAGGAGGATATAAAATGAATATTTTAGAAGGTAAATTAACTGCCAAAGGTATGAAGGTCGCTATCGTAGTAGCACGTTTTAATGAATTTATTACCAGCAAACTGCTGAGCGGCGCCATTGATTGTCTGAAAAGACATGAAGCTGAAGACGCAGATATCACTGTAGCGTGGGTACCCGGTGCTTTTGAAGTACCTTTAGCAGCTAAAAAATTGGCTGCCAGCGGTAAATATGATGCAATTATCTGTCTGGGGGCAGTTATTCGTGGTGCGACACCGCATTTTGACTATGTATGTGCAGAAGCTTCCAAAGGTATTGCGCATATCAGCCTGGAATACGGTCTGCCTGTTGCTTTTGGTATTCTGACTACCGAAAATATCCAGCAGGCTGTTGAACGTGCAGGCACCAAAGCCGGTAATAAAGGCGTAGATGCAGCAATGACCGCTATTGAAATGGTAAATCTTTTTAAGGAAATTTAAGAAAATGCTTTGAGGCCGGGAGCATAGCTCTCGGCCTTTTGTGTTGCAGAAGATAAACTTGTATTTAAAGACGATAATCTATATAATGAAAAGTATGATTGTAAGGTACTGAGGGAAAGGAGTTTTATTATGCAGGATATATTGACTAAGGCTACAGTAGAGGGTGTACGTATTTATGCCTTATGTACTACAAATCTGGTAAACGAATTGTCAGGAAGACATAAATGTTCTCACCTGGCCAGCGCTGCTTTGGGAAGAGCGATGAACGGTGCGCTGTTATTGGCTGCTACGATGAAGGATAATGAACGTATCACAGTACGTCTGAAAGGTGACGGGCCGATAGGAGAAGTTGTTGCTGATGCAGAAGGAAACTGCGTACGTGGTTATGTAGAAAATAATGATGTCTTTCTGCCTTTAAAAGATGGCAAGCTTGATATTGGCGGAGCAATCGGCAACGGCAATATAATCGTTACCCGTTATCTGCAGAATGCTGAGCCCTTTACAGGCTATTGTGAACTGCAGGACGGAGAAATTGCCAGCGATCTTACCAAGTATCTGTACGAATCTGAACAGACTCCGGCTTCCGTAGCCTTGGGCGTTTTGGTAGATAAAGAAGGTAGTGTTATTGCTTCCGGGGGCTATTTTGTGCAGGCCATGCCGAGCTGCGATGATGAAATACTTGCCAAACTGGAAGAAAATATCAATATGATGCCTTATGTTTCTCAATTACTGGAAATAGGCTATGATCCGGAAAAAATTATCAGAATTATTGCAAGAGGCCTTGATGTAGATATTAAGGAATCTGTACCTGTACATTTTAAGTGTCGCTGCAGCCGTGAACGTATTCTTGATGCACTGGCTTCTCTTAACAGTGATGCTCTGCATGAGCTGGAGCAGGATGAAGTAACAGAGGTGCATTGCCAATTCTGCAATTCTACTTATAATTTTACTAAGGAAGAGATTACAGCACTGGAAAAAGGAAAACACCAATCTTGACAAAGCGAACTTTTGTTTGTATAATTTAAACAAGTAAAACTGAAGGTCAGGAGGACTTATTCATGGACAACGAAAAATTAAAAGCCCTTGATATGGCTATGCGTCAGATAGAAAAAGATTTTGGCAAGGGTTCTATTATGCGTCTGGGAGAAGCAAAAGCCAAAATGAATATAGAAGTTATCCCTACAGGTGCATTATCTCTGGATATTGCTTTAGGTGTAGGCGGTATTCCTCGTGGACGTGTAATCGAGATTTACGGCCCGGAATCTTCCGGCAAGACTACTGTTGCTCTGCATATGATTGCAGAAGCGCAGAAAATGGGCGGTTATGCAGCTTTTATAGATGCGGAACACGCTCTTGACCCGGAATATGCCCGTCACTTGGGTGTAGATGTAGATAATCTGCTTATTTCCCAGCCGGATAACGGTGAACAGGCACTGGAAATCGCTGATGCTCTGGTACGCAGCGGCGCTATTGATATTATTGTTATCGACTCTGTCGCTGCTTTGGTACCTCGTGCTGAAATTGAAGGCGAGATGGGCGATTCTCACGTAGGCTTACAGGCAAGATTGATGAGCCAGGCTCTGCGTAAACTGACCGGCTTAATTGCTAAATCTAAGTGTGCAACTATCTTTATCAATCAGATTCGTGAAAAAGTTGGCGTTATGTTTGGCAGTCCGGAAACTACTACCGGTGGTCGTGCCTTGAAGTTCTATTCTACTATCCGTATGGATGTTCGCCGTATCGACACATTGAAGAACGGTAATGATATGATTGGCAGCAGGACGAGGGTAAAGGTAGTAAAAAATAAGATTGCGCCTCCTTTTAAACAGGCTGAATTTGATATTATGTATGGACAGGGTATTTCTCATGAAGGCTGTCTGGTAGACTTGGGTGCAGAACTGGAAGTAATCAATAAGAGCGGTGCATGGTATTCTTACGGAGATGTGCGCCTTGGACAGGGCAAGGAAAAGGTTAAGGAGTTCTTAAAAGAAAATCCCGATGTTGCACAGGAGATTGAAAATAAAATCCGCAGCATGACTATTGCTAAACCAGTTGAAAATGCCGTTGAGGAAACTTTAGGCAATGTTGAAACAATCTTTAAAGAAGAAATTTGAAGATGAGATGCAGGTATATGACTATGCTTTAAACCTGCTGACTTACAGGGATTACTGTGCCAGTGATATGGAAAGCAAGCTGCTGCAGAAAGGCGCTCCGGCAGAATTTGTGATGGCGGCAATTAAGAAGCTGAAAGAATACGGCTTGCTTGATGAAAGGCGCTATGCGTTAAGAGTGTATGAAGCATGGCTGGCGAAGAAGTATTATGGACGCAGGCATCTGCTGGCAGAATTGCAGCGCAAGCATGTACCGGAACAGTATTTTTCAGAAATTTTAAGTATGTTCAGTGACACGGAAGAAGCTGAACGTGCTGAGGATGCGTGTGCTCTTTTTATGCAGCGTAATGCAAAAAAAATACAGCAGCCGTTAGACAAAAAAATATATGCCTCTGCAGTACGCTTTTTAGGTGCGCGGGGTTTTTCAACAAGATATGTACATCTTATCCGGGAAAAATTACATTTTACTGACGACATATAGTGGGCATCATTTAGGCTTATCTTGACATTTCAGTTAATTTTAATTAAAATGTAATTATCCAATCGTGTTAATTTGTCTCTTGTTTTCGGCAAGGCAACATGTATTTGTTGCCTTGTTTTTTGCCCTTTTTCAGAATTTTGTAATGCTAAATAATATAGATTAGAGGATTCAATGGAATAAGGACATTTGAAACAGGCCCACTAAAGAGCCTGTTGTTGTTGTGCAAAAAAGTTATGGAAAAATAAGTATTCAGGAGGTGAGGATTATTTTAGAACTAATTGGTACTGCCGTTGTCGTTGGTATTGCTGGCGGCGCTGTAGGCTATCTGGTACGCAAGAATGTTGCAGAAGGTAAGATTGCCACTGCGGAAGAAACAGCCCTACGTATTATCCAGGAAGCTGAGCAAGCTGGTGAGAATAAACGTAAAGAAGCGATGATGGAAGCAAAAGAAGAAATTCATCGTATGCGTTCTGAAATGGAACGTGAGAATAAAGACAGGCGCGCTGATTTACAGCGTCAGGAAAGACGTCTGCTGCAAAAGGAAGAAAACTTGGATAAAAAGATTGACTCCTTTGAAAGAAAAGAAGAAAAACTGGCTTCCAAAGAAGCAAGATTAAATGCTTCACAGGAGAAAGTTGATGCTTTGTATCAAAAGCAGGTTGAGGAGCTGGAAAGATTGTCCGGCCTGACCAGTGAAGAAGCCAAGCAGGAATTGTTAAATTCTTTGGAAGACGAAGTTAAGCATGAGTCTGCCATGCTCATTAAAGATTTAGAGCAACAGGCTAAAGATGAAGCTGATAAAAAAGCACGTGAGATTATTTCTTTGGCTATCCAGCGTTGTGCAGCTGATCATGTTGCGGAGACTACTGTGTCGGTAGTTGGTCTGCCTAATGATGAAATGAAAGGGCGTATCATTGGCCGTGAAGGCAGGAATATCAGGACTCTGGAAACATTGACTGGTATCGACCTTATCATTGACGATACCCCCGAAGCTGTTATTATTTCCGGTTTCGATCCCGTCCGTCGTGAGGTTGCCCGTATTGCGCTGGAAAAACTGATTAATGATGGCAGAATCCATCCTTCCCGTATTGAAGAAATGGTTGAAAAAGCCCAGAAGGAAGTTGAACAGAAGATTAAGGAAGCAGGTGAGCAGGCTACATTTACCGTTGGTGTACATGGCTTGCATCCTGAGCTGATCAAACTGCTGGGACGTTTGAAATATCGTACCAGCTATGGTCAAAATGTACTGAATCACTCTGTAGAGGTTGCCAGCCTGGCTGGCATTATGGCTTCTGAACTGGGGGTTGATGTTGTGCTGGCAAAACGTGCTGGCTTGCTGCATGATATTGGCAAAGCTATTGACCATGAGGTAGAAGGCTCTCATATTGAGATTGGTGCGGACATTGCCAAGAAATTCCGTGAGTCCGAATTGGTAATCAACGCTATTATGGCTCATCACGGCGATGTAGAACCGAAGAGCGTAGAAGCTGTCCTGGTTGCTGCTGCTGATGCTGTTTCTGCTGCCCGTCCGGGTGCAAGACGTGAAACTCTTGAAAGTTATTTGAAACGTTTAACTCGATTGGAAGAGATTTCTGAATCTTTTGAGGGTGTTGAAAAATGCTATGCCGTACAGGCTGGTCGTGAAATCCGCATCATGGTTAAACCTGATGTTATTGACGATGCTTCCGCTGTTTTACTGGCACGCGATATCTCCAAGAAGATTGAAGCTGAAATGGAATATCCCGGTCAGATTAAAGTAGTAATTATTCGTGAAACACGTGCAGTTGACTACGCAAAATAGTATAAAAAGCAAATCCCGGCAGATCTTTCTGCCGGGATTTTTACATATTAGTTACAGTCGGGTAATGAAGCAAAATGCAATTTATGCTATAATAAATGCAGTAAATTTTGGAGGGTATCCGGTATGAGAATTGAAGGTGCAGGCGGTTGCTTTGATAACCGCGTATACGAGCTTGATATTGACGTAGCTTGGAATATCATCATGCTTTCTATCAATGAGATGGGAGTTACGATTGATTCCGTTGATGAGGAAAAACGTCTGATTCATTTCCATAATAAGAAAAAAATTATGCAGATTGCTGTACAGCAGCTGGACGAAGAAACTATCCAGATTATTATGGACGCTACCAAGGAAAGGTTGCAGATTTATAACTGGAAAAAAGAAACTAAAGAAGTAAATTTGTTTTATGAGTTGTTTGAAAATAAACTGCGTGAATACAGAGCGTTTATTTTATGTCCGCAATGTAACGCCAAAATCAGTTCACTGGTTAAATTCTGTCCCGAATGCGGTATGAAAGTAAAATAAATAAAAAAGAAACCAAATACCTTTTGGTATTTGGCTTCTTTTTAAGTTCAGATTACATAGCGCGGTTAACTTTACCGGAACGCAGGCAGCGGGTGCAAACGTTAATACGTTTAACAGAACCTTCTACAACTGCTCTTACTTGTTGAATGTTAGGTTTCCAAGCACGTTTAGTGTGTCTATTGGAGTGGCTGACGTTGTTGCCAGCGAGTTTTCCTTTACCGCAAACTTCGCAAATAGATGCCATGAATTCCCACCTCCTTGAACGTATTAAGGCACATTGCATCAAATTTAACAAAAGTATCATATCATAAACAAACGATAAAAGCAAGTAATTTTTAAGGCAGGTAAGATATTTATGTGGTGGAAAGAGCCTGTTACCTCACTGAAAGGAATTGGACCGAAAAAGGCAGCAGATTTGGCTGAATTAAATATTTATACCTTAGGGGATCTTTTGTGTTATTATCCTCGACAGGAGGCTTATATAGATTATTCTAAGCTTAAGACTATTCGGGAACTTGATGTAGATGGATCTAAACAGATTTTTGCTGCTGCGGTTTTCAGGATTCGCGATGGCTTTCAGGGAAGAGGTCGTAAATTTACAGTTGTCACTGTGCGTGACGAAACTGGTTATGCTGATTTATATTTCTTCATGAATCAGCGTTATATGGCAAAAAAACTGAAAATTGATGAACGCTTGATGATAACCGGCAGAGTAAAGCAGGGACGCAGCGCTAAAATGGTGTCAGAAGTATTTTGTCAGGCTGCTGACGGTGCTGATACGTTGAGCGGTATCTGGCCTGTATATAGTTTAAGCGGCGGACTGACGCAGAAAAATATGCGTCAGTGGATAAAAGATGCTATAAAAAGAGCAGAACAGGATTTGCCGGAAAGCCTACCGGATTATGTAATAAACGAATGTAATTTTACCGATAGATTGACTGCTTTATGGAATATTCATTTTCCCCGTGATTGGAATAGTCTTAGGCAGGCACAGCGTCGATTTATATTTGAAGAGTTATTTTTATTGCAATGTGGTCTTTTGTATTACAGGCAATGTAATGAAAGCACCAAGGTGGGTATTAAGCATGGCAGAGATGGCAAAATACTGCAGCAGCTGCTTGCGCAGCTGCCATTTAAGTTAACGGCAGAGCAACAAAAAGTATGGCAGGAGATTTCTCTTGATATGCAGGATGTCAAGCCTATGCACCGAATATTGCAGGGCGATGTAGGCAGCGGTAAGACGGTTATCAGTGCCTTAGCGTTAGCTAAAGCAGTTGAAAATGGTTTTCAGGGCTGCATGATGGCTCCTACAGAAATTCTTGCTGCGCAACATTACAAGACTTTGAAAGAATATTTTGAGCCTTTAGGGATACGTATTGGCCTGCTTACAGGCAGTCTGAAAATAAAAGCAAGAAGAGAGCTGCTGGAAGCGTTAGCTGTTGGGACAGTAGACGTAGTGGTAGGTACGCACGCTTTACTGCAGGAAGATGTCGTGTTTCAAAGGCTTTCTGTAGTTATTACAGATGAACAGCATCGTTTCGGAGTAGGCCAGCGGGCTGCCTTAGCTAATAAAGGACAGGATGCGCCGGACGTGCTGGTTATGACAGCTACGCCGATACCGAGGACCTTGGCTTTGACTGTGTATGGTGATTTAGAGGTATCGCTTATAAAGAGCAGACCGCCTGGACGCAGAAAGATTCAGACGCTTTGCTATACAGAGGAAAAACGCATGGAGGTTTATGCAGGGCTGCGCAGGCAGGTACAGAAAGGGCGACAGGCCTATATTGTCTGTCCGTTAATCCAAGAGTCTGAAAGCCTGGGTGTGCGCAGTGCAGAAAATGTTTATCAGGAGCTTAGTCAGGGCGTCTTACAAGATATTCGCTGCGCTTTATTGCATGGCAAGCTGAAAGACAGTGAAAAAAATGCTGTTATGACAGCTTTTGCTGCTGGAGAAATCGATGTACTGATCAGTACCACTGTAATTGAGGTTGGGGTCAATGTTCCTAATGCCGTCCTGATGGTTGTGGAGAATGCTGAGCGGTTTGGCTTAGCCCAGCTGCACCAGCTGCGTGGCAGGGTTGGACGCGGCAGCGAGCAATCGTATTGCGTACTTTTGACTGGTGCAGATAATCCTGAAACATTAAAACGACTGCAGGTGCTGCATGATAGTGATGACGGTTTTTATCTGGCAGAGCAGGATTTGCTGCTGCGTGGGGCAGGGCAGCTTTTTGGACTGCGGCAGCATGGTTTGCCTGATTTGCGTATTGCTGATATAATTCGTGATACAGAGGTTATTATATCTGCCCGTAAGTTTGCCCATAGACTTGTTTTGCAGAATAATAACTTGGAACTGCTGCGAGAATTGATAGACAGGCAGTTCGATAACAGATTTCAAATGATTTTTAATTCTTAAAGGGGTTATATTTTGGAAAAAAAAGAAATATTGAAAAATCCTGATTTGCTGACTAAGATAGCCGCATTAGCTTTATTTATAATATTAGCATTAGCGGTAAATTATTTTGCGGAAGGTTTTTTCAGCAGGACTTTGACATTAGCAATAAATGGAGATGTACAAGGTCTGGTGGAGTATTTACGCTCTTTTGGCGCTTGGGCTATAGTCATCAGTTTTGTGCTGGATGTCCTAATTAACGCCGGCAGCATCTTTCCGTCAATATTTTTATCGACGGCAAACGGGCTTATTTTTGGCTTACCTTTAGGCATACTTATTTCCTGGCTGGCAGAGACGACTGGGGTGGTAATAAGTTTTCTGCTGATGCGGTTTTTATTCCGCAATACTGCAGAGAAAATTATTGCTAAAAGTGACAGCCTTAAGCATATTGATGAAGCCAGTGGCAAACATGGCTTGGAATGGATGGCTTTTGCCAGAGCCTTGCCGTATTTCCCGTCCGGTATTTTAACTGCGGTAGGTGCGGTAAGCTCTATCAGCATCCGAGATTACATTATCGCTAATCTGATTGGCAAATTTCCTTCTACGGCGTTAGAAGTGGTTATAGGTCATGATATTGTTAACTTTCAGCAAAATAGTGAGCGTCTGGGCATACTGATTGTTGTAGTTGGTATAATCTTTTTTGCATACAGCAGGTACAGAAAAAAATAATGCTGTGTTAAATCTGGGTTAAATTTATTTGCTGTTACAGGTGTTTTTCTTCTGATAAAGAATTGTATTGATATTATGTCAATTATTAACTATTAACGGAGGAAATAATGAACAATTACTCTTTGCCATTATTCATGCAGGTTAAGGCTAATGCTGTAGCTGATTTACAAAAGAATCTGAAAATGTATTTGCCCAAGCAGGCTGATAAGAAAGCGCTTATTTTGACAACGGAAGGTTTATTACAGACCTTGAGCGACAAGGTTGGCGTGATTTTGGAGCAGCTGAATGCCTATGATATTGTGACTGTTAAACGTAGTTCCTTTGATTTTGCGGTAGAAGTTGCCAAAAAGGTATCTATGAATAATATAGGCTTGGTTATCGGTATTGGCGGCGGGACTGCTCTTGATACAGCCAAATATGCTGCTTTCGTATCTAACGTTGCCTACATAGCTCTTCCTACGGCGCTGAGTAATGATGGTGTTTGTTCACCAGTTTCTGTGCTTTTTGCTCAGAATGAACGCAAGCATTCCTTTACCTCCAAGATACCGGACGGACTGCTGATTGATACGGATATTATTTTAAAAACGCCGCGTATTTTGCTGGAGGCTGGGGTAGGTGATACAGTCAGCAATTATACTGCTCTATATGACTGGCAGCTGGGCTGTGAAGAAAATGATGATCGGCCGAACGATTTTGCCTACCTGCTTTCTGAAAATGCTTTTAATTCCCTGCTTTATTCGGCAGCTAAATCTTTAGATACAGTGCCAGGTGTTAAAATGCTGGCGGAATCATTGGTTTTAAGCGGTTTGTCCATGCATGTGGCAGGAAATTCACGTCCTTGCAGCGGCTCTGAGCATTTATTCTGTCATGCTATGGATGAATTGTTTGACCATAACATTCCTCATGGCATTTTAGTGGCTATGGGCAGTATCGTAGCCTGCGCTTTGCAGCAGCGTGATTATAAGATACTTTTAGACTTCCTTGAAGCGTATGGGGTTTCAGCTAATCCACAAAAACGCGGCGTAACCGAAGAGCAATTTGTTAAAGCGTGGTTATTCGCTCCACAGGTACGTAAGGATAGATACACTATTTTAAATAAATTAGATTTAAATGCAGAGATGTTTAGAAAGTTTTATTACAAGCTGTGTGAAGAGTGCTGCTGATTGATATTTATGAATATAATGAAAAGACCCTTATACTGATATGTATAAGGGTCTTGCTTGTATCAGGATTAATAGCGGGAATATTCCAGAACCTCGCCGTCGTCAAAACTGATATAGGTAGGCTGTATCTTCCAATTCAGTTTGGCGAAATCAAGAGACATCAAGGTATTATCGGCAGGCAAAGATTTGTTAAGGATTTTATAGTTGTTGAGTATCTGAGTGTTGCCGGGAGGCAGGATTCCGTTGAAATGCTCTGGATAAGAATAAATGATGTTGTTATTGCTGTCAAAAACTTCTATATCGTAATAAATGCGATTGATATTTTTGCTGGTAGTATTTTTTACTGTTATCAGGGCGGAGAGAATATGCTTCTCGTTTTCGTTCTTTATAGTAAGCTTTTGGTCAACTATTTCTAAAGAGCTTTGTAATTTTTCCAGTACAGGTTTGTCCTGCGAAGCCTGCGCAGATTTTTGTGCTGCGTCAAGCTGGATAAGGAATTCTTCCAGATTGGTTATTTCCTTGATTTGCCAGTTGCCTTCTTCGTTGACTGTCATCTTGAGCTTTAAAGAAAAATCTTTATCCAAAGTTTTGTGGTGCAGCTGTAAGGCTACGATGGCGTTATTATTCTGAGTACTTTCTAATACAATATCAGAGATTTTCAGCTGATCTAGGTTGAGTTTCTTTTCGATATTGTTGCGCATGGCATCAGTAACAGGGTTTTTGCGTGGTGTCGGGATTGCTGCAGCGTCATTTTTGGCAGCTGCGTCGGTATTATTATCCTTGCTGCTGCCAGCGACGGCAGCTCTTGCTTCGTCGACCATAAGTTCGATAACGGCTGGTTTGAGCATATGCAGGATACCGAGGGCGAAAGGATTGGCGGTTACAGCATCGTTGTTAATCTTGCTTTCTGCGACAATGACGTCCTCGAAAGCTTTATCAAGTACTGCATGCAGGTCGACATGCTTTTCGAATTTTTCTACGTCATGCTGCTGTACTGCTATACGTACTTCATTTACGGCATATAGAGGCGTCTTACACCAATATAGGAAGTAATAAGCAAGTGCCGCTGCAATAATAATGAGCGGTATAATAAACAATAGCTTTTTGTTGTTTTTCAACATCGTACTTCATCCCTTACTTTAAAATTTTAAGGATAAAATTTCATTTTCTTGCTTTATATTGTAGCTATATTATAAGCAGATTTCAATACCTGATACTAATTTTTAAAATAAAATTTCTGCTGGAAAAATACTGTTACTAAACGAAAAGGCAGGACTTCCGTCCTGCCTAAAAGGGATGATTTTACCAGTAATAGCGTTGATTTAAGCCTGTGCGTAAAGTAAGTGCAACATCGGGCCAGTTTTCTTGGAAAAGACTGTGAATCTTTTGTCCTTCTTCTTTAGTAATGATGGAGGAGCAGTCTTTGTTGGATTCAAATTCTGCTTCAGATAGCAGTTGAGAGCCAAGAGGGTTGAAACGGAAGCTGGCAAAGTCTTCATTGTCAGATAAGACAATCTCAATAGCTCTGATATCATCCTTATAAAAACGCAAGGGCGCCGATTCATGCAGAGGGTCGTAGATGTCAACATGATCGCTGTAAAGATAAAGCTTAAGTGAGGTATTAGTGAAGACAGCTTTAGGATTAAATGTGTCTTCCAGAGAGTTCAGTATTTTTTTATATTCTTCCAGAGATTGGGCTTTTTTTGCTTCTAAAGCTTTGATCTGCATTTCAAGACGGGCGATCTTATCGCTGAGGAATTTAAGCTGGAGTTCTTTGCTGGTTTTATCCATGGATTACACCTCGTTATGATAAATTATATAAGTAGTATAACATTAAAAATTCAGATATTAAAGGTAAGCATGATTAAAAAAATAAATTTTCTGACAATGATTTTAATTGAAAACCTACCCTTGTCGTAGTACTTATTTTTTAGGTATAATAATATAATATGGATAAAAATTTACTTAGGCTTATGAATGTAAAATTTACGGAGGATATATGGAAACTAAGCAAAAAACATACTATATATTTAATTACGGTTGTCAAATGAACGCCAGTGATACAGAGCATTATGCAGGGCAGCTGGAAGAGCTCGGTTATATGCCTGCTGACGATTTTCATACAGCAGATGTAATAATCGTTAATACCTGCTGTGTGCGAGAGAGCGCTGAAAAGAAGATTGCCGGCAAGATTGGTGAACTGAAAAATGTTAAGACCAAAAATCCGGATATTGTTATCTGCGTAGCTGGCTGCATGGCGCAAAAGGATGGAGAGAAGCTGTTGAAAAAGCATCCGCAGGTGGATTTGCTGTTAGGTACTGCTTATGTCAATGATTTTAAAAATATCCTGACAGATTATCTGGCAGACAGAAAGGGTGCCTTATATACTGATCTGACCATACATCAGAGTGAATTTGAAGGTAAGATGGTGCGTCAGAGTCCTTTTTCTGCCTGGATTCCCATTATGTACGGATGCAATAATTTCTGTACCTACTGTATCGTGCCTTATGTGCGCGGCAGAGAACGCAGCCGTGCCATAGAAAATATTGTGGCGGAAATTGAACAAGCCGTTAAAGAAGGGTATAAAGAATTTACCCTATTAGGTCAGAATGTTAATTCCTATGGTAAGGACTTTGGTGAAAAAGATGCTTTTGCCAAACTGCTGCGTCGTGTTAATGCAATCGAAGGTGTAGAACGTGTGCGCTATATGACCAGCCATCCTCGTGATATGGATGAAGAGGTTATCAAAGCAGTGGCTGAATGCGAACATGTTTGTGAAAATTTCCATGTCCCTTTTCAGGCAGGCAGCGATGAAATTTTGCGTCAAATGAATAGAGGTTATACCAGAGAAAAGTATCTGGAGCTGATTAAGATGATTCGCAGCTATATACCGGACGCTGCTATCACTACAGATATTATTGTTGGTTTTCCCGGAGAATCCGAGCAGGATTTTGAAGATACGTTGGCCTTGGTACAAGAGGTTGGTTTTGATGCTGCCTTTACCTTTATTTACTCCAAACGCAGCGGCACTCCCGCAGCTAAGATGGAAGGACAGGTGCCGCTGGATGTGAAGAAAGACAGACTTAACCGTCTGATGGCAGTGCAGAATCTCAGCAGCCTGCATCGTAATGAAGAAATGCTTGGAAAAATTGTTGAAGTACTGGCAGAAGGCCCCAGCAGGAATCCTGCGGTGTGGACCGGACGTACACGTACTAATAAGCTTGTTTTGTGGCCGGTGGAAGGCAAGGTGTATCAGCCTGGTGATAAAGTAATGGTTAAGGTTGATACAGCCCAGACATGGTTAGTGAAAGGTAAGGCGGTACAAGATGTCTAATTATACTCCTATGGTACAGCAATATCTTGATGTTAAAAAGGAACATCAGAATGAACTGCTGTTTTTCAGATTAGGAGATTTTTATGAAATGTTTTTTGAGGATGCTATTACGGCTTCTCGGGAATTGAATATAACCTTGACGAAGCGTGCAGGCGGGATGGAAAATATGCCGATGTGCGGCGTGCCTTATCATTCTGTTGACGGTTATATTGCCAAATTGGTCAAAAAGGGTTACCGGATAGCAATCTGTGAGCAGGTGGAGGACCCGAAGCTTGCCAAGGGAATCGTACAGAGAAAGGTTATCAAGATTATTACTCCCGGCACGGTTATCAATGAGCAGGTGCTGGACGATAAACGTAACAGATATCTGGTGTTCCTGCATGAGGAAGGAGAACAGGCTTGTTTGGCGGCGGCCGATGTTTCTACTGGGGAATGCCTGTGGGTTACTGCCGGGGGAGAGGAACGCTTGTCGCATATCATCGAGCAGCTGTTCAGGTTACAGCCGGCTGAAATAGTATTGCGACATGAGCCTGAGTACTGGGATAAGCTGCAGGACTGGCTGCGCAGTAAGCTGCCGGAATGTGCTATCAGCTTGTGGCAGGAAGAGCTTGGTAATTATTTTTCCATGCACTTTGAAGGCGGCGGCGAGAACAGCCTTGTGCACAATACGGTAGAATATCTGTTGGATTATCTGCATGCTACGGTTATGTCAGACCTTACACATATTAACAGGCTCCATGAAATTGAGCAGGATGCTTTTATGCAGCTGGACGCTACGGCGATACGTAATTTAGAACTGGTAAAAAATATGCGTGACGGTTCTAAGCGAGGAACTTTGATGGATGTGTTGGATTTTACCAGTACTTCTATGGGCGCACGTAAATTACGCAGCTGGATTGAGTGTCCTTTACTTGATGTAGGCCAGATAAAGCAGCGTCAAGACGCAGTTGCCGAATTGTTGGAAGACAATCGTCTGCGGGAAGCAGTTACGGAGAAATTAAAGGCTGTTTTTGATTTGGAAAGGATTATTTCCCGTATCGAGGTTGGCAGCGCTAATGCCAGAGATTTAGTGGCGCTAAGGACTTCGCTGGCAGTATTGCCGGAGCTAAAGGATTTACTGGCAAAATGTGGCAGCAGCAGTCTGCAGAAAATTTACAGAAGCCTGTATCTGCATATGGAGCTTAATAATGAATTGCAGCGTGCCATAGTTGATGAGCCGCCGTTTTCTGTACGTGAGGGCGGCATGATTCGGAGCGGTTATAACAGCGAACTGGACGAACTGCACCTTATTGCCAAAGACAATAAAACATGGATGCAGAATTTTGAACAGAAGATTAAGGACGAGACCGGAATCAAGACACTCAAGGTTGGTTTCAATAAGGTTTTTGGTTATTATATCGAAGTGTCGAAAGGGCAGTCTTCTGGTGTACCGGATTATTTTGTCAGAAAGCAGACGCTTGTCAATGCGGAACGTTATATCGTCCCTGAACTGAAAGATTTTGAAAATAAGATTTTAAGTGCTAAGGAAAAAATACAACAACTGGAATATTATCTGTTTAGCTGCCTGCGGGAAACAGTTCGCGCTAAGATTGCCGAATTGCAGCAAACAGCGAGGGCTTTAGCTTCGGTGGACGTCTTAGCAGCATTGGCCGTAGCGGCGTATAAATACAATTATGTGCGACCGGAATTAAATAATAAAGGCGCTATAAAGATTGTAGACGGCAGGCATCCGGTAGTGGAACGGCTGCTGGAAAAAGAAATCTTTGTACCTAATAATGCTAATTTAGACAGCAGTGAACGCATGGTAATCATTACCGGTCCTAATATGGCTGGTAAATCGACTTATATGCGGCAAGTAGCGCTTTTGGTACTGATGACGCAAATTGGCTCTTTTATTCCGGCACGACAGGCGAGTATCTGTCCTGTAGATAAAATCTTTACCAGGGTTGGTGCCAGTGATGATCTGGCAACAGGCCAGAGTACCTTTATGGTAGAGATGAACGAGGTAGCGCAGATACTGCGGTACGCTACTAAAGACAGCCTGATTATCCTGGACGAGGTAGGTCGTGGTACCAGTACTTTTGACGGAATGAGTATCGCCAAGGCTGTTATGGAGTATATTCACAGCCGTATCAAAGCAAAAACTTTATTTGCTACCCATTACCATCAGCTGATTGCCATGGAAGATGAACTGGAAGGCGTTAAGAACTATTCAGTTGCTGTCAAAGAGCGTGGTAATGATATAGTATTTTTGCGTCGTATCGTGCCTGGCGGTACTGATAAAAGCTATGGGGTGCATGTAGCAAGGCTGGCAGGACTGCCTAAAAAGGTTTTAGATAGAGCTAATGAAATCTTGGCTGCATATGATAATGGCAAAGAGAATGTGTCTGTTGCCAAGACAGCCGAAATCAGGCAACAGCCCATGGATTCATTATTTACCAGCGGCTTGGCTGAACAAATTTTAAAGCTTGATGTTATGAGTATGACGCCTATCGAGGCTATGAACGCTTTGTATAAATTGCAGGATGAAGCAAGGAAGGAGAGCGGTAGGTAATGGAAGCAAAGAATGTACAGTTTTTAGATGTAAATACCGCTAACCAGATTGCTGCTGGCGAAGTGGTGGAAAAACCGGCTTCTGTAGTCAAGGAGCTGGTGGAAAACGCTTTGGATGCCGGAGCAGATAAAATAGAGGTTACGATTTTTGCCGGCGGCACAGAATATATCAGGGTAGCAGATAACGGCAGCGGGATGTCGGAAGCAGATGCAAAATTAGCTGTTCTGCGTCATGCTACCAGCAAGATAAGGACTGCAGAGGATTTAATGCAGCTGCATACTCTTGGGTTTCGTGGTGAAGCTTTACCAAGTATTGCCTCTGTGTCTAATTTTAATCTGATTACCAGGCCGAAAACGGAGGAGTTTGCTACTTCCATCCGCATTGATGGCGGTGAACAGACGGAATGTCTGCAGGTAGGCGGTAGTGCTGGGACAACGGTGATAGTAGAAAATCTTTTCTTCAATGTGCCGGCACGTCGAAAATTTTTGAAAACAGTAGCAACGGAAGGACGCTATATCAGCGAACTTTTAACTAAGCTGGCTTTATCAAGGCCCGATGTCCGCTTTAGATTATCCAGTAATGATAAGGAGATACTTGATACTCCCGGTGACGGCAATCTGACTGCCGTTATAAGAGCGTTGTATGGCAAAGAGGTTGCCGACGAACTTTTAACAGTTGATTTTGCCGATGAAAAAATCAAGGTCAGCGGTTATATCGGAAAGCCGACTGTTTTAAAAGGAACTCGTCAATGGCAGACATTGTTTGTAAACGGACGCATGATTACTAACAGGATGTTAGGCAAAGCTATTGATCATGCATATCAGTCACAAATACCTAAAAGCGGATTTCCTTTTGCTGTGCTCAATATAACTGTGGATACCGCCAGCATTGATGTTAATGTACATCCGCAGAAAAGTGAAATTAAGTTCAGTGATGAGAGCAGTGTCTATAAAGCTGTGTATAAGGCTTTGACGGATGCACTGACACGTCCGATGAGCGCTAAAAAGGCGGAGCCTATTGAACTTTTACCCGACTCCGATTTAAAGGGCTGTCAGCCAGTGGAAGATATTGTTCAGAAAAAAGAAGAAGTAAAAGTATTTGAACCATTATTCCGACAAATTGGGCCTCTTGGTGATGTCTTTAAGACTCCTGAAAATGAGACTGAGACAAATACTGTTCAAAATTATGTACAGAAGCACGTATCAGAAGTCAGATGGCCTGATAGCAATAGTTATCAGCTGCCACAGGAAATGTCGGCATATACTATCAGCGAGACGCGGGAAGCTTTTGCGGCAGCAGAACCATTGGCAGAGCCCCCCAAGGAAAAGGTTGAGTTTACCGATATTGATAATGGCCTTGATGTTATCTGGCCTATTGGACAAGTGGATAAAACTTTTATTATTGCCCAGTCGGAAGATGCGCTCTTTTTGATTGACCAGCATGCGGCACATGAACGTATCTTATATGATAAACTGGTGGCTGCTAAGGAAAATATCCCTGCACAGCAGTTGTTGATGCCTCTTTATATAGATATGGAAGAAGACCAAATCGCTCTTCTTGAAAAACATCATGATGATTTTTTGCGTCTGGGTGTTGATGCCTGTGCTGGCGGTGAGGCTACACTCAGGGTGTCAAGCTTACCGACTGATATTAAAATCGAGGATGCGGAGGACTTTATCCTTGAGATTGGCAGGATGCTGAAGGAGATGCGGTATGTAAACCCCAGTGATTTACGTCAGGAGCTGCTGCACATGACGGCTTGCAAGGCGGCTATTAAAGCTGGGCAGCTGCTTAATATGCGTCAGATGCGTCAGCTGATTATTGATTTGTGCAATACGGAGCATCCTTTTACCTGTCCGCATGGCAGACCTTGTATGATAGAGATTGACAGCGACCAGTTGTATAAGATGTTTAAAAGGACGGGCTTTTGATGAATTTTGCGGTAACAACCGGACGTAATTGTCAGGAGAATTTGCTCGAAGAAGCTAAAGTATGGGCAAGTCAGCTGCAAAGAGAATATATTTCTCGTAAACAGTATGGTAAGTTAGAAGCATTATTACAGGAAAAGCAGCTTGATGCGGTTTTGGTAGCCGCCGCTGACGGACCACGTATTGTTAATACTGGCGGAACATTTTTTTATCATCCCAGTATGGCAGTACTGCGTATACAGAGGCTTAAAAACGGTGAAAATGATAACTTCGCTACAGCGCTAAATATACGGAAAGGCATGAAGATTTTAGATGCTACTTTAGGTTTAGCCAGTGATGCGGCTATTGCCAGTTATTTGGTGGGTGAGTCAGGTCAGGTTGTTGGTCTGGAGGCATCGCAGCTGCTGTGGTTTGTGGTAAGCAAGGGATTACAGACTTATACGGCAGAAGACAACGACCTTACCGAAGCCTTGCGTAGGATAAAAACCATACAAAATACTGCTGCTGATTATTTGCAGCAATGTGCCAGAGATGCTTTTGATGTGGTTTATTTTGATCCTATGTTTCGTTTTCCCGTGAATGGTTCTTCTGCTATGCAGGCGCTTAGACCTGTCGCTTATGCGCAGCCTTTGGCAGTGCAGACGGTACAGCTTGCCCTTGAAGCTGCGCCTGTGGTAGTTATTAAAGAACGCAATGAGAAAATATTGCGGGAATATGGCTGTACTGAAATATGTGGTGGTCGCTACAGCAAGGTAAAATACGGTATTATAAAAAGATGAGGTTGACTGGATGAAAGAGAAAGTAGTGGTCATCCTGGGGCCTACGGCCACAGGCAAAAGTCATTGTGCCGTGGAGCTGGCCAAAAAGCTGCAGGGAGAAATTATTTCCGGCGATTCAATGCTTGTTTATCGCGGTATGGATATTGGTACAGCAAAACCATCTGCCGCTGAGCTATCAGAAGTGCCTCATCATCTGGTAAATATCTTAGCTCCCGATGATGAATTTAATGTTGTGGATTTTAAAACACGGGCGGAAAAACTGATTACAGAAATTACAGCAAGAGGCAGATTACCGATTATTGCAGGCGGAACGGGTCTTTATATTAAAGCCTTGTTAGAAGATTACTCTTTTAACAGAGCTGATAAAGTTGATACATTACGTGAAGAGTTGGAAGCCTTTTTACAGGAAAATGGTAAGGTAGCCTTGTATGAGAAGCTGCAGCAGTTAGATCCTGCAGCTGCTGCCAATATCCATATGAATAATACCCGCAGAGTAATACGTGCTATTGAATCTGCCATGCAGGGAGAAACTGTTGCCTGTGACCATACCTCTTCCGAGCGTTATGATGCACTCGTATTTGGCTTAAATATGCCGCGGGAAGATTTATACAGTCGTATAGAGAAGCGTGTGGATATTATGCTGCAGCAGGGATTAGAAGAAGAAGTACGGCGCTTATTGAATAATGGTGTACCTGCTTCTTGCCAATCAATGCAGAGTATTGGCTATCGGCAGATGGTGTGGTATCTGCAGGGAGATATGGATTATGAAACTGCGGTAGATAAGCTTAAACAGGCTACGCGTAATTTTGCTAAAAGGCAGCTGACCTGGTTCAGAAAAATGCCTTATATCAAGTGGCTGGAACTTAGCGCAGAGCCGGATTATACGTCGGCAGTAGAAGCAATGTACAGCGAAATAAAGAAGCTGTGGTAAGAGTGGTCAAAACGTATTTTTGCAGATAATCTTGTCTAAAAAATTAAACTGTTGTACAATTATAAGTACGAATAATATTAAAAAGAACAGTAACCTGGTTTGGAGGAATCTACGTGAATAATACAGTAAAACCGGCAATGAATTTGCAGGACAGTTTTTTAAATCATGTGCGTAAGGAAAATCTGGGCGTTATTATTTATTTGATGAACGGCTTTCAAATCCGTGGCTTGGTAAGGGGCTTTGATAACTTTACCGTTATTATTGAAAATGAAGGCAAACAACAATTAGTATATAAGCATGCAATCTCAACTATTTCTCCTGCTGCTAATATTACTATTATGCAGCCGGAAAAAAGAGACTGATTAACGAAAGGAAAACGGCGCTAAGGCGTTGTTTTTCTTTTTTGGGGCATTTATATGTTCAATTATCTGGAATTATTTGTGGAATATCTTACTGTAGAATTAGGTTTGTCTGAAAATACCAGGGCAGCCTATCTGCGGGATTTACGGCTGCTGCAGAAGTATTTAGGCCTGCAGTCGGAGGATGATTTAGCTGCTGTTACGCGCAGGCAGCTGCTGACATACATGAAACAGCTGAAAAATGACGGTAAGTCACCGGCGACAATAGCCAGAAAGCTTGCTTCAATCAAGGCCTTTTATCGCTTTCTGGCGGCGGAAAGGTATATCAGCAGTAATCCTGCCGAGGTCATTGAAGCTGCTAATAAAGGCATTCATCTGCCTAAGGTGCTTAGCGTCGAGGAAGTGGATGCCCTGCTTGCTGAACCAAATTTAGGTACGATAGAAGGATTTCGTGATAAGACCATGCTGGAAGTTTTGTATGCTACCGGTATGCGTGTATCAGAGCTGTTAAGCGTACCGGTCAGCAATGTAAATCTGCAGATGAAATATATTATTGCTTTTGGCAAGGGTTCAAAGGAAAGAATAATACCTTTGGGGAGAACAGCGGTAAAATATCTGGAGAAGTATTTACAGGAAGTACGGCCGCAGCTGGTAAAAGAAAACAGCAGGCAGATAGATAATTTATTTGTCAGTTTATGGGGCGGACCTATGACCAGACAGCGTTTTTGGGAGATTATTAAAGTTTACGGGAAAAATGCTGGCATTACTAAGAATATTACTCCGCATATGTTGCGCCATTCCTTTGCAACGCACCTTTTAGATAACGGGACGGATTTGCGCGTAGTACAGGAGCTTCTAGGGCATGCTGATATTGCTACTACGCAGATTTATACTCATCTAACTAATAAAAGACTGCGGGCAGTTTATGATAAAGCACATCCGCGGGCTTAAGAAAGGAGATTTTTGATGAAGAATACCAAAAGAAAGAAATCTTCCGGCAGTCATATCGTGCTTTTGGCACTGGTAACAGTACTTGCGGTGGTTGCGGTAGCTGCAGGTATGTTCTATGCGTTTGGCCGCAGTGAAAAAGACGTTTTGGATAATAAGGACGGTAAAGAGAAAAAGGAAGTAAGTCTACTGGATGAATCTATCGAAGCACAGCGTATTTTAGATAATATTCTGCTGAAAAAAACTAATTGGCAGTTAATTGAACGTGAACATGGTGAAAATGATGTTAATGTTGCCGGAGGCAATACAAATGTAAAGATAGCTCAGCGTCAACTGGCTGTTGGCGTACCTGCCAGCACAGATTTGAAAGCTGCTGGTTCCTGGCTGCAGGAAAAGGCCGCAGCTGCAGGGCTTGTGAGTATTTCCGGTAAGGAAAGCAAGTATAAAGACTGGGATGCCTATAAAGTTGAAATAGGTATAGCAGTCAAAGCGGGCAGTGGTAAAAAGCAGTTTGTTACCGATACAGTATATTTCTTCCATAATAGTAATCTGCACGGTGAGGATAAAGATGTCCAAAAAGTGCAGGAAAAACCAGAAAGCAAAAAATACAGTGGTAAACTGGCAATAATAGTAGATGACTGCGGTTATGATATGTCTTCTGTGCGTACGCTGCTTAATACCGGACTGCCGCTTAACTTTGCGGTATTGCCGTATAAGCCTTACAGCAGCGACGTGCTGGAAATGATTAAAAGCAGTGGACGCGTTGCTATGCTGCATCTGCCGATGGAGCCTATGGACCGTAGTGCTATGTCAGAAGGCAGCATTACTATTTGCACTGATATGAGCAAAGCTAAAATACTTGAACTTACAAGAGAGGCTATCAACAGTCTGCCAGGAATCAGCGGCGTGAATAATCATCAAGGCTCTAAGGTTACTGCTGATGCTGCAACTATTACTACGGTTTTACAAGAGTTAAAAAATCAGGATTTGTTTTTTGTAGACAGCAGGACTTCATCTAAGTCTGTAGCGCGTGATAAAGCGGTAGCAATGGGCGTACCTACTGCCCGTAATGATATCTTCCTTGATAACAGCAGTGATGTGCAGGCTATTAGGAAGCAGATTTATAAAGCGATGGAGATTGCAGAAAAAAATGGCAGTGCTATCGCCATCTGTCATGCACGTCCTAATACAGCTAAAGCATGGAGTATGTATGCTGAAGAAATCAAGAGTACCGGGATCAAATTAGTTCCGATAACAGATTTATTATATTAAAAAGAGGTTTTGGCTATGTTTGTAGAAGAAACTATCAGTAAATATGAGAAATATATCAATCCATCTCAGGCCAGATTGTTCAGATTCATGGGGCTGGCCAGTGTAGAAGGCAGCGCAGAAGGCTGGGTTATTACTGACAGTGAGGGCAAACAGTTTATTGATTGCTTAGGTGGTTATGGCATGTTTGCTTTGGGTCATCGTAACCCTGCTATCGTTAAAGCGGTGGAAGACGCTTTGTATACGATGCCGATGTGCGGCAAGGTTTTGTTTAACAGACAAATGGCTGATTTAGCTGAAAAATTAGCAGAAATTACTCCGGGTGAACTGCAATACAGCTTTTTTGTGAACAGTGGTACAGAAGCTGTTGAAGGCTGTCTGAAAGTTGCCCGTCTGGCTACTAAACGTACTAAGTTTGTTGCTGCTGAGAACGCTTTTCATGGTAAGACAATGGGGTCTTTAACGGCTACCGGCCGCGATTTGTATCGTGATCCGTTTAAGCCGCTGCTGGATGGATTTACACATGTTCCTTATGGTGATATTGAAGCAATAAAAAATGCAGTGGATGAAGAAACTGCAGCTGTTATTTTGGAGCCTATTCAAGGTGAAGGCGGTATTATTGTGCCTCCAGATGGTTATCTGCGTCAGGTAAAGGAAGTCTGCGAAGCAAAAGGAGCTTTGCTTATTGCTGATGAAGTACAGACTGGTATAGGCCGTACCGGCGAATGGTTTGGAGTTAATCACGATGGTGTCACTCCCGACCTTATGGCCTGCGCTAAGGCGTTGGGCGGCGGTGTAATGCCTATTGGCGCTATTATTGGTACACCTCGCGCATGGCAGGGGCTGATTGAAGCGCCTTTCCTGCATACATCCACTTTTGGCGGTAATCAGCTGGCATGTGCTGCAGGTATTGCTGCCATCAAATATATTCAGGAAGAAGATTTGCTGCGCCGCGGCAGGGAAACTGGCGCTTATTTTAAAGCAGGCCTGGAAAAAATCATGCAGGAATATCCCGAGGTTATCACACAGGTACGCGGACGCGGCATGATGATAGGCATCGAGCTGACTAAAGAAGGCGCCGGCGGTATGCTGATGAGCCTGATGATTGATAAGAAAATCATTGTGGCCTATACATTAAATAATCCTAAGGTTATCCGTATTGAGCCGCCGCTTATTATGCCCGTAGAAGTTGTAGATTATGTTCTGGAAGAATTCAGGGCAGCGGTAAAGATGACTGCTGATGCTATTGAAGATTTGTAAGGAGTGATACTATGCCGTATGTAGAAACTAAGACCGTCATCAAGGGTGAGGGCAGCAAGATTTACGATATTATCAGCAATATGACTGCATATCCTCAATTTATGAAGGATTTAGTCAGCGTGGAAATTTTAGAACGCGGCGAAGGCTATACTGTTTCCCATTGGGTTTCCAATGTTGACGGCAGGAAGATTGTCTGGACGGAAAAAGATAATTTTTATCCTGATGAATTAAAAATTACCTATTGTCAGACTGAAGGAGATTTGAAAAAAATGGAAGGGGCATGGAATATTGTTCCCTGTGATGACGGTTGTGAAGTTACGCTTGCTGTTGACTTTGAGTTTGGCATCCCGATGATTGCCGGATTATTAAACCCTATTTTGAAGAAAAAAGTTCGTGAAAATAGTGAAAATATGTTGACATCAATCAAAGAGCAAATTGAAAAATAAGCGCTCGCTTGCTATAATTATAAAAGCGAAAATGTTTTATTTAATATTATTTCATGTTTTTGAGGAGGAAAAAATTTAATGAAAACAGCATTTTTGATGGCTTTGATGACAGCCTTATTAATGTTGATTGGTGACTTTTTTGGCGGTATTAAAGGTATGACTTTCATGCTCTTGGTATCCATTGGTATGAATTTTTTTGCTTACTGGAACAGTGACAAGATGGTATTAGCGCATTATAAGGCACAGCAGGTTGATGAACGTACTGCACCGGAGCTATATGGTATTGTTGCCAAGCTGGCGAAGAAAGCAAATCTGCCTATGCCGAAAGTATATATTATCGACAGCCCTATCCCTAACGCATTTGCTACCGGCAGGGATCCTGAGCATGCAGTTGTTGCTGTAAACAGCTCGCTGGTTGACCTTCTCAGCAGAGATGAAATTGAAGGTGTATTAGCGCATGAGCTTAGCCACGTTAAAAATCGTGATATTCTGGTAAGTACTATCGCAGCAACTATGGCTGGTGCTATTTCGACTATTGCTCAGTGGGGCATGTTCCTTGGCGGTGGTCGTGATGAAGACGGCGAAAGCCGTAATCCTATTGCGTCTATCTTAGTTATGCTGCTGGCTCCTCTGGCTGCTATGCTGATTCAGATGGCAGTTTCCAGATCTCGTGAATATATGGCTGATAAATCCGGCGGTGAAATTTGCGGCAATCCTGATGCTTTGGCAGATGCACTTTTGAAATTGGAAGCATATTCCCGACGCGGTGTAATGCCGGATGCTACCGAAGCTACTGCGCATATGTTCATTATCAATCCGTTTACTGCGGCAGACGTGCAGAAAATGTTCAGTACTCATCCCAGCACGGAAGAACGCGTAAGATTATTACGTCAGCAGGCACAGGAAATGCGCGATAAAAAAAGAGGTACTTTATAATGGATAAACAATTACAATGGCTGAAAAAATTTTCTGAAACCTGTGGGGTATCAGGCTTTGAAAGCAGAATGAAAGAACTTATGCTGCAGCGACTTAATGGTATGGCAGAAGTAAGCTATGATAAGCTGGGCAGTGTTGTCTTTACTAAAAAAGCGGCAGAAGATGCAGCACCTAAGATTATGCTTGCCAGCCATATGGATGAAATTGGTTTTTTGGTTAAACACATTACTAAAGAAGGTTTCCTTAAATTCACTTGTCTTGGCGGCTGGTGGGAGCAGGTTATGCTCAGTCAGCGTGTAACCGTACATGGCAGTAAAGGTGATCTGGTAGGTGTTATCGGCAGCAAGCCGCCTCATATTTTGAGTGCGGAAGAGCGCACTAAAGTGGTTGGCAAAAAAGATATGTATATAGATATCGGTGCTGACAGTGAAGAAGCAGCACGTGCTCTTGGTGTTTTTGAAGGCTGTCCTGTAACTCCCTATGCTGAAATGGCTGTAATGGGAGATGGAAAAACCTTATTGGGTAAAGCATGGGATAACCGCATCGGCTGCGCAGTAATGGCTGATGTTATGGAAAACATCAGTGCCGAAAAATTAGCCAGCACTGTTTATGGTGTAGCTACTGTGCAGGAAGAAGTAGGTCTGCGTGGTGCTCAGACCAGTGTAAACATGCTGAAACCTGATATTGCGCTTGTAATTGATACCTGTGTTGCCGGCGGTACTCCAGGCGTAAGTGATGACGTTGCTCCGGCTAAGATTGGCGACGGTGTAGCTATTACTATTTTTGACGCAGGTATGATTCCTAACACAGCTTTGCGTGATTTTGCTATGCAGACAGCTAAAGAGCTGGGCATTCCTACACAAATCAGCATTTCTGAGGGCGGCGCTACTGACGGCGGACGTATTCATCTGCATGATGCAGGTGTATTGACGCTTACTTTCAGTATTCCTACTCGTTATATTCACAGTCATCAGTCCGTAATTCATCTGGATGATTATCTTGGTGCAGTTAAACTGATTACTGCTATGGTAGAAAAACTGGACAAAGAGCAATATAAAAAATTGCTGCAGGCTTAAAGGACTAAAATCGTTTTAACGATTTAGTATAAATTTTTATATCAATTTAAGGAGAGATTAATTATGCAACAAACACTCGTACTTGTAAAACCTGATGGAGTTAGAAAAAACCTTATCGGCGAAATCATCGCTCGTTTTGAACGTCGTGGTCTGAAAGTATCCGCTCTGAAACTTGTTAAAATCACTGAAGAACAAGCTAAATTCCATTATGCTGAACATGAAGGCAAACCTTTCTTTGGTGAACTGGTTGACTTCATTACTTCCGGCCCTGTTGCTGCTATGGTAATTTCCGGCGAAAACGCTATTAAAGCAGTTCGCGGTCTGATGGGCGCTACTAATCCTCTGGATTCCGTACCGGGCTCCATCCGTGGCGACTATGCTCTGAGCATTGGTGAAAACATTGTTCACGGCAGCGACAGCGAAGAATCCGCTGCACGTGAAATTGCTAACTTCTTCAAACCTGAAGAAATCTATTAATTTTCATTTCTTCTTACGAAAGGATGGTGTCAAATGAAAGCAGCAGTATATACAAGGACAGGCGATAAGGGAACAACAGGCCTGTATACCGGTGAGCGTGTTCCAAAACAGAGCCTGCGTGTAGAGGCATATGGAACAGTGGATGAAATTACTTCCGCTCTGGGTCTGGCACGTGCTAATGTGCAGCGTGACGATGTTAAGGAAACAATTTATCAGGTGCAGAAGCTTTTGATGTCTGTTATGGCCGATGTTGCCAGCTTGAATTTGCCCGAGCCTTATATCAAGGAAGAACATGTAAAATTATTCGAAGAAACTATCGATAAGTATGATGCAATGCTGCAGCCTTTGGGACATTTTATTATTCCCGGAGATACTGTTGGCGCAGCAGCACTTGATATTGCCCGTACTACAACAAGGCGAGCAGAGCGCTGCCTGCTGCGTTTGGCAGAAACTGAGCCTGTAAATCCGCAGGTACTCATCTGTCTGAACCGCTTGTCCGATCTTTGCTTTATCCTTGCCAGGGTAGAGACTGAAGTAGCTTAATTCTTCAATACATAAAAATAAACCTCCTGTGGGCAGGAGGTTTATTTTTTATGCTGTTTATTTTATTTCTGGAACTTTAAGTACAGCACCGGTAGCTGCGGAAGTTACCAATGCAGCGTAGCGTGCAAGATAACCGCTTGTTACTTTGGGGGGAGGGCAGACCCAGTTTTTACGGCGTTCGGCCAATTCTGCATCTGTAAGTTTGACGTTCAGCGTACGGTTGGGAATATCTATCTCAATAATATCTCCGTCTTGCAGCAGTGCAATGTTGCCGCCTTCGCGAGCTTCCGGAGAGATATGACCGATGCAGGCGCCTCTGGTTGCACCGGAGAAACGTCCGTCGGTAAGCAGAGCTACGTCTTTATCGAGCCCCATACCGGCAAGAACAGAAGTGGGGTTGAGCATTTCACGCATACCAGGGCCGCCTTTAGGACCTTCGTAGCGGATAACGACAACGTCGCCTTTTTCAATCTTTCTGCCGCAGATAGCAGCGATAGCTTCGTCTTCAGAATCAAATACTTTGGCAGGGCCGGTGTGTTTGAGCATTTCTTCAGCAACGGCACTTTCTTTGACAACGCTGCATTCAGGAGCAATATTGCCTTTCAATACGGCGATGCCGCCGGTTTTGCGGTAAGGAGCGTCAACCGGATGGATAACGTCAGGACGAGTAACGACAGCATCTTTAATAGTCTGACCGATAGTTTTACCGGTAACGGTCAGGCAGGATTTAGTAATGAGTTTTAATTTGTCCAGTTCGTGCATTACGGCAGAGATACCGCCAGCTTCGTTGAGGTCGATGATGTGGTGGGTACCGCCGGGGCTCAGCTTGGTAAGATAAGGAGTTTTTTTACTGATTTTATCAAATAAATCCAGAGGCAGTTCTACGCCTGCTTCGTGGGCGATTGCCGGCAGATGCAGTGCGGTATTGGAAGAGCCGCCGATTGCCATATCTACAGTAATAGCATTTTTAAAGGCTTTCAAAGTCATAATATCACGGGGACGGATATCTTTTTTCAGCAGTTCCATTACTGCCATGCCTGCATGTTTGGCAAGGGCGATACGTGCGCCGTTAAAAGCTGCCGGAATAGTACCATTGCCGGGAAGACCCATGCCGAGTACTTCAGTCAGGCAGTTCATAGTATTGGCAGTAAATAAGCCGGAGCAGCTGCCGCAGCCAGGGCAGGCAGCATGTTCGATTTGTGCCAGCTCATTTTTGTCGATTTGTCCTGATTCAAAACGCCCTGCTGCTTCAAAAACAGTAGAAACGCTGATGTCTTTACCGTTTAAGCGGCCGGGAAGCATGGGACCGCCGCTGACTACTACGGTAGGAATATTCAGACGTGC
The DNA here is from genome assembly GCA_900545025.1 of uncultured Phascolarctobacterium sp. GTDB lineage: Bacteria > Bacillota > Negativicutes > Acidaminococcales > Acidaminococcaceae > URXU01. Next base: position 62,395 of record UQXH01000009.1, read on the forward strand.
TGCAGCCATCAACATACCGGGCACAATCTTGTCACAGTTGGGGATGAGCACGAGGGCGTCGAAAGCATGACCGTTAGCAACGGCTTCGATGCTGTCTGCGATAAGTTCGCGGCTTGCCAGCGGATATTTCATACCGTTATGACCCATAGCAATACCGTCGCAGATACCTATTGCAGGTACTTCGATAGGCGTGCCGCCTGCTTCAAGAATACCATATTTTACAGCTTTGGCGATGGTATCCAGATGCATATGTCCGGGAATAATCTCATTTTGAGCATTAACTACGCCGATAAGCGGTTTTTTTAATTCTTCTTCCGTATAGCCCATAGCATAAAATAAAGAACGATGGGCTGCGCGTGTGGAGCCTTTTTTTACTTCTGTACTACGCATATTTTTGAAACCTCTTTCCCTTAAAAATGAATACATTGTTTGGTGAAATCATTAAAATTTTACTTTTTTTTAGAATAAATGTCAATTTAACTATGGAGATTAACAATTTTATCGATGAAAATATAAAAAATTTAACACTATTATCCTAAGTAAGTGCAACTGAAATAGAGATAAAATAATTCATTGATTTTTCACGCGCAAAGGTTGCCGGTTATTATATAATATGAACTGGAAGTACAATTATTTTTATATAAAGAGGTGGCAAATTAAATTATGGAAACAAAACTTACTAAACTCTTGGGAATAAAATATCCGATTATCCAGGGAGGTATGGCCTGGACTTCGGATGCTGTACTGGCTGCCGCTGTTTCAAATGCTGGCGGCGCAGGCATTATCGGCAGCGGCGGCCGTACCACTGAGTGGACCAGAGACGAAGTTCGCAAGGCTAAGACTCTTACTGATAAACCGTTCGGCGTCAATGTAATGCTGATGGCTCCCAATATTGCAGAGATTATCGACATGCTGTGTGAAGAAAAGGTTGCGTTCGTTACTTTAGGTGCAGGCAATCCGGTGCCGCATATTGAAAAATTCCATAATGCAGGTATCAAGGTAATTCCTGTAGTGCCCAATGTTAAACTGGCCAAACGTATTGAAGCAGCCGGTGCAGATGCAATGGTTATTGAAGGTATGGAAGCCGGGGGACATGTGGGCCAGCAGACTACTATGGCTTTAATGGAAAATGTGCTGCCGCAGATTAAAAATATCCCTGTTTTGGTAGCAGGCGGTATTTCTGACGGACGCGCGCTGGCAGCGGCTCTTTTGATGGGTGCTGAAGGTGTACAGGTTGGTTCCCGTTTCCTGCTGACGACTGAATGTCCAGCTCATCCGGCAGCTAAACAGGCTATTATTGATGCTACTGATACGGACAGTGCAGTTACCGGTTTCAGCAGAGGTCATGGTGTACGCTGCCTGAAAAACGCTTTTACCCAGAAGTTCTCTGAAAGAGAAATCAGCGGTGCGCCTCAGGACGAACTGAATGCTATGGGTGCCGGAACCAACAGACGCGGCATTATGGAAGGCGATATTGTTGATGGTACTGTCATGGTTGGTCAGAGCCTGAATGTTTTAAATGATATTCTTCCCTGTAAGGAAGTTATTGAACGCATGATGGCAGAAGCGCAGGCTGCTGTAGAGCATATTAAAAGTATTAAATTTTAAAATATAAAATAAGAATCCCAGGTTTTAATAACCTGGGATTTTTACTTATTACAGCAATTCTTCTTTCAACTGATAATATTCTCTTGAAAAATATGGAGTAAGCTGTGCTTCGCGGTGGTCATAACCAAAGGAACGCTTGCTGAGAGAAAGGATAGGCGGGGCCTGAATGCGTTTAGCAACAGCAAAACCGCTGAAAAGTTTCCACCAGCGTTCCAAATCTGCAACGAAAGCATGATTATCAGGGAAAGTGTCCTGTATTATTTTGTCGCTGCAGCCAAGCTCTGCTGCAAGAGTATTATCTTTATACCAGCGAAGAATATCGGCTGGAGTAATTTTATGCCAGCGTTCCATGAAGGCTTTGAAAAGATAGTCGTGATATTCGTACACCAGAGGATCACCGCCGACACCGACAGTTTGTTCTTCTGATAATTCTGCACTGGGACGGATAGTGAAGATTTCATTGGGAATAACTTCATCTTTAAATATTTCGTCATTTAGATAATGCCCCAAAGCGTATACCTGATGCTTCCAAAGATCGCCAATCATGGCCAGAGCGCCGCAGATATCGCCATAGAAGGTTGCATAACCGATTGCTATTTCGCTTTTGTTGGAGTTACAGGAGAAAGCACCGCCAAATGCTGCAGCTGCTGCGGCAATTAACCTTGCTCCACGGTCACGGGCCTGGATGTTTTCACGCTGTAAGCGCGAGAGCCCCAGATTAAAAGTGGTGTTGCTGCTAAAATTATTAACAGGGGTTAAAGTAAGCTGTTTTTCCGTATGTTGGCAGCTTTCTGTGATAGGCATAACTGCGTAGTTAGTATGCAGTTTTTCTGCCAGACGCTGAGCAATATTTTTCGTTGCTTCCGAATTGTAACGGGAGGGGAGATTGAGCAGAAATACGTTCTCCGGCCCTAAGATATCAGTATACATAGCGGCTGTTACTGCAGAGTCGATGCCGCCGGAAAGACCGATAGTCATTTTATTGATGCCGCATTGTTTTAAAAACTGCTGCGTACCATAACGCAAAGTATGATAAATAATGTCAGTTTCCTGCTGAGGCGCAGCAGGAAGATTAGCAGAATTGATTTCGTTGGTTTCAGTGTTCCAGATAAATTCCAATAAATCATCAGTAAACATGGGCAGCGCAGCAGCAAGCTTGCCAGATGCGTTATAAACACAGGAAGAACCATCATAGGTAAAGATATTTTTGCCGTTATTTTGAATACCGACATTATTGCAGTAAATTAAAGGTTTGGATGCTGCTTGAGACTGAGCTGCCAATAAACGATGGCGTTTTTTGTTTTTTCCCAGTGAATAGGGAGAGCAGGATAAATTGCACAGTAAAGAAGCTTCTTTTTCTGTAAGTATACTGGGAATATTATACTGATAATTATCAGTCCAGCCATCTTCGCAGAGCATGACGCCAAGTTTTATCTGCTGTCCTTTAATTGTAATTGCAATCGGCTGCAGCGCATCGGCAATAGCGATATTTTCTTCTGCACATAATTTTTGTAAGCTATGGAAATATCTGGCATCATCAAATTCACGGTAATTTGGCAAAGAGTTTTTGATGATAAAGTTTCGTCCCAGGTAGCCTGAAAGCATTGTGCCATTCTGGCAGATATAGGCTGCATTATATTTACGAATGCGGCCGTCTTCATTTATTTTGCCTGTTTCTGTGGCTACGCTGCCGAAAATAATACATAAGTTTTCTGCCTGCGCTGTTATTTGCTGGGCATAATAAGCGCAGTCGTCAAGAAAGGTTTGCTGTTCCCATAAGTCGCCGATAAGATAACCGGGCAGACACATTTCCGGGAGCAGCAGTATGTCAGCTTTCTTTTCTTTAGCCTGACCAATAATGTTTGAGATTTTTTGATAATTTAAATCAGGACGGCCGGGAATAATTTCCATTTGGCCGCAAATAATCTTTATGAGCACTTAAGGCACCTCTTTAAGTTGCATTAGCTAAGTTATGATGTTATTATAGCAGAGAAGCAGTGTTTATGCCACTTTAGAGGGGGTATTAAAGTTGAAACATAACAAAAAAACCAATGCTGCCAGGATTTTGGACGAAATGAAAATATCCTATCAGCTTATTGAATATGCAGTAGATGAAGAACATCTGGATGCCGTACATGTAGCAGAGTCTGTTGGTATGCCGGCAAATCAGGTATTTAAAACCTTGGTAGTGCGCGGAGATAAAAATGGTATAATGTTTGCGGTTATACCAGGTGATGGTGAACTGGATTTGAAGGCACTGGCTAAAGTAAGCGGTAACAAGCGTGCAGAGCTGGTACCGCTGAAAGAAGTATTGCCGCTGACAGGATATATACGCGGTGGCTGTTCTCCGCTTGGCGCTAAAAAGGCTTATCCGGTATATATGGATAGCAGCAGTAATCAATGGGAGCAAATTGCCATCAGCGCAGGGCAGCGAGGCATGCAGATTTTTGCAGCGCCGGGAGATTTGCAGCAGGCAACTAAAGCGACAGTTGCGCAGCTGATTTACAGTAAAAAGGAATAACTGCTTGTTGCTGACTGTAAAATATGTTATTATGCAAATATAAGTTTAAAAATTCTTGCTATATATCTGTCTTGAGACTATTTTTATGAGGGTGGGTCGAAGAAAATGTTATTTGTAAGTACACGCGGTAAAACTGATCTTGTATCATCTGCACATGCAATTACCCGAGGTTTGGCGGCAGATGGAGGCCTTTTTGTGCCTCAGCGTTTTCCTAAGATGCGCATGAGCGATATTAAAGCTATGGAAAATAAACCCTATACAGAAAGGGCAATAGATATTTTATGTCAGTTTTTGACTGATTACAGCGAAGATGAGCTGAGAGAATGTGTACAGCAGGCGTATGCTGCAGAAAAATTTGGCGGTGAACCTGTACCGCTGGTTAAAGTAAATGATAATACTGCAGTACTGGAACTGTGGCATGGTCCTACTTCGGCCTTTAAGGATATGGCTCTGCAGCTTTTGCCACACCTTTTGACACGCGCCATAGCAAAAACCGGTGAGAAAAATAAGGTAATTATTCTGGTTGCCACTTCCGGCGATACCGGCAAGGCTGCTTTGGAAGGCTTTGCTGATGTGGAAGATACTGAAATTATTGTCTTTTATCCCAGCGAAGGGGTAAGCGATATTCAAAAACAGCAGATGGTTACGCAGGTTGGCAAAAATGTTCGTGTATTTGGCATTGAAGGTAATTTTGACGATGCTCAAAGAGGCGTCAAAGAAATTTTCGGCGATGCTGAAATGGCTGCAGAGCTGGCACAGCAAGGTTATGTTTTTTCATCCGCTAACTCCATTAACTGGGGTCGTTTGGTACCGCAGATAGTTTATTATTTCAGTGCATATGCGGATGCTGTAAAAAATGGTTGTATTACCTTGGGGCAACCGGTAAATTTTGTTGTTCCGACAGGTAATTTTGGCAACATCCTGGCAGGTTACTATGCTAAAATTATGGGCTTGCCAGTTGAAAGATTACTGTGCGCTTCCAACAGCAATAATGTATTGACAGATTTTATCAATACCGGCATTTATGACCGTCGTCGTGAATTTTATAAAACCATTTCTCCCTCCATGGATATTCTTATTTCCAGTAATCTGGAGCGTCTGCTTTACAATATTACAGAAGATAATGCAGAGAAAGTTACTGAATATATGACCAGCCTGAATAATGAAGGCAACTACAAGATTGATTCCGAAGACCTTAAAAAAGTTCAGAGTCAGTTCTTTGGTGCCTGGGTTGATGAGCTGGAAACCAAGGAAGCTATAGGCAGAATCTATAATGATTACAAATATTTGATGGATACTCATACTGCCGTTGCCTGGAGAACCTTGGAAAAATATCGTCTGCTTACTGATGATGATGTATTCAGCATTATTCTTTCTACTGCCAGTCCTTACAAATTCTCCGATAGTGTGCTGGAAGCTTTGGAAGACCGTGAGATTGAAGCAAAGAATCCTTTCGAGCTGCTGCATGAATTAAATGAAAAAACTGGTGCGCCTATTCCGACTAGAATGTTAGAGCTGGAAAAAATGCCGATATTGCATAAAGATGTTATTGCGGCTGCTGATATGAGGAAAGTTATTAAAGAAAATCTGTTATAAAATTAAAAAATCCGTTGATGCTTAAGGCATCAACGGATTTTTTCTTATTTTTTGAGCAATGCTTTTAATTCAGCTAATTTTTCGGCGAATTTTTCTAAGGTTACGGTAACAGGCTGCGGAGTATTTAAGTCAACACCGGCTTTTTTCAGGATATTTAAGGAATAATCACTGCCGCCTGCCTGCAGGAAGCCGAGATATTTTTCTACAGCTTGGGGTTCTTTGTTTAAGATTGCGGTAGCAAATGCTGTTGCAGCAGAATAGCCTGTAGCATATTTATAAACATAGAACGGAGTATAGAAATGGGGGATGCGGGACCATTCACTGGCAAGCTCGCTGTCTACAGTCAGAGCGTCGCCGTAATAGCGTTTGTTGATTTCCAGCCAGTAGTTTTCCAGATTTTCTGCCTGTAAGGAGCGTCCGGCAGTAATTTCGCTGTGAATATATTTTTCAAATTCGGCAAATTGTACCTGTCTGTAAACAGTTGTACGTACAGCCTCCAGAAATTGGTTTAAAAGGAACACTTTTTGTTCCGGAGAAGATTGCTGCAAGGTGTTTTCCAAAAGGAGAATTTCATTAGTTGTAGAAGCAACTTCCGCACAGAAAATAGTATAATCGGAATTTACATATTCCTGGCTATGACTGCTGAAATAACTGTGGATAGCGTGACCCATTTCATGTGCCAGAGTAGAAATACTGTTATAACGTTTTTGGTAGTTTAACAGTACGAAAGGATGGACACCATAGACACCCCAGGAATAAGCGCCGGAACGTTTGCCTTTATTTTCGTAAATATCAATCCAACCTTCATTAAAGCCTTTTTGCAGTACAGCATTATATTGTTCTCCTAAAGGAGCAAGAGCAGCGCTTACCTTTTCACAGGCTTCATGAAAGTTGCAGGCGAGAGATTCACCGGCAGTGGAAAGCGGAACGTAAATATCGTAAGCATGCAGTTCATCATAACCCAAAACGGCTTTCTTTAACTGCATATATTCATGAAGAGCTTCAAGATTATTATTAACAACGTCGATAAGTCCGTCATACAAAGTAGTAGGGATATTATCTTCTGCTAAGCTGGCACTCATAGTATCAGGAAATTTATGGGCACAGGCATAGAAATGGCTGCTGCGGCAATTTCCCGTAAGTGTTGTTGCCAGGGTATTACGATATTGGTGATAGGTGTTCATCAAACTGCGGAAGGTATTCTTGCGCAGCTCTCTGTCAGAAGAGGTCATGTTCAGCAGGTAAGCACCTTCGCTGACAGCAACATCATTGCCTTCTCCGTCTTTGGCAGCAGGAAACTGCATGTCAGCGCTGACAAGGGCGCGGAAAGAGGCTGCTGCAGAAGAAGTGGATAATCTGCTTTGAGAAAGGAGTTCTTCCTCAGCTGCTGATAAGATGTGATCAGAAAGGCGGGTAAGATTTTCCAAATAAAAAGCATATTTTTGCAGTGCGGGCTCATCTGCCAGCATGGTAGCCAGTAATTCTTTTCCAAGAGAGAGAATTTCCGGCTCGATAAAAGATATTGCATTATTATATGCAGCAAGCAGGCTTTCTGCTTCGCCAGTCAATGATTGAAAATTTTGGTCAGTATTATCGGCATCCTGCTGCAAACGTGCGTAAGCATAAATTTTTTCAATGCTCTGAGAAGCTTTGTCACGTAAGGTTAAGGCTGCGACGAGAATTTTTTTGTCGTTTAAAAGACCTTTTAATTTCTGAATAACGGGAAGCTGCTCGCGCAGTTCCGCGCAGGCAGTTCTCCAGGCAGTATCGTCGGCATAAATATCATGTACATGCCATTTGCAGGCAGCGGGAATTTCTGAACGCGCAATATTGCTGCCGTGTTCAGGTATAGTATATGTAGTCAAATTTATCACTCCTTGCAAAAATAAATCCAATATTCTATTATTATAACATACCCTGAAAACAGGAGAGATAATATATGAAGGTAATTTTTACAGCTATAAACAGTAAATACATCCATACAGCCCTGGGTTTGCGCTATATCAGTGAGTATTGTAAATTGCAGGGACATGATGTTACTTTAATTGAAGAAACTATTAATACACAACTATTGACGATATTGGAGAAACTGATGTCGGCAGAGGCAGATGTTTGTGCTTTTTCCGTACATATTTGGAATAAACCTGTTGTCTATAAGTTGATTGCTATGCTTAAAAAGCTGCGCCCGCAAGCTGTAATTATAGCAGGTGGCCCTGAGGTTGCTTTTGATGCAGCAAAAATTTTTGCGGAGCAGCCTGCGATTGATTACATTGTGCAGGGTGAAGGGGAATTAGTTGTTGCAGAGCTGTTGCAGGCTTTGCAGGATAATATGGCTGTGCCGCAGCATGTTGCATATATGCAGAATGTTAACGTGAATTTAAATGGCGGTGTGACGGTCATTGAAGACCTTACTGCATTGCCATTTCCGTATCCGGATTTACCGCAGGTTATTGCGGAACATAAAATAGTCTATTATGAATGCAGCCGCGGCTGTCCGTTTAATTGTTCCTACTGTTTGTCAGGTATTTCCCGTTCTGTCCGCAGAAGACCGCTTGAAATGGTATTGGCAGATTTGCAGCGCTTTATTGAAGCTAAGACTCCGCTGGTTAAATTTGTAGACCGTACTTACAATTTAGATGAAGAATATTTTCTGCCTATCATGGAGTATTTAGCAGCAGCTGATACTGATACCACCTTTCATTTTGAAATCAAAGCAGATCTTATCACACCAAAAGTATTAGATTTCCTTAAAAAGGTGCCGCAGGGAAGATTTCAGCTGGAGATAGGCATACAGACAACTAATCCGCCAACACTGAAAGCTATTAACAGACGTGATAATTGGGAAAAGCTTGCTTATAATGTTCAGGAGATATTACAGGCAGGCAATATGCATATCCACCTGGACCTGATTGCCGGATTACCGTATGAGGGCATCAAAGAATATGAAAAGTCTTTCAATGATGTTTATGCCTTGCAGCCGCAGATGCTGCAGTTAGGCTTCTTAAAAGTACTTCCCGGGACACAGATGAGCAGAGAAACAGATTCTCATAAACTTATTTATATGGATGAACCTCCTTATGAGATTTTAGCTACAGCGTATATGCCGTATAAAGAAATGCAAATGCTGAAAAGATTGGAAAATGTTTTTGAGCAGGTTTATAACAGCGGCTGCTTTGCCAATACATTAAGGCTGTTAACGGCAAAAGAAGCCAGTGCCTTTGATTTTTATAAACGGCTGACAGAATGGTGGGTAAAAAAAGGACATTATCCTCAAGTTCATAATAACAGAGGTACTGCCAAAATCTTATACGATTATATTGATGAACATATAAATGATGAAACAGTAAAAACAACTTTGATAGAAGCGCTGCGCTATGATGTGTTTATGAATATAGATGGCTGGCGTCCCGAATGGCTGCGCTGGAATAGTGAAGCTATTTTTGAAAAAGTATCAGATTTTTGGCGTAATGAAGAGGCAGTAAGAGAATATTTGCCGGATTATAAATTCAGCAGCTGGCAAAAAATACGCAAGTATTATCCAATAGAATTATTCTGCTATAATCCGGAAGACGGCAACCAAGAAGAAATTTATATATTGAGAGATTTAAATAATAAGAAGGATTACAGAATAAAAATATGAAAAAAGCGGCATGTTTTTAAATCATGCCGCTTTTTTAATGGATTTTATTGAGAATTTCGTTTGAAAAAGGGAGAAAAGAGATAAATTTTCTCTAAAATAATAACGCCGTAAAGACAGGCATAGTAGCACTTTTTAAAACCACCATACCGGGCGTATCAGAGGAAAAAGAGAGAAAAACGCAAAAAAAAGATAAAAAAGGTGTTGACATAATGGATGGGGGATGGTATTATATACAAGTCGCCGAGATACGGCGGCGGAACCTTGAAAACTGAACATCAACCTAAACAAAGCGAATGTGCGGGTCGAGCGCAAGCTTGACCAAGTCAATTAATTTCTTTAATAACAAGAGCCAATCGGTTCTTCAATAAACTTTATTGGAGAGTTTGATCCTGGCTCAGGACGAACGCTGGCGGCATGCCTAACACATGCAAGTCGAACGGGGAATTTATTTCGGTAAATTCCTAGTGGCGAACGGGTGAGTAACGCGTAGGCAACCTGCCCTTTAGATGGGGACAACATCCCGAAAGGGGTGCTAATACCGAATGTGACGGAACTCCCGCATGGGAGCTCCGTGAAAGATGGCCTCTACAAGTAAGCTATCGCTAAAGGATGGGCCTGCGTCTGATTAGCTAGTTGGTGGGGTAACGGCTCACCAAGGCGACGATCAGTAGCCGGTCTGAGAGGATGAACGGCCACATTGGGACTGAGACACGGCCCAGACTCCTACGGGAGGCAGCAGTGGGGAATCTTCCGCAATGGGCGAAAGCCTGACGGAGCAACGCCGCGTGAACGATGAAGGTCTTAGGATCGTAAAGTTCTGTTGTTAGGGACGAAGGGCAAGGGTTATAATACAGTCTTTGTTTGACGGTACCTAACGAGGAAGCCACGGCTAACTACGTGCCAGCAGCCGCGGTAATACGTAGGCGGCAAGCGTTGTCCGGAATTATTGGGCGTAAAGGGAGCGCAGGCGGGAAACTAAGCGGATCTTAAAAGTGCGGGGCTCAACCCCGTGATGGGGTCCGAACTGGTTTTCTTGAGTGCAGGAGAGGAAAGCGGAATTCCCAGTGTAGCGGTGAAATGCGTAGATATTGGGAAGAACACCAGTGGCGAAGGCGGCTTTCTGGACTGTAACTGACGCTGAGGCTCGAAAGCTAGGGTAGCGAACGGGATTAGATACCCCGGTAGTCCTAGCCGTAAACGATGGATACTAGGTGTGGGAGGTATCGACTCCTTCCGTGCCGGAGTTAACGCAATAAGTATCCCGCCTGGGGAGTACGGCCGCAAGGTTGAAACTCAAAGGAATTGACGGGGGCCCGCACAAGCAGTGGAGTAT
>UQXH01000010.1 GCA_900545025.1 uncultured Phascolarctobacterium sp.
TTAATCTTAAATTCGTCTGAGTATTTAGTCATGAAAAAACTGCACCTCCAAAAGTTCAACTTTTGGGGTGCAGTTCAATTTCTCAGGGTTCTTTTTATTTATGCGGTTGTTCACTGGCTATAAAGTCTAATATATTGATAATGCTTTCGTGAGCAGCAGAAGCACCTGCCCAATTTTCATCAGGCTGCTGCAGTAATAATAATCCCATAAACAAAACAGTCAAAAACGCTATTTCTAATATCTTATATCTCTTTACTACTTCCATCTGCATCTACCTCGCTGTTAATTTTATATTCATTATAAAATAAGAAGCTGAAATACAAATGAAATGAATGTAAAATGTTTTTTAAATAAAAATGTACTGTAAGGCTTCGTCCAGTGATTTTACCTGTATTATTTCGGCAGGCAATTTGTCAATGCTCAGCTTACCGGCAGGCACGATAAATCTTGTAAAACCAAGATTGATACCGTCGGCAATACGGCGTTCCGGCGCACTTACGCGTCTGATCTCGCCTGTTAAGCCAACTTCACCAAAAACCAAGGTATCCTTCCTGACCGGTTTATTGCGATAGCTTGACACCAAAGCCGCTGCCACAGCAAGGTCTGCCGCAGGCTCTGTGACCTTCATGCCGCCGACAATATTTACGTAAGCATCGTAGATACCAAAATCAAGTCTCAGACGCTTCTCTAAGATAGCCAGCAGCATATTAACACGGTTATAATCAAAACCTACTGCCGTACGCCGCGGCATACCATAAGGAGTCTTAGAAACCAGCGCCTGTACTTCCAGCATCAGCGGCCTGTTGCCTTCCATGCAGACGCCGATAATGCTTCCAGAAGCTTCACCGTTGCGGTCCTCGAGGAAAAGTCCTGCCGGATTGGCAACTTCCTGCAATCCTCCTTCTTCCATGGAAAAAATACCGCTTTCACTGGTACTGCCAAAACGGTTTTTTAACGCCCGCAGTACGCGGAAAGAGTAAGACCTGTCGCCCTCGAACTGCAGTACCACGTCCACCATATGCTCTAAAAGACGCGGTCCGGCAATATTGCCGTCCTTAGTGACATGGCCGATGAGCATAACGGCGATGCCCGTAGTCTTGGCAAACTGCAGCAGTTTAGCCGTGCACTCCCGTACCTGCCCTACACTGCCGGCAGCCGTCGGCAGTTCAGGATTGTACATAGTCTGGATGGAGTCGATAATCAAGATAGCCGGCTCTGCCTCCTTTGCCTGCAGCAGCACAGCGTCTAAATCAGTTGCCGTCATAATCAGCAACGCGTCCTTACTGCCGCCTAATCGCGCAGCGCGCATAGCCGTCTGCTCTTCTGATTCCTCACCGCTCACATAAAGCACCTTGAGGCCCTGCCTGCTGAAACGCAGACCGGCATCAAGCAGGATAGTAGATTTGCCAATACCCGGCGTACCGCCAAGCAATACCAAACTTCCCGGAACCAAGCCTCCGCCCAAAACACGGTCAAACTCCCGGATGCCGGTAGCCATACGCCGGACGCTGCTGCCGGCTATACTGGAAATAGGCCGAGGCTTAACCTTGCCCGCATTTTCCGGCAGATAACTTTTAATCTTCGTCGTTGTCGCCGCTTCTTCGGCAAAGGTATCCCAGCCGCCGCATTCCGGGCAGCGTCCCAGCCATTTCGCCGTAGTATAGCCGCAGCTTTGGCAGACAAAATGAGATTTACTTTTGACCATGATGTTCTCCTTGCCCAGCAGCTACCGGCTCAGTTGTATTATCCAGCGGCATTTCCAGCAAAAAATGTCCGGCTTCTACCGCTTTATGAAAAACAAGGGTCTTTGCGTCAGCCGCCGCTTCGGCGATAATGCTGTCACCGGAACTGAACTTACCGCCCAGATACAAATCGCTGATCGGATCTTCCAGTAATTTACGCAATGCCCTGCGCAGGGGCCGCGCACCGTATTTCAAGTCTGTTCCCTCACGCAGCAAAAGCTCTCTGGCGGAAGGCGCCAGCTCAATGCTGAGTCCGTTAGGACGCATACGTTCGTTTAATTCGGCAACCAGATTATCGGCAATGGTTGCCAGCTCTTTATTGCCCAGCGGGTCAAACACGAGCACCTCATCTACGCGGTTTAAAAATTCCGGTCGGAAAATGTTCTTTATTTCTGCCAGTACCTGTTCCTTACGCCCTTTCAGCTCCACAGAGCTGTCAGCAGCAAAGCCGAGCGGACTGGTCATATTCAGCTTACGCGCCCCGGCATTACTGGTCATGATGATGACTGCGTTTCTGAAATCAACTGTACGACCCTGGCCATCTGTTAAACGCCCATCCTCCATAATCTGCAGCAGCAGATTGAACACATCGGGATGAGCCTTCTCGATTTCGTCCAGCAGGATGACGCAATAAGGTTTGCGCTTTACAGCATCGGTCAGCTGTCCGCCCTCATCATAGCCAACATACCCTGGGGGCGCGCCAATCAAACGAGCGGTCGTATGCTTTTCCATATACTCGCTCATATCAAAACGCAGCATGGCACGTTCATCACCAAAAAGCTGCTGCGCCAAAGCTTTAGCCAGCTCTGTTTTGCCAACACCCGTAGGCCCCAGGAACAGGAAGGAGCCTACCGGACGGTTTTTATCCTTAAAGCCTGCCCGGGCGCGGCGCACCGCACGACTCACGGCACTTACCGCTTCATGCTGGCCAATAACGCGCTTGTGCAGTGCTTCTTCCAGATGCAGCAGCCTGCTGCCTTCACCCTCGGTAATCTTCTGCAGCGGAATGCCAGTCCACGAAGAAACCACTTCCGCTATATCATCAGCAGTTACGGCAAAATCTTTCGCCGCCTCTGCCAAAGCCCTGGTAAGCTGCTCCTGCAGTTCTTCTTCCTTATCACGCAGCCGCGCCGCATCTTCATACTCCTGTTTTTCTACCGCTTCTTCCTTTTCCAGACGGGTATATTCTAAATCTTCCTGCAGCTGACGCGCCGGCAGAGATTTTTTATACAGCTGGATACGCAGACGCGCACAGGCCTCATCCATTAAGTCTATCGCCTTATCAGGCAGGTTGCGGTCGGTAATGTAACGGTCTGATAAATCAACCGCAGCCTTAACAGCTGCATCCTCGATACGCAGACCGTGGAATTTTTCATAGCGGCGGCGCAGTCCGAGCAGCATTCTTTCACTGTCAGCTGCCGAAGGCACTTCCACCAGCACAGGTTGGAAGCGTCTTTCCAAAGCTGCATCCTTTTCAATATGCTTCCTGTATTCGGTGATGGTAGTCGCACCGATTACCTGCAGCTCGCCGCGGGCTAAAGCCGGTTTTACCAGATTAGCCGCATCAATGCTGCCTTCCGCACTGCCGGCGCCGATAAGAGTATGCAGTTCGTCAATAAAAAGAATGATACGGCTGTCGTCACGAATCAACTCTAAAATCTCTTTCAGACGTTCTTCAAATTCACCACGATATTTGGCGCCAGCTACCAGCATACCGATTTCCAGCGAGAAAATAATCTTCTGCTGTAAAAATTCCGGCACTTCGCCTTTAACAATCTTCTGCGCCAGCGCTTCGGCAATAGCAGTCTTGCCTACGCCGGCTTCACCGATAATAACAGGATTATTCTTGGTGCGGCGGCAAAGAATCTGGATAACGCGTTCCACTTCTTTTTCACGGCCGATAACCGGGTCGCTCTTGCCTAAACGTGCCGCTTCGTTAAGATTACGGCCGAATTCACCTAAGATTTCCAATATATCTGCCGGTCTGTCTTCTGCTTTGACACCGCCAGCGCCTTTACCCCCGGGCACAGCCTTATTATGCTCGTCAAAAGCACGAATTACTTCGCTGACCTTCTCATAGGTAACGTCAAATTTATGCAGTACTTTGCAGGCAATGCCGTCCCCGGCTTCTAAGAGTCCTAAAAGCAGCTGCTGACTGCCGACAAACTCCTGTCCCGACGCTTTAGCCGCGTCCCCTGCCTTGGCCAGCGCCATCTTAGCCCGCTGACTGTATTGGGGCACGCCTTCTTTTCTGGCCCCCCTGTCCAACCAGCCTTCCAGTTCTTGCTGCATTTCTGCGATATTAATATCAAAGCCTGTCAGGATACGTTTTGCCAGACAGCTTTCTACATTGAGGATACCCCAGAGGATATGCTCCGTACCGATATGCTCACAGCCCATATCTAAGGCTTTTCCGGCAGCCAGCTCTAAAATCTTGGCTGCCCGCAGAGAAAAACCGTCTTTGGTTTCAGCTTTTTTAGGCTTAAACAGCCCTTCTAAAAAATTCTTGGCAGCCTCCGGCGTCAATGGCATCTCGCCGACACCGAAAGGCATAAATTCTTTGGCGCAGTCAGCGCACAGCCATTTATCTACCTGCTTACTGCCAATCAGACACACCACGTGCATAATGGCCTGTTTTTTATGGCAATTTTCACATAACATAATCTCACCCCTGTCCGCTGCCGTTCAGACGCGCTATCGCCTGCTGCAGCACTTGCTTCTTTTTCTGTTCACTGGCGTCAATAATTTCCAGCATATATTCCAGTAATCTGCGTTCTCTTGGAGTTATCAGCCGCTGAGCTGCCAGATGCTGCACTAACTCAGTCGCCGCCAGTTCTCTTTTTGTTTTTTCCTGCTGGGGCATTACACGCACGATACGCACAAAGCCGCCGCTGCCCCGCCTTGACTCCACCATGTAACCGCGCTCAGGTGTAAAACGCGTGCTCAGCACATAGCTTATCTGCGAGGGAGCGCAGGAAAGACGCTCCGCCAGTTCGTTACGCTGCACCAACAGACTGTCTTCGCTGTCCTGCAGCAGCTCTCTGATAATAAATTCTTCTATTGCATCAGCAAGATTCTTCATAATATTACCACCTTAAATCTACAGCCTGCTTACAGGCAGGCTTATTTTCTTTAGCAGTTATTCGTATCATTATTATATTTGACTTTTCGACTTTTTACAAGTGAAATAAATATGAAAACGCTTCTTCCTTTAAACAAAAATTCACAGAAAATTTGCAGTGCAGCAGACTTTTTGACTTTTTGACATTTGACACTCCTGCTTACTTTTCGTACAATAAGGATAAGTTCATATTATTATTACTTATGGAGGATTTTTGAACATGAACAAAACTTTAATGATTATTATTGCCCTCGTGGTAATCATCGGCGGCATGTTTATCAGCAGTTACAACGGCCTGGTCAGCCTGAACGAAAAAGTCAACAGCAACTGGGCTCAGGTAGACAACCAGCTGCAGCGCCGTAACGACCTTATTCCCAACCTGGTAAGCACCGTAAAAGGTTTTGCCAGCCACGAAACAGAGGTCTTTACTGCAGTAGCTGACGCCAGGGCCAAACTGGGCGGTGCGAAGACCGTCGCCGAAGCCAGTGCAGCCAACGGTGAGCTGAATACTGCCCTATCCCGCCTGCTGATGGTAGCAGAAAACTACCCCGAGCTGAAATCCAGCGCCAACTTCATCCAGCTGCAGGACGAGCTGGCAGGTACAGAAAACCGCATTGCTGTAGCCCGTATGGATTACAACAATACCGTGCAGGCTTACAACGCTAAAATCAAGAGTATCCCCACCGTTTTTTATGCCGGTATGTTTGGCTTTACTGCTAAAGATTTCTTTAAGGCAGACGAAAACGCGCAGAAAGTACCGCAGGTAAAATTCTGACAGCCTGCTGCAAACTACCGTTTAAACGCAGCAACAGCAAATAAACTTTGACGGAGCATATTTTATGAAACGCTGGCTAATTTATTTCATCCTATTACTGCAGTGCTTCTTTGCCGCCTGTGCTGCCGCAGCGCCGCAGATACCGCCCCGGCCGACGGCGGCGGAAGGAATCTATGTGCAGGACTATGCCAAGGTGCTTTCGGCAGACGACAGGCGCAGACTGCTGAACATAGGTCAGGAGCTTGACAGCAAGACAACAGCCCAGCTGGCAGTCGTAACCGTAAATACCCTGGACGGCCAGTCCATAGAAGATTACGCCCTTTCTATCCTGCGCCAATGGGGTATCGGCAGCAAAGAAAAAAATAATGGTGCTTTAATCGTTGTCGCTGTGCAGGACCGCCGCTCTCGCATCGAGGTCGGCTATGGTCTGGAAGGACTGCTGACAGACGGCCTTACCGGCCGTATCCAGGATCAGGCGATGCTGCCATATTTCCGCAAAGGCAATTATGCTGCCGGTATCGTCAACGGCTATGCTGTCACAGCAGCCCTTATCGCCAAGGAGGCAGGCGTGCAGCTGGCAGCACTCAATTCCGAGCAAAACACTGTTTCCCGACAGACCAGCAATGAAGCCCAGGAATATCCCTCCTGGCTGAAGCTGCTCTTGGGGGCAGGTATCGTACTGCTGCTGATTATTGATAATCTCTTTCTTGGCGGCGTTATTACGCAGATGCTGCTTTTAATGTTCCTGCGCGGCCGCGGCGGAGGCGGCTTTGGCGGCGGGCGCGGCGGTTTCGGAGGGGGCAGCGGTGGCGGCGGCGGGTCGTCCCGCAGCTGGTAACAGCTGCAAAGCCTGCTGCGCCAGGCTTTGATATATTTGTTTATTTACCTACAGAAAGGAATGAAATGTATGAGCGCTACTATCGAAGATTTACAGTTAGAAATTGCCGCTATGAAAAAAGAAATCGCAGAAATCCGTACGGAGCTCAATTTCTACAAGCTGGATAGGAATATACAGCGGGCTAATGAGCAGCATGATTATTATTTCTACACTGATAAACAGATTGCTATCTGTCCCTGCTGCTGGGAAAAAGACCATAAAATCACGCCGGTATCCGACCATGACGATAACGGCTATTTCACCTGTGAGCGTTGCGGGTATCAGGGTGTTTATGATCACGACAAGCTCGACATCATCGACGATATGCAGACTACGATTTTCAAAAAACTTTTCGACGACAAATAACTGCATAAGCAGAAAAGGCTCAGTCCGTCTGGACTGAGCCTTTTTACTTTATCATATTTAATTTCAGTCAGGCAGTAGACCTTCCTTATCATCCCACAGCACAACAGTATCACTGCTCAGGGAATCGGCTACACGGATAACCCGCTGGTTTTCACTGCCGCGAAAACGCAGATTAGGATTTTTCTTTTCCAGGACAAATTCGCCGTCCACCAGCACATCAATCAGCGTAAGCATTTCATGGGTAACTTCCCATGGACCAAGGTTACCGGTCAGCATATCCTTTTCAAAATCATAACCGCTGTAGCACCAGATGGTCTTATCAGGATAAGCGGCCTTCACCCGGCGCAGGAAGGGCAGCAACGCCTCCTGGTTCTGCGGCTCGAAAGGCTCGCCGCCCAAAAGCGACAACCCTTTAATATATGCTGGCTTCATCGCTTCTATGACCCGGTCTTCAACTTCGGGAGTAAAGTCATCACCGTAGTTAAAGTTCCATGTCTCTGGATTAAAGCAGCCCTTGCAATGGTGAGTACAGCCGCTGACAAACAATGATACCCGGATGCCGGGGCCGTTGGCAACATCTATTTCCTTGATAGTTGCATACTTCATGTCGGCTCACCTCTTATAAGTGCAGTACGCGGGCTTTGATTTCCTTGGTCTTACCCACATTCCAGAAATTCTCACCCAGATAACCGCAGGTACGGCGGGTTACATTCATCAGGTTATGGTCTTTATTGTGGCAGACCGGGCATTCCCACTCGTTGTCATCATTGATGATGATTTCACCGTCAAAACCGCAGACATGGCAATAATCAGACTTGGTATTAAATTCCGCATACTGGATATTGTCATAGATAAAACGGACAACTTCTTCCAGCGCTTCTGTGTTATGACGCATATTAGGAATCTCTACATAAGAAATGGAGCCGCCGGAAGAAATCTTCTGAAACTGACTTTCAAAGGAGAATTTTTTGAAAGCATCGATATGTTCGCGTACATCTACATGATAAGAATTGGTATAGTACCCTTTATCGGTAACGTCAGCAATGCTGCCAAACTTTTCTTTATCAATACGGGCAAAACGATAGCACAAGCTTTCTGCCGGAGTACCGTACAGAGCAAAACCGATATTGGTAGCTGCTTTCCATTTATCGCAGGCGCCGCGCAATCTTTCCATAACGCGTACAGCAAACTCCTCACCTTTGGGATCGGTATGGCTGACGCCCTTCATAAGCTTGGTTACCTCATACAAGCCGATATAGCCCAGAGAAATAGTGGAATAACCGCCTTCCAGGAATTTATCGATGGTCTCGCCCTTACCCAGACGGGCAATAGCGCCATACTGCCAATGTACGGGGCTCACGTCGCTGCGGATGCCTTTGAGCGCATTATGACGGCACATCAGCGCTTCATAACAAAGCTCCAGTCTTTCATCCAGCAGCTGCCAGAATTTCTTTTCATCGCCTTGGGCAAGGATGCCGATCTGCGGCAGGTTGATGGAAACAACGCCCTGATTGAAGCGGCCCTCAAATTTATAGTTGCCGTTTTCATCCTTCCAAGGAGCCAGGAAGCTGCGGCAGCCCATGGGAGAGAATACATTGCCTTCATAATTCTCGCGCATTTTCTTAGCGCTGATATAGTCAGGATACATACGTTTAGCGCTGCATTTTACTGCCAGACGGGTAATATAGTCGTATTTACCGCCTTTTAAGCAGTTGTGCTCATCCAGTACATAAACCAGCTTGGGAAAAGCCGGAGTTACATAGACGCCCTTATCGTTCTTGATACCCTGCAGCCGCTGACGCAGGATTTCTTCGATAATCATAGCGTTTTCTTTTACATATTCGTCGTCCTCGCGCAGGTTCAGGAACAAAGTGACAAACGGAGACTGACCGTTTGTAGTCATCAAGGTATTGATCTGATACTGGATGGTCTGGACGCCGCTCTGCAATTCATAGCGCAGACGCTCCTGCACCAGTTTTTCCAGTGTTGCTTCATCCATTTGGCCGTCTGCCGCTTCGATGATATTGTGTTTGAATTTCTCGTAGCTGCGGCGCAGGTATTTACCCAGATGACAGATATCGACAGACTGACCGCCATACTGACTGGAAGCTACGGAAGCGATAATCTGGGTCATAACCGTGCAGGCAACCTGGAAGCTCTTGGGGCTTTCAATCATCTTGCCGTTCATTACGGTGCCGTTATCCAGCATATCGCCGATATTGATCAGGCAGCAGTTAAAAATAGGCTGTACAAAATAATCTGCATCATGGAAATGCAGCACGCCATCTTCATGGGCTTTGGAAATTTTTTCCGGCAGGATCAGACGCTTTGTCAAATCCTTGGAGACCTCGCCGGCAATCAAGTCGCGCTGGGTGGCAGCCATGGTAGCGTTCTTATTGGAGTTTTCTTCCATAACATCCTTATTGCTGTTACGAATCAAAGACAGGATGGATTCGTCGGTAGTATTAGCCTTACGTACCAGCGCACGCTGATAACGATAGATGATATATTGCTTAGCCAATTCAAATTTACCTGCATCCATCAGGCTATGCTCTACCATATCCTGTATATCTTCTACCAACAGGCGCATCCTGTTCTTTTCCTGAACAGCATGAGCAATCTCCTGGATTTTCTCTTCAGCAATCCTGTCCTCCGGCTCTACAGCCGCATTAGCTTTCTGGATAGCAATAACTATCTTACTGCCGTCAAAATCAACAGTCGTGCCATCACGTTTGATAACTTTCATTTCCCTTTCCTCCCGATCAATAGCTTCAAAAAGATAAACGCCGCAACGCGTTTTATTATTCTAAAAAATAAAGGCGCAACAACCTATTGTTATTGCAGTTAAAATTCTAACACAATATATCTTGTCTGTCAAAGCTTTTTCATACCATATATTGCGTTTTTTCTTATAAAAAAGACTTGACTTTTTCTGCCTGTTGCACTCTTAACAGGCAACCGCGATAATAGCAAAATACCTTTACACTGTCAGTCCTGCCCCAGAGTAACATCCAGTAAAATCTCCCTAAAAAGTCCACAGCAATACTCTTCCCGATAACATCGCCTTGTAAATCATTAAAAAAATGCTATAATAAATTTTATTACACAACTTTATTCAGGAGTACTATATGAACGAACAACCAACTACGACTACCAGCAGCGGCAGCGGTATCTTTATGCTGACGTTGTGTTCATTTATCTGGGGCACGGCTTTTATTGCCCAAAGTCTGGGCGGCCAGATTATGGGGCCTATGACCTTTAATGGCTCACGCAGCATCCTGGCAACACTGTTTTTGCTGCCTGCCATCTTTATCTTTGATTATTTTAACGGTAAAAAATGCAGTTTTTGGGGTACGGATAACCCGGCAGAACGCCAAAAACTCTGGCGCGGCGGCATTATCTGCGGCCTGGTACTGACCATTGACTCCCTGTTTCAGCAAACAGGCATGATGTACACCTCGGTAGGCAAAGGCGGCTTTATTACCTCTTTGTATATCGTCATCGTACCGCTTTTGGGGCGTTTCGTCTTTGGCCGCACTGTCAATATCCTGCAATGGGTCAGCGTAGCAGTAGCTTCCGTGGGCATGTATTTTATCTGTCTCAACGAAAGCTTTTCCATCAATAAAGGGGATATGTTTATTTTAGGCAGCGCTTTCTTTTTCGCCATGCATATCCTCAGCGTAGAACATTTTGCCCAGGGCGTAGACGGCGTCAGGCTTTCCTTTTTCCAGTTTGCCACCTGTACCGTCGCCAATTTTATCCTGATGTTTATTTTTGAAAAACCCACCCTGCAGCAGGTAGAACTGGCACTCCTGCCCATCTGCTATGCCGGTATCATGTCCAGCGGCATAGCCTATACCCTGCAGATTATCGGCCAGACTAAGGTAAATGTAGTGTTTGCTACCATCTTGCTGAGCCTGGAGTCAGTCTTTGCCGTACTCAGCGGCTGGCTTATCCTCAATCAGATTTTAACTATGCGTGAAATCTTCGGCTGTTTACTGGTATTTGCCGCCATCATGCTGGCGCAGCTGCCTCCGCAGCTTTTAGGAATAAAAAACAAAGCATAAAAAATATCGCAGCAGAAAATCCTGCTGCGATATTTTTTTATTTATCCGCAGGGCAGCAACCTTGGACCGCACCGGTACGCAGCCACTCTGCTAACAGTGGTTCAGCATAAAGCCCCATTGCTTTATAGGCAGCAGCCGTAGGATGTACGCCGTCTAAATAGGACTGCTTACGCTGCTTCTGCGTCAGCCCCAGCGCCGGCTGCAAATCAAGCAGCATGACCCGCTGCGCAAACTGCGCCCCAATGGCCTGCCTCAAAGCTTCCAAATGCACATTAAGTCCAGGCTCGCTGCTTATCAAAGGCAAGATTATGCACAGCTGATAACCATGCTCTTCACACCAGGTACAGGTTTTGGCTAAATCCTCCAAAATAAAGCGCTGGGGGCGCATTTGCAGCAAATCGTTAGCACCACCTAAAAAAATAATATGCCGTACATATTCCGGCAGTATGGTATTCTTCAGACGCTGCAGGATATCATCGCAGCAGTCGCCGCACAGACCGTAGTTTAAAAGACGCATCCTGCCGACACTCTCTGCTGCCGCTGTCCAGGAATACTTAGCTCCGAACGGAAACCCCTGTATTAAAGAATCGCCAAAGCAAGCTGCGTAATACATAGTAACACCTCATCTTTATCCCAGGCTATTTTTCCAACTGCCCCTGCCAGCGGCTGATACCGCCGAAATCCGCAACATCAGTATAGCCAAGCTTGCCAAGCGTCTCCGCTGCAATAGAGCTGCGGCGGCCACTGCGGCAGTAAACAATGATTTCCTTAGATTTATCAGGCAGCACGACCGCAGCCTCTGCTGCAATCCTGTCATATGGAAGCAGCACTGCGCCGGGAATATGTCCCTCATTGTACTCCTCCTGAGTCCTTACATCCAGTAAAACAAAATCAGCCTGAGCCGCCAGTTTCTTTTCCAGTTCGGCATATTGCACTAATTCCTTAGTGCTGCCATGCTGCATAAAAAAGAAGATCCCTCCTACAACTATACACAAAGCCAGTAAATATTTCACAGCAATCACCCCTATATTAAA
This sequence comes from uncultured Phascolarctobacterium sp., assembly GCA_900545025.1. Taxonomy (GTDB): domain Bacteria; phylum Bacillota; class Negativicutes; order Acidaminococcales; family Acidaminococcaceae; genus URXU01. The sequence continues at coordinate 11,983 of UQXH01000010.1, forward strand.
TAATAATCCTCTATTGATATTTATTATATCAAATATTGGTTAATATTTACAAGCAATATCTGCCATGCTAAAATTTAAATAGTAACAGCTATATATTATTTAGACAGGAGGCAGTTTAATGGATTTCTTTAAATATCACGCACCTACACAGGTTATCTTCGGTAAAGACACAGAAAAACAAGTGGGCGCACTGTGTAAGGCCTGGGGCGCACATAAGGTATTGATACATTTCGGCGGCAGCAGCGCGCAAAAATCAGGCTTGCTGGACCGCATCTGCAGCAGCCTGCGCGAAGCAGGTCTGGAATATGTACTTTTAGGCGGCGTAGTCCCTAATCCGCGTCTGTCTAAGATTAAAGAAGGCGTAGAATTATGCCGTAAGGAAGGCGTGGATTTTATCCTGGCAGTAGGCGGCGGCAGCGTCATCGACAGCTCCAAGGGCATCGGTTACGGACTGGTAAATGAAGGCGAGCTGTGGGATTATTATATGGGCAAGAAGCGTCCTACCGGCTGCGCACCTATCGGCACTGTATTGACTATTGCAGCAGCAGGCAGTGAAATGAGCACTTCTTCTGTTGTTACCAACGAAGAAGGCTGGCTCAAACGTAACCTGCAGTCAGAATATTCTTTCTGCAAATTTGCTGTAATGAATCCTGAACTTACCTATACTCTGCCGGCATATCAGACTGCCAGCGGCTGCACGGATATCATCGTCCACAGCATGGAACGTTATTTTACCGCTGCCGAGACCTGCCAGCTGGATATCATCGACAGGATGAGCGAGCAGCTGATGCGCGACGTAATGCGCAATGTAAAAATCGCACTCAAAGATCCCCACGATTATGATGCACGTGCCGAAATCATGTGGTGCGGCACCCTTTCCCATAATGACACAACCGGCGACCGCAGCTTTGGCGACTGGTCCTGCCACCAGCTGGAGCATGAACTGAGCGGCATCTACGATATTGCACACGGCGCAGGCCTGGCAGCTGTCTGGGGTACCTGGGCTCGTTATGTATATCGCGATAACCTCCCTCGTTTTGTACAGTTTGCAGTTAATGTCATGGGCGTACCTAACAACTTCCGTAACCCGGAAGCAACCGCTCTGGAAGGTATAGCCGCACTGGAAGATTTCTTCCGCAGCATCGGTATGCCTACCTCCATCAGCCAGGCAGGTATCGAGCTTCATGAACCAGAAATTAAAGAACTTGCCTATAAATGCAGCTTTAATAACACCCGCACTATCGGCGCAGTCAAGAAGCTTACTTTGGCAGATATGGAAAATATCTACAGACTGGCACGCTGACAAAAAAGAAAAGCAGTTTGAAAGCATTGCTTTCAAACTGCTTTTTATTTAGCTGAGAAACTCTCCCGCAAAACAGCCGGCCGCCGATACGATAGCGTAATACACACCGTAGCCGAAAGCGGTGGCGTTAAAATAAAAATACATACTGGGCAGGAACAAGACAACTGTCAGTACGATCATCACCCATTGAAAACGATGTCTGCGGCAGCATAAAAAACTGCTGACAAAGACAATGAGCGGCATACAGGCCAATAGGATAAACATAGCCGAGCCTGTATCATTCATCAACAGGGGCAAAAGATAATAAGCGGCAGCTAAGACCGAGGCATAAGGCAGAAAAATCGTCTTATTCCCCACAGCTGCATCCTTCTCGCAGATATCCGAGAACATCTGCAACATTAGCCTCCGGTTTCACCTTGGTCCAGGCAGCCTCTATCACTCCCTGCTCATCAATAACATAGGTGGAACGCACCACACCCATGCTTACTTTCCCGTACAGCTTCTTTTCCTGCCATACATCATAAGCCTGAATAGCCTGCAGCTCCGGATCGGACAAAAGCAGGAAAGGAAGCTCGTTTTTAGCGGCAAAATTAAAATGGGATTTGACGCTGTCCTTACTAATGCCGATAATTACTGCTCCCAAAGCTGCGTATTCCGCAAAAGCATCACGAAATGCCTGTGCCTGACGAGTGCATCCCGGTGTAGAATCCTTGGGATAAAAATAAAGTACGACCTTCTTTCCCAGAAAATCTTTCAGGCTTACTTCTTTACCGTCTTTATCCTGCAGTGTAAAAGCAGGTGCTTGCGTACCAATCTCTAACATATATTTCAGCCCTTTCGCGTAAGTTTATTATTGTTTACATAAAGTTTAGCACAATAAGCAAATTTTTTCTGTGAAAGAATTGTATATATTTTCAGCTGAAAACAAGAAAACCCCGCATCTTACGATGCGGGGCTGACTATTACATAGCCGCTTCTTCAGCAACCGGATATACGCTGATCTGACGTTTATCACGGCCTTTGCGTTCAAATTTTACACGACCTTCAACTTTAGCATAGATGGTGTAATCTTTACCCATGCCTACGTTGTTGCCGGGATGGAATTTGGTACCACGTTGACGTACGATGATGCTGCCTGCGGTAACCAGCTGGCTGTCATGAGCTTTGGTGCCCAGACGTTGAGCGTTGGAATCACGACCGTTGTGGGAACTACCAGTACCTTTTTTATGTGCATGAAGCTGCAGAATAATTTCAAACATTACTTTCACCTCCTATGTTCTTTAATACGAACATATTGCGGACACTGACGGGCAATGGAATCAAGCCCACAGAGCATAGTTTCCAGTATTGCCTGTGTCAGGTCGTCAGGTGCACTGTTCAATGCTACCTTTAATATACCGTCATCTTCATTGAACGTATATGACGGCTTTAATTTCAAATATCGTTCCAGTCCCATCACAGGAGCCTGAGTAAGAGCAGATACAGCACTGCAGATAATATCCTGTCCTGCCTCTGCATAGCCGGCGTGACCGCTGACCTGATACCCTTTGATAAGTCCCTGTTCGTTCCTGTACAAATCAACAGTAATCATTGCTGTTAAGCTTCGATTTTAGCGATTTCAACAGTGGTGAACGGTTGACGATGACCTTGGCGTTTACGATAGTTGGATTTTGCTTTGTATTTGAAAACGAAGATTTTGTCAGCTTTGCCGTGTTCAACGACTTTAGCTACAACTTTCGCACCAGCTACAACCGGAGTGCCGATTTTAACATCAGCATCGTTAACTACGGTGAGAACGTCTTCAAAAACAACTTCTGCGCCAACTTCTGCGTCCAGTTTTTCAACTTGCAGGGTTTCGCCTTCGCTTACACGGTATTGTTTACCGCCGGTTTTGATAATTGCGTACATCTATTGCACCTCCCTTATGATAGACTCGCCAAATACGGTACTCTGCTTTCAGAGTTTACGGGACCTCTCTGTGCGGTTGGGGACGGACTATTCACAGTCCATACTGGTATATTTTACCCTGCATAAAATTATTTGTCAACAAGATTATTGTCAAGAATCATAAAAGATTCTATCTGCAGTGCAGCATCAGCCTCTATCTTCAGGCTGCAGGCCAGTTCACGCTCCCACTGCCTCAAATCATGCAGCCGCAGCCACTCTGCCAGCCAGGGATTGGCAGTTATCAGCAGGTTTTTAGAACTGCCGCGGCGTTTGAGCAGGCTGCGCAGCCTGCGCTTGATTTCAAACGCCAAGGTTTCCCTGCTCTGCACCCTGCCGCTGCCGCTGCAGACAGGACAAGGAGTATATAATACAGAAGACAGGTTCTGCCTGGACTTTTTACGCGTCAGCTCTACCAAATTAAGCAGCGTAATTTCCTGTACACGCGGATGCATCCTGTCGCCGCTCAATGATTTTTGCAGTGCTGTCAGAATTTCTGCCTTGTGCTCTTCAGTGTGCATATCAATGAAATCTACTACGATAATACCACCAATATCGCGCAGCCGCAGCTGCCGGGCTATTTCTTTGGCTGCCTGTCTGTTAATCTCCATAATGGTTTCTTCCAGACTTTCACGTCCACTGAACTTGCCGCTGTTGACGTCAATAACGGTCATCGCTTCCGTATAGTCAATAACAAGATAACCGCCGCTTGGCAGCGGCACCTGCCTGTCTGAAATCGCCGCTATATCCTCCGTCAGCCTGTTATAGGCAAAAATATCTTCCAGGCCCTGGTAAAGCGTCAGCTTGATTGACTGAGCCTGCGGCATGCACTGCAGCAGCTCCTCAACTCTTTTATACACCTGCAGATTATCAATGCAGATTTCCTGCAAATCGCTGCGCAGATAATCACGCACTATGCGTACCGGTAAATCGAGCTCCCGCCGCAGCAGAGACGGAGCTTTGGCAACCTTTTCCCGCGCCGTCAGAATCTTCCAGCCGGCAGCAAGTTCGGCAATATCCGCCGCCAGCAGCTCTTCGGGCACTCCGGCGGCTGCAGTCCTGACCACTATTCCCATCTCCTGCGGCCGAGCCGCATCACAGACCTTGTTTAAGCGCTCCCGTTCTTCCTTATCAGTAATCTTGCGGGAAATTCCTATATAAGATGCGTGAGGCAGTAAGACCACGTACTTGCCCGGCAGGGTTATCTCCCGCACAGCAGTAGGACCCTTAGTGCCGCGTGCGTCCTTGGAAATCTGCACCAGCAGGCTCTGCCCTTCCGTAACGTCCATTTTGTCGCCCAGATACAGAAAAGCATTTTGTTCCAGACCTATATCCACAAAGGCCGCCTGGATACCGCGTACCACGTTGCAGACCCTGCCCTTGTAGATACTGCCTACCAGATGATTATCCTGTGCACGTTCTACCATATATTCCATCAGGCGTCCATCTTCTACCAGACCCATCCTGGTTTCATCCTCACTGACGCCGATAATGATTTTTGCTGCCATTACTGCCTCCTTTCCGCATAAACGCCTTTATACTTAATATTATATTTTAGCATAAAAAAAAATTACTGGCAAAACAACTCTGCCAGTAATTTAAAAATTCCTTCTGCATACTTCTCAGTGAGTTCCGTGTACTACCTTAATACCAGCTGCTTCCAGTTCTGTAGCAATCTCAGCAATAACCGGACACAGCTTTCTGTTGCCTGCTGCATCCTTGGGCATGGTACAGTTACTCAGGTGCACAGCATCAGGCATCAGCTTTTTCATGCGCGCAATTTTCTTGTGCACACCTTCCTGATTGGGCAGCTTGTTCTCACCGCAGCCATTACAGGTCCAAAACGCAACAGCCTGCAGCGGCTCCTCAGCTTCATAGCAGGCAAAAGCGCCTGTTTTTTCATTCATTGCCCGCAGGCAGCCGCTGCCCGCACAGGAAGCGCTGACGCGCAAACATCTCAATACAGCTATTTTTTTCATTATCTTCCCTCCGGATTTATAATTGTAACATACTACCCACAAAAATTCTCCGACAATTTTGTAAAACAACATTATTTTGACAAAATTTACTGATATACTAAAAGTATAAAGGAGATGATTCTATGTTAAAGAAAGCATTTGCCATCTTAATGTTATTGCTGCTTCCGGCAGCTGTCATACATGCGGCGCAGCCTGCTCCGCCACCAGCAGCTAAGGGACCTGCCGTCCAGCAGCCGGCACAACCAGCAGTGCGTACCCCCACGCCGCCGCCAGTGCGAGTACAGGAACCGCCTGCCAGCCGCCGTACCACCATTAACCATAAGCGTACGGAACGACGCATCGACCGTACTGCCGACAGCCAGCTGGAACGTACACGCGATTTACAGCGTCAGCAGGATGCCCGTCGCAACAATAACTAAATAGAAACACAAAGTCGGTCAGAAGGAAACTGACCGACTTTTTATTTTACGCTATTTAATTTATACAGACAAATAATAATTCACAAAATATTATCGCTACTTCACAAGTTGTATAGCTCCGGCATCCAGCATAGATTGTTTATGTCCATCTTTATCCAATCTGTACAACGCCAGTCTTTCAATATCCGCTTTTTCTACCGGCAGCTGCAGCCCGTAGTGCTCATTTAAAGCATTAAGCAGATCTACTGCTTTCATACTGCCGCCAGGGGTTATCTTACAGTCAAAGGTAAAAACTACTGCTCCATCTTCGTACTGTACCGCTATCTGCGGAATACAAAATTTAACGTCTATTTCTTTAAACTTTTCCTTGCGTTTAGGCGCAGACTTTTTAAACAAGAGCTGCTCAACTGCGTTAAACGCTTCTGCAGCAGCGGTAACATCTCCTGCATACGGAACTGTTACCCTGTAGCTTGCTCCGGCAGCCTGCGCCATGAGCGCTGCATGATGCGTATCGACTGCGTCAGCGGCCAGTACCTTGATACCGCGCGGCAAAGCTTTGCTCAGCGCTGCAGCAGCTGCTTCCACCTCCATAGGCTCTGCCAGTTCGATTTCCACAAATTCAGTGTAGCTGACTACGCCCACACCCAAAGCAGAAGCAAGTGAAAACTTCATGTGCGGATTAAAACCTTCTGAATATGCGGCAGGAATTTTTGCTCTGCGGATAGCTCTTTCAATAGTGCGGATATATTCCAGATGCGAGATAAAACGAATGTCTTTTTCTTTGGTAATCTGCATGCGCAATTTCATTATGCTTCACCCCGTCCCCAGTCAATAATATCCACGCCCAGCTTCTGACAAACGCCGCAGCCTGTACAACTGCCGCGACGGCAGTCATGGGTAAGCTGCTGAGCCTGCGCTTTTTCCCATTCACGACGTAAGAATCTGCGGTCGACAGCCGGCTGGATATGCTCCCACGGGAACACTTCATCCATCCCGCGCTCTCTGGCAGCATAAAAATCAATATCAAGTCCAGCCTCAGTCATAGCCTCCTGCCAGCGTTCAAAGGAGAAGCAGTCGCTCCAGCCATCAAAACGCGCGCCTTTCTGCCATGCTGCAAGCAGCGCTTTGCCTACTCTGCGGTCACCACGGGCAAATACCGCTTCAATGATGCCGGTCTTGGCATCATGATACTGGAAGGTAATATTTTTAACCTTGAGCGCATCCTTTAAAAGGAACTGCTTGCGACGCAAGGTTTCCAAATCATTCTGACCAAACCACTGGAAAGCAGTATATGGCTTAGGAACAAAAGAAGAAGCGCTGACGGTAACTTTAGCACCGCGTTTACCTGTTACCTCATAATATTTGTACTGCACTTTTTTAGCCAGAGCAGCAATAGCCAGTACGTCTTCATCCGTTTCACCGGGCAAACCAATCATAAAGTACAGCTTAACGCTGCTCCAGCCGGAAGCAAAAGCCGCGCCTACGGCGTTCATCAAATCTTCTTCCGTAACGCCCTTATTGATAATGTCGCGCATCTTCTGACTGCCTGCTTCGGGGGCAAAGGTCAGACCGCTCTTGCGTACAGCCTGTACTTCTTTGGCAATATCAACACTGAAACTGTCGATGCGCAGTGACGGCAAGGAAACACTTACTTTGTCTTCCTTAAATTCGCGGATTAAATCATGAATCAGCGGTGCCAGGCAGGAATAATCGGCCGTACTTAAAGATACCAGGGAAATTTCATTATAACCGGTATTATCTACCAGCTTGCGTGCCAGCTCTTTCAACACTTCCGGCTTACGCTCACGCACCGGACGATAAACCATACCCGCATGACAGAAACGGCAGCCGCGGCTGCAGCCACGGAATACTTCCAGCATAATACGGTCATGAACTATTTCTCCAAAAGGAACGATGGGCGCAGTAGGAAAATCAACGGTATTGAGGTCTTTTACTACGCGCTTCTGCACCGTTGCAGGCACATTGTCTGCCAGCGGGCGTACTGCCGCTACTGTGCCGTCTTCGTTATACTCAGCCTTGTAGAAAGAAGGTACATAGATGCCCGGCAGATTAACAGCTTCCTGCAAAAATCCCTGACGGCCTCCGGGCTTACCGGCTTTTTTCCAGGCTTTATAGCAGTCCATAAGCTCCACCATGATTTCTTCGCCTTCACCGATAATGGCAAAATCAAAGAAATCAGCTAACGGCTCAGGATTATAGACACACGGTCCGCCAACAATAACAAAAGGATCTTCCTCACCGCGTTCCGCGCTCAAAAGCGGTACGCCGCCTAAATCCAGCATATTAAGAATATTAGTATAAGAAAGCTCATACTGCAGCGTAAAGCCGACAAAATCACACTCGTTAAGTGCCTTATCAGTTTCCAGCGTGCGCAGCATGATATTACGTTCACGCATCTTGGCTTCCATATCAATCCAGGGCGCATAAACACGTTCTGCTGCCACGCCCTGCTCTTTATTGAGCAGATGATACAGAATCTTAAAGCCCAGATAGCTCATGCCGACCTCATAAACATCAGGAAAGGCAAGAGCGATGGTTACTTCTGTTTCTTCCGGCGATTTAATGATACTGCCGAATTCGCCGCCTGTATAGCGGGCAGGCTTCTGCACACTGCTTAATATATCGATAGTAAGGTCTTTATCCATATTTCCTCCTTAAAACTGCAGCTTACGGTCACGCAGCTTGATATTTAATAAGATGGCCACCAGCGACACATTGGTAATCAGCGAGCTGACGCCGTAGCTCAGAAACGGCAGCGGCACGCCTGTTACCGGCATAATACCGATGGTCATACCAATATTTACCATGATGTGGAACATAAACATGGAAGTTACGCCTACGGCCAGCAAAGTACCAAAATCATCGTCAGCATTAAGCGCAATCGTGATGCCACGCCAGATAATAATCAGATATAACAGGATGATAAAGGCTGCGCCGATAAAGCCAAACTCTTCGCCCACTACGGCAAAAATAAAGTCCGTATGATTCTCCGGCAAAAAGTTGAGCTGGCTCTGCGTACCTGCCAGCCAGCCCTTGCCCAGCAGTCCGCCGCTGCCGATAGCAATTTTTGACTGAATAACATGATAGCCGCTGCCAAAAGGGTCGAGCTCAGGATTTAAGAAAACGCGGATACGGTTTTTCTGATAATCCTTTAAAATCATCCAAAATACCGGCAGCATAGCTATAAATAAAGCCCCAAGTTTAGCAAACCAGTTAAATTTAAAACCGCTGACGAAAATCATGCCTAATAAAATAGCGATAAAGGTCAGCGAAGTCCCCAAGTCAGGCTGCTTCATAACCAGCACGAAGGGCAGCAGGATATACGCAAATACAGGCAGATAATCCCGAAAGGTTTCCAGCCACTCAATCCGTTTTTCCATAAAGGATGCTAAACAGATAATCAGGAACACCTTGGCAAATTCGCTGGGCTGGAAAGAAAAAGAGCCTATCTGGATCCAGCGCTGCGCTCCCAGCTGTGAAATACCGAAAACCATTACTGCTATCAGCAATATGATATTCGCCACATACAGCTGGGTAGCGTAATTTTTCAGGATACGGTAATCAAAGCGCAGCGAAAAAGCTGCCAAAAGCAAGGCAATAATCATGAAGATACCCTGTCTTTCTACGTGCCAGGCCTTACCGGTGCTTACGGCAAACGAATGGGTAGCGCTGTCGATAAGCACAAGGCCGCTGCCCATCAATAAAAGCACCGCCCCTATCAGCCACCAGTCCAGATTACGCAAAATACGTTTTAAATCCATGACATTCCTTCCTTAATCTTTCTTACCGCTGTTCGGACCATCTTGATCAGTCAATATACCTTCCTCGCGGAAGTATTCTTCAAAAACCTTATAAACAATGGGACCGGCTGCAGAGGTACCGAAGCCGCCCTGCTCCACGATAGCGACTACAACCAGCTCAGGATCTTCTACCGGACCGTAAGCAACGAACAAACCATGATCGCGGCCATGAGAGTTTTCTGCCGTACCAGTCTTACCGGCTACCTTACGCGGCAGCGATTGGAAGTAAGAAGCCGTACCGCCCTCCTGCGTGGTGGCGCTCATCCCCTGCTGCATATAATCCAGCGTACGCTGAGAAATGTCGATATGTTTCCCTGCCGCTCTTTCCGGTGTCATATAGGGGCTGCCGTCGGCGTTCAAAATACTGTCTACCAGATAAGGCTGATAGCGCATACCGCCGTTAGCCACACAGCTGAGCATCACAGCCAGCTGCATGGGCGTGGCCAGATTGAAGCCCTGACCGATAGCGGCATTAAAAGTATCGCCTAAACGCCAATCTTCATTCCAGATATCCCATTTTACCTTTTTGGAAGCCACCAGCCCCGTACTTTCACCGTTCAAATCAATGCCGGTCGGCTGTCCGAAACCGTAGATGCCGGCATATTTGGCAATATTATCTATGCCCACGCGATAACCAAGCTCATAAAAATATACGTTATCAGACATAGCCAGCGCTTTGATAAAGCTCAGCCAGCCCAGCACTTCTCCTTCCGCATTACCCATAGTGGGGACCAGCGGATGGAAGCCGCCGTCGTAAATCATTTCATCCAGCTGTACCTTGTTCAGCTCAAATGCAGCGCTGCCGGTAACAATCTTAAAGGTTGAACCGGGAGGATATTCGCCGGTAATAACCTTATTATTCATAGGATAATTAGGATCTTCGTTAATCTTATTCCAATCATCAAAGGAAATACCGTGTACAAAAAGATTAGGGTCGTACCCGGGACGGCTGACCATGGCGCGTACAGCGCCGTTACGCGGGTCAAGCGCTACCACTGCCGCAGCCCTGGCATTAGGCGCAAGTCCCGAGCTGCGCAGATAGGCAAGATGCTGGTCGATGAATTTCTCCAGCGTCATCTGCAAATCGTAGTTGATGGTAAGTTTGAGATTCTTACCCGGCACCGGCTGCACCGTATCAAAATGCTTGACCACGTTGCCTGCTACGTCCACTTCCTCCATGAACGCACCATCTTCGCCACGCAGATATTTATCATAGCTCTGTTCCAGCCCTGCCTTGCCCACTATGCTGCCCTGGGTAACATCCTTGAAAAGTCCCTGTTCTATTTCGTAGGAGCTTACCTCGCCCACATAGCCAAGGGCATGTACAGCAAATTCCTTATACAGATAATTACGGATAGGCTGCACTTCCAGCAGTACATCGGGCATATCCCTGCGATTTTCTTCTATCTTGGTCACCAATTCCGGCGACAGATTGCTTTTGAGACGGATGGGCTCATAATAATTCCTGCTTTCTTTAATCTGCTTGTTAATATCAGCAAGAGGTATATCCAGCAGCTCGCTCAGTTTCTGCAGCATCGCCGGGTCATAGCTGCTCTGCTTCTGCAAAGCTACCGCGTACCCAGGCAGATTGTTAACCAGCTCTCTGCCTTGACTATCCAGGATAAGCCCGCGCGGAGCAATAATCTTCGACTGACGCAGACGGTTGCCGTCAGCCTGCTGGGTATAATAATCCCCGCGCCACAGCTGCAGATAAGCCATGCGTCCAATCAGTACCGCAAAAAGCAGCAGGCAGACCGCAAACATGATATGCAGGCGTTCCATATGATGTTTATTGAGCATGGCTTACCCCCTTTCCGTCAATAGGAAATATCTTCTTTCTTTATCCATTCATAAATTTTCTTTACCACATAATACATAGGCACTACCAAAAGCATATTTCCCAGGCAATAACCTATTGTATCCCATAAAAATATTGGCAGGATGTCCCAGTGCCAGTTTGCCCTGATAAGTTCCAGCCATAAATAACAAAAGCGTATCAGCAGGCTGCACAACCCTATCAAAACCATATGATAGGAACTGCCCTCCTTGAAGATTTTTTCCTTAGTCAGCCCCACAAGGTAGCCTACTGCGCCACGGCTTAAAATATGAAAGCCAAAAAAACCTACGGTCATGGCATCCTGCAGCAAGCCTACCCAGATGCCGGTAAAGGCGCCAAAATCCTCGCCGCGCAGCAAGGCATAACTATAGACAGCCAAAAGCGGTAAGTCGACAGCCAGCCAACCGGTATAAAAAACCGACAGTGAGCCTTGCAGCAGTAATAAGAACAGAAATAGGACGGGCCAAATCAGTCTCCTCATTTTGCCTGTCCTCCCTGTTCCACACTATTAACATCAATCTTAGGCTGCGGTGTAAAAGATGTTATCACCAAAACCTGTTCCACATCGGCAATATCTGCCGCCGGTACTACTTCTGCCTGCTGCAGAAGGCCTACGCTGTCAACGCTTACACTGGTTACCTTGCCAATCAAGATATTTTCCGGATGACTGCCGCTGTAGCCGCTGGTAACGATGACGTCACCTTCGCGGATGCTGGCTTCACGGAAGATATGCTCCATAATCAGACTGTCGTCGGCAGAGCTGCGGCCGCAGGTAACGCCTACCGCCCGGGAATCATTACGCAGCACACGTCCGCCAATCCTGCATTTGGAAGAAGTAATCAAAAGTACGCGGGCATAATCATCATACACCTCGTCGATGATACCTACGAGGCCTTCGTTGTTAACAACAGCCATCTCCCGCTGCAAGCCCTTGTCAGCGCCAATATTGATATACAGACTGTCGCGCAGATCGCCGAAATTTCTGGCAATAACCTTACCTGGCACCACCGTCTGCGATTTATGCTGCTCTTTATACTGCAGCAGCTGCCGCAGCTGCTGGTTTTCCGCATAGATAGAAGCCATGGCAATATTAGCGTTGCGCAGCTCGGCATTATCTTTTTTCAGTTCTTCGTTTTCCTCCTGCAAAACCGTTAGGGAACGCCAGTAACCACGGATACTGTCACCTAAATGACCCACAGCCGTAATACCGCTTTCAGCAGGCAGCAGTACCACAGCCACCGCCCTGTTGACCAGCGGAAAACGGCTCTTGCCTGCCACAGCCAGTACCAGCATGGAAAATACTGTCAGCACAAACAGCATGCAGAGCATCATTTTCTTACTCATGCTTTTGCCCTATGCTATTTTATTTAGAAGTCATGAAACCTTTTTTGTATACGTCTACATTTTCTACGGCAATGCCTGTACCCAGCGCAACGCAGTTCAGCGCTTCATCAGATACGTACACCGGCATACCTGTCTCACGGGAAATCAGACGGTCCAGATTGCGCAGCATGGAAGAACCGCCCGTCATCACTATACCCCTGTCCATAATATCCGCGGAAAGTTCCGGCGGCGTACGTTCCAGCGTATTGCGCACAGCATCCACAATGCTGCTTACAGGCTCTTCTACCGCCTCACAAATATGATTAGCGTCGATAATGATATTCTTCGGCAGACCGCTGACCAAATCGCGGCCGCGTACTTCCATGGTATCAGGATTTTCAATAGGCATAGCGGTACCAATCTCGATCTTAATGCTTTCTGCGGTACGTTCGCCAATCAGCAGATTAAAGGATTTGCGGATGTAACGCACGATAGCCGCATCAATAGAGTCGCCGCCGGTACGGGTACTCTTGCTGACTACGATGCCGCCCAGAGAAATTACCGCAACCTCGCAGGTGCCGCCGCCGATGTCGACAACCATGCTGCCGGTAGCTTCCTGTACGGGCAGTCCTGCGCCGATAGCCGCTGCCATCGGTTCTTCAATCAGATAAGCTTCACGGGCGCCGGCTTCAATAGTAGCGTCGATAACGGCACGTTTTTCCACCTCGGTAACACCGGAAGGAACGCCTACCAGGATGCGCGGACGTACAAAATTCCTGTTGCCCATAGCCTTTTTGATAAAATGCTTCAGCATGGACTGAGTAATCTCATAGTCGGCGATAACGCCGTCCTTCATGGGGCGGATAGCCACGATATTGCCGGGAGTACGGCCAATCATCCTTTTGGCTTCCGCACCGATGGCCAGTACCTCGTTAGTATCTTTCTCCACAGCCACTACGGATGGCTCGCGGATAATAATGCCTTTATCTTTACAGTGTACCAGTGTATTTGCGGTACCCAGATCTATACCCATATCATCGGACATGTTGTTAAAAAAACTTATATTAGGGAAAGTAAACTTCATTTCCTGTCTGTCCTCCTAAAAAACTATAATGCTCCATATTCCTGAAAACTGTAATAGGCTCCGTCGCCAATAATCAGATGATCTAAAAGCGGTATGCCTAATACCTTACCCGATTCAACCAGCATGGCAGTAACCTCACGGTCCTCCCTGCTTGGCTGCGGATCTCCCGAAGGATGATTATGCGCCACGATGACGGCTGCCGCATGATGCAGCAAAGCCGGAGTAAACACCTCTCTGGCATGCACCACGGAGCCTGTCAGCGTCCCTTCTGAGATAACCTCAGTAGCAATTACTCTGTTTTTACTGTTCAGCAGAACAGCTACAAACTGCTCCCTGGCTGCATAACGCAGCCGCGGCATCAAAAAATCCGCGCCTTCCTGCGCACAGCCGATATGCACTCGCTCCAAAGGACGCGCAGACGCTATGCGCCTGCCAATCTCCAGCGCTGCCAGCACGGTGGCAGCCTTAGCCTGTCCCAAGCCCTTGATATGCATAAGCTCACTTATCCGGGTGATTCCTGCCAGTCGGTTATACAGGCCGCCGTCTGCCGTCATCTCCCCGGCAATAGTCAATGCTGATTTTTCCGGCGTCCCGGTTCTGAGCAAGATGGCAATAAGTTCTGCATCCGTCAGGCTTCTGGCGCCGCAGCTGGCCATCTTCTCCCTGGGTCTATCGCACAGGGGTATCTCCTTGATTGTCTTTTCCGGCATGGCCGTCCACTCCTAATTTTGCCAGCATTAAATGCAAACGGGTGAGTGGCAAGCCCACAACGTTATTGTAACAGCCGTTGATTTTTTCTACAAAAACCGCGCCCAGTCCCTGGATACCGTAAGCACCTGCCTTATCAAGAGGCTCTCCGGTAGCGACATAGTCCGCAATTTCAGCGGCTGTAAGAGTGCGGAAAACCACTTCTGTCTCACATACTTCTGCCAGCTGCCTGCCCTGAAAGCTTACAGCAACGCCAGTCAGCACCTTATGCGTCCTGCCGGAAAGCTCCGTCAGCATCCGCACGGCATCAGCAGCGTCCTTAGGCTTGCCCAGAATCTGTCCGTCCATGACAACGACGGTATCGGCAGCTACCACCGGCACTGCATCACCGCAGTCAGCACACACTGCCCGGCATTTGCCGACAGCATTAGCCAAAACAACTTTGTCAGCCTCTTTGCCGCCAGCCAGCTCATCAAAAGCTGCCGGATGCACTTCGGCCTCGATACCGACCTGCTGCAGGAGCTGCAGCCTTCTGGGAGAAGATGAAGCAAGGATTACCCGCATAATACACTCCTATTATTTACCTGGATTATCGCCCATGTCGATAACCATTTTCTGCACTTCTATTTCTACGATAACAGGCTGCTTGCCCTGACGCATAGCGTCGCGCTTGAAGATACGCGCATAATTGATGGCAACCAGCAGCCACAGCACTATGCCGCCTGCGATAAAGTAAAGTCTGTCCATATGGAAGAAGATTGCCAGGCTGTTGCCGAAAGCAGCGCCGGCTAAAAGTCCCAGCACCGGCAGGCCGTACATAATCAGCTGGGCCTTACGTTTGTCCAGCTCCTGATATTCCACCCCGACTACTTCTCCGGCCTTAGCGTTGACAGGATTCCAGCAGTCAAGATATTTAGGCAGGTTACTGCCTGTACTCTTGGTCTTATCCACCTTTACCTCGGCTCTTTCGCCCTGTCTTTTGATTACGATACCTTTTATATCAGTCATAACTGAACCTCTCTTAATATGCTAAACTAAAAATATACCAGTAGCCGAAGCCAAAAATAACGCCATAAATAACAATGAAGACCAGGATACCTTCCAGACATCTGGGATAGCCGAAATTGATATACTCGCCAAAAATACCGCGTCTGTTGAAAAAGGTATACTTGGTACGACGTTTAAACCACTGTTCTTTTCTTTCGGGCCCGATAATCTTGGCTACTAAGAAAATATATAAGAACGCTAAAATAAATACCTGGATAATCCTGCTGCAGACCAGCACAGGAGCTACATGTGCGATTGCTTCTTCCATTTCGTCCTCCTCAATCTACCTGTCAAAATTATAATTCGATATATTTTTCCGGCATCTGTTTGCGCAGATGCTGCACGAACTGATCGCTGGCTTTAAACAAGAGTCCTGCCAGTTTGTTCTTCTTGCCTTCTGTAAACACCAGCAGACGCTGCGGATTAGAATCAAGAGAGCTGTAACGATGAATGTAATGGCTGATCTTCGTCTTACGGAAAAAGCTCTTGACATATCTGTTGGTAAAGCTTTCCGTACGGGTCAGGTCCACAGTGTAGCTGCGGCTGATGCCCCAACCGTGGCTTATTACTTCCAGACGGTGGTCACGGTACAAAATCAGGGTATAGCGGAAAGAAACACGCCAGATCCACAAAAGCAGGAAGCAGATATTCATGCCCCAGCCCAGGACGTCTATCCTGCCGGTGGTATAATACCCATATCCTTCATAACTGAACAGCACGCCGATAATCAGCAGTGCGATAATCGCCACGACCTTTCTGTCGCCGCTGGCAGATGATTCCTCTCGATACAACTCTTCCAAAATATTCCCTCCAAATTTCTTTATATAATTATAGGAAAACACTTCCCCTTATAAATCTTATTTATTATATCAAATTTTCCCCGTAAAGCATATACTTTCTTAAATACAAATTATGAAGAAAATCGTAAATTTTATAAAAGCAGGGGTACAAAAAACAGACGGAGAATCCTCTCCGTCTGTTGCGTAAAATTTATTTATCAGCCGCGCACCTGGCCGCTGCCGTTAATCAGATATTTAGTACTGGTAAGCTCAGGCAGCGCCATAGGCCCTCTGGCGTGCAGCTTCTGCGTGCTGATACCTATTTCAGCGCCGAAGCCGAACTCGAAACCGTCAGTAAACCTGGTAGAAGAGTTCACATAGACCGCAGCAGCGTCTACACGCAGCTGGAATTGCTGTGCATTGGCATAATCAGCAGTAACGATGCATTCGCTGTGCCCCGTGCCGTAAGCGGCAATATGTGCCATTGCTTCCTGCAAACTGTCGACGACCTTTACTGAAAGCCGCAGATCGCCGTATTCCGTGCTCCAGTCTTCTTCCGTAACCGGCAGCACCTGACCGCTGAATGCCTGTACCCTTTCATCGCCGCGGATTTCCACGCCAGCCGCAAAATATTTTTCCAGCATGGGCGGCAGAAACTTACCGGCAATATCCTTGTGCACCAGCAGCGTTTCCATGGCATTGCACACGGACGGGCGCTGCACCTTGGCGTTATAGGCTATATCCATGGCCATCTGCACATCGGCAGAAGAATCTACAAAGGTATGGCAGACGCCGGCGCCGGTTTCAATAACCGGTACAGTAGCGTTCATAACTACTGCTTTAATCAGGCCTGCCCCGCCGCGGGGAATAACCACGTCCACCAAGCCGTTCATGTGGATCAGATCAGTTACCGCCTGACGGTCACTGGTGTCGATAAACTGCACTGCCCCTGCAGGGATGCCGGCCTGTTCGGCAGCTTCCGCCAGAACAGAAGCAATAATCTTATTAGACTGCATGGCTTCGCTGCCGCCTTTTAAAATAACGGCATTACCAGATTTCAGGCAGAGCCCGGCAGCATCGGCGGTAACATTGGGACGAGCCTCGTAGATAATGCCGATAACTCCCAGCGGTACCCGCACCTTGGTAACGGTCATCCCGTTAGCCAGACGACTGCCGCCAACTACGCTGCCTACAGGATCCTGCAGGGCGGCAACCTGTTCCATGCCTTCTGCCATCCCGGCAATACGCTGCTCCGTCAGCTTTAACCTGTCCAGCATGGAAGCCTTCATACCCTTAGCTGCTGCCTGTCGCATATCTTCGGCATTAGCCTGCAAAATCTCCTGCTGCCTGTCCAGCAAAGCACGTGCCATTGCCAGAAGCGCCTTATTTTTGACAGCCGTGCTTGTTACAGCCAGCTCTGCCGCAGCTTTTTTTGCTGCAATCGCTTTAGTCTTGACCAGTTCATAAGTTTCCATATCCATCCCCCTCACAAGATAACCAGATCGTCTCTGTGGATAACCTCATCAAAATTCTTATGACCTAAAAGCTCTTCTATTTCTCCCGAGCGGCAGCCTTTAATCTTGGCCAGTTCTTCTGAACCATAATGTACCAGCCCACGCGCCAGCTCATGACCTTGAGCATCTTTGACGCTGACGGTACTGCCGGCTTCAAAGCTGCCTTCCACACCGGTAATCCCTGCCGGCAGAATACTGCAGCCCCCGGCTTTATGCAGTGCTTTGCAGCAGCCTTCATCAACGATGATGCTGCCCATGATGCGCGCGCCGAAAGCCAGCCAGCGCTTACGGAACTGCAGACGGTTCTCACGGCTTACAAACAGCGTGCCGATTTCCTCGCCTGCCACGATGCGGGGCACGGCGTTTTTTTCCGTGCCGCTGGCAATCACCAGATTTATACCGCTGCTGGTAGCAGCCTTGGCTGCCTGGATCTTGGTCGCCATACCGCCTGTACCGCGCAGCGTACCTGCGCCGCCGGCGCTTTCTTCTACAGCCGGAGTAATCTCCGTCACCGTATGCACCAGCCCAGCATCAGGATGGGTCTGCGGATTGGCCGTATAAAGCCCGTCCACATCGGACAGGATGATGACTAAATCAGCATCGACGATGCCTGCCACCAGCGCCGACATATTGTCGTTATCGCCTATTTTCAGCTCATCCAGCGCCACAACGTCGTTTTCATTGACAATGGGAATGACCCGCTGCCGCAAAAGCTCCATAAAGGTATTGCGGGAATTGGTATAACGATGTCTGTCCAGCGATTCCGTCTTGGTCAGCAGTACCTGCGCCACTACCTGCCCATAATCGGCAAAGAGCTTTTCATAGGTATGCATCAGCACGCCCTGCCCCACTGCCGCCGCGGCCTGCTTGCCGGGTATGGTATCCGGCTTCCTGGGCAGGCCCAGCCTGTCTACGCCCACGGCTACAGCACCGGAAGTTACCAGTATCATTTCCTTACCCTGATTCTGCAGGTCGGACAATTCCCGCGCCAGCCTGTCAATCTGACTGAAATTACGCTTGCCGTTGCTGTAGGTTATCGTACTGGTACCAACTTTGACCACTATTCTTTTAGCGGCTTTCAAAGCCTCTCTTTCCAAACTCATACCCTCATCCCCTCATCATATCAGTAAATTTTTCTGTGCTTAATTGTTTTCCTTATATTCAAAAACCATGTCGCGGATGCGGACGGACTGTCCTTCCTCGACACCTTTTTCCTTCAGCGCCTCATCAATGCCCAGCCGTTTCCAGATAAGCTGGAAGCGATACAGTGCTTCATCGTTGTCAAAATTTGTCATGGCCACCAGACGCTCGATATTCTTGCCGCGCACCTCATAATCAGTATCCATGCCTTCCACAATTTCAAAGCTATCCGGGTCGATTTCGTCAAAACGGCTCAGTTCTTCCTCGTCTTCTTCAGGAACATACTGTCCCAGCAGTTCATACGCCTTGAACATCAGCTCGCGCAGTCCTTCGCCGGTAGCCGCAGAAGCCTTGACGATTTCATAGCCTTTAGCCTCCACATGGGCTTTCAGGCGGGCAAAATTCTCTTCTGCCTCCGGCAAGTCCATCTTATTGGCTACTACCAGCTGTTTACGGCGCGCCAGACGTTCGCTGTGCTTAGCCAGCTCAATATTGATTTTTTCAAAATCGTCTACCGGGTCACGTCCGTCCACGCCGGCCACGTCCACGATGTGCAGCAGCACCTTGGTACGTTCTACGTGACGCAAAAAGTCATGTCCAAGGCCTACGCCTTCATGCGCGCCCTCAATCAGGCCGGGAATATCGGCCAGTACAAAGCTGCGTTCCTCATCAATACGCACTACGCCCAGCACCGGAGTCAGCGTAGTAAAATGATATGCCGCAATTTCCGGACGGGCCGCGCTTACCTGGGCAATAATGCTGGACTTGCCTACGCTGGGATAACCTACAAGGCCTACGTCAGCCAAAAGCTTCAGCTCCAGTTTCAGCCAGCGGTTTTCACCGGGCTCGCCTTTTTCCGCAAAAGTCGGCGCACGGTTGGTGCTGGTAACATAGCAGGCATTGCCTTTGCCGCCGCGGCCGCCTTTGGCAGCAACATACTCCTGTCCGTCCTCGGTCAGGTCGGCCATGACAGCGCCGGTAACGTCGTCGCGTACCAGCGTACCCATGGGCACCTTGACATAGACGGTATCAGCTCTGACACCGGTGCAGTTCTTGGTACCGCCCTGTCCGCCGCGTTTAGCCACATATTTTCTTTTATAACGGAAATCAATCAGGGTATTCAGATTTTTATCGGCAATCAGTACCACGTCGCCGCCGCGGCCGCCGTTGCCGCCGTTAGGGCCGCCTTTTTCCACAAATTTTTCTCTGCGGAAGCTGCTCATGCCGTCGCCGCCGTCGCCTGCCTCCACGTAAATTCTTGCTCTGTCAATAAACATTTTTATTTCTCCTGTTATCTGTAATCTTATAGTCTTAAAAATACCTATACTTATCATTATTATAGCGTGTTTAAAGGCTTCTGTTCAATACCTGCCAGTTAAATTCACCGTTAATTTACGTCAAATACTTATATGTTATAATATAAAGCAGAAAATAAGCCGAAAGAAGGTATCCCCCATGCTGCAGCCACATCCCCTTACAGGAGCGCGCCTGACATTGCTGCCGCTTTCTGTGCAGCAATACTGCAGTTTTATCCATAATATGGAACATCTGGAACAGGAACTTGGCCTGCGTTATCACGGACGCCCCGTGGAAGGCCCCTTTCTTGCCGCGCTGCAGCAGCGTTACCTGAAGTTTCTGGCTGCACGCAGGCAGCCTTTCTTCCACACCCTGTGGCTTCTTACCCTGCCGGAAGAAAAACTCATTATCGGCAATATCGCCTTCAAAGGCAGTCCTGATGCGGCAGGCGCCGTCGAAATAGGCTACGGTATCGGCAGCAGGTTCCGCAGCTGCGGCTACATGACGGAAGCAGTACAGCTGCTTGCAGACGCCGCGCTTGCGCTGCCCTCCGTGCGTCTTGTTACCGCCATTACTGCCAAAGATAATGCCGCCTCTATCCGCGTCCTGCAAAAGAGTAACTTTTTTTACACCGGCGCCGACTATGTATATTTACACTGGGCAAAATCTTCCATATAAATACAGATTGCTTTTTTCTTATCATTTTATCATTTTGCCGCTTGACAACTTATCGTTGTGTTGTCATAATGTAAAAAGCACACAAACGTGTCTACAAAACAATATACATACTAAAATGCAATGAACGGACAGATTTACCTGCCCCTGCTTACAGAGAGACGGCGTCCGGTGCAAGCCGTTACAGGACAGATAAAGAAACTCACCCGCAAGCAGCTGCTTTGACCGGGCTTCGGCCCTTCAGAAGCAGACGCAGCAGCAGCGTTATGCTACCGAATCAGCTATTCGGGAAAATGAAGAGAATTTTAGGGTGGTACCGCGATCTTCGCCCCTATCTGCAAGCGCAGGTAGGGGCTTTTTTATCAGCTGTCTGCCGCAATAAGATTACTTTTATTTTATTATATTTATTGGAGGAATCAGTTTATGGGAATGACAATGACAGAAAAAATTCTTGCTAAACATGCCGGCCGCGACTGCGTCAGCGCCGGAGACCTGCTCGTTTCCCAGGTCGATATGGTTCTGGCAAACGACATCACCGGACCGCCGGCAATCAACGAATTTGAAAAAATCGGACGCCCGGTATTTGATAAAAACAAGATTGCCCTGGTGCCCGACCACTTCTCCCCCTGTAAGGATATTAAATCCGCAACCATGTGCAAGCGTATGCGCGACTTTGCCCGCAAGCATGAAATCAAAAACTATTTTGAAGTAGGCCGTATGGGCATCGAACACGCCCTGCTGCCTGACAGCGGCCTTGCCGCTCCCGGTGAAATCATCATCGGCGCCGACTCCCATACCTGCACCTACGGCGCGCTTAACGCCCTCAGCACCGGCATGGGCCAGACCGATATCGGCGCAGCTATGGCCAGCGGTACTACCTGGTTCAAAGTACCCCAAGCTATCAAAGTAACCCTCACCGGCAAACTGCCCCGTTTCGTGAAAGGCAAGGATATTATCCTCACCCTTATCGGCATGATCGGCGTAGACGGCGCCCGTTACCAGTCGCTGGAATTCTGCGGCGACGGCATCAGCGAGCTTTCCATGGCCGACCGCTTTACTATCTGCAATATGGCTATCGAAGCCGGCGCTAAAAACGGCATCTTCCCGGTAGACGAAAAAACCGAAGCCTACCTTAAAGAACGCGTTACCAACCGCAGCTGGGAAGCAGTAACTGCCGATGCAGACGCAGTTTATGCCCGTGAAATCACTATCGAGCTGGATAAACTCGTACCCGTCGTAGCATATCCGCATCTGCCGGAAAATACCCATCCGGCTGCCGAAGGCCATGACATCAAAATCGACCAGGTTGTTATCGGCTCCTGCACCAACGGCCGTCTGGAAGACCTGGCACAGGCTGCTGAAATTATGCAGGGACGCAAGGTATGCGACCATGTCCGCATGATCGTCATTCCCGCAACCCAGGAAATTTATAAAGAAGCAATGCGCCTCGGCTATATCGACACCTTTATCGACGCGGGCGCAGCCGTTTCCACACCGACCTGCGGTCCCTGCCTGGGCGGCTACATGGGCATCCTGGCAGCAGGCGAACGCGCAGTCTCCACTACTAACCGCAATTTCCGCGGCCGTATGGGCCATGTAGACAGCGAAGTTTATCTGGCCAGCCCCTATACCGCGGCAGCAAGTGCCGTTACCGGCTATATCACCAGCCCCGAGGAGGTAATGAAATGAGTAAGGTTTGGCGCTACGGCGATCATGTAGACACCGACGTAATCATCCCGGCAAGATATCTGAACATTGCCGATTTCAAAGAACTTTCCGAGCACGCCATGGAGGATATCGACACCACCTTTGCTCCTAACGTACAGCCCGGCGACTTTATGGTAGCAGGCAAAAATTTCGGCTGCGGCTCCAGCCGTGAGCACGCTCCTGTGGTAATTAAGGAAAAAGGCATCAAATGCCTTATTGCTGACAGCTTTGCCCGCATCTTCTACCGCAACGCCATCAACATCGGCCTGCCGGTGCTGGAGATTGGCAGCGACGTGGAAAAAATCGAAGCCGGCGACCAGCTGGAAGTAGATATGAGCAAAGGCGAAATCAAAATCCTTAACAAAGGCATCACCATCCACACCAAGCCCCTGCCGGAATTCATCCAGAAAATTGCCGACTGCGGCGGACTTATCAACTATATCAAAGGAGAAAACAAATAATGAAGATAACCTTACTTCCCGGCGACGGCATCGGCGTAGAGATTGTCGATGCTGCAGTAGAAGTATTAGACGCTGCTGCAAAAAAATTCAACCTGCAGATAGAATATGATAAACAGCTCATCGGCGGCTGCGCTATCGACGCTACCGGCGTACCCCTGCCGGAAGCTACCGTTGCTTCCGCCAAAGCTGCCGACGCCGTACTGCTCGGCGCCGTAGGCGGCCCCAAATGGGATAATGTTGCTCCCGACATCCGCCCGGAAAAAGGCTTGCTGGGCATCCGCAAAGCCCTTGGCCTGTACTGCAACCTGCGTCCCATGAGCGTATCCAGATTTACTGCGCACCTTTCTCCGCTGAAAACGGAAAAAGCAGAAGGCGCAGACCTTTTAATCGTCCGCGAGCTGACCGGCGGTATTTATTTCG
The DNA here is from genome assembly GCA_900545025.1 of uncultured Phascolarctobacterium sp. Classification (GTDB taxonomy): domain Bacteria; phylum Bacillota; class Negativicutes; order Acidaminococcales; family Acidaminococcaceae; genus URXU01. Next base: position 35,440 of record UQXH01000010.1, read on the forward strand.
GGCAGCATAATGAAGCGCATCTTAACGAACAGGGCGTGGAAGAAGCCAGCGACGTAGAGCTGTACACCCGCCCGGAAGTAGAGCGCATCGCCCGTTTTGCCTTTGAAGCCGCTAAGAAACGCCGCGGCAAGGTAACCAGCGTCGATAAAGCCAACGTCCTCGGCTCCAGCCGTATGTGGCGTAAAATCGTTACCGAGATGCAGGCTAAAGAATATCCTGAAGTTGAGCTGAACCATTTTTATGTAGATAACTGCGCCATGCAGCTCATCCTCAATCCCCGTCAGTTCGACGTTATCCTGACCAACAACATCTTCGGCGACATCCTCAGCGATGAAGCAAGCACCATTGCCGGCAGCATCGGGCTTCTGCCCAGTGCCAGCCTCGGCGACGGCGCAGGTATGTACGAGCCCATCCACGGCAGCGCTCCCGACATTGCCGGACAGGGTATCGCCAATCCTCTGGCAACCATCCTCAGCGCCGCTATGATGCTGCGCTACTCTCTTGACCAGGCTGCAGCAGCCGACGCAATCGAAGCGGCTGTAGACGCAGTAATGGAACAGGGCTACCGCACTCCCGATTTGTACGCAGAAGGGCTGAAAAAGGTTTCTACCTCTGAAATGGGCCACCTGGTAGCACAGGAATTACTTAAATAAAAATCTAATTTTTACAGCAAAAAACCTGCACAAAATTGTGCAGGTTTTTTCTTTGTGCAGAGCAATTTACAGCATATCCTTTTCACAGTCTAAAATTGCTTTGACTGCAGTACAGGCGGGACAATCACAGTATACAGCGCCTGCCGCCTTAATTTCTTTGGCATGCACCGCGACATGCGCGGCAATTTCTTTTCCGAATACTTTCTCTCCGGCTTCTGATTCAGCAAAACTGATCAGTCCCTCAATCGGCATAATACAGGTTTTCAAATCAACCAGATATTGCGCTGTTGCCTCCTTTTCCTGTGCAGTGCCGACGGCAGCCAGCCATTTTTTGGCTGCTTGAGCGGTATCCTCATTACAGCTGGCAGCCTCCAGCAGTTCATGTGTCTTACCTGTAACATATGCAAGTACTTTTTTATCCATCTTTCAAACCTCCTTAACCTGTCTTTAGCATACTGTCAGGCAGGCTGTTTGTAAAGTACGCACTTTAAAGTGGCGTAATTACCTGGCGGTAACTATGACCGCCCGAGCAAAAAACCGGCAGATATAGAAGCTGCCTGAGTTAATTGCCTTTCCCTCCGTGTACAACAACCTCCAGCTTGCCGCTTTCCGGACAGAATATCAGGCCGTGCACAATTACATCGTCCGGCAGCAGCGGATTACGCTTAATCGCGTCTACTGTCTTAGCTACATTTTCGCGGGGATGATGGAAAGCATCTACCCATTTGGCAAATTCTCCTTCCACAGCGGCAATGGCTTCAGGTTTGATGCCGCGTGCCAGCATCCGTGCTTTCAGCGACTCGGAGGTAGAATGCTGCATGCCGCAGTCCTCATGCCCCACTACCATGATCTCCGTCACGCCCAGCTCATAGACAGCCACCATCAGGCTGCGGATGACCTCATCAAAAGGCCCGGTAATCATATTGCCTGCCGCCTTGATAATCTTCGCCTCGCCGCGGGAAATCCCCATAGCAGGCTCCAAAAAATCTACCAGACGTGTATCCATGCAGGTATAGATTGCCAGCTGCTTAGCCGGATACTTGCTGACACCGTCGTTACGATGCAGGTAGCTTTCAGGCAAGCCTGCCACGAACTTTGCGTTTTCTTCCAAGATTTGTTCCAATAATGCCATAATGACCCCTCTTTCTTCATTAGAAAAAATTTCGCTATTTATTTTTACACATAATTTATGTGCAGACAGCTTAGTCAGTTTTCCCTTACAGCTTAGGGCGCAGATAAACAGCAAAAAAGCCTATATAGAGTAACGAACAGCCAATTATCCAGATATATTTATATTGCTGACTACGGGTATACGTCTCTGCTGTCAGCTCCGGCTCTACGGTCAGATACCTGTTGGTCGACTTAATTGCCAGTACCCTGCGTACAACACTCTTCTTTTCCGCCAGCATCTGCTTAGCAGTATATTCACCGGCAGTATCAAGTCTGTATCTGTAAGACGAATGGCCCTGCGCCCTATAATGCAGTACATATACTATCTTAGTAGGATGCAGACGCCTCTGCCGGGCTGTCGCGCCGGTATTTTCTCTTTGTACAGGCACAATCTTACAGGGAATAAATTCATATACGCCTTTATCTTCATAGTCAGAAGCCGGGCGGACGGACGAGATATTCTTAATACCCATCCCAGCGCCGATAATCGCTACTATCAGCAGCGCTATGCTTATTATCCTCCAGAGATTCCCTTTGCCCGACATCGTAATCAACCTTCTTTTACCCTACATATTGTTCAGAACAACTATAGCTATCTATAATTATAAATACTATCAATATCATCTATTCCCTGCATAGATTGGTAAAAGGTATTGAATTATTTTATTTAATAAAAATGGACACACAAAGTATCCATTTTATAATTATCTGTTATTTAGTTTTATTTTGTAATAACTAATCCGTTATTTTCTTTCCAAATCACAATTATTTATTTTATACTCCTTGCCTAATGCAATCAATCCAAGGGCTTTAAGCAAATCTTCAGCAGAAAGCCCACTTAAAGAGTCTGCACTTAAACCTCCTTTAGACTGCTTCCTTTCAGAAATATCTCCATATACCAGCGTATCTATACTACACTGCAGACATTTCTCTATCTTCATCGCTGTCGAAAGGCTTATCCCTGTATTACCATTTTCAATATTACTCATGTGGGTCTGAGAAATTTCCAGCAGCTTGGCCAGCTGTATCTGCGTTATACCTCTGCTGATACGTATTTTTCTGACATTTGCACCTATCACTTTATTATCTACAGCCTTTATTTCTTCAATCATTTTATCACCTCCGAGAGTAAAAGCTTTGCCTCTTTTATTTGTACTCTTATTTTTTGCGTTCTTATACCTTATCAAACTGATTGAAAATAAGGCGGACAAAAATGCCCGCCTTAAAATTTTACAATTTGCAACTATAACTCGCTGCTATCCACATATAGTATCTTTGATTTTAATTTAGAAGCTGTAACGTATACCTGCATTCCACTGCCATGGAGTTGCTACATCGCCGCCATAGGTTTTCTCTATATCAAAATACAGGTGAGTAGCGTCGCTGAGATTGAGGTTAGTACCTACACCAACTTCCCACCAGCCACCGCCGAGATCCTGTTCAAAACCTCTTGTAACATTGCCTTTAGTAAATCTGATGTCTGTTTCACCATCAAAATCATACAGATAGCTTGCCCTTACATATGCATTACCTTGTTTAAAGTCTTTGCCAAGAGCAAAACCAACGCGGCCTACCAAGCTGTCCATACCATCCTGATTTACAGATACACCATTATCTGTCATATAATTAACACTGCCTATTTTTCCATAGGTTAATTCTACCTGCGGCTCAATCCACATACCATTATCCTGTTTAAAACGTTTACCATACTCTGCACTTACAGAATAGCCATTTGTTTCATAATCACCACTTCCTGCACCGCCAATTACGTCAAAATCATGGTCAAGACGCGCATATTTAGCAATCAAATCAATAAAGCTACCATCATCGTTAAGATAGCTGCCATATACGGATAACCCTGTATGTTTATTTTCACCGCTGCCGCCATTAAAGCTGCTTTCTCCTTCAGTATAACTTAAAGCAGCACCTACAGTCCAATTTTTATTGGTACTGAGTTTTTCATCATAACCTAACTGATAGGTATTATATTGATTTTTTATGCTCTTATAGGTGCCTTCTCCGCGTACCATACGAGCCCAAACGCCGTGTTCGCCCTTACTGTCACGCAATTCCCCCAGTCGTTTATTCATATCGTTGTTTTCTGCACGCCAAGTCATCAAAGCAATACTTGCCATATTACTGATAGCATCGTTAGAAGTATTTACTCCTTCTTTAACACTATCTGCAACAATTTCACCATTTTCATTTACTTCTGCTGTAATAACACCAGTTACAGAAGTAGCAGCCAGCATAGCATTAGTTGCTGCTATTTTTTCTTCCGCGCCAGTATTATCTTTAATTTGTTGTGCTACTTGTTGTAATCCATCTTCTACGCCATTTTGTACAAGGTTTTCCGCATAAGCCGAAGTTGCAGCGGCGGTTAGCTGTGTGCCCCCTGCAATGGATTTAGTAATGGCCATTTTGTTTTCGTTGCTGGCTACATTAACGATACCTATACCAGATATATTTTCGATTTGCAGTTCCTGATCTTCCATCTTATCAAGATTTATTATGCCATTATTTAAAGTAAGATTATTAAGAGCCACATATGCAGAACCTTGTTTGCCATCTGTACCAGTTGTATTTACCTGAGTAGCATTCCATTGTGCTCCATTGGATAATGTTATATTACAGCTATCAACACTTAATTTATCTTTTATATCCTCATAAGTTGTACTGCCTTCATTCTTTAATGCCCAATCTACCATGGTATTACCTTCCCATACAGAATTAGTACCACTAAGATTAATATTTACATCTGCGTCAACTTTTGTTCCTGAGGTTTTTTCATCATAAGCAAAATTAATATCGCCATATAATTTTGTTGTATTATTGATATCTGTTTCATCCGTATTAATATTAAGTACAGAATCTCCTCTTGTTATAATAGCGTTATCCCCATGCACTTCAATATTGCCGTGAACATTCATCTGCCCTTGACTCATAGTTACTAACCCAGCAGACTGACCTTCTTTATCTGAAGTACTGCTTACATAAATATTATCTGCATTAATATTAATATTTGCTAAATTATCAGCTGCATCAGTACTATTATTTTGGGCACTAATTCCATAAGCCCAGGCATCACCAGTAGCATTTGTAATTACGTTTAAAGACTTTGTATTGATATCTATAGTGCCACTCTTTACTGCCCAAATACCAACATTAACATTTTCTCCATTATTTGCATTTATTGAATCAGCTTTAATATTTATATAATCACTATTATTACCGCCCAAAGCTACCTTCTTACCATCTTGAGCAATTATACCTCTTGCTGTATCAGCAGTAGCGGTTAAATCCAAATTTCCATCTACTTTTAATACAGCTTCATAATTATCACCAGCTACAAAATTGGTAGCCTCCATACCAATAGCTTTACCGCCTTCCGCATTATTGACAACAGTAACAAAAGCATTTCCTAAAGTAGTGTTGGCTTTACCAGAAGTATTCCCCATAGTAGAATTATAAAAACCATCAATCACTTTTACACCAACAGCTAATCCTGCTGCATCTTTACCTGAAGTAACATTTGTCCCGTATCCATTTGTTACAACCTTAATAACCGTATCACCTTTTAAGTCAACGTTACCAGCTTCATTTAAAATCCCATATACTGGTGTTGCTTTATCAGATGTACTTGTTCCAGTAACACTAATTTCTGTTTTAGTATTTTTGGAAGCGATAACATCTGCTGCGTATGCTGAAATACCTGCCGCTTCACAGTAAGTACCTTGTTCTTGTCTTGCAACATCAGTCATAACATTTATCTTTAATGTATTACCATTAAATTTTAAAATTGCAATATCGTCATTGCCGCCAAGGGCTGAAATACCATATGCTGATTTGCCATTTTCTCCTTTTACAATAGTAGTAAACTGGGCATCGTTATTAAATGTAACATTACCAGCATATAAGCAAATTGCATTAGCCGAATTATTTCCTGTACCTGTCAAATTCGTAGAAACACTAACATCAGCTTTGCCATCATAAGTAAAATTTTTACCATTTTGAGAAATAAATAATGCTGATACACCGCTATTTGTAGTTTGAGTTCCCTGATTCAGAGTAAAATCATAAACAATATCTTTGTCAATCATTGTATCAGTATCAGGTGCCGCTACTCCAACACTATGTTGAGCTGGTTGGTTAAGTACTAAATCTTTACTAAATCCGTCAGTAAAATCATCAGCCCATACACTACACGGTGCCATCATTAACACACTTAAAGTTACTGCTTGGACAATTTTTTTCTTAACCTTTTTCATCATCATCCATCCTTTCACTTGTTTCATACATTTTCTCACACTTATTCTACAAGTGTTATCGTAATTATATCACTGTTGTACCCCCCCCGCAAGACTATTTTAAGGATATAAGCTCTATATTCTATCAGTCCCGTATCTGGCAATATGTGAAGGATAAAATAGGTGAGTTTCAAAATACAAGAAAACCTCCCTTACTTTTTAATACCTAAAAAATAAAGGAGGTTTTTATCTATTTTTACACTCTATAAAATAACGGAGCAGTTATTCATTTTTATCGTTAAAAAAGAAAGCTATATCATCTTCTACAGTGCCGATGCCGGCAATACCAAATTTCTCAACCAGCACTTTTGCTACATTAGGACTGAGGAAAGCAGGCAGCGTGGGACCCAAATGAATATTTTTCACTCCAAGATACAACAGCGCCAGTAAAACAATGACAGCCTTTTGTTCATACCAGGCAATATTATAAACGATAGGCAGGTCATTAATATCTTGCAGTCCAAAAACTTCTTTGAGTTTTAAAGCGATGACTGCCAAAGAATAGGAATCGTTGCATTGACCGGCATCCAAAACACGCGGGATGCCATTTATATCGCCTAAAGCAAGCTTATTATACTTATATTTGGCACAGCCTGCTGTCAGGATTACGGTATCTTGCGGCAGAGCCCTGGCAAATTCAGTATAGTACTCACGATTTTTAGCACGTCCGTCACATCCGGCCATGACGACAAACTTTTTGATTGCTCCGCTTTTAACAGCTTCCACGACTTTATCTGCCAAAGCCAGGACCTGCGCATGAGCAAAACCGCCGATAATGGTCCCGGTCTCAAGTTCAGCCGGCGCAGAGCATTTTTTTGCGTGCTCAATTATTACAGAAAAATCTTTCTTCTCGCCAATCTCTCCCGGAATATGAGTACACCCAGGGAAACCCGCTGCCCCGGTAGTATACAGTCTGTTTCTGTAACTGTCTTTAGGCGGCACGATACAGTTGGTCGTCATCAGGATGGGCCCGTGAAAAGCTTCAAATTCTTCCTTCTGCTTCCACCACGCATTGCCATAATTCCCGACAAAATTAGGATATTTTTTAAAAGCCGGATAATAATGAGCGGGCAGCATTTCAGAATGAGTATAGACATCTACGCCTGTCCCCTGTGTCTGCTCCAGCAGCATCTCCAGGTCACGCAGGTCATGGCCGGATACTAAGATGCCGGGATTCTTTCCCGCGCCAATATTGACCCGGGTAATTTCCGGGTCGCCATAAGCGTCTGTATTAGCTTTATCCAGCATGGCCATGCCGGCTACGCCATATTTGCCCGTTTCCATAGCTAATGCCAGCAAAGCTTCCGCGCTGAGACCATCATCCAAAGTCGCTGCCAATGCTTTCTGCAAAAATACGTCTACAGCTTCATCGTCCTTTAATAGTGCATTGGCATGTTTGGAATAAGCCGCCAGGCCTTTCAGTCCATAAGTAATGAGCTCTCGCAGAGAACGGATATCTTCATCCGCAGTAGCAAGGACGCCTACGGCAGCAGCCTTGGCTGCCCAATCGCCTGTACCATCCCAGCGTGCAGCTTCGGGCAAACCGCCAGCATCCTGTACCTGTGCCAGCAATGCTTGTTTCGCAGTCAGTGTAGTCTGAATCCTTGCCCTGATGCTTTCCTGGTCAAAGTTGGCATTAGTAATCGTGGTAAACAAGTTCAAGGTAATCAGATGATTTATCTCAGCTGTTACCAGCTTACCTTCCTGCCGCAGCGCAGTCGTAACAGCAGCCAGTCCTTTGGTAACATAGACCAACAGGTCCTGTACAGCCGCAACTTCCGGCTTTTTGCCGCATACGCCGGAAACAGTGCAGCCTGTGCACCCGGCTGTTTCCTGACATTGATAGCAAAACATTTTTTGTTCCATATATCTTTCCTCCTTACATTTCAGCAGATTTTATTCTAAAATTTTTCCGTCAGGCGAGATGGTAATAACCTGCCAGGGAATAAATTTGCCGCTGGCCTGCAAAGCTTTTTTAGCTGCCATTTCCAGTCCGCCGCAGCAGGGAACTTCCATCCTGACGACAGTCACACTCCTGATATCATTACTTTGAATAATCTGCGTCAGTTTTTCACTGTAATCTGTATAATCAAGCTTAGGGCAGCCGATAAGCGTAATCTTACCGCGCATAAATTCATCGTGCATCCCGGCATAGGCATAGGCGCTGCAGTCAGCGGCAATCAGCAGTTTAGCGCCGTTAAGACAGGGCGCAGTAACAGGAAACAATTTAATCTGGCAGGGCCATTGCCCCAACTGCGATGCAGCCGGCTGCGCAGCAGTAGCGGAAACATCCTGCACAGGTTGAAGCCGCTGCAGCCTGCTGCCAGGACAGCCTGCAGCAGCTGCTGTATCAAACTGCTGACGCTTCTGCATATTGGCCTGCACAGCTTGTTCATCATAAGCAGCTGCCTCCCTCTCTACAAAGAAAATGGCTCCTGTCGGACACACCGGCAGGCAGTCTCCCAATCCATCACAATAATCATCACGCAAAAGCCTGGCTTTTCCCTCCACCATGCCGATGGCGCCTTCATGACAAGCAGCTGCGCACGCACCGCAGCCGTTACATTTATTTTCATCAATCTGGATAATCTTCCTGAGCACCGTAATCATCCTTTCGCTTGTGTTTCTGTCATTACCATACTATAATTAAATCCATAAATCCGTTGTTATAACAACAAAAGGAGAAAAAATATGAATTTATCCCATACCCAGTTATTTCGCGGCCTGCAGGAAAAGGAAATAAAGACACTTTTAGAATGTCTGCATGCTTTTAAACGTAATTATAAAAAAGGAGAGACCATTCTTTCTGACGGCAGCGTAACGGAAAATATCGGCATCGTACTGTCCGGCATGGCTCTGATTTCCTGCAATGATATCTGGGGCAATACCAGTGTCTTAGGCAATGCTGCCCCCGGCTCCGTCTTTGCCGAAGTATATGCCTGCATTCCCGGGCAGCCCCTGCTGGTAACGGTATCGGCCGCAGAAGAGACCTGTATATTATTTATAAACGCCAGACGTATTTTAACAACCTGTACTAATGCCTGTCCTGTTCACGCCAGACTTGCACGTAATCTGCTTACTGTCTGTGCCTATAAAAGTCTTCAGCTCTCGCAACGGATCCTGCATACCAGTGCCAAATCAATCCGGGGAAGGCTGATGTCCTATTTTTCCGAATGCGCCAAAAGTTCCGGCAGCAATTCTTTCCTTCTGCCTTATAACCGCCAGCAATTAGCCGATTATCTCAATGTTGACCGCAGCACTATGAGCAATGAACTTTCCAAGATGCAGAAAGAAGGCTTGCTTACCTACAAGAAAAATCATATTTTACTCAAGATTTAAACAATAAAAAAGACCTGCATATCAGTCCTCCAGAAGATAGCAAAAAATTTTTTAATGGCTATGACTATAATGTACTACGTTTATTTTAAATACAGATTAAGCAAACCATAAATACAGGTAAAATATGTAAAAAAAAGCGGACGCTAAGCATCCGCTTTCACTTTACTATTTACAATTACAGCACGTGGATATTTTCCACTTCTTCAATGGCATGTTTTTTCGCATAACCGGTCAAAAACAGGGTCAGCGCGCCATCGCCGGTAACATTGCAGGCTGTACCGAAGCTGTCCTGCAGTGCGAAGATGGTCAGCATCAGCGCCGTACCGGTAGCGTCAAAGCCCAGTACGCTGATAATCAAGCCCAGGGAAGCCATAACCGTACCACCGGGCACACCGGGAGCGCCGATGGCAAAAATACCTAACAGCAGGCAGAACAGCACCATGGTGCCGAAAGCAGGCAATGTGCCGTACAATACCTGGGAAACTACCATGACGAAGAAAACTTCCGTCAGTACGCTGCCGCACAGATGAATGTTGGCAAACAGAGGGATGCCGAAATTAACCAGGTCGCGGCGCAGCACTTTAGCTTTCAAAGCGCACTCCAGCGCCACTGCCAGCGTTGCCGCCGAGGACATGGTACCGACAGCGGTAATATACGCCGGGCCGTAATGTTTTAAGATTTCCAAAGGATTGGCTTTAGCATAAGCGCCAGCCAGCAGATACAGCAGCGCCAGCCATATGTAATGACCTACCATGACGATGACTACCACCAGCAGGAATACCGGCAGCTGTTTAGTAATGGTGCCTTCATAGGACAATCCGCAGAAAGTGCAGCCGATAAAGATCGGCAGCAGCGGGATGACTACCTTGGTAACGATAGAAAGTACAATCTGCTGGAATTCTTCCAAAACAGCAGTCACAGTTACCGCCTTGGTCCAGGCAGCAGCCAGACCGATCAGCACGGAGAATACCAGCGCGCTCATAACGCTCATAATCGGGTCGATTTTAAGGTCAAAGAGCAGCTTGGGCAGCTCTTTGAGCCCTTCCACAGTCGGGGTAATATTCAGATACGGGATAAGGGTATAGCCTGCGACAGTAGAGAAAAACGCCGCGCCGATAGAAGAAATATAGGCAAGGGTGATGGCCACACGCAGCATGACGCTGGCGTTCTGACCCAGCCTTGTAATGGACGGAGCAATAAAGCCGATAATAATCAGCGGTACGCAGAATGTAATCAGATATCCAAGGAGGCTTTTACATGTAAGTATCACCTGCATCAATGATTCATCCGCATAAAGCCCCACTCCTATACCCAGGACAACGCCCATCAGCAGACGCATAGGCAGGCTACTTAAAAAGTTACTCATTTTTCACACTCCTTTGTTGATAATATGGTTACATGTACATATAATAGCGTATACTAATATTTTCTTCAACTTTTTTTCAAAAATTCGTCAAAACCTGCTGACCAGGAAGTCAGCTATATTTTTCTGTAATTTTCTTTACATCTATACAGTTATCTTATTGTCTTAAACTATTTTATTATCTTTAATTGCAATACATCTGTCTTTTAAAATAAAAAATCCCGGACACCACGGTATCCGGGAAAGCTTGTAAAATTATTATCTGGCAAAAACCCAGTTCATCAGCAGCATGGCGCAGATGGCGTTCAGGAAGCTGGCGGACATGAGGAGCGGCCAGTATTTTTTAGGTACGTCGGCAACGCCCAGCAGGCGGCCCATGTACTGCAGCTGCGCACCCAGCAGGAAGAAGCAGGGCATGAGCACGGTGATGGCATGAGCATCCAGAATACCGTTAGCTGCCATGTTGGCTGCAAGACCTACAGCAGCGGAGCTGGACAGCCAGGCGGTCAGGATGACGGTGACTGCTTCGCCGGGCAGGCCGAAGACGACCATGGCCGGACCAAACACTTCGCCCAAAAATTTCATAACGCCCATAATCTGGAGTACCTGCGCAACGGCATAAGCCATCAGGATGTTGGGTACCAGGTTGTTGATAGCTACGTTGAAGCCTTTACGGGCGCCGATGATGAATATATCGAAAGGGTTATTAGTCTGATGTTTACTCTGGGCATTATTGCTCATTCTTGAAATCCTCCTTGTAAACGGTGTTCAGGATGATGCGTACATAGATAGCGCCGATAAATTTGAAGACAAACATCAAAATCAGCGGCAGCAGCAAAGGTACGGTCAGATAGGCAAATACGGCGGAACCAATCATAAAGTAGTTGTTAATCAGGCCTGCACCGGAATACTGCCATGCGCCCATTACTGTCAGCTCTTTCTTGCCGATCAGCTTATTGTCATACAGCTCTTTGGTCAGCGCTGCGCCGGCATCCGTGCTCTGCAGGTCGGTAATCAGTGCCAGACCGGTCAGGCCGGGCAGACCAAGCAACGGTTTCAGCAGCGGGGTCAGCAGTCTTTGAGCTGCCTTGATAGCGCCGTAATGGTCAAGTACTTCGATACAGCCGATAGCGAACATAACGCTGGGCACAAGGGACAGCGCAAACATAAATCCGCCTCTGGCGCCGAGACCGCCGCTGCCGACAAAGGTATCCTTGCCCACATTCTTGATAGCGCCGAAGTTACCTACCAGAGTCGTAAAGTCAAAAGCCGCCAGCCATTTCATATCGGGGAATTTTACCATCAATCCTGAAAAGAACAATATGGCAACAATTAACGCGATAAAGGCCTTGGGGCCTGCTTTCCATTGATCAGGATCAAAAGCCTGCATGGGTTCTTTTTGTTTTTCGTCTTTTTCCTCTTTCATCTTACCCTCCAACAATATAACCTAAAAATCCAGACTGTTACACTGGTTGTATAAATTATATTGTTTGCATTAAATATTGTCAACATTTTTTAATTACTATATTCTTATAATCTACTTTATTCTTGAATTATTGTATCATATGTGTTAAAATGCACATATATTTAAACCCGTGGTCTCGTTGCCGCGGCTCCTGCGGCATTTGCCGCCCTGCTTTGATATGTATATAAGGAGGTTATCTGTTATGACAGTATTAAATGCAAAAGACATCTATCAGGATCTGCATCAGATTCCTGAAGTTGGTTTTCAGGAATTTAAAACTTCTGCTTACCTGGCAGATGCTTTGGAAAAAATAGGCTATAAAGTTACCCGCAATGTAGGCGGCACCGGTGTCATCGGTGAAATCAAAGGCAGCGAGCCCGGTCCCGTACTGATGCTGCGCGCCGATATGGACGCCCTGCCTTTCGTCATCAACGGCGAACACAAAAACATCCATGCCTGCGGCCACGACGCTCACTGCTCCATGGTACTGGCGGCAGCTTCCGAGCTGTACGGCAAAATCAAACGCGGTACTTTGAAAATCCTGTTCCAGCAGGGTGAAGAAGTACTGAACGGCGCGCTTTCCGTCATCAAAGCCGGCGCTATCGAAGGCGTAGATATCATGCTGGGCCTGCATATCCGTCCTATCCAGGATATTCCTTATGGAACACTTTCTCCGGCGGTAAAACATGCTTCCAGCACCTTTGCCAAAATCGTAGTCAAAGGCCAGAACTGCCACGGCTCCCGTCCGCATCTGGGCATCAACGCTATCGAAGCGGCAGCAGCCATCATCACCTCTGTTGCTGCCATCAAGATCAATCCCAATATTGCCTGGTCCTGCAAGCCGACCATCATCAAGGGCGGCGGCGTAGCAACTAATATCATCCCCGATATTGCCGAGGTTACTTTCGACATCCGTTCCCAAACCAACGAAGATATGACCCTGCTGCTGGATAAAGTCCGCTGCGTTGCCGAAAATGTAGCTGCCGCTTACGGCGCTGCCGCAGAAGTAATCCTGCCGGACAGCATCATCCCTGCTGCTACACTGGACGAAGGACTGACTGCCGAAGCAGCAGAATGCATCAAAGAAGTAGTAGGCGAAGACAAACTGGCTCCCGAGCTCAACAATCCCGGCGGCGAGGATTTCCACTACTACGCCAAGACCTATCCCAACCTTAAAGCTGCTTACATCGGCGTAGGCGTAGGCGCAGAGCCCGGCCTGCACGACCCCAATATGCACTTTAATACCGACGGCCTGCAAAACGGCGTCGATTTCCTGGTAAAGATGACTCTGAAAAAATTAGGCTGAAAATAAACTAAAGGCTTATGCAGTATTTTAACTGCATAAGCCTTTTTTCTTTTTCTCTTTAATCTTCGCTGTATACGGTCAGCGCCTCCAGCGCCAGGATATAGCCGGTAAAGCCCAGCCCGCAGATCTGCCCTGTGCAGCCTGCTGCCGTTACAGATTTATGCCGGAATTCTTCTCTGGTATGGATATTGCTGATATGTACCTCGATAGCCGGCAGATTGACTGCTTTCAAAGCGTCCAGAACAGCTACGCTGTAATGGGTCAGAGCCGCCGGATTGATGATGATGCCGTCATACACGCCACGCGCCTGCTGGATTGCCGTCACGATATCGCCTTCGTAATTGCTCTGCAGCAGCTCCACCTGCACTCCCAGCCTTGCAGCCGCCGTCTTGATAAGCGCGCACAGGCTTGCGTAATCGTTATGACCGTAAATATTCTTCTCCCTGATGCCCAGCATATTGATATTAGGGCCGTTCAGTACCAGTATCTTCTTCATATCAGGCCTTCCCTCCTGGCATAATTGACTATTTTGGCGATAGCCTCATCAGGCGCGCCGTTATTGCCGATAATATAGTCGGCGTATTTTTTGTACAGGTCACGCCTCTCCTCATACAGGCGGAATATTTTCAGCTTGTCGTCGGCTAAAAGCGGGCGGTGATCGTCATGGATGCAGCGGATAATATTTTCCGGCCTGCGGTCGATAAAGAGCAGCACGCCTTTTTTGCGCAGCAGCTCAATATTCTCCGCCCTTGTAACTACGCCGCCGCCTGTTGCGATGACAACGCCTTCCAGCTCTGACAGATAGGCAATCGTCCTGGTCTCCGCTTCCCGAAAGACGTCCTCGCCGATTTTAAAAAAGTCCTTGATGGACATTTTCTCCCGCTCTTCCAACACTTGGTCAGCATCATAAAAGTCACGATGCAGCTCTTTAGCCAGCACCTGTCCAAAAGTTGTTTTGCCGCAGCCCGGCATCCCGATCAGTACAAGATTCATCTTCATAAGCAATTCTCCAGCTCAGTCATAATTTTTTCTATCAGCTCACTGCCATAGCTTTCCTGCTGCCAGATTTCCTGCGCCGCTACCGCCTGCGCTACCAGCATGAACAGGCCGTTGACGGCTTTTTTACCTGCTGCCGCTGCCTGCCGCAGAAACAGCGTCTGCGCCGGATTGTAGATAAGGTCGACAGAGGCGTCGAAAGCCGCGCTGATACCGGCAGCCACAGGACAGGCCTCCACCGCGGGATACATTCCTACCGGCGTGCAGTTAACCAGTAACCTGCCGCTGAGCCGCGCCAGCTCTTCATAGCTGATGACACGCAGCTGCGGCGCTATCTGATAAAAATATGTATCAACCTTTTCCGGTGAACGTGTTACCAGATAAAGCTCCGCCGCCTGCTGTGCCTGCAAATAGCTGAGCACCGCCCGTGCGGCACCGCCGCTGCCCAGTACCACCGCAGTTTTGCCGGCAACGTCGATGCCGTTGTATTCCAGCATCCTGCCGAAACCGAAATAATCCGTATTATAACCAAAAGCGCCCTGCCCGGTAAAGTGGATGGTATTAACAGCACCGATAGCAGCCGCCTCCTTAGCCACTCCGTCCAGCAGCGGCATGACTGCCACCTTGTGCGGTATGGTTACATTGCAGCCTGCATAGCCCTCGCTGCGCAGCTGACGCAGACGTTCCGGCAGCCCTGCCTCCGGCGTTTCCAGTAAAACATAGCTGCCCTCTTTACCCGTATGGCGGAAAAATAATTCATGTATCTTGGGCGACAGGCTGTGCCCCAGCTTGCCGCCTAAAAGTCCATACTGCATCCTGCTCATTCCTTTCGGCAATCCGCTTGGTAATTGCCCAGTATCTTCAAATAGGTGCAGTTCCTGCGCACTTCGTCCAAAGCGTCCTGCACCGCGTTGTCTGCCAGATTGCCGGTAACGTCGATATAGAAGAAGTATTCCCAGGACTTACCGTCCATGGGGCGCGATTCAAGATTCATCAGGTTCAGGCCGCTGTGGTAAAAATATCCCAGCAGCTTATACAGCGAACCAGCTTCGTGCTTTACTGCCGTAATCAGCGTTATCTTGTCGGCAGCCGCATCTTTTTCCGGACGGCGGGCAATAATGACAAAACGGGTGAAATTATTGGAGTTATAATTGATGGCCGGAGCCAGCACCTTGAGCCCGTACAGCTCTGCCGCCTTGCGTCCTGCCACTGCTCCCAGGGTAATATCCTGTTCGGCAGCTACCTTTTCCGCGCTCTTGGAAGTGCTGAAATATGGTACCTGTTTCATCTGCGGATAGTCACGGAAAAACTCCTTGCTCTGGGCAAAGCCCTGCGGATGCGAATAGACCTGTGTTATGCTCTGCAGACTGGCGCCGCTGCAGCCCAGCAGATTCTGCTCAATCCTCACGCAGCGCTCACCCACGATGCTGCAGTCATACTTGCGCAGCAGGTCGTATACTTCGGTGATGCCGCCGGTAGAGGAGTTTTCTATGGGCAGTACCCCGTAATCCAGCTGCCCGCTGCTCACAGCGCTGACAACCTCCTCAAAACGATTGAAATGCTGCCGTTCATAGCTGCGTCCGGCAAAATATTCCTCCAGCGCCTGGTGGGTAAAGGAGCCAGGTACGCCGAAACAGCCGACCTGCAGCACTTTGTTTTCTGCTGCCGCCAGCGCCGCTTCTTCCAGCTCACAGGCAGCGTCTATAATGGAGCGCATAATCCTGCCCGCTGCCGGAGCGTACTGCTGATTATGCAGCAGTCCCTGCACCTTGCTGATGACCCGCGCTTCCCGAGCCGCGTCTTTCACAGGCAGACCCTTACCCTTTTTATAAGCCGCTACCTGCATGACCAGCTGCAGCCTTGCTTCCAGCACCTTGGCCAGCTCGCCGTCTAACTTATCTATCTGCTGCCTGATAGCATCCAAATCCAATTCAGCCACTGTTATCTCTCCCATTTTTTCGCTTCCAGTAATAAATCCCATACCGTCCAGGCCGTCACGGCTTCAATAACCGGTACCGCCCGCTGGACGATGCAGGGGTCGTGCCTGCCGGTAATTTCCAGCTCGGTATCACATTGCTCCAGCAGACTGACTGTATGCTGCTTTCTGGCAATGGACGGCGTCGGCTTGATGGCTGCTCTGAATATTACAGGCATCCCGTTGCTGATGCCGCCGGTAATACCGCCGTTATGGTTGCTGTAGGCAGTTACCCTGCCGTCAGCATAATGCAGCTGGTCATTGGCCTCGGCTCCGGTAAGCTGCGTTAAGGCAAAGCCGTCGCCAAACTCCACGCCTTTGACAGCCGGCACGGAAAACAGTCCATGGCTGAGCCTGCTTTCCAGCGAATCAAAATAAGGCGCGCCGATACCTGCTGGCAGATGCTGCACAATGACTTCTACTACGCCGCCCACACTGTTAAGCTCCGCCTTGGCCGCCAAAATACGCTGCTGCATCCTTTCGCCTGCAGCGTCGTCCAGTACGCAGAATTCTTTTTCGCTCAGCTTCTTAAGCATTAAATCATCAATCCCCATAGGATTGAAATTTTCTTCCTGAACATCGGCAATGCGCAGAATATGCGCTCCGACGATAATGCCCTGCTGCGCCAGCGCCTGTTTGGCTACCGCTCCCAAAAAGACCAGCGGCGCGGTAAGACGTCCGGAAAAATGACCGCCGCCCCGGTAATCATTATAGCCCTGATAATGGACATAGCCTGCGTAATCGGCGTGTCCCGGACGCATCTTGTCTTTCAGGATGCTGTAATCTTTGGAATGCTGGTCGCTGTTGGGAATAATGGCACACAACGGCGTGCCTGTTGTATAGCCGTTAAAAAAGCCGCTTTGAATCAGGAAGCTGTCCGTCTCCTTACGCGGTGTGGAAAGCTTGTTTTTCCCCGGAGCGCGCCGGGCCATTTCCCGGGCAATAAGCTCCGTATCCAAAGCCAGTCCCGGCGGCAGTCCGTCAATAACAAGACCTATGGACGCGCCATGGGACTCGCCGAAAATACTCATCCTGATATTCATACCGTAAATACCGCTCATGCCAGTACCTCCACTCTGCCGCCTGCCTGCGCGTAATCCTGCCAGAAGTCAGGATAGGACTTGGACACGCTGGCAGCTCCCGTCAGGACGAAGGGCTCGGCACATACCGCTGCCGCAATCGCCAGGCTCATGGCAATGCGGTGGTCGTTCCAGGCATCTACCTGGGCGCCGCCTTGCAGTCCCTGCGGGCACCCTTCGATAACAAGTCCGTCAGGCAGTTCCGTAATCTTTGCTCCCAGTTTATTCAGCTCACAGGTCATGGCTGCCAGACGGTCACATTCCTTGATACGCAGCCTTGCCGCATTAATAATCCTGGTCGTACCTGCGCTTACTGCTGCCAGCACCGTCAGTACGGGGATGATGTCAGGACAGTCCGCAGCGTCAATAACGCAGCCCGATGTGGCGCTGCCTGCTGCGATAACGCCGTCAGCCTGCCCGGTAAGTCTTGCTCCCATCTGCCGCATAATCTCCAGCACGGCGCGGTCTCCCTGCAGAGAATCCGCCTCAAGGCCCATACTGCTCACCTGCTCGCCCAAAGCTCCTGCCACCAGCCAGAAGGCTGCCTGTGACCAGTCGCCTTCCACATTGCTGTTTTGGGGTATGTAATGCTGCCTGCCCGGTATTTTATACAGCCTGTGGCCGTTATTTTCTATTTTGATACCGTATTTTGCCAGGCAGCTCAAAGTCAGATTAACATAAGATGCGGATTCCAGCGGCGAAGTTATTTCCAGCACGGAATCGCCGTCCAAAAGCGGCAAAGCAAAAAGCAGGCCGCTGACATACTGGCTGCTCACATCACCCGGCAGCTGATACTGCCCCGGTTTCAGCCTGCCATTAACAGTCAGCGGCAGCTGCCCACCATCAGTACTGTAGGCAAGCTGCTGCCTGTCAAAAATATCATAATATGCCTGCAGCGGGCGACTCACCAGTCTGCCATGTCCGGTAAGGGTAAATGGCCTGCCCGTGAGCGCCGCCAGCGGGATGATAAAACGCAGCGTCGAACCTGATTCACCACAGTCTGCGCCGCCGGCAACCGGTTCCAGTATACCGCTGCCCGTAACGCGCAGCGCCGTACGTCCGGCAAAACGGCTGGGAACATCTGTTATTTCTACCCCCAGCGCCTGCAGACAACGGCAGGTAGCTTCAATATCTTTCGACATGCTGATATTGTCGATAACGCTGGTGCCTTGCGCCAGACCTGCGCAGATGATTTCTCTGTGCCCCATGCTCTTAGATGAAGGAATATGTATCTGTCCGTTAAACTTTGTCGGTGCAATCCGTACCTTATCCATAATCTACCCCAAATACTCCGGCAGCTGCTGCCAGTCTATTTTCAGCAGCTTGCCGCTGCCAATCTTTTCCAATATTACCAGCGTCATAGCGCTGCCCTGTTTCTTCTTATCTCTGCCCATGACCTGCAGCAGCTCCTGCCGCGGCGCATCCGCAGAGGTGGGCAGGCTGTATTTTGCCAGCAGCTTTGCCAGCCGCTCTGCCGTACCGGCTTCTGTAATCCCCATAGCTTCGGTACGCAGCGTCAGCTGATACATACCTATAGCGACGCCTTCCCCGTGGGTATAGCCGCTGTAGCCGTAATACTGCTCAACAGCGTGTCCCAGGGTATGTCCGAAATTCAGCAGCATCCGCAGTCCCGTATCAAACTCATCCTGCTCCACAATACGCGCTTTAATGGCGCAGCAGTCGGCAATAATGTCTTCCGCTGCCGCCAGAAGCTGTCCGTCATCTGTACAGGCTTCCAGCGCGGCAAACAGTTTGGCATCGCTGATGCAGCCGTATTTGATTGCCTCGGCCAGTCCGTCATGCAGAAAGCGCACCGGCAGGGTCTGCAAAAGCTGCGGGTCGATATAGACAGCTTTGGGCTGATAGAAGGCACCGGCAAGATTTTTGCCTGCCGCAAGATCTACCGCCACCTTGCCGCCGACGCTGCTGTCTATCTGTGCCAGCAGCGAGGTAGGTATCTGCACAAAAGCGATGCCGCGCATATAGCTGGCAGCCGCAAAACCGCCCAGGTCGCCGGTCACACCGCCGCCCAGAGCGATGAGCACGTCGCTGCGGGTAAGTCCCAGCTGCGCAATTTGCTCCAGTACGGAAGCCAGCATCTGCATATTCTTGCTCTGCTCTCCCGCCGGAATGATTACCTGCGCCGCCTTGAGCCCCGCTGCTTCCAGACTCTGCTGCAAAATGCCGCCATACAGCGGGCCTACATTGCTGTCGGTAACAATGACCGCCTGCCGTGCCTTCGGCAGCAGCGCACGTACCCTGCCGCCTACCTGCGGCAACAGACCTGCGTCTATCTCTATGTCATAGGCCTTGGGCCCCAAATCAACGTGAATCTTCCTCATCAGTACAGTTCCTTTCTGCGTGCAGCCGCCCTGCGCATCATTTCATGCAGCTGCTTTCCGTCGCCGTCGCGCAAAGCGTCGCGCCATAATTTTAGCTGGCTGATATATTCGTCTATCTTATCGGCCACGGCTTCCTTATTGCTCAAAAACAGCAGCGTCCACAAATCTGGATTGATGTCTGCCACCCTTGTAGCATCGCGAAAGCTGCCGGCCACAAAAAAAGGGGTCTTGTCGCTGTAAGACTGGCTGTTGATAAGCGCTACCGCTGCCGCATGGGGCAGATTGCTGGTATAGGCGATAATACCGTCATGCTCCTGCGGCGTAACCCGCACCGTATGGCGGCAGCCCAAAGCCAGTGCAAACTGCTCCAGCCAGCAGGCTGCCTGCTCCGTATTATGACGGTCAGGCACCACGATATAATTCGCTCCCTGGAAAATTGCCGCATCCGACATGGCAAAGCCGCTGCTCTGCCTGCCTGCCATAGGATGACCGGAAATAAATTCCATCCCTGGCGCCAAGAGTGCCTGCACCCGCGCAGGCAGATCGCCTTTTACGCCCGCCACGTCCGTAAGCAGCACGCCCGGCTTAAAAAAGCCTGCATTTGCTTTGACAAAGCTTTCCACCGCATCGGGATACAGCGCGCAGATAATTACATCCGCCTCGGCCAATGTGCTGTCGCCGGCTGTAAGCGCCACATCTAAAAGACCTTGCTCCACTGCCTGACGCAGCACCTTTTCCTCTCTGTCGATGCCGATAATCCTGCGCACCTGCAATTTACGCAGTGCCTTGACGTAGGAGCCGCCGATAAGTCCGACGCCCACTACCGCAAAGCACAGTTTCTGCCAATCCGTATTCCAAAACCCCTCAGTCATTTTTCCACCTCATCTGCCCTACTTCCATGCTACACTTTCTCTGTCAAACTTTATTGATACTATTATACCATACTGCTTTTCTTACAGGTCACGTCCTACAATCTGGGCAATGCCTTTCAGTTCGCCCATCAGACGGGCAAAGCGTTCCGGCTTCAAGCTCTGGGCGCCGTCGCACAGTGCGTGTTCAGGATCGTTGTGCACCTCGATAAGCAGGCCGTCAGCGCCTACTGCTACCGCAGCCTTAGCCAGCGGCTCTACCATCCACCACATACCGGCAGCATGGCTGGGGTCTACCACGACCGGCAGATGGCTGAGTTTTTTCACTGCCGGGATAGCGCTCAGATCCAAAGTATTGCGGGTATAGGTTTCAAAGGTACGGATACCGCGTTCACACAGAATAACATTGTCGTTGCCGCCTGCCATGATGTATTCGGCGGACATAATCCATTCTTCAATAGTTGCGGAAAGTCCGCGTTTGAGCAGGATGGGCTTGCGTGTCTTGCCCAGCTCTTTGAGCAGCTCGAAGTTCTGCATGTTGCGCGCGCCTACCTGGATCAGGTCGACATCTTCCACAAAGCGCTCAATCTTATCAGCGGACATAATCTCCGTAACTATGGGCAGTCCGGTTTCTTCCTTAGCCGCTTTCAGATAATCAAGGCCCAGTTCTTTCAGTCCCTGGAAAGAGTATGGGGAAGTACGGGGCTTGAAAGCGCCGCCGCGCAGCATGCTGGCGCCACCCAGCTTAACGGATTTGGCTACCTGGATAACCTGCTCAGCGCTCTCAACAGAACACGGGCCCGCGATAACCTGTATCTTGCGCCCGCCTACCGGCACGCCGCAGACATCGACGACGCTGTCCTCAGGATGGAACATACGGTTGGCGCGCTTGAACGGCTCCTGCACGCGCATTACCTTGTCTACGCAGTCGTTAACGCGCAGCAGATTCATATCCAGAGTACTGGTATCGCCGATAATGCCGAAGATAGTCATGTTAAGACCATTGATTTCATTGATTTGGAAGCCCTGCTGCTCCAGATTTACCTTTATTTTTGTTTTGACATCCTCCGGTGCACCCGGTTTGAAAACTATGACCATTTTTACCTCTCCTTTATCAATACCTGTTAAAGCCTATCAGTAATTATTTATCCTGCACTGCATAATAAAAGCGGACCCTCGTAAGAGAGCCCGCTGTAAAACGCAAGGTTACGATGATATACTCAAATACCACCCGGAAGGCATCTATTTACGATGGAACTGCTGTATGAATTTTGGCATGCAAAAAATCCGGTGCTAAAGTAAAAGCTAAAGACCGGTGCAAAATAAAAGCCGTATTCAATTGCAGTTTTCTTCAACATAGATTCCATTTTTCTCACCTGCAAGATAAATAATTAAGCATCAAAACTTGATTACGCAAATTTTACCGCTTTTAGATTATCCCGTCAACAAAAACACTCTATTTTTTTTATTCTTACTAATTTACACTTTTAACTGTAAATTATATTACATTAACACCGCTTTCATCCCGCTGTACAGCATACCTATCGCGCCGCCGCAGACGATAAGCAGGGACAGCCGCCGAAAAAGCTGCTGGTTAAGCTTATAAAACAGCTGCTCGCCCAGCCACCAGCCCAGCAAAAGCGCAGCCAGGCTGTATAATAAACTGCCCTGTTCTACAGCGACATACTGCATCGTACCGGCTAAATAGCTGCCAACAAGCATCAAGGTACCGTTTAACCCAAAGCACCAGATCATATTGGCGCGCATTAAGTCCTTTTCCATATTCTCGTTCAGAAAATATAACACCAGAGGCGGCCCGCTGACGCTGGTTGCCGAGCCGAAGAAGCCGCTCAGGAAACCCGCAGCCAGCCTGCCCAGCGTCTTATTATTTATCTTGAAGTCTATCCTGCGTCCCATGAGGAAGGTTGCCGCCAGCAGAATAACGCCGAGAAAGATTTCCAGCTGCTCGATGCTGATGACTTTCAGCGCCACGCTGCCCGGCACAATGCCCAGCAGACTGCCAAAGGTTACCAGGAGGACCGTATCCCACTCAAAATTACGGCGATTGCGCATCATGGTAATCACACGCAGGACAAAACCTGCCAATAATACCAATACAACAGCTTCCTTGGCATCCATAAAGAGAGATAAAAGCGGCGTAGCCACCAGGGCAAAGCCAAAGCCGGACACGGTGGCAAAAAAAGAAGCAAGGAATACTACGCAAGCTGTCAGCAGCACGACTGTTTCCATCTTTTCCCTCCTGAAAAAATACATGTACCGCCGCGATGACGATACATGTAGGTACATAAGCTATTATTTTTTATCAGTATCTTTCAGGTAGGTCCAGCCGTCCTCCTGATAGATGCGGCCTTCCTTCATCAGATGCCCCAGCGCACGCTTGAAAGCAGCCTTGCTGATGCCAAA
Source organism: uncultured Phascolarctobacterium sp. (assembly GCA_900545025.1). Classification (GTDB taxonomy): domain Bacteria; phylum Bacillota; class Negativicutes; order Acidaminococcales; family Acidaminococcaceae; genus URXU01. The sequence goes on from UQXH01000010.1 coordinate 58,728, forward strand.
TTTCTGCTTGATGATTTCCAGCGGCGTGCTGTCGCAGTAGGGCATCCTGCCGCTGCGTTTTACCAGGTAATTATAGATTTCCTCAGCATCCGCAATCAGGGCATTTTCCTTCTGCAGGCGCAGTGAGATATTCAGCCTGCCATCCTGACGGATATAGGTAATGCGGCCGGTAACCTCCTGCCCAAAATCAAGCCTGCCTCCGGGCACCTCGCTGCGGTGCAAAAACGCTAAGAAGCGCTGATTGGTAAAGATAAAGAAGCCTTCCGGCAGGATATTATAAATCGTACCGGTAACCTTATCGCCTACCTTGACGCCTTCAGCCGGTTTGGAAGCGCGCACCATGTCTTCTTCTACGCGCATGGTAACAGCCTGGCGGCCGCTCTTGTCACGGTACAGCTTGACCCACACCAGCTGGTCGGGGCTTACGTGACCGCGCATCTGGCTGTGCGGCAGAAAGACGCCGCGTTCCGCGCCGATGTCGACAAAGCCGCCGTCACGGGTAACACTGAGCACACGCACATAACCCAGCTGTCCTTCACGCATCTTGGGCAGCTTCATGCTGGCCGTGAGACGCTTATTGGGATCAAGATACAGATAGACCTTGACCTCGTCGCCTGCCTGTACGGGAGCAGTCTGCTGCAGCTTATGCAGCAGGATGTCGTCGCCGGTATCGCCGGTGCCTGCGTCCAGGAACGCGCCCAGCTCGCTGATACGGGCAACCTTGAGCGTTACCACATCCCCGGGACGGTATTTGACCTGTTTTTTCTGCTCAATCATGCTTCGTTCTCCGTAAATGCTTCGGACGGAGCATCAGCCCACAGCTGTTCGATATTATAGAAATCGCGCTCTTCTTCCAGGAAGATATGAGCGACAATATCGCCGTAATCCAAAAGTACCCAGCGGCCGTCAGCATAGCCTTCCTTATGGGCAGGGAAAACGCCCAGTTCTGCCATCTTATCTTCGATATTGTCAGCAATCGCCTTAACCAGGATATTATTGGAAGCGCTGCAGATAACAAAATAATCAGTTACCGGAGAAAGTCCCTCCATATTCAGCATCAGGATGTCCGCAGCTTTTTTATCATTAGCAAAAGCAGCTATCTTCATTGCCATTTCTTTAGTAGTCATTACATCAACCTCCATGATTATATTTTACAGATTTACTCCTGTTGTATCTTCTTCAGCGGCACTTTCCGTACCGTCTTCTTTCATATAAGGAATGCCCAGCTCATCCAGCGATTTATTGACGGATTCTCTGTCCGTAGCCCAGTAGCTTACGCCGCTGCTGTCGTCAAAACGTCCGTACAGCATACCGCTCTTAATCTTGTCATCGCCAAAGATTTTAAAGCTGTTAGCCGCCTTGAGCATGGTCAAAGTATTTAAATCGGTTTCCACATGCTTATCCAGCGTAGCCAGGAGATTACTGATCTGCGCTACATTCTGGATAGAAAACATCTGCTCCGCCGCAGCGCGCATAAACTTCTGCTGACGCTGTACACGGCCGATATCGCCCAGCTCATCCTTGCGGAAACGCACATATTTGCCGGCCGTTTCGCCGTCCATATGCTGATAGCCGTGCTTTATATCAATCACCAGGTCAGCATAGGGGTCTTCATAGTACATATCGTTATCTACATAGATATCTACGCCGCCAATCAGATTGACGATATCAATAAAGCCCTGCCAGTTAGCAAGCACATAATAATGGATGGGCACGCGCAGCAGATTGGCGACGGTCTGCTTGGCCATAACCACGCCGCCGTAGGTATAGGCCGCGTTGATTTTTTCCGGGTCACGATGCCCCGGCAGGATGACCTTGGTATCGCGGGGAATGGAAAGCACCGCCACCTGATTAGTTGCCGGGTCAAAGCTTGCCAGCAGGATTGCATCCGTACGCTTGGGCTCGCTTTCCGCTGCCTCACTGTCGCCGTCATCTATCCCCAGCAGCAGGATATTGATTCTTTCATTGAGCTTTTCATCACTGACAATCTTTTCGTCGGCGCCGATAATCTTCGCCTGTGGCGGATTTATCAGATTATCGTACACCCAGACGCTGCCCCAGAAAGCCGCCGTAAAAAAAGCGGAGAGCAGTATCAGCAAAAACACCAGCCTGCCCCAGCGCAGCTTGCGCTTTTTCTGGACAGGTCGCTTTATCCTGTTATCTTCCATTAACCTTTAAACGCTCCACATCTATCTCTGTTTTTAAACTTGCCTGCCAGCTGATTATAACCGTAGATACAGTTGGGATGAATCAAAAGATCGTATTCCAGCAGGTAACGGATGGTCTGTCCGTAAGCGCACATCATGGCTTTTTCCATATCTTCCTTCGCCAGCTGACGCATCTTATTGATGCCCGGAAAATCGCGGGTCGGCTCCAGCAGATCTGCCAGATATACAGCCATAGCCAGCGGCGTCATATCCGGCGCGCCGGTAGTATGGTACAAAATACCGTCCAGAATCTCCTTATCGGTAACGCCGTATTTATGCTGCGCATAATATACGCCCAGCTTGGCATGCAGCAGGATGGGCTGATTCTTTTCTGTTTCATCTACCTCGATGCCCAGCTTAGCTGCCATAGCCAGGCTTTCTCTGCCCGGCACCTCGCGGCCGCAGTCATGGAGCAGGGCAGAAATACCTACCTTCTCCCTATCCAGCCCGTGTACAGAAGCAAGCTCCAGCGCTGTTTCATAAACCGCTACCGAATGTTTAAACCGCTTCAGCGGCAGCGATTCCTTCAAAATCCTTTTCATTTCTTCAATCTTCAGCATAACTATTTCCCTCATCTGTAAATAAATATAACCTATGTTCCCTGATATACTGCTCTACACGGGCAGGCACCAGTCCCTCCAGGCTCTCGCTGCTTTTAATCTTCTGCCTGATAGCCGTTGACGATACTTCGTATTCGGGCGTATCCACCAGCACGATCTTTTCCCGGGCAATAACGCCCAGGCTGCTGCAGGCCCTGTCCAGTACCTGACGGTACCCGGGGCGCTTAGCCGCTACGAAGGTCACCAGCTGCAGCAGCTCGTCAATCTTATGCCAGGTCTGCAGCTGCGGGATTGTATCGGCGCCAATCAGGAAATATAGCTCATACTCAGGATAAAGACGCTGCAATTCCTTGACGGTATCCAAGGTGTAGGAAATACCGCTGCGCCGCAGTTCAATATCCGACACCTCAAAATACGGATATTCTTCCGTTGCCAACACCGTCATCCTGTAACGGTCTTCGGCAGGCGCAAACTCCTGTCCTACCTTATGAGGAGGTATGAACGCGGGCACAAAGAGTATTTTTTCCGGCTGCAGCTGTCCATATACAGCCTGCGCCGAATATATATGTCCGTTATGGACGGGATCAAAGGTTCCCCCTAAGATTCCCAGCTTCTTCTTCTTCACTGCAGCCTCCTTGACTGATTATCTTATCATTTAATTATATCAATCAGAAAGCTTTTCTACAACCATCTGCAGGATAATAATTATAACGGCCAGCAAAACTGCCGCCTTAGCCCTGTCTTTGAGATCAAAAACAGTTTTAGGCCTTCTCAGATAATCCAAGAAGGCCTGCAAATATTCTTTTTTATCAGTCTTATGCAGTTTTTCCCTGTTACATTTTTTATTCATCATATCGTCCTATTCATAGCGTAATGCGTCGATGGGGTCAAGCAGCGCTGCCTTCCTGGCCGGATAGATACCGAAGAAAAGTCCGATGCCTACAGAGAAGACCACTGCGATAATGATGGCCCACCAGGAAATAACCGTCGTCCAGCCGGCAAAATAGCTGATAGCGAAAGAAGCGCCTACGCCCAGTACGACACCAAGGAAGCCGCCTACGATGCCGATAACCATTGCTTCAATCAAGAACTGGAGCAGGATATTGTCATAGGTAGCGCCCAACGCCTTCCTGATACCTATCTCACGGGTACGCTCGGTAACAGATACCAGCATGATATTCATAATACCGATGCCGCCTACCAGGAGGCTGATGGCCGCGATGCAGCCCAGCAGCATGGTGATGCTGTTGGCCGTCTCCATCATGGTATCCATAACAGCCGCCATATTGCCCACTGTAAAGTCGTCATAGTCGCCGTCTTTAATCTTATGGCGCTGACGCAGCAGCTGTTCTACCTCTGCCTGTACGTCGTTGATGACATTCTCATTTTCCGCCTGCACCGTGATACGCTGCACATAGGTAATGCCCATCATCCTGTTCTGCGCCGTAGTCAGAGGGATAAAGACGATATCGTCCTGGTCGGTGCCGCCGCCGGACTGGCCTTTGCTCTTCAATACGCCAACTACCTGGAACGGCGCCTTATTGATACGCATAATCTTGCCCACCGGGTCGCCCTCGGGAAAAAGGCTGTCAGCAACTGTCAGGCCAATAACGCAGACCCTGGCGCGGCTGTTCAAATCACGCTCACTAAACGCCCTGCCGTCCTCGATGTCATAATTCTGCATAATAAAATTACTGGGAGTGGTACCCTCTACGCGGGAAGTCCAGTTCTGATTGCCCATAACCAGCTGGTAACTGCTGCTGACGCTGGCAGAGACATTGGCAACACCGTCCACCTGCTTTTCTATCGCCTGCGCATCCTCATAGGTAAGGCGCGCGCCTTCACCGGCAGCCAGCCGGGCGCCCGAAGCAGTACGGCCGCCGGAGGTAATAATCAGCAGGTTGCTGCCCAGCTTGGAAATATTCTCACGGATATTCTCCTTCACGCCGAAGCCCAGTCCCACCATGGCGATAACGGCGCCGACGCCGATAATGATGCCCAGCAGCGTCAGGAAGGTACGCAGCTTGTTGGAGGTCATACCGTCGATAGCCATCTTGATAGATTCGTTCAACATAGTACCTACCTCCATTCATCGCTTACTATCTTACCGTCGCGCATCGTCAGGATACGTTTGGTCTGCTCGGCAATATCCGGCTCATGGGTAACCATGACTACGGTCTTGCCGCTTTCATTCATCGCCTTAAAAATATCCATAATCTCATAGCTGGATTTGGTATCCAGATTACCTGTAGGTTCATCAGCCATAATAATGGCCGGATTGTTGACCAGTGCCCTGGCGATAGCCACACGCTGGCGCTGGCCGCCGCTCATTTCAGTAGGCTTATGTTCAATACGCTCGCCCAGACCTACGGCTTCCAGCGCTTTTTTCGCCCGTTCCATACGTTCTTCCTCGTCCACACCTGCATAAATCAGCGGCAGAGCCACATTGGCCTGTGCCGTCAGTTTGGGCAGCAGGTTAAAGTTCTGAAATACAAAGCCTATCTTGGCATTACGGGTATGAGCCAGCTCATCGTCATCATAACCGGCTATTTCCTTGCCGTCCAGATAATATTCGCCGGAAGTTGGCCGGTCCAGGCAGCCGAGAATGTTCATCATCGTCGACTTGCCGCTGCCGGAAGGCCCCATGATGGACGTAAATTCGCCGCGCCCTATCTGGACAAATACATGGTCTAAAGCATGTACGACGCTGTCGCCCATGACATAGGTCTTCATAATGTCTTTTAATTCGATTACAGCCGTCATCTGCTCACTTCCTTTAGTGCATGCCAGGCATACGTGCATTAGTGCCGGTTTGTTTGGCCACCACTTTTTTAGCCAGCACCACGTCCCCTGCTTTCAGTTCAGAGCTGACCACCGCTACCTCGTTATCATTGCTCAAGCCCACCTGTACATCAACATCACGGGAGGTCTTGGTCTTGGCATCATAAATGCTTACATAAGCACGTTTACCGTCACGGTTCAGGCAGTTGAGCGGTACCATCAGTACATTCTCCGCCGTGTCGATAATAATATCGGTGCGCGCGGTCATGGTCGGCAGCAGTTTGCCCTTAGCGTCATCAACATCCACATATACTTTATAATAAATAACATTATTTTCCGTTTCCGCCGCTCTGGAAATCAGTCTTACCTTACCGGTAAAGGTTTCCTCAGGATAAGCGTCTACAGTAAATTTAACACTTTGACCAACCTGCACCAGGCCGATATCCGATTCATCCACCATGGTCTCAATCTGCATATCATCCAGTGTTGCCACGGACATAATAACCTGCGGTTCACTGATACCGGAGCTGATGGTCTGTCCTACGGGAGTAGGCTCGCCGATAATATAGCCGTCGATAGGCGTCGTGATAACAGTATCCTGTACGTCTGAAACAGCCTTTTCATAATTGGACTTGGCTACCAGATATTCTGCGTACATATTGTCATAATCAGCCTGGGATACGGCACCGCGGCTTACCAAATCTTTATAGCGCACATAGTTGGCTTCTGCATAATCCAGCTTAGCCTTCATCTGATTCATGGTTGCTTTCAGAGACACATCATCCAGCTTTACCAGAATATCACCGGCATTAACATGCTGGTTTTCCACTACCAGCACTTCTACGATCCTGCCGGTAATCTTGGAGCTGATATCAACATTATCTACGGCACTGAGACTGCCTGTTGCCGATACGGTCTCTACCAGTGTTCCCTGCTCCACTACTGCCGTCTTAACGGTTTCTTCCGTCTGGGTTGTGCTCAGATAATACTGATAGCCGCCGTAGCTGCTCAATGCGATAAACGCACATAAGATAAGAGCGTATTTGTTCTTCTTCACAAACTTCATCATATCGATCCCTCATTTACATATGTGATACTTTTTACCTTTATTATAAACATTACTCCTTTTCCGGTCAAAATTATCTTACCAGATATTTATGTTTTTTCTATGTCCGTAATAACAAAAAAGCATCGGAAAAAATTTTCCGATGCTTTTTCTGCAAGGTTTATTTATTTAGCGGGGAAGAACGGCCATACCATCGGGATAACTACGAGAGATACCACGAAGCATACGATTACGAGGCCGGTACCGGCTTTTACATAGTCCATGAATTTATAGCCGCCAGGTCCCAGTACCAGGGTGTTCGGAGGAGTACCTACCGGAGATGCGAATGCGCAGGAAGCTGCTACTGCGATTGCCATCAGTACTGCTTTCGGGTCAGCGCCCAGGCTTTGGGAAATTGCGATACCGATCGGGCACAGCAGAGCTGCAGATGCGGTGTTGGACATGAACTGGGTCAGTGCGCAGGACAGGATGAACAGTACTGCGGTAACAACCAGCGGAGACGGAGAGCCGCCCATCATGCCTACGGTCCATTCAGCGATCAGAGCGCCAGCACCGGTTTTATCCATAGCGGTAGATACAGGCATCATACCAGCAAACAGGAAGATGGTTACCCAGTCGATAGAAGCATATGCTTGTTTTTCAGTTAAGCAGCCGGTCAGTACGCAAACCAGAGCACCGATGATAGCTGCCATTTCCAGGGATACGCCGGGAACACCGATTGCCATGGTCAGAACAACCAGCAGCAGGATAACGCCGGAAACAACCTGTTTGGAAGCAGAATATTCATTTGCTTCAACTTCCTGTTCGATTTCCTGATTAGCATCCAGCTGTTTATTAGGCAGCAGATATTTGCCGACAAACATCATGTACAGCATACCTGCAACAGATACAGGAATACCAATCCAGGCAAATTCAAAGAAAGTAAAGGTATCAGTCAGACCAGCTGCTTTCATAGCGCCGGTTGCGATAATATTAGGCGGAGTACCAACCATGGTAATGATACCGCCCCAACCGCAGGCAAAAGCCAAAGGCATCAGCTGACGGGATGCAGGAATCTTAGCAGCAGCGCAGATACCCAGTGCAACCGGGAGCAGGCAGGCTGCAGTACCGGTGTTGGAAAGAACTGCGGAAAGAACGGTGCCTACGAGCATGAGGCCGAACATCAGGCTGTTTTCGCCGGTGCCGCACATTTTAACTACAACGCCGCCGATTTTCTGAGCCAGACCGGTGTAGAACATGGAAGCACCTACAACGAACATACCTGCGAACAATACTACAGTAGAATTGGAGAGACCGGAGAATACCTGTTTTGCGGGGATAAAGCCTAACAGGCCGCTGGCGATAGCGCCTGCCATAGCGGTAACTGCGAGAGGAATGAGTTCAGTAACAAAGAAAATCGCAATTACTGCCAACATAATGAGACATTTTACTGCTTGGGACATTATAATCCTCCTTAAAATATTATTTGCCATCCCTGTGGCACTTCAATATCAAGTAAGCAAAGCAGAAAGTCATTTTTATGTAGCCGCAGGTGTTTTTATGAATTTCTCGGTGGATATAAGCTAACATTAAAGTTTTTTCTTGCTTACTTTACTTACTTAATCCACTTACTTTATTTACTTAATATCTGCTGTTGTTAAGTTTAACACAGTTTCACATTTATTTCAATATTTTTTCTTAATTTTTTCTTCTCAGTTTACAGTATATGTTTCTGTATTTTTATGCAATATTTTGTGAGTATTTTTCCCACTTTTCTACCTATTTATTATTTGTGTTTTCTCTGCCTCATGTATAGCAAGCCGCTTATCCGCACATACAAAAAAATAGGCGTAACAAACGTTACGCCTATTAATAAGCTCTTTAACTTACAACCGTCAAATTATTTGCCGGGGAAGAAAGGCCATACGATAGGAATTACAACCAGAGATACGATGAAGCATACGATTACCAGACCGGTACCAGCTTTAACGTAGTCCATGAATTTGTATCCGCCAGGGCCAAGAACCAGGGTGTTCGGAGGAG
>UQXH01000011.1 GCA_900545025.1 uncultured Phascolarctobacterium sp.
AGATGCCCTGTCCGTCTTCGCTGTCCCGCAGCTCGCCGAGGCGTTGGCTGAGAGTGCTGTCCTCCTGCCTCCAGGCAACGATAGCTGTAGCCGCCAGGTTCTTCATGGCATACATGGTATCTGTAGTCCTGTCACCACCGGTTATATTGGTTACATAACTATTGCCATCAGCATCAAACATTAAATCTCCGCTGGCTTCCGGAGTGATAAGGCCCTCTTTGATAACTACTTTACCGCTAAGATTTCCGTCTTTAGCATCATAAGATATTTTTTCTGCCAAAGCATTAAGATTTTCTTCCGTCTTTGCAATATCCAGTGTATTGATAGTATTATTGGCTATACCTAAAGTAATATTGGAACCTTGCGTTGCCTGGTTGATTTCAATATCACCAGTATTTAAGACCATAACACCATCAGAAGCTACATCTTCTGCCTGAAAATAAACAGTACCGTCACCGGAATAATTTGTAATATAAACATCATCCTCTGTACTCATATTGATTATACCTTTATCAATATTGAAGTTATTCACTGTACTTTCACCAAGTACATTCCATCGAGCACTATTAGCTAAATTAAAAGTACCGTTGGCATCATAAACTCCGCCATTAAGAACAGAATCAGCAGTATTAAGGTTTAAATAAAGTGCTCCGTTACCACTATTATTAACATCCCCATTGATTTCTACTTTATTATTCGTATCTTTATTGATATTTATATTAGCGTTATCCTGAGCATGAATAGCAGCTACATACGCACCCTCATTATCAGCAGTAGCAGTTATTGTACCACCGGCATAGTTAATTTCACCACTATCCCATCCAACCAGGCCTATTGCTTCAATCCAATTACCAGCATCAGTACTTCCTCCGATAGCTTTGGCAGTAACATCAGAAATACCTATATCAACAGTACCGCCATTAACAAATATACCTCTGGCAGCCAAAGTACCTTCACCTTCGGCTATGGCAGTTATATTGCCGCCTGTCTTAGTTACTTCTCCTCCATCATACGCAAATACACCATTGGTATACACAGCGTTTCCGCCAATTCCATGAACTGTGATCGCACCATTTCCAGTAGTAATTTCTGCACCATTTTCAACATCAATACCATAATTTACATTTTCATAGGTATTCTGGTCATTAGTAATCTGAATATCTATAGAAACATCACCTGTTGTAATGCTATTCCCCGTGTTAAAAGCCATCATACCAATACCTTGATTATAATTTGAGTTGTTTGATTGAACGTTTCCCTCTAATCTTATACTGCCACTTCCCATAGTAATGTTATTACCACTACCATTATCAACATATAACCCATTCAAGTTCATGCCCTTTTCAGCATCAACAGCCTTCAAAGTTATATTCGTATCTCCAAGTAAAATTGTATTACCACTACCAGCAGATATATTTGCACCAGTCAAAAATGCTCCTACATAATCAGTTGAATCGCCATAACTTTCGATTGTAATATCGCCACCATAGATACGGTTAATAGTTTTATCATTCACTTCACTAGAAATAAGAATACCATTCAGACCACCAGTACCATTCTCTTTAGTGATATTAATATCTAATTTATTATTTATCGTTATCTTGTTAACAGTATCTTTATTTATATCCATAATACAAATACCTTGCTTATCATTTGTACTATTGGTAATATTTAGTTGCGAGTCTTCTGAAAAATCATAGGTAAACTCATTATTGGTGCTTTCTGTTCTATAACTGTCGTAACTGTCACTATCACCTTTAATACTACCATTACTCAGTTCAGCAGCATAAACATTTGTTACAGGTGCATACAGTAAAAGACCTAAGATAATGCTGCTAATAAGTTTTTTATTAACTTTCTTCATTACACCCACCACCTAAAAATTTATAATCTAACCGACTTCATTATATCATCGTTTCTCCCCCCCGCAACCGAAAGTGCACTTTGCTTGCACTTTCAGTTCGGGGATGTTAAGGATTTTACACTTTTACCTAAAAACGAAGGGCAGAAACCAACTGCGCTGGTTTCTGCCCTTCTTACTTTTTCGCTAATCTTTTGGCAACTGCTGTTACCAGATTATATTCAATTCTGTTTATCGCACCTTTTTACTACAGCCAAAACATTTTATGACGAACAGCAATTATCAAAAAATATTTCCCACTGTTAAATAAACAATGAATGTATACATTATCTTGCCTGCCATAACAGCAATATCAAAATAAAACGAAAGGGCTTGCCGTCTGCTACCAACAACAGACGGCAAGCCCTTTCAGCTTCTTGTACATATTCAATTTAGAAATACTATCGTAATAAGCCTATTTTACAACATCGGCAAAAGTATTAGTCAAGGCGGCAAAATCTTCCAACGTCAAAGTTTCGCCGCGTCTTTTGCCGTCGATACCTGCCAGTTCCAGCCATTTAGCGCACTGCTCACTGCTGATGCCCATATTCTTCAAGGCATTGTTCAGCATTTTGCGGCGCATGGAAAAAGCTGCTTTCACTACCCGGAAAAACAGCGCTTCATCGCATACCTGTACAGGAAGCTGCTTTCTGCGCCTGCAGACGATAACGGCAGAATCCACTGCCGGCGCCGGTATAAAGGAAGTCGGCGGTACGATAAAAGCGATTTCAGGCTCCGTAAAATACTGGATAGCCACAGAAAGCGCACCGTATTCGCGTCCGCCCGGCTGCGCTGCCATACGCTCGGCAACTTCTTTCTGCACCATGGCTACCAGTCTTTCCATGGGCAGGCGTTTTTCCAGCAGCGCGAAAATAATCGGCGTAGTAATATAATAGGGCAGATTAGCGCAAACCTTGAAGTTTTCTGCGCCAACCTCCTGCATAATATCAACTTTCAAGATATCGCCGTTGACGATACGCACATTGTCATAACCTTCCAGGGTTACATCCAGCACCGGCAGCAGCCTTTTATCCAGCTCTACCGCCACTACATCGGCGCCGCTTTCTGCCAGTCCCTGGGTCAAGGTGCCGATACCGGGGCCAACTTCCAGTACCTTATCTGCCGGTGTCAGCTCTGCCGCTTCCACAATGCGGCGTACAATATCCTCATCAATCAGGAAATTCTGTCCCAGCTTTTTATCCGCCCGCAGTTTAAAACGATGCAGGATGTGATTAGTTACCTGGGGAGATGCAATTACAGGCTTCTTCATAAAACAGCTTATGCTCCTATCCTGGCTACGGCCGCATCAAATTCTTCGCGGGTAATACCGTAGCTGTTCAGTCTTTGTAAAAATTGCTTGGCATTGCCATAGCCTATACCCAGTTCAGCTCCCAGCTTAGCGCGCCTTTCTGCCGCTTCGCCGGAGCCGCTGAGTCCGCAGGCGAACATATCCTGCATGGAAAATACTGCTGCAGGCTCAAATTCATGGCGACGCACCTTGGCGAGCGCTTTAAAAATAGCCTGGGGCTGCGCCTGTTCTACGCCCACGTCGTTATTAGCCGTAGCGTCTATCTTAGGTATAAAGGCCTGTCCGGCATCAGGAAATCTTTCCGTCAGATAGCGGCGGATGCGCTCACCGGCACCGTCAGGATCGGTCAGAATAATGATGCCGCGTTTTTCATAAGCGGCGGCAATCTTCTCTAAAGTATAGGGCGACAGCGTAAAGCCGCCCGTTTCTATGGTTTCCGCGTCCAGCGCTTTCTTGATGGCCACGGTATCCATCTTACCTTCTACAACAAGAACTTCTTTCAGCAAAGTACACCTCAGTCTGCTAAAATATAAATTTCTATATCGCGGCGTCCCCACTGGATAGCTTTGTGCCAGTCATTCATAAAGACGTCGATTTTATTGCCCACAATGGAGCCCCCTGTATCACCGGCCATGGCGATACCATAACCGGGAATATACATCTTGGTATAATAGGGTATCACCCTGGGGTCGACGGCAACGATGCCTTCATAGGGAACAAGGCCGATAGAGGTCATCCCGCTGCCGCTGCCGCAGTTTATCGTATAGGCAGAAGCCTCCACATACATCTTCTTGGTATAGCGTTTATAGCCTTCCGGTGTCTTGACGCTCATAGCCATACCCTTTTTAACCACTTTCTTTTCCGGCACCACGAGCAGCTCGCGTCCCAGTTCCTGGGTTACCGCGCTGCCATCCCTGTCCTTGCTCACCTTGGAAATAACCTTGGCTTTGCCGGGACGTCCTTCCGACTGCACCAGGCTGCTGCCAAAAGCCATGTTCATGTCTTCTACATATTCTACCGGCGCTTCCTCCGGCGCTTCACTGAACACAAACTTTTCATTGCGGCCCAGAACATAGACCTTCATATCTTCTTTTAATTCAGTGGCAGGATCAGGATAAACCCTGCTCTTTCTGGCGCTGATACCAAGGCTTTTCAAAGCCTCGCCTACAGTCGCCTTACTGCTGCGATAAACTGTTTCCTCATTATTTTGGATAACAACAAAGCTTTTTGCCCTAAGTACTTCGATAACGCTGCCGTCCTGCACGTTACGGTTAGCTCCCAGAAGACGCCAGCCGTCGCCCTGTTCCATAGGTACGCCGGCTTCTTTGATGATATGCTCGGGATTATCCGTATTGGTGCGGATAACCTTTTCCTGCCCGTCGTACCTGACAGTAACGTGCCTGATAATATCAAAACCGGTCAGAAAAGGAAAGGCCGTAAGCAATACGATGAGTACTGCCAGACAGTGCCTGGACAGCTGCTGTATATTTTTAAACATAAAAAACCTCCTTATCGGCTATAACATTTTAACATAAATAAAATGTCATAGTCAAATGGACCACTCTTCATACTCTAAGCACTGGCCTGAACGGAGAGGTTTTCCAGCGTTTTATCCCCTATATTTATATAAATATTTTCTGTATAAACAGTAATTTTCACCTTTATAGAACCGGCTAATTTAATCTAAAAAGTAAAAAACAGGCAGTGCACAGTAATCTGTGACACTGCCTGCATAAGCCAGACACATCAGCCTATTTCACGTTCTTTTTCCGTACCGCGTACATTTACCGGCCTGTTCTTTTCGTCCACCATGACTACTTTGGGCACATAGTTTTTCGCTTCTTCTTCCGTCATCATACTGTAAGCAATGATGATAACAGTATCACCGACAACTACTTTACGGGCTGCCGCACCGTTCAGACAGATAACGCCGCTGCCGCGTTCACCGGCAATAACATAGGTTTCCAGACGGTTGCCGTTATTATTGTCCACAATCTGCACTCTTTCGCCAGGCAGGATGCCGGACAATTCCAGCAATTCGGAATCAATGGTGATGCTGCCCATATATTCAAGATTAGCCTCGGTTACGGTAGCGCGATGGATTTTTCCGTGAAACATATTATAAAGCATTATTTTTCCTCCAAAATTACATTATCTATTAAACGAGTAGTACCAAATTTAACCGCTACTGCCAGCAGGCTGCTGCCGATCAGCGGACCGTCGACAGGCTGCAGCTCCGGCAGACGGTAGATTTCTACATAATCAATGTCGCTCATAGGCTCGGCGACAATTTCCGCGCGTACAACTTCTGTCAGCACGGCAGCATCTCTTTCACCTGCAGCAAAGCGTTCCTGCGCTTTTTTCAGACTGCGGCTCAGTACCAGGGCTGCCTCATGTTCGCTGGCGCTCAAATAAGTATTGCGCGAGCTTTTAGCAAGGCCATCAGCTTCACGTACAATAGGCATAATACGCAGCTGCAGGTTAAAGAATAAATCCTTGACCATGCGTTTCAGCACTTCTACCTGCTGAGCATCCTTTTGTCCGAAATAAGCTCTGTCCGGCTGCGCCAGATTAAAGAGCTTGCTGACAACGGTAGTCACGCCGCGGAAATGAATGGGGCGGCTGCGTCCGCACAGCACCTTGGTCACATTGCCGGTTACTTCTACCCAGGTCATGTCTTCGCTGGGATACATTTCTTTAGCAGAAGGAGCAAAGACAATATCCGCCCCCATGCTTTCTGCCAGCTTGCAGTCTGCATCCAAAGTACGCGGGTAAGCTTCCAGGTCTTCGTTAGGGCCAAATTGAGTAGGATTAACAAAGACGCTGACTACGACGAAATCGTTTTCCATATTGGCAGCCTTGATGAGGGAAGCATGCCCTTCATGCAGCGCGCCCATGGTGGGCACCAGGCCTATAGTCTTGCCGGCCAGTTTGGCAGCGGCAACTTCTTCACGTAATTCTGCAACAGTCTTTACAAGTTTCATTTCTGCAACAGCCTTTCTCTTTACTTAATATAATTTTTCCAGTACACTGTCATCTATTTTAAAGGTATGCTCCGCAGCCGGGAAGGTGCGGGCTTTAACATCGGCAATATACTGTTTTACTGCTTCAACAGTGGTTGTATGCAGATCAGCATATTTCCTGACGAATTTAGGACAGAAGCCGTCGGTAACCCCCAGCAGGTCGTTGCATACCAGTACCTGTCCGTCGCAGCCGCTGCCGGCACCGATGCCGATAGTAGCCGCCACCTTCAGTTCGGCGGTAATCTTTGCCGCCAGTGCCGCCGGTACGCATTCCAGCACGATAGCAAAGGCTCCTGCCGCTTCCAGTGCTTTAGCATCGTCGATAATCTTCTGTGCAGCGGCAATATCTTTCCCCTGCACTTTAAAGCCGCCCAACTGGTTTACCGACTGCGGCGTCAGGCCAAGATGTCCGACAACGGGAATACCCGCAGCCGTCAGCTTTTCTACCAGTTGGCAGACCTCGCTGCCGCCCTCAAGCTTAACGGCGGTACAGCCGGTCTCTTTTAAAAAACGGGCCGCATTATACATACCATCAACAATACTTGCCTGGTAGCTCATAAAGGGCATATCGCCGACTACCAGGGCACGGCTGTTGCCGCGCATAACTGCTTTAGTGTGGTGCAGCATTTCTTCCATAGTGACCGGCACAGTGGAGTTATAACCCAGAATAACATTTCCCAGAGAATCACCTACCAGGATCATATCCACGCCGGCTTCGTTAACATTTCTGGACATAGCCACATCATAGGCGGTAATCATGGTGATGGGCTCGCCCTTCTGCTTCATTTCCTTAATAGTAGCCGTAGTAACTGTCTTAACTGTCATGTCTTTCTACCTCCGGATGCTCCAGCAGCCTTACCAGCTGCCGTGCAGTCTCACTGTCAATAGTACCGTTGGCTGAAGCGAGTCGGACTGCTTCCAGTCCCAGAGAGCAGTAGGCAGGAATAAACTCCTGCGGCAGCACTGCTAAATGACCGCTTACAGTAGCGTGGTCACCACGGGCAATAGGCCCCGTCAAAGCGCTGCCTGCCGAAACAGCCTGCTGCAGGTTGGCCGCCGTACCCTTAAACAGCGGCAGCAGCCCCTGCCAGGCTGCCTCATCGCTGCCTACCCAGCGTGCCAGCAGCTGTTGTCCGATGGCGGCGGCAGCTACCACGTAATTGGAACAGAAACAGGCAGCCGCGTGATATAGCCGTCTGTCCTGCGCCGGTACATGAAAAGGTATGCCGCCCAGCAGCGTTACTATTTCCTTGGCTGCCGCAGCAGCCTCTGCATCACCATCCACAGCCATATAAACGCCGCGCAGTTCTGTAGCCGCACTGACAAAGCTCTGCAGCGGATGACAGCTGCCGACAAAGGCTCCCTGCTCTTTGAGCGGCTGCAATACTTCCGTTCCCAGTGAGCCGCTGCAATGCAGGAAGATTTTACCGCGTAAAGCTTCTGCTCCAGCGGCAGCTAATTGCTGCGCTACCGGCTGTATCAATCTGTCCGGCACGGTAAGCAGCAGAACATCTGCCTGCTGCACCAGTTTTTCGTTAGTCAGCGGCTCTGTGCCAAAGCGTTTTGCCAGCAGCATGCTTTTCTCTGCATGACCTGCCGTTATTCCCTGCAGGATGCCTGCCTGCTGAAAATACTGCGCCAGGCAGCAGCCAACTTTACCACCGCCGATGATGCCTGCTTTCATTTGCTCTCCTTTCCGCCGGAACAATAAAAAAGCGCATTCCGACACGGAATGCGCATAAAGATTCTTATTGCGTCTCGTCCCGGTCTGATTAAGATCCAAGCGATTATTGACAAATTCTGTATCGTAAAACCCGGCCTGCCTGATACATTTCCCTGCGGGATAATGCTCAAAGCCAAATTTTACGCTATCATAATAGCATATAAATACCTGCTTGACAAGTCATCAATGTAATAAATATTACAGTTAAAAATACTGCTAAAAAATTAGTATACATCAATAAATAACAGCATACGCATAAAAATCCTGTAAAATCTGCAAATATCTTTAATGCAGCATACATAATACTGCTTTTCTTATTTAGCGCAGCACGTTATAATATGTAGTATATACTAAAGCGTCTTCGCGACGGTTAAAAATTTTTAGGAGGTATATTTATGTCAGGTTTCCCCCTCATAATAGCCTTCGTCATCGCTATCATCGTGATGATCGTGGCTATTTCCAAGTACAAAGTTCATCCGTTCTTATCCATCATGGGCGTTTCCCTGCTGCTCGGTCTTACGGCAGGTATCCCGCTGGTCAACACTGTTGTTGACGGCAAGCCCGTTCAAGGCATCGTCAATGTTATCGGCGCCGGCTTCTCCGGCACCTTCACCAGCATCGGCATCGTAATTATCTTAGGCGCCCTTATCGGCTCCATCCTCGAAAAAACCGGTGCTGCCTTAAAACTGGCTGACATGGTTATCAAAGCAGTAGGCAAAAAACGCCCTGCTCTGGCTATGGAGCTCATGGGCTGGGTTGTTTCCATCCCCGTTTTCTGCGATTCCGGCTTCGTTATCTTAAACCCCATCCGTAAATCTCTGGTAAAACGCACGCGTATTTCCAGTGTTACCATGTCCGTAGCCTTAAGCGCCGGTCTGTATATTTCTCACGTATTTATTCCGCCTACCCCCGGCCCTATCGCTGCAGCTAACTCTCTGGGCATCGGCAACAACATGCTGCTGGTAATGGGTATGGGCGCGCTGGTATCCATCTTCCCGCTGATTGCCGGCTATTGCTTTGCCAAATATATCGGTCAAAGCGTTAAAGCAGCCGACGACGCTACCCACGAAGAAAATGCCGTCTCCTATGAAGAACTGGTGAAGGCTTACGGCAAGCTGCCCGGCTCCTTCAACTCCGTCGCTCCCATTATCGTACCCATCCTGCTGATGGCGCTGGGCTCCATCTCCGCTATGGCTGGCTGGAAAGGCAGCATCGCCAACCTGCTGAGCTTCCTGGGTACTCCTGTCATGGCACTGGCAGTCGGTACTGTCTGCGGCGTCTTCCAGCTGGCTACTGCCAATAAGCTGCAGGAATTCTACGACCTGACCAATGATACCTTAAAGACTGTAGGCCCCATCCTGTTCGTAACTGCAGCAGGCGGCGTCCTCGGTAAGATTATCGCTGTTTCCGGCATGGTGGGCTACATTACTGCCAATGCTGAAATATTGGAAACCATCGGTATCTTCTTCCCCTTCATCCTGGCGGCAATCCTCAAGACCGCTCAAGGCTCTTCTACCGTGGCCATTACTACGACCGCCGGCATCCTGGCACCGCTGCTGGGCGTGCTCGGTCTCGATACCCCGACTATGGCAGCGCTTACCGTTATGGCTATCGGCGCAGGCGCTATGACTGTTTCCCATGCTAACGATTCCTATTTCTGGGTTGTTACCAACTTCGGTGAAATGACTCCCGACCAGGGCTATAAAACTCAGACTGTTGCTACCCTGGTGCTTGGTATATCTTCCATGGCAGGTATTTTCCTGCTGTCTTTAGTATGCTAAAATAAAAACAGCATAATATGTTGATGGGCGCAGTTCCTGCGCCCATTATTTTACTGCAAAGGAGATTCAGCCCGTGCATAAATTCATTGTTATCCCTGATTCCTTCAAGGGCACCATGTCCTCAGGAGAAATCTGTCAGATTATGAAGACCAGCATCCTCAAGCACTATCCGCAGGCCGAGGTTGCCTGCATCCCCGTTGCTGACGGCGGTGAAGGCAGTGTAGACGCCTTTCTGCAGGCTATGGGCGGCAAGAAAGAATATGTAACCGTACAGGGTCCCTATGGCGAACCAATCGAAGGATTCTACGGCCTGCTGCCTGACGGCACTGCCATTGTAGAAATGGCAGCTGCAGCCGGTCTGCCTCTTGTCGGCGATAATAAGCATGCGGAAAAAACCACCACCTACGGTGCCGGACAGCTCATGGTTGCGGCAGCAGAAGCAGGCTGCCGCAGACTCATCGTAGGTCTCGGCGGCAGCGCTACCAATGACGGCGGCTGCGGCGCGGCAGCTGCAGCCGGTGTGCGTTTCCTGGACGAAGCAGGCAACAGCTTTATCCCCGTAGGCGAAACCTTACACCGCATAGCATCTATTGACACTACGGCACTGCATCCAGTGCTCAAGGCAATCCCTATTATAACCATGTGCGATATTGATAATCCACTCTGCGGCCCCAACGGTGCAGCAGCAGTCTTTGGCCCGCAAAAAGGCGCCGATGCGCAATGTGTCGCCATGCTGGATCAAGGACTGGCGCACATGGCTGCCGTCGTCAGCCGCGACCTGCAGCGTGAAATCCTTACCCTGCCCGGAGCCGGCGCTGCCGGAGGTATGGGCGGCGGTATGTGCGCTTTCTTTAACAGCTCGCTGCAGATGGGCATCGAAACCGTACTTGACGCTGTAAAATTTGATGAACTGCTCTCTGACGCCGATATGGTGCTGAGCGGCGAAGGCAAGATCGACAGCCAGTCTCTGCGCGGCAAGGTCGTCATCGGTGTTGCGCGTCGTACCAGGAAGCACGGCGTACCGCTGCTGGCTATTGTCGGCGACGTAGGCGACGATATTGAAGCGGCTTATGCGGAAGGCGTCACCGGTATTTTCAGTATCAACCGCGTAGCTGTGCCGTACAGTGAAGCCCGCTGCCGTGCCCGCAACGATCTGGCACTCACCATGGAAAACCTTCTGCATTTTATGAAGCATATCTTATCGTCCCATAAAACTTTAATCTGACAACAGCTCTGTTGTATAATTTCACTCATCAGTGCGATACACTTTTCTGTTTAATGCAGAGAAGTGTATTTTTTATTTTCTAAGTTAACCTTTTTTATTTTTAGGTTGACAATACTAATTTGCACAAGTATACTGGAAGAAATCTTGTTAACTTAAAATATCAGGAGGTTTACAATGCACAGAGAACTCACCTTTACCGCTTTTTTAAGTGTACTTATCCTGCTGTCCGGCAGTATGAAGATACCTTCGCCGATTGCAGGCGGAGAATTCCAGCTTTCGGCTCCCATAGCCGTCCTGATTTGTGCGTATTTCGGTTTCAGGCGTTATCTTATAGCCGGTATCGTAGCCAGCTTTTTGGGGATGATGTTAGGCACGGCTACCATTTTTAATGTCATCATCGCCATGGTCTTTCGCCTGATTGCCGGTACTGTCATCACTATTGGCCAGGCCACCCTGCCAGCCGTCATCATCAGCGGTCCGCTGGGAACCGTAGCCGCCCGGCTGGTCATGGGCTCCATCCTGAACGTAGACTGGTTACTGCTCACGTCAGCAGCCCTCCCCGGTATGATTTTCACCGCCGTGACTGCCGGCTTACTATACCTTCCTGGCAGAAAATATCTTGGCAGCCTGCCTTTCCTGCGCTGCTATCTTACAACAAAGGAGTAATAAATAATGACCATGTACAGTATTAAGATGCGTGCGTCCAAAAACAACCGCCATATTTCCGGCGCAGAAAAAATCATCCCTGCCGCTGATGTTGCCAAAGCAGTAAACACCCTCACCGACCGTGCCCTGCACCATGCTCTGGGGCAGGCTGATTTCGTCAATCTGAAAATCGAAGCCGTAAACGACGGAGAACTGCTGCATCTGCCGGCTCTGCCCGTTACCGCCAGCCCTGCGGCTTCCGTCGAGGAAAGTTTTTCCATGATGCGTCAGCTGTTGCTGCAGCTAAAAATCAGCGAGCCGGACACCATTATCGACATGTTGCGCCAGGCACGGCCAATGCGCGGAGCCGTCCTGTATGACGTAGCCACACGCAGCAGGCTGGAGCTGAATCAGGAACGCGGCATCCGCGTCACTTATATGGATGCAGCGCAAAGCTGCCTGGATAACAGCAAGAATCATTTTCGTGAAGCCCTGGTACTGGCCACCAAGGTAGCCAATACCCCCGGTATGCTGGCAGAAATCTGTATTTCTGACGATCCTGATTACGTTACGGGCTATCTGGCTTCTTCCCGGCATGGCTACATCCGTCTAAGCCCGCTGAAAGCAGCCGGCGACTGCCATGGCGGACGCATCTTTATTTTTGACAGCAGCAAGGCCGACCCGCAGGCCGCCATTACTTTCCTGGAAAAACAGAAGGTATTGGTTGACGGCATCCCTGCTGCCGCGCCTGTCGATATACACACAGAACTAAAAAATAAACTGCAGCAGCTGCAGCAGGAAAATCTCTACCGCAGTATGCGTATTATGGACAGCCAGCAAAGCAGCCACGTACACACAGGCGGCCGGGAAATGCTGTTATTATCTTCCAACAGCTATCTTGATCTGGCAGCAGCACCTGAAGTAAAACAAGCCGCTGCCCAGGCAGCGCTTACCTGGGGCGCAGGCAGCGGCGGCAGCAGGCTGACTACCGGTACTATGCGGCTGCATGAGGAGCTGGAAAATGCTTTGGCCCGTTTCAAGCATACAGAAGCTGCCCTGCTGTTTAATACCGGCTATATGGCTAACCTCGGCATCATTTCCGCATTTGCCGACAAAGAAAGCGTCATCTTCAGCGACGAATACAATCATGCCAGCATTATCGATGGCTGCCGTCTGAGCGGAGCAAAAATTATTGTTTATAAGCATAACGATATGGAAGACCTGGAAAACAAACTGCAGCAGACCGCTTACCGCAAAGGCCTCATCGTCAGCGACGCTGTTTTCAGTATGGACGGCGATATAGCAGACCTGCCGCAGCTGACAGAGCTTGGCAAACGCTATGGTCTGCTAACCATGGTAGACGAAGCACACGCTACCGGCGTCATCGGCGCTGCCGGCAAAGGTATCGCCGAATACTATAATTACAGCTGCCAGGCAGATATTACCATGGGCACGCTCAGTAAGGCTTTAGGCTCTGAAGGCGGCTTTGTCTGTGCCGACCAGCTATTTATCGATTATCTGGCCAATAAGGCCCGCAGCTTTATTTTCTCCACATCCCAATGTCCTGCAGCACTGGGAGCCGCCCTGAAAAGCCTGCAGCTTCTGGAAGCTCAGCCGGAAATGGTACAAAGACTGCGGCATAACATCCGCTTCTTATGCCGCTGTCTGAAGGAAGAAGGCATCGCGGCAGATTCTGAAACTGCCATTATCCCCATCATTATTGGTGATGAAGCCGTTGCTTTAAATATCTCCCAGGAACTGTATGAACAAGGCATCCTCATCCCTGCCATCCGTTATCCTACCGTTGCCAAAGGCGCTGCACGCCTGCGTGCTGCCCTGATGTCCACTCATACGGACGCAGAACTTAGACAGGCGGCTAAAGCTATTGGCGCAGCCGTAAATAAATACAGAAAATAACGTCAACTATTTTTTTACTAAGGTTGACAATAAGATGTAACCGTCGTATACTTGCTTTAAGTTAACTATATAGCAAAAGAGGTTTACTTATGAGATACACGCATACCACTGGCAATAAAACCCATCAGCTCATCCTGATGGCTTTCTTTACTGCCCTTATCGCTATCGGCGCTTTTATCAGGATTCCCGTCCCTGTGGTGCCCTTTACCCTGCAGTTTCTCTTTACTACCATGGCAGGGATGCTGTTGGGCAACAAGCTTGGCGGCGCCAGCGTACTGGTCTATATCGCCCTGGGGCTCTTAGGCCTGCCTATCTTCGCTTCCGGCGGCGGCCCGGGCTATATCTTTAACCCCAGCTTCGGCTATCTGATCGGCTTCTGGCTGGGCGCTAAGCTTACGGGGGCCATTGCTTACAGCGGCGATGGTCAGCCCGGCTTTAAACGTCTGTTAGCAGCGTCTTTCAGCGGCCTTGCCGCGGTCTATGGCTGTGGTATGCTTTATTATTACATCATCGGCAATTACATCATTAATCAGCCTATAGCCCTGTGGCCGCTGTTTCTGTACTGCTTCCTGCTGGCCGTTCCCGGCGACATCGTGCTGTGCATAGCCGCCTCTTTCTTAGGTCAAAAGCTGATTCCTGTTGTAAACAAATAAAAATCTGAAGGTGAAAACAATGAGTAAAGGTCTTTTCATTACCGCTACCGGCACTGATATCGGCAAAACCTATGTTACCGGCCTGCTGGTCAAAAAGCTGCGCGATGCTGGTTTAAATGCCGGCTATTATAAGGCGGCTCTCAGCGGCGCCGAAGAAACTTCTGCCGGCCTGCTGCCCGGCGACGCCGACTTTGTTGCCCGCACTGCCAACCTGCCGGAACGTCCGGAGCAGCTGGTATCCTACATCTACCGCACTGCCGTCTCTCCCCATCTGGCAGCACAGCTGGAGGGAAATCCTGTAGAAATCAGCAAAATCAAAGCTGATTTTCAGCAGGCGCTGGCCCGTTATGATTATCTGACTATGGAGGGCAGCGGCGGTATTATCTGCCCTATCCGCTGGGATGAGCAGAAGCTGATGCTGGAAGATATTATCAAGGAACTGGGACTGGGTACCCTGGTTATCGCCAATGCGGCACTGGGCTCCATTAACGCCTGCGTACTGACGACCTTTTACCTGCAGCAAAAAAATATACCCGTCCGCGGCATCATCCTGAACAATTTTGCTGCTGACGACACCATGCAGCAGGACAATAAAAAAATGATTGAAGCGCTCAGCGGCGTACCTGTTATCGGCTGTGTTCCCTGCGGAGCGGCAGAACTTGATATAGACGTGGAACTGTTACAGTCACTTTACCATACACCGGAGGAAAGGAAATGATATGATGAATACCAAGGATTTAGCAGCAAGGGATCTTGCCCACATCTGGCACCCCTGTTCTCAGATGAAAGACTACGAAACACTGCCGCCCATTATCGTCGACCATGCGGCAGGCCCCTATCTTTACGATACCGACGGCAACAGTTATCTGGATATTATCAGCAGCTGGTGGTGCAATCTGCTGGGCCACTGCAACCCGGATATTAACGCCGCTATCAAAAAGCAGCTGGATACGCTGGAACACGTCATCTTTGTCAATTTTTCTCACGAGCCCGTTATCAGGCTGTGTGAAGAACTGAGCCAGGTAATGCCCAAAGGGCTTACCAAATTTAATTTCTCCGATAACGGCTCCGCTTCTGTTGAAATCGCGCTGAAAATGGCTTTCCAGTATTTTTATCAGACCGGACATCCGGAAAAGAAACGCTTCATGTGCCTCAGCGAAGGCTATCACGGTGAAACTATCGGCGCGCTGTCCGTAGGCAGCATGGACTTATTCGCCCAAATCTATAAGCCCATGATGATGGATAACATCCATGTCCAGGCACCGGACTGCTACCGCTGCCCCTTTAATAAAGACCGTGAGCACTGTCAGTGCGAATGCTTCAAATTTGCCGAGGAAACCTTTGCCAAGCACGCTCACGAAACGGCTGCCATCATTGTTGAGCCGCTGCTGCAGGGCTGCGCCGGCATGCGTATCTATCCTCCGCTGTACCTGCAGAAGCTGCGCAAGCTGTGCAACGCTTACAATGTACTGCTGATTGCCGATGAAATTGCTACCGGCTTTGGCCGCACCGGCAAGATGTTTGCCTGTGACCACGCAGGCATCACCCCCGACCTGATGTGCATCAGCAAAGCCCTTACCGGCGGCTATATGCCTATGGCAATCACCGTGACTACAGAAAAAATCTTTGCCGCCTTCTACGACGATTACAATAAGGGTAAAGCCTTTATGCACAGCCATACCTACAGCGGCAATCCGCTGGGCTGCGCTGCCGCACTGGCTGTACAAAAGATTATGCGCGAGCAGCATATCTTAGAGCAGGCACAGGAAAAGGCCGGCTACTTTACTGCCGCCCTGCAGGAAACCTTCGGCAATCATAAGAATATCGGCGAAATACGCCATATAGGCCTGATTAACGCCATGGAGCTTGTTACAGATAAAGATAATAAAACTCCTTTCGACAGCAAGCTGCGTATCGGATACGAAATCTATAAAAAAGCACTTACCCACGGACTGCTGCTGCGTCCGCTGGGCAATGTGCTCTATTTCAATCCGCCGCTGAATATCGAAAAACAGGACCTTGATAAAGCTATTAAAATCTGCAAACAGTCCATGGATGAAATCCTGTGTTAAATAAAGAAGACTGACGATGCTTACATCGTCAGTCTTCTTTATCTTTTTCACCGCAACAGGAAGTACAGACAGTCGTCATACTACACTCTGGAGTAATGCCCTGTTCCTGCAGCTGCGTGCTACCCCAGTTATACATGGCCTGCAGGATGGGAAACAGGCTGTTGCCTTTCTCCGTCAGCGAATATTCCACCTTGGGCGGTACCACAGCATACACTTTGCGTATAAGTAAGCCGTCCTGCTCCAATTCCCGCAGCTGCTGAGTAAGCATTTTGGCCGTGGCCTCCGGCACTAATCTCCGCAGTTCATTAAAACGCAGTACTCTGCCGGATAGATGCCACAGCAGCAGCGCCTTATATTTTCCGCCGATAAGATGCAGCGTAGCCGCTACCGGGCAATGAACATTACTGATTTTCTCCGTCATGTTTCTCCCTCTTTTACAGTATCTTTTTAGATACTATCTTACTAAATAGTGCATTCTTGAAGAAAAAATACTTTCTTTTATATAATGATAACAGGACGATATTACATCGTCAATCAGCTTAAGGAGTATCATTATGCGTAAGGAAATATATAATATCACCGGTATGAGCTGCTCTGCCTGCTCTGCACGTATTGAAAAGGTTGTTGGCAGACTGCCGGGCGTAGAGCAGCTAAGCGTTAATCTGCTGAAAAACAGTATGACGATTACCTATGACGAACAGCTGCTGCAGGCGGATAAGATAGCTGCCAAGATTACCGCTCTCGGTTTCGGCGCGTCGCTTAAAAACCCGCAGCAGCGCCAGATGCCTGCACCGCCGGCTGAGGATGAAGCTGTGGCATTGCGCCGCCGCTTTACTTATTCTCTCGTCTTTGCCCTGCCGCTGTTTTACATCTCTATGGGCAGGATGTACGGCTGGCCGCTGCCGGAAATATTCTCGGGCGAAGCAAATGCTCTCATTAACGCTTTAACCCAGCTGCTGCTGACTATACCCGTCCTTATCCTGGGACGCAGCTATTTCCAGCACGGCTTTGCCAATCTGCTGCACCGGGCGCCTAATATGGATTCCCTTATCGCGTTAGGCTCGTCTGCGTCTTTTATCTACGGTCTGTATATCATCTACAAGATGGCCTGGCTGCTGGGACACGGCCAGCCACAGGCTGCTGCTCACGCTTCCCATCATCTCTATTTTGAATCCGCAGCGATGATTGTTACCCTGATTACCTTGGGCAAATTTCTGGAAGCACGGGCTAAAAAGAAAACTTCTGCTGCTCTTACCGGACTTATGCAGCTGACGCCTAAAACCGCCTTGGTAGAGCGGCATGGTATGCAAGGTGAAATACCGCTGGAAGAAGTCATAAACGGCGATATTCTCATCGTCAAAGCCGGCGCTTCTGTTCCTGCCGACGGTATCATCATTGAAGGCTATGGTTCTTTGGATGAATCTGCCATCACCGGCGAAAGCCTGCCGATAGATAAAGGCGTAAACGCCAAGGTTATCGGCGGTACCATTAACAAAAACGGCTATTTTAAAATGCAGGTTACTGCCGTAGGCGAAAACACCGCTCTGGCGCGTATTATCAGCCTAGTAGATGAAGCAACCTCTTCCAAAGCACCTATCGCCCGTTTAGCTGATAAAATCAGCGGCATTTTTGTACCGGTAGTTATACTTATTTCTGTTCTTACTGCCATCTATTGGCTGCTGAGCGGCGCAGGCAGCGAATTTGCTTTTACTGCTGCTGTTTCCGTACTGGTTATTTCCTGTCCCTGCGCTCTCGGTCTTGCCACACCTACCGCCATCATGGTCGGCACAGGCAAAGGCGCTACTGCGGGCATCCTGATAAAATCCGCTGCTGCTTTGGAAACAGCCCACAGCATCGACACCATTATCTTAGACAAAACCGGTACTATTACTCAAGGCAAGCCGGAAATTACTGATATTATCCCCTGCTCCGTCAGCGAAAATGATTTACTGTCTCTGGCAGCAGCCTTAGAAAAACTATCAGAACATGCTTTGGGCGCTCCTATTATCGCTGCTGCCGCCGCCAGAAAGCTTTCACTGCCGCAGGCTTGCGACTATCATTTATTACCCGGTCAGGGTATTACTGCCCTTATCGACGGCAAAACCTGCTACGGCGGCAACCAACTGCTGATGGACAGCGCAGGCGTAGACACCTCAGCTTGGCAGCAGCAAGCGCAGAGACTGGCCCAGGACGGCAAGACCCCGCTCTTTTTTGCGCATGGCAATCAGCTTCTCGGCCTGATTGCCGTAGCAGATACTGTTAAAGCAACCAGTACCGCTGCCATAGACCGGCTGCAGCAAATGGGCCTTACGGTTATCATGGTTACCGGCGATAATGCAGTAACTGCTCAGGCCATAGGCAGAAGCACCCATATAAAACAGGTTATTTCCGGTGTGCTGCCAGAGGACAAGGAAAAAATCGTCCACCAGCTGCAAAAACAAGGTCATAAAGTAGCCATGGCGGGCGACGGCATCAACGATGCCCCGGCCTTGACACGGGCAGACGTCGGTATCGCTATCGGCGCGGGTACAGATATAGCTATAGAAGCAGCCGACATCGTCCTGATGAAAAGCGATTTACAGGACGTGCCGAAAGCCATCAGCCTCAGTAAGGCTGTAATCAAGAACATTAAAGAAAACCTGTTCTGGGCCTTCTTCTATAACTCCATCGGCATCCCCGTAGCAGCAGGCTTGCTTTACAGCAGCTTCGGACTGCTGCTGGATCCCATGCTTGCCGCCGCCGCTATGAGCTGCAGCTCTGTTTCCGTAGTCAGCAATGCCCTGCGGCTGCGTAATTTTAAGTTTAAATAAAATAAAGAAAAGAGGTCATAACTATGTACAAAACTATTTCTATTGAAGGTATGCACTGTCAGCACTGCACTGCCGCTGTAACTAAGGCTTTAGAAGCCCTGCCCGGCGTCAGCAATGTAACTGTAAGCCTGGAAAAAGGACAGGCTGCGCTGGAAGCAGGAGCTAACAGCGACGCTGCCCTGCGTGAAGCCATTGAAGACATCGGCTTTGATGTTACTGCAATCGAATAACGCCAAAAACAAAAACAGCCTTAGATTTCTAAGGCTGTTTTTTTATATGCTGTTTAATCAGTAAGCTGGCATTTGCGCTCCAATACCTTGACGAAATACAGATAGCTGCCGAACAGGAACAGCGAGCTGCTGATCCAGGCAATGGGCTCTGCCAGGCAGATACCTACATAGCCCAGCATCTCGCCTAAATAAACGGCCGACAGTGTACGCATAATCAGCTCGATGATGCCGGAGCACATGGGGATCATAGCAATGCCCATACCCTGTACTGCGTTACGGAAGATAAAGATCTGGCTCAGGAAGAAATAACAGGGCACCGTATACAGGATATACAGCCGCGCTGCCTCCAATACCTCTTCATGCGGATGATCCAAAAAGATACTGATAACCTCTCGTCCGAAAGCAAAAAGCAGTATTGCCGCAACCAAGCTGAAAGCCAGCGCCAGCATGGAGCATTTTCTTACCGCTTCTCTGATCCTGTCAAAACGACGGGCGCCAAAGTTCTGCGCTGTAAAGACTGCCATGGCGATACCAAAGGAAATCATGGGCTGCAGCGCCAGCTGCTCTACACGGATAGCCGTAGTAAAGCCGGCAATCATATCGGCACCAAATTTATTGCAGACAGCCTGCAAAAAGATAATCCCAAACCCCAGTACGGAAAACTGCACTGCCATCGGCAGACCCATGCGCAGATGCTGCCACAGCTCATAACCGGTAAGCTGGAAATCACGACGTCTGATATGCAGCTGCGGAAACTTCTTGTAAATATAAAGAACGCATAGCACAGCCGATATTGCCTGGGCAATAACAAGGGCAACAGCACTGCCCGGGACGCCCCAGCCAAACCACAGGATGAATACCAGCGCCAGCACAATATTTACCAATGAAGAAATAATCAGGAAATAAAGAGGCGTCTTGCTGTCACCTAATGAGCGCATGACACCGGAAAGCAGATTATAAGCCATCATGGCTACGATGCCATCAGTAATGATCATTACATAACTGCGGGCATCAGCTGCAAGCTCCGGCGGGATATTCATCAAAACCAGTACCGGCTCGATAACAAGATGCATGATAAGCATAATCAGCACCACGAAACAGCCGCTCAAAAAGATACTGGTAGCGATACTGCGCCGCATCCCGTCCATATCCCGCGCGCCGTAGCGCTGTCCTGTTACTACGGTAAAACCGTTGCTGAGACCGATAGTGAGCACCACCTGCAGCATAAACAGCGGCGAAATAGCACCTACTGCCGCCAACGCTTCGACACCGATAGTCCGTCCGACGATGATAATATCCGCAATATTATACAACTGCTGAAAGATATTGCCAATCAGCAGCGGTACCATAAAAGGCAGGATAAGCTTTAAGGGCTTGCCTTCCGTCATATTAGTCAACATAAAAACTCACCTCACAAACAACTTGCTGACTGATTAGTCATTATTATAATATAACAAAAAAATTTCTTCATGTCTATCTGCACAAAAAAATATATGCGGAAAATAAATTCCGCATACATCCCTGCAATAAGTTTATTCTTTTACCACACGGTTACTGATCTTGCCGATGCCTTCGATTTCTACGGTAACTTCATCACCCTCGCTCATGGTACCGAATCCCATCGGCGTACCGGTCAATACTAAGTCGCCTGCGTCTAAGGTCATATTCTGAGAAATATAGCTTAAGATTTCAAAGGGGCTGTACACCATATCGCTGGTACGCGCCTGCTGTTTCAGCACACCGTTAACCCACAGTTTGATTTCCAAATCATTGGGATTGAGGTCTGTTTCCA
Source organism: uncultured Phascolarctobacterium sp. (assembly GCA_900545025.1). Taxonomy (GTDB): domain Bacteria; phylum Bacillota; class Negativicutes; order Acidaminococcales; family Acidaminococcaceae; genus URXU01. The sequence continues at coordinate 21,081 of UQXH01000011.1, forward strand.
GCCACGGTCCCAACGGACAGAAAGTATCGAAGGATTTGCAGCGCAGCCACTGACTCTCTTTTTTCTGAATATCGCTGGCGGTAATATCATTGGCACAGGTATAGCCAAGTATATATTTATGTACGTCCTCAGTCTTGACATTCTTCATACGCTTTTTAATAACGATGCCAAGCTCCGCACCGTAAGCAAGCTCCTGTACCTGGCGGGGCCAGACAATATTCTCGCCGGTGCCGATGACTGTATGGGCAGCCTTGGCAAACAGCGCAGGTTCCTGCGGTACGCTGTAGCCGCATTCGTCGGCATGCGCCTGATAATTGAAGCTGACGCAGATAATCTGCTTGGGTACGCACGGAGCCAATAGCTGGACTTCATCCAGCGCAAAGATTTCATCAGTAATACGCCAGTAAGTATCAAGGCTGCCATATACGCAGCGGATGATTTTACCATCAATAAAGCCTATATGTTTCGCGCCTGTTTTTTTATCTGTAAATCTTACGCATCTCATTTAAACTTCCCCCATTAAATACATTTTTCTCTCTTTAAAATAGACCGGCTGCAGCCCCGACTGCTGCGCCAACATCAACGCCTTATCCAGTCTGCGTCCCACATGCTCGCTGTAATGAGCATCGCTGCCTATGGTGCAGTAACGTCCTCCCATCTGCTTATAGCGCTGATAAATCGCCAGCAATGCCTCACAGGCCTGCGCTTCGTCAAGACGGCGCGTATTGATTTCCATCGGTTTGTTTTTTTCAATCAAAGCAAGGAACAATTTATCAAACAGTCCCTGTTCTTCATTTAACCGCAGCTCCTTATCAGTATAAGGCCAATAACGGCAAATATAATCAATATGGGCAAAAGCATCAAAATCCTGATGATTATCCACGCAGGCAATAGCATCCGTCAGAAAAGCCTTCACAACCTCTGCCTTGCTGCGCCCCTGATAAAAAGACGGCTCATAAATATCCTGCCGCTGTACGCAATGGATAGAGCCCAGGACAAAGTCAAAGGGATGACCTGCCGCTACCTTATCGTCTGCAGCTGCCGTATGCACCTGCATACCTATCTCAATACCGGTCAGTATTTTTTCGCTGCGCAGCCTATCTGTCACAGAAAAATATTCATCTATATCAAAAATAAACGCGTCAGGATTAGTCGGATAGTCATAATCCCAGTGCTCGGTAAAGACTATGCCTATATTCTGACTCTCTGCCGCTGCCACAGCATCATCAAAATCCATATGGCTGTCGCAGGAATAATTGCAGTGCATATGTGTATCAAATAACATATTTATTACCTCTTTCCACGGTCTTTATTTTACCAAATAGAACCGGAAAAGAAAACAGTCAGCAGCGCCTGCATAAAAGATTTTAAAATTATTTTACGAATAGAAAATCCTCCGGCTACTGCCGGAGGATCCTTCTCCTTTATTTCTTTTTCAAACTAATCAAAGTACCGTCCGGCTTAAATTCCGCACCGTATTCTTCACGCTCGCTCTCAGCGTCAATCAAAACGCTCCACTCACCTTTCCAGAAACGATATACCGCCGTTTGTTCAACCTTGACGTCTTTTTTATCTTTTACCTTTTCGGAAAAGGTCTTATAGATTTCCGGTAATTTCTCAAAATGTAAGTCTTCAATGGGAATGACATTATCAGCCATATTGCCGTTGCCGGTTATTTTTACCGGCGCGCCGTCGCTCCAGCTGCCGTTTCTGTATTCATAATGGTCAACATCTTCAGTGCCGGGCTTAAGGATGTCTATGACGATAAAATTGCCGCCGTGGTCCTTACTGTTGACAACGGTGACATCCTGAAATACCATCAGCTTCTTGCCTTTAAACTCAGGTTTTTCCTGTAATTGCCCCATAATCTTTTGCATAGCTCCTGCATCAGTAAAGATATTACTGCTGCTACCGCCGCCTCCGCAGGCTGTAACTACCATCATAACCAACAGCATCAACAATCCTGCCAAGATTTTTTTCATAATAACGACCTCCTCATATATATTCTGTTAAACTCATTGTAGCATATTTATATCACAACGACAATATTTATTAAATAAATAAAAACCGCCTCGATATTTGTACCGAAGCGGCTGAGTATTTATATCATATTTTAGACATTGAAACGGAACTCTACTACATCGCCATCCTGCATAACGTAGTCCTTGCCTTCCAGACGTACCAGGCCTTTTTCACGAGCCGCAGCCTTACTGCCGCATTCAACCAGGTCTTTAAAGGAAACTATTTCCGCACGAATAAAACCGCGTTCAAAGTCAGTATGAATCTTGCCTGCTGCCTGCGGAGCCTTAGTGCCGCAAGTAATCGTCCAGGCACGGGATTCCATTTCGCCGGCAGTAAGATAGGTCATCAGGCCCAAAAGTTTAAAGCCTGCTTTGATTAAGCGGTCCAGACCAGCTTCCTGCAAGCCTGCCATTTCCAAAAATTCCTTTGCTTCGTCAGCAGGAAGTTCAGCAATCTCGCTTTCCATCTTGGCAGAAATAACGATAACTTCTGCACCTTCTTCAGCAGCATACTTACGTACTGCTTCCACATGCTGATTGCCGGAAGCATCGCCTGCTTCTTCTTCGGCTACATTAGTAACATACAGTACGGGTTTTAATGTCAGCAGGTGCAATTCCTGCAAAAATTCTTTCTCCTCATCGGTCAGTCCCTGGCGTCGTGCAGGTACAGCTTCACCCAGTCCTGCCAGTACTTTTTCCAGCGCTGCTTTTTCCAGCGGCACCTTCTTGTCGCCGGTCTTAAGGAGTTTTACAATACGTTCCATGCGTTTTTCTACAGTTTCCATATCTGCCAGGCACAGCTCGGTATTGATGATTTCAATATCGCGCAGCGGGTCGATGCTGCCCTCTACGTGGGTAATATTGCCGTCTTCAAAGCAGCGTACTACCTGGGCAATCGCATCAACCTCACGGATATGCGCCAGGAATTTATTACCCAGGCCTTCGCCCTTAGAGGCGCCTTTAACCAGGCCGGCAATATCGACAAAACGCATAGCAGCCGGTACAATCTTCTTGGAATGGAACATATCGCTGAGTACCTGCAGGCGTTCATCAGGTACATCTACTACGCCCACATTAGGCTCAATAGTACAGAAAGGATAATTGGCAGCTTCCGCGCCAGCCTTAGTAATAGCATTAAACAGGGTACTCTTGCCTACATTAGGCAGACCCACGATACCAACTTCTAAATTCGTGCTCACTCTTATCGCTCCTTACAGCAGTCATTTCTCAATAATGAAATATTTATATCTTATAGTATTGTACAATAACTGCAGTTTTTATGCAATTACCTTACTTTTATTACCCGGGAAATTATCACAGCAGCTTTGCAAAATGCCATAGCAGACGCATCCCGTAAAAAATAAGCACAACACCGCAGAGCCTGTTAATGTTCTTTAAGACTCCACTGTTGAAATACCCGCCAACAAAATATGCCACATTAGCCAGCCCCATAAACCACAGGCAGGAAGCGCTTACCACGCCGGCGATAAAATATTCTCTGCCTCCTTCACTGCAGGAAGCCTGCGCCGCTCCCAAAAGCAAAGTACCGTCAATAACTGCCTGGGGATTAAACCAGGTCACAGCACAAGCCGCAACCGCTGTCTGCAGCCAACTCCTGCCCGCAGTCAGGCTAAGTTCTACCGCCTGAGTACGGGCCAGCCCCCAGCCTATCTTAATGACTGCCAGTCCTCCAGCCAGCAGCAGTATTAACTGCAGCCATAAAGACTGCTGTAATAAAAGCCCTATGCCGAAAAAGCAGCCTAACGCTAAGGTAATATCAAAGAATATAACTGTTACAGCGGTCAGCAGTGCCTGTTTCCAGGTACCTGCCGCTGCCGTATTGATGACAAACAGATTCTGCATCCCGATAGGCGCGACATAGGCTAAACCCAATACCAACCCTTGCAAATAGTCACTCATGTTTATGCCCGCCTTGATTTTTATTGCCTTGCGTCAGCTTATGAATAATTTGTGCCAGTAAGCCCTGTTCATCTTCCGACAGCAGCAGGCCTGCCAGTGTCAGCAGCATACCCGTCCACAATAGCGGCGTTAATGGTTCCGCCAGTACAATATGTGCTGTAAGTACGGTAATCAGCGGCGACAGGTAGATATAGGCTGCCGTCTTGGTAGCCCCGATGGTCTTGACGGCATAATTCCAGGTTACAAAGCAGGCTGCCGACGCCCCCAGTCCTAAAAATAGCAGATTCCCCATATTCACCGGTTTTAAATAACAGGCTGTCTTAAACGAAGTATCAAAAACAAACAGAAACGGCAGCATAAATAACAAACCCCAGCCAAAAATCACCCTTGTGGACTGAATAACATTAAAATTATAGCTGCCTATTATCTTACTGAACACGGAATAAAAGCCCCAGACACATACCGCCATAATAGTCAGGAAGTCCCCTAAGGGATTGAGCATCAGGCTGCGCCCGTTAAAGACGATGCAGACAATGCCGGCTAAGGCAAAAAGAAAACCCAGGAAAAAGCTTTTATGCAGCCGCTCACCCTGCAGGAACTTCTGCGCCAGCATAGCCGTAATAAACGGTATACAGGTCGTTATGACCGCCGCATTAGAAGCAGTTGTGTATTTCAGAGCAAAATTTTCCAGCAGAAAATACAGAGTAATACCGCTGATGCCGGCGCCGATAAAGATCCGCCGCTGCTGCCAGGTAAGATGCAGTCGCTGCGGACGCAGCAGCCACAGCACTACGAAGCCTAACAGAAAACGGGAAAAAAGGATTTCCAGCGGCTGGAAATCCTGTAAGAGTATCTTAGTAGAAATAAAGGTAGTACCCCATAGAAATATTGTAAACAATGCAGCCAAATGGCCCTGCAAAAGCTTCCTACCCTGCATAAACATATCCTTTCATAACTGCCTTTAGTATTACACTATATTTGACAATCATCCTCAGCAGCAATACAATAATCAATAATAACTGCTTGATTTATACAAATGGAGTAATTTATGAATAATTTAAACAACAAAAAGCTGACGGTCCTGTCCCTGCTCTGCGCCATGGCTTACCTGCTCATGGTTACCATCAAGATTCCGATCATCCTGTTTCTCAAATATGAGCCCAAAGACATCATTATTACCTTAGGCGGATTTCTGTATGGCCCCGCCGCTTCTGTTATCATTTCCAGCGTTGTTTCCGTACTGGAAATGTTCACCGCCAGTGATACCGGCATCATCGGCCTGATAATGAACATCCTGGCCAGCTGCAGTTTCGCCTGCACGGCAGCCTGGATTTATCATAAAAATCCTTCGCAGCGCAGTGCTTTCTTTGGTCTGCTTGCAGGCACTGCCTGCCTCACCGTGACAATGCTGGTCTGGAACTACGTCTTTCTGCCCATCTTCCTGCATTTTCCCCGCGCCGAAGTTGCTAAACTGCTCTTTCCCGCCATCCTGCCTTTTAACCTGCTGAAAGGCTCACTGAATACGGCGCTGCTTCTTTTACTGTATCGCCATGTGCTCAAGGCATTGACAACCAGCGGTCTGCTCTCTGCATCCAGTCCAAAACCTGCCGGAAAGAACTGGCTGACAGTAACAGCAGTATTTCTGTTGCTTACCTGCTTATTAGTCGCTGCTGCATTGCGCGGCTGGCTGTAAAAAAAACTGCCTCACGGCAGTTTTTTTATTTAATGCTGCATCAGTTTATTGGCAAAATTACGCATTGCCTGATTCGGAGCCTGTTTAAAATCTGCAGGCGGCAAGGCAAAGGCCGTTTCCGCGTCAACAGTCTCACTGCATTCTACCACATCGAAACGTGGCAAATAGCTTACTTCATAGCCTTTCCAGTTTTCGGTATCCTTTTCAAAGTAGAAATACAGTTCGTTGCTGCCTCTGGTTACCTTATCGTAATCAAAGCCAGTAACATTATCATAACCGCCTTCCGGTCTGTTGGCAAACCAGCTGATCAGAGTTTCAGCAAAAGGCTTGCTCATACCCGGCAATTCCGGCAGTCTGTCATAAGTTTTATTGGCATAGTCAATAGTATACCAGTAACCGCCTTTAACAAAGGTATTGCTGTTGCTAACTACTTTGCCTTCACCGTCAGTAATAATAACATGCTCAGCATTGATACCGTTCATCTCATTGTATTCTGTACGGATATTGCGCACTCTCTGTGCCGCAGGCAGATTATTATAAGCTTCCGGAGTAAGCACATCAGCCATGTCTATCTGCTGCTTAACAACCAGGTGCACAGGGTGCTTATCACTGTTCAAAGTGCTGCCCAGCAGCTTAAAAGTACGCTGACCGGGATTATAAGCCAATGCCACAGCACTGCAGAGTATTGTCAGCAGGCAGGCTAACATAAAAACCACTAAGGACTTTTTCATTGGTATCACCTCATTTTTAAGATATTACTATTATACCATATTGTCATTCCATACTGTAAAGCAAAATACACCTCTGAAGTCCTTTTCAGAGGTGTATTTACTATTTCACTGTGCACTTTTGACGATTGCCTTAACCGCCTTTTCAAATTTACTGCGGGAAATCATGACGAAATGTCCGCAGCCACAGCATTTCATACCGAAATCCATACCTGTACGCGTAATTTCCCATTCATTACTGCCGCATGGATGGGCTTTTTTCATGCTTACCACGTCGCCGACATGGAAAACAGTTCCTTTGAGCATCAGTCGTCAACGCCCTCAAAGGTCATAATATCCGTAACAGGATAACCTGCCTCACGGATTTGCTCAATAATACCCATGCCATGTTCAGCCAGATCAGCGCGGATAGTTACTTCCGCACTGCCGTTTTGGTTCTGCTTGCTGACAATGGAAATGATATTGATATTATTTTCCTTAAACAGGTTACTTACTTCGGCAATAACGCCTACCTTGTCGGTAGCGTCAAAGGTGATACGGGTACAGCTGCGGTCCATGCTCATGATTTCTACAAAGGCACGGAACAAATCATTTTGGGAGATGATACCGCACAGTTTATTGTTCTCATCAACTACGGGCAGCGCATTGACCCTATGCTTATACAGCTTATAAGCAACATATTCGATAGTATCGTCAGCATTGACGGTAATAACCGTCCTGCTCATAACGTCGCTTACTTTCAGGCGTCCCAGCAGGTAATTAGCCTCATAACGGGACAAAGTGCTGGCATCGCTGGGTGACGCGCGACCGATATCATCGATAGTGATAATACCGCGTACGCGTTTAATATCATCTACGACCGGGATGCTGACAAAACCCTTGCTGCGCATCAGTTCACGTGCTTCCAGCATGGACTGGTCTTCACTTACGGTAATAACAACGGGAGTCATAAATTCTTTTACTAACATTATCTCACTCTCCTTATCAGCCGCCGAGATATGCCTTGCGCACGGCTTCGCTGCTTGCCAGCTCCTGCGCCGTACCGCTCAGGGTGATACGCCCGGTTTCCAGGACATAGGCCTTATCGGCAATAGACAAAGCCATATTGGCGTTTTGTTCTACCAGGAGTACGGTTGTGCCGCTGGCATTGATTTCTTTTATTATATTAAAAATTTCCTTAACAAGCAACGGGGCCAAGCCCATAGAAGGCTCATCTAAAAGCAGCAGCTTCGGACGGCTCATCAGCGCACGTCCCATAGCCAGCATCTGCTGTTCGCCGCCGGACAAGGTACCGGACAGCTGGTCCTTACGCTCTAACAGACGCGGAAATTTTTGAAATACATCTTCCAGATCCTTGGCAATGCCATCCTTGTCCTTGCGCAGATAAGCGCCCAGCTCCAGGTTTTCCATAACCGTCATATTGGCAAAGACATGACGTCCTTCCGGAACCTGGCATAGCCCTAAGCTTACAATCTTATGGGCAGGCATACCGGAAATATCACGGTCCTCATAAATAATGCGTCCTGTCTTCGGCTTCATCAGACCGGAAATAGTACGCAGCGTAGTAGATTTACCAGCGCCGTTAGAGCCTATCAGCGCCACAATCTCGCCGTCAGGCACATTCAGACTGATGCCTTTGATAGCGTGGATAGCGCCGTAATAGACATTGATATCTTCAACTCTTAACATCAGTTGATTACCTCCTCGCCTAAATATGCCTCGATTACGCGGCTGTTATTCTTAATCTCATCAGGAGTACCTTCGGCAATCTGACAGCCGTATTCCAATACGTAGATACGCTCGCAGACTCCCATGACAAGCCCCATATCATGTTCGATAAGCAGAATGGAGAGCTTGAATTCGTTGCGTATCCAGCGAATCATCTCCATCAGCTCCTTGGTTTCCTGCGGATTCATACCTGCCGCAGGTTCGTCCAGCAGCAGCAGCTTCGGCTCGGTTGCCAACGCACGGGCAATTTCCAGACGGCGCTGCTCGCCATACGGCAAGTTTTTAGCCGTTTCATAAGCCTTATGCTCCAAATGGAAGATTTTTAATAAATCCAATGCTTTCTGCGTGATGGCATCTTCTTCCTGCAGATACTTGCCGGTACGCAGGACGGCGTCGGCTAATCCGTAGGAAACATGCATATTATAGGCAATCTTTACGTTGTCGATAACGCTGAGCTCGGAAAACAGACGGATATTCTGGAATGTACGCGCCATACCCATCTGGGTCACCTGATAGGATTTCTTGCCGCTGCTTTTCTTACCGTTAAAATAAATATCGCCTTCAGTCGGCGTATAAACGCCGGTAATCATATTAAAGACGGTGGTCTTACCGGCGCCGTTAGGACCGATAAGGCCGATAAGTTCGCCCTCGTCGATGTGCATGGTCAGGTTGGAAACGGCACGCAGGCCGCCGAAAACCATGGAAATATTATTTACCTTCAGCAGCTCTGCCATCTTTCTTACCTCCAAATCTGAACATTTCACGGCTTAATTCCACGCTGCCGAAGAGGCCTTGCGGACGACGCAGCATCAAGACGATAAGGGTGATAGAATAAATAATCATACGCCATTCAGGATAATCTGACAAATAAGCGGAAATAAAGGTCAGGAGCACCGCGCCGGTAATAGCGCCGGTCATGGAGCCTAAGCCGCCCAAAACAACCATGGTCAGGATATCGAAAGAACGCATAAAGGTAAAGGATGCCGGATGAGCCAGGAAGAAATAGTGACTGAACAGCGCACCGGCAGTACCGGCAAAGGCCGCACCTAAGGTGAAAGCCATTACCTTGTATTTGGTAGTATTGATGCCCATGGTATCCGCTGCAATCTCATTTTCACGAATAGCCAGACAGCAGCGGCCGGGAGCGGAATTCTTAAAGTTCTTAATAAAGAAGATGATGAAGATCATAATCCAGAATACATAGGCAAAGGTAGTCAGACGCGGAATACCCATCAAACCGGAAGCGCCGCCTACATAGTCGATATTCAGGATACAGATACGGATAATCTCGCCTAAACCCAAGGTAGCGATGGCCAGATAGTCGCCGTTTAAGCGCAGTGTAGGCAGGCCAATCATAAAGCCCAGGATACCCGCAGCCACAGTGCCTACAAGCAGAGCAAGCTCATAAGGCAGGCCCAATTTAACCGTAATAATAGCACTGGTATAGGCACCTACAGCCATAAAACCGGCGTGGCCGATAGAAAACTGTCCGGTATAGCCGTTAATCAGGTTAAGGCTGACAGACAGGATGATATTGATGCAGATTAAAATAATATTCAGTTCCCAGAAGGGACCAATCAAGCCGCCGAACATCAGGCCCTGCAGGACTGCAAACAGTAAAGCACAGCCGGCGATGGCGGTCAAATCGAATTTTCTTATCGGATTCATACCGCTCACCTACACTTTCTCACGTACATTTTTGCCTAATAAACCGGCCGGTTTATACAGCAGGATCAGGATCAGGATGCCAAAAGCCGCAGCATCGCGGAAGGTAGAGGAAATAAAGCCGCTGACCATTGCTTCTACTACGCCCAGGATGATGCCGCCGATCATAGCGCCCGGTATAATGCCGATACCGCCAAGGACTGCGGCAACGAAAGCTTTCAGGCCGGGCATCATACCCATCAGCGGGTCGATGGAGTTGTAGTATACGCCTACCAGCACGCCACCGGCAGCTGCCAGTGCACTGCCCAGTGCAAAGGTCATGGAGATGACCCTGTCGATATTGATGCCCATCAGCCTTGCCGCATCGGCATCAAAAGAAACTGCGCGCATCGCCTTGCCGGCCTTGGTCTTGTTAACAATATAGGTCAGTACTGCCATAAGGATGATGGCGCTGACCAGGATAACGATCTGCTGGCTGTTGGCAACCAGCGGACCGAAATTATACACCGTAGGCGTAAACACTGCCGGGAAAGTACGCGGCTGCGGAGATACCAGCAGAATCATACCATATTCCAAAAAGAAGGAAACGCCGATAGCAGTAATCAGAATAGCGATACGCGGCGCATTACGCATGGGTTTATAGGCAATACGTTCAATAACGATGCCCACCAGCGCAGCACAGGCCATGGAAAGGATGATAGCGGGAATAAAAGAAAGCCCCAGCTGGGTGGTAGCAAAAAAGCCAAAATACGCTCCCAGCATATAGATATCGCCGTGAGCAAAATTGATCAGCTTGATAATACCGTAAATCATAGTATATCCCAGCGCAATCAACGCATAAATACTACCTAATGATATACCGTTTATCAGCTGCTGAAAAAACTGATGAAGTAAGGTATCCATAAAAATCCTCCAAAATTTGCTTGAATATAAAAGGCTGTTGGTTATTACAACAACAGCCTTTTAACTTTACCGAATATTACTTAAGGGTTTACTTTTGTCTTAAAAGTCTGTGCGCCGTCTACATGTTCAATAATAACGGCACTCTTGATAGGATTATGCTGCTCGTCAAAAACAACCTCGCCGGATACGCCCTTGAAGCCGGAAATCTTACTCATAGCTTCGGCAATCTTAGCAGGCTCGGCAGACTTGGCATCTTCGATAGCTTTTGCTACCAGCAGAGCGGAATCATAAGCCAGCGCCGCGAAAACATCGGGCTTAGCGTTATACGCCTTCTGATATTCCTCAACAAATTTCTTGTTCATCTCAGATGCTTCGTCCGAGGAATACAGGCTGGAGAAGTAAGTATTGTTCAAAGCAGCTTTACCGGCAATCTCCGGCAGCTTAGCGCTGTCCCAGCCGTCACCGCCGGCAATAGGTACATCTATACCCAGTTCGCGTGCCTGTTTGATAATCAGGCCTACTTCCTGATAGTAGCCAGGAATGTAGATGAAGTCAGGATCCGCCACTTTAATCTTGGTCAGAGTGGACTTGAAATCTGTATCTTTCTGTAAAAAGGCTTCTTCAATAACTACATTGCCGCCTTTATTAGTAAAGTTTTCCGTAAAGAATTTTGCCAGGCCTTTAGAATAATCACTGGTATTATCAATGAGCACTGCCGCTTTTCTTACGCCCAGGTCGTTATAGGCAAAAGACGCCATTACCGTACCCTGGAACGGGTCGATAAAGCAGGCTCTGTAATTGTAGGTCCTCGTCTTGCCGTCAGCAGGATTAACCGTAATATCAGGATTGGTGCCCATAGGAGTTATCCCAAGCACCTTAGCACCGTTATTGATAGCTGATGCTGCAATTACCGCCGAAGATTGGTTTGGTCCGATAACGGCTACTACTCCGTCCTGTGAAATAAGCTTCTGCATGCCGTTGGTCGCTTCGGAAGCTTCCGACTTAGTATCGGCAACGACTAATGATAGCTGCTTCCCGCCCAAGACGCCGCCTTTGGCATTGATATCTTTAAATGCCAGGTCGATACCGTTTTTAGACGAGATACCGAAGCTTGCGCTGCCGCCGGTCATCTCCAGCAGGCCGCCTACTTTTACCGTCTTATCGGAAGCACCTGAATCTGAGCCGCCGCAGCCGGTGCTCAACGCTGCAAACAACAAACCTGCCGTAAGTAGTGATAATAACTTGGTCCCTCTTTTCATGATTTATTCCCCCTCAAAAAAATTTATTAAAAAAGGCATGATTGGAACATGCCTTTTTTATGAAATATAAACTTAATAAAATAAATCAGAAACCTTTGCCAAACCTGGACTCTTAATTACAGAGTAATTTTTTCTTTGAAGGTCGGTACGCCATTTTCCAAAGACAGAATCAGGGCGCCCATAATCGGGTTATGGTTTTTGTCAAAGGTAATCTTGCCGCTGGCAACCGGCAGGTCTTTGGTTTCAGCAATAGCTTTAGCCAGAGCGGTACCGTCGGTAGTGCCTGCGCGTTTCATAGCGTCAGCAAGGATCAGGCCTGCATTATAACCTTGCATTGCAAAGATATCGGGATCTTTCTGATATTTTTCTTTGTAGGCTTTAATGAAGTTCTGCACGGAAGGATCGCTATCTTGAGCAGAGAATGCGCTTACATAGTAGCAGTTCTGCAAAGCTTCTTTACCAGCGATTTCAGCCAGTTTCGGGCTTTCCCAGCCGTCACTGCCCATCATCGGTACGGTCAGACCGATTTCACGTGCTTGTTTGATAATCTTGGAAACTTCTTCATAGTAACCAGGAACATAGATAGCGTCCGGGTTGCTTGCTTTAATCTTAGTCAGAGCAGCCTTGAAGTCCAGGTCCTTGGACAGGAATGCTTCTTTAGCTACGATTGTGCCGCCTTTACTTTCCAAAGTTTTTTGGAATACATCAGCTAAGCCTTTGGAATAGTCGCTGGAAGAATCGAACAGGATAGCAACATTCTTAACTTGTAAAGTCTTATTGGCAAATTCTGCCATTACCTGGCCCTGGAACGGGTCAATGAAGCAAGCGCGGAACATGAAAGGTTTTACTTTGCCGTCATTATCCACGGTGATGCCGGGGGCAGTAGCGCTCGGTGCGATATGCGGAATCTTATTGCCTGCGGTAATCGGTGCAGAAGCTGCTACACAGCCGCTGGTTGCAGGACCTACGACCGCAACTACTTTATCCTGGGTAACAAGCTTGGTAACTGCGTTGCCTGCTTCGGAAGGCTCGGATTTGTTATCGCTTTCAACTACGGTGATTTTTTTGCCGTTGATACCGCCTTTAGCGTTCACTTCGTCCACTGCCATTTTGAAGCCGGACAGGATTGCTTTACCATAATTAGCAACATTACCGGTTAATTCAAAAGAAGCACCTACTTTGATAGTGTCTCCGGAAGCAGCTTCTTTTTTATCGCCGCCGCAGCCGCTTACAACGGAGGCAAAGACCATAGCTGCCAAAGCAGCGCTAGCCAGTTTTTTCCAACTTTTCATCTTTTCTTTTCCCCTTTTCTTTTTCTTATTGACGTTCATTATCAAATGGTTTTTCTCTTCCTCTGCCATTATGATAACTTATGTGCTTCATTATACCTATAACTTAATACTTTTGTCAATATTTGTTCTGTTTTTTTTATTTTTTCATCCCTAATAAGTGTAAAATTGCAACTTTTTTAATGTTTTTCTATTTTTTGTTCTTTTATTCTCTCTTTTCGTCTTTGCCGTATATACTTTTCTGCTTTTGTGTATACTGGCGGCAGCTGTAATTTTAGTGTATAATAAAGTGTATTTCTAATTCGAGGTAAGTAATATGAATTTTTTAGCACTGTTTTTTATCTGTATTAAAATGTACGCCTTTCTCAACACCAGGGAGCTGGCCTATTTTATCCATAATTTTTCCCTGATGCTGCAGGCCAGACGCCGCAATCCTAAGATTCGTCAAGTAGTAATCATGGACAAAGGCTCCATGTTCATGGCCTTTTATTTTCTGGCAGACATCCTCTTCCTCATCTTCTGTATCATCCTGATGTTCGATGATATAACCTGGCAGCCTGGCTGCCTGCTGCTGATTATCTCCGCCATGGAATCCTATGCCATGCATTCTCATATCAGCGGCACCTACGTTATCGACAAGCTTGGCTTTACCTATCCGCAAATCTGGTTTAAATATCTTATGAGCGGCCAGACACTCTTCATCCTCTTAAATCTTTTTCAAACTCTATAAAAATCAAAAGACAGTTCCAAAAATCTTCGGAACTGTCTTTTTTGTTTACCTGTTTTTATTTTCATCATATTTGGCTTGTAAGCGTTTTTTGTTTCTTACGTATATAATTATACTTAAATTTTCTAAAAACCTCTTAAAAGGCATTTAAACGCATAGTTTTTACAGCAGCTTTTTTTCTTCCTCTGCTAAGACATAAGAAGATTTTCCGCCTTTAACATCTTTTGCATAGCAGCGATTATCCTCACGTCCATAAATACTGGTCAAGATAACACCGTCATTATTTTCATCTGCCAGCAATATGGAATAACTCATTTCGCCGCCCATAGCATCAAAAGCATCATATCGTTCCAACTTTACTTTCTGGATACAGCCTTTAACCTGCTCACGCAGCTTGCCATGCTTTTGCTGCAGCTGCTGCAGTTCTTCCTGTGTCTTTTCCAGTTCCTGCAGCGTCCTGGTCAGTACCTGGTCGATATTCGCTTCGCTGCCCTTGGTAAAATAATCATATTTATCCTGCATTACTGCCAGTTTCTTACGTGTCATTACCAGCATTATCAGCAGTATAAAAATTACTGCAGCTAATAATACCGTTATTATAAAAATATGCTGTCCTGCCAGCAAATTAAGTTCTTCCACTTTGCTCATCCCTCTTGTCTATCTAAAATACGTTCCTATAATGGCAGCTGTAATAATCCCAGGCAGCATATTACTGATTCTTATTTTAGTTACATTCAGCATATTAGTACCGATAGCCATAATCATTACCCCGCCAGCCGCCGTAATCTCCGTCAGCACGCCTCCGGCAACATAAGGCTCCAAAAAACCAGCTAACGCTGTTATTGTTCCCTGATAGATACCGACACTGACAGCAGAAAACATTACGCCTATACCGAGATTAGCACTTAAAACAACAGAGATAATTCCGTCCAGCGTCGCCTTGGCAAACAGCGTCGTATGATCGCCTGCCAGCCCGTCCTGGATGCTGCCTACCACTGCCATAGCCCCAATACAGAATAAGAGTGTGGCAGAAACAAAGCCTTCGGCAATCCGCTTGGCTGCGCCTTCTTCTTTGCCGGCAGCCTTACTGCCAACCCATCTGCCCAGCTCATTAAGTCTATCCTCGATACCTATAGCTTCACCAATAATGGCACCGGAAGCCAGGCTGACGATGGTAATAATGATATTAGTCGTCGCCAAAGCCATCTGCAGGCCTATGACAAAGATGCACAATGCAATACCGCTCATCATTGTCTGCTGCCATTTTTCCGGTAAGCCGCGTTTTACCAGCAGACCCACTATAGCGCCTGCTGCTATAGCCGCAACATTAACGACAGTTCCCATGCCTGCCATTTATACCCCTCCAAAATATCCGGTTCAGACGTCAAGCAAAGTCGGCTTTGAAGCGGCAGGCTGCTGTTTTCTTTCCTGCAGCGCTTCATAAATCCTTGCCAAATCCTCTTCCGAATAATACTCTATTTCAATTACACCGCCTTTAGTACGCGCTTTGGGCAGTACCGTAACCTTAGTACCCAAAAGCTCAATCAGACGATTTTCAAAATCAGTGCAGAAAACATCTTTTGCCGGCATCTTATCTTTTTTTTCAACAGTTTTAGCTTCTTTATCCTGCAGCGCAGTTACTACTTCTCTTACAACCTTTACCTGCTGTCCGTCCTTGAGCTTTCTTACTACGTCTTCAATAATACGGGAGCTCCAGCCGTTGGCAATAATCGCTTCTGCTACTTCCAGCTGCTGTTTTTCCGGTAAGCCTACCAGCTGCTTCGCCTGCCCCATGCTCAGGATATTATTGCTGATGTAATCCTGTACCTTCTGGGCCAGATTCAGCAGGCGCAGAATATTAGTTACAGCAGTACGACTGCGTCCTACTTTGGCAGCAGCCTGTTCCTGCGTCAGATTGCATTCCTGCATCAGCTGTCTGATGCCCTTCGCTTCTTCAATTGGATTAAGATCATGCCGCTGGATATTTTCCACTAGAGCAATCTCCATCATCTGCGTGTCAGTATATTCACGCACCAGCACCGGTACTTTCTTTATACCCGCCAGTTTAGCTGCGCGCAGACGGCGTTCACCTGCCACCAGCTCCAGCTTTTTACCTTTTTTACGCACAACCAGCGGTTGTACTACGCCGTATTCACGAATGGAATCAGCCAGCTCCTGTAATTTTTCTTCATCAAAAATACGGCGCGGCTGATAGGGATTCGCAGTAATATCTTTCAGCTCTGCTTCCTGAGCAGTTTTTTCTTCCTGCTGTTTTTCTTTTTCCGGTGTGGCAATAGGGCTGGGATTTTCACCAAAAATTGCCCCCAAGCCTTTACCTAAACCGCCCTTTTTATTCATCGCCAATCACCTCGCGTGCCAGTTCCATATATACCTGTGCACCTTTAGATTTAGCGTCATAGTCAATAACCGGCTGACCATGACTCGGCGCCTCACTTAAACGTACATTGCGAGGAATAATAGTCTGATACATCTTCGTAGTAAAATACTTCTTTACTTCCTCTACTACATCCTGCGCCAGATTAGTGCGGCTGTCAAACATAGTCATAACGACGCCTTCCAGCTTCAAAGCCGGATTCAGATTACGCTGTACCAGCTGGATAGTATTCATCAGCATGGTGACACCTTCCAAAGCATAAAACTCACATTGGATAGGTATAATGACGGAACTTGCCGCAGTCAGTGCGTTGATAGTTAATAGTCCCAAAGACGGAGGGCAGTCGATTAGGACATAATCATATTCATGCTTTACTCTTTCCAAAGCATTTTTTAAGCGTCCTTCTCTGTTCATCAGCGATACCAGCTCTATTTCTGCACCTGCCAGCTGGATAGTTGCCGGCACTATCGACAAATTATCATAAGCTGTCGCTCTTACCGTCTCCTGCATCGGTACTTCGTTAATCAGATTATCATAGACACATTTTTTTATATCACGTTTATCAAAGCCGAAACCACTGGTCGCATTGCCCTGGGGATCGCTGTCTATTAAAAGCACCTTGCGTCCCAACGCAGCCAGGCATGCCGCCAGGTTGACTGCCGTGGTAGTCTTGCCAACGCCGCCCTTCTGATTGGCAACAGCGATTACTTTTACCACCTTAATTCACCTCTTGTATAAAATGATGTACTTTTTATTTTAGCATATTTTAGTCGTTTCTTATACAGCTTTTCTGTAATTTATCCATGTTTCACGTGAAACATTATTTATTTTTTACCGTAAGCAATAATATTATTACTGCTCCATTGCAGCAGCAGCTCGCTAAAAACCGTCAGCTGCTCTGCAGCAAGTTTGTCTGACATTTTAATTTTTACTGCAGTCTCTAAAATCTCTTTATCCGCGCCAATAACAACATTACTTAACTCGCTATGCTTAGAAACATAAACATGATGCACATGATAATACTTTGCCTGCACTGTAAACACTGCTGTTTTGTACAATTCTTTTAAAATTGCTTGCTCTTCATCAAAAAGATAATTATGACAGCAGGCATGATAAATTAAGCAGCTGTTTTGCAGTACTAAATTTGCGGCAGCTTCAGCCGTAACACTGTCTCTGATAAAATCAAGATTGCCATACACAGGTACAGTATCAAAATATAACTGCAATAGTTCCCCTTCATTCCAAGATTTTAATATTTCAGCACTGCCGACAAAACCGCATAGCTTATAATTATTACCAAGATGCAAAAGCAAGCTTTTATACTGCTGTAAAACTTCCATTGATAAAGATTTAAAAATAACGACTAAATCTAAATCACTATTTACACCGGCTTCGCCTCGTCCATAGCTTCCCTGCAAGCCAATGCAACAAATATTATCAGGAAAACTATGCAACATTTCATTTGTAAAATTATCCAGCCACTCAGAAAGATTTCTCATCCTTTATCCTCCTTTGCTCTAAAACGTCATAAGAAAACCCGATGTTTCACGTGAAACATCGGGACTTAGTTTAAAACAACGGCTTAGCATTACCGCCTTTAGGCTTTTTCATATTCTTAATACGCAGGCTGACGATAACATCATCACCCTCAACAGTCTGCTCCATCGCCACCGGAATACCGACATCCTTAATAGCGCTTACTACTTGCTTGATGCTGTTCAGATAAATACGCACATCATTAACGATGACCATGCGTTTCTTTTTCTCTTGCTTTTTATCTTCAAGCAATTTTTCAATGTAACTTTCTGTCTGGCGCACACTGTAGCCATTATCAATAACTACGGTAAGTACCTGCACCTGTTTTTCTTCATCATCAAGCTTCAGCAAAGCGCGGGCATGACGTTCTGTCAGGCCGCCTTCAACTAAAATCTTACGGATTCTGTCAGACAGACGCAAAAGACGTAATTTATTGGCAATAGTGGACTGTTTCTTGCCGACACGGGCAGCCATGGCTTCCTGAGTAAGATGGAATTCTTCCATCAGCTGTTCATATCCCTCTGCTTCCTCAAGAAAATGCAGATCCTCACGCTGTAAATTTTCAATCAAAGCAATTTCTGCAATCTGCTGAGAAGTATATTCACTGATAATAACAGGAACTTCCTGCAGCTTTGCCATTTTGGAAGCACGCAGACGACGTTCACCGGCAATCAGCATATAACGGCCATTATCAGCCGGAGCAACCAACAAAGGCTGCAAAACACCAAACTGAGCAATAGACGCGGATAAATCACGCAGTGCTTCTTCATCAAAATTCTTACGCGGCTGATAAGGATTAGGGAAAATCTGGTCAACGGCAACCTTGACAACCTTAACTTCACTGATCATATTACTGTTGTTTATAACCCCGCAGTCGGTATCAAGTACAGAAAATCCATCATCAACAAACATAATCTTCCTCCTTATCTGCTTCCTAAAGGCTGTTTTTCCGGCGTTCCAGCTTTACGCGGATACTGTGCCGGAGTACTCTTAATCTTTTTAATACGGATAATCGCTCTGCCGTCATCAAGTCCAGGCAATTTTACAGGCTCGCTGGAAAGCAGCTTACCGCCCAAGATTTTTACAGCTGTATTTGCTTCCGTAATTTCCTCGGCAAATTTACTGCCCTTTAAAGCAATAAACATCCCGTCTTTTTTTACCAGCGGCAGGCAGTATTCAGCAAGTACGCTCAAACGTGCTACTGCTCTGGCTGTAACAATATCGTAAGCTTCACGATGTTTCTTACTGCGTCCAGCATCCTCTGCCCGCAGATGCTGACAGGTAATATCCTGTAAATTTAATGCCTCTATTACCTGTTCCAAAAATTTCAGTCGCTTACCTAAAGAATCAATTAAGACTACTTTAAGGGAGGGACAATATATTTTGAGCGGCACACCGGGAAACCCGGCACCGGTACCGACATCAGCCAACACCTTCCCTCCCTGCATAGCAGGCTCATACGCCAGCAGCGAATCTATCATGTGCTTCACGGCCACTTCTTCCGGCTCCGTAATAGCCGTCAGATTCATGACTTTATTGGTTTCAACCAGCATTTCATAATAGCGGGTAAACTGCTGCAGCTGCAGCTCAGAAAACTTAAGTCCTGCTTCCAGACCTTTTTGAGCCAGAATTTCAGCAAACTCCATCAGTCCTGCTCCTTTCGCCGTTTTACTTCCAAGGCAATCATCAGCACATTGATATCTGCCGGAGAAACGCCGCTGATTCGAGAAGCCTGTCCAATAGAAGCAGGTCTTACCTTATCAAGCTTTTCTGCGGCTTCTGCCGAAAGTTCCTTAATTTCATGGTAATCAATATCTGTCGGTATTTTTTTATTTTCCAGCTTTAGGGCACGCTCAACTTCCTGTCTTTGTTTAACTATATACCCTTCATATTTGGCATGTATTTCTACCTGCTCAGCAGTCTGGCTGTCTAATACTGGCAGCTCAAAAGCCTGCTGCAGTTTATTGTAGGTAATTTCCTTACGGCGCAGCAAGTCAAGCAGGCTGATACCGCTGCGCAAAGGTGTGCTGCCCATCGCCGTAAGTTTAGCATTATTTTCTTCATTCGGAGCAATATTTATTTTACCAAGCTCGGACAAGGTTCTTTCCAAAGCAGAACGCTTAGTACAGAATTTTTCATAACGACTGTCATCTACCAGGCCCAGCTGGCGTCCCAGCTCGGTCAGACGCAGATCGGCATTATCCTGTCTGAGCAGCAGGCGATACTCTGCTCTCGAGGTCATCATCCTGTAAGGCTCATTAGTACCCTTGGTTACCAGATCATCAATCAAAACGCCGATATAAGCCTGGTCACGGCGCAGTACTACCGGTTCCTGCCCGTTAATCTTACGCATAGCGTTAATACCTGCCATCAGCCCTTGAGCAGCAGCCTCTTCATAACCGCTGGTCCCGTTAGACTGCCCGGCCGAGAAAAGCCCTTTAATAGCTTTATGCTCCAAAGACGGTTTCAACTGCAACGGATTTAAACAATCATAATCAATGGCATAACCGGCACGCATCATTTTGCAGTTTTCCAGACCGGGAATAGTCTGCATAAACTGCAGCTGGATATGAGCAGGCAATGAGGAACTCATTCCCTGTACATACATTTCACTGGTATGCATACCTTCCGGCTCAATAAAGAGCTGATGACGTTCCTTATCGGCAAAACGTACCAACTTAGATTCAATAGAAGGACAATAGCGCGGACCCACACCTTCTACCATACCGTTAAACATGCCGGAAAGATGCAGGTTGTCGCGAATTATCTTATGAGTTGCCGCATTTGTATAACTCAGCCAGCATGGTATCTGCGTTCTTTCCTTAATATCACTGATAAAGGAAAAATTGCGCACCACTTCGTCGCCGTACTGGGGCTCCATCTTGCTGTAGTCAAGGCTTCTTGCATCAACCCTGGCCGGTGTACCGGTTTTAAAGCGCATCAGCTCCACACCGTTTTCCAGTAATGATGCAGAAAGCTTGGTCGCACTGCGCAGTCCATTCGGACCACATTCATAATTAACCTGTCCGTAAACAATACGTCCGCGCAGATAAGTGCCTGTAGCCAAAATAACGCACTTAGCTTCGAAAATCTCACCAGTTTCTGCTTCTACACCTGCTACTTCCCCATTGCTTATCAGCAGATTATCAATCATCAGCTGTTTCAGCTCCAGATTCTCCTGGCGTTCCACTATCTCTTTCATCAAAGTATGATAATAGGGCTTATCTTCCTGTCCGCGCAAAGCGTGAACAGCATATCCTTTACCGGTATTCAAAAGACGCATCTGGATGCAGGCCTTATCGGCGCTTATACCCATCTGTCCGCCTAAAGCATCAATCTCCCGCACCAGATGTCCTTTGGCCGGTCCGCCGATAGAAGGATTACAGGGCATTAAGGCTACATTATCCAAAGACAGCGTAGCCAGAAGCGTTTTACCGCCGAGACGTGCCGCGGCAAGTGCAGCTTCCACACCGGCATGTCCGGCACCAACTACAATTACATCAAATTTATCAGTAATATATCCCATAATTCTCAGTCCCAAAATTATTTACCAATACAGAAACGGGCAAAAATCTCGTTGATAATTTCATCCTGTACTGTATCACCGGTAATTTCTCCCAGTAAATCAATAGCATTGCGTACATCAATAACGATACAGTCATAAGGCAGGCGCTCCTGCGCTGCCCTTTGAGCATCCTGCAATGACTGCAATGCCTGACGTAGCAATTCTTCATGTCTTGCATTCTGCACATAGACGCCGTCACTCAAAGTACCTTCGCTGCCGTAAACATAATTTTTCAGCCAGGCAGCAAAACGATCTATACCTTCATTGGTACGGGCTGATAAAGGCATAACCTTATCGATGCCAAAACGTTCCTGCAGCTGCTGCAGGGTAGCATCAATTTCCAGGTCGCTCTTATTTACTATTATAACACAAGGTTTTTCAGATGCGGCCTGCAAAATTTCCTCATCTTCGGCAGTTAATCCTTCTGAACCGTCAACTACACATATTACCAGCTCGGCATCCTGCAGCAGACGGCGGCTTTTTTCCACACCAATCTGCTCTACATAGTCTTCTGTTTTCCTGATACCTGCAGTATCCGCCAGTACCAGTGGCACACCATCTAATAACAGCTGCTCTTCGATAACATCGCGGGTCGTCCCGGCATATTCCGACACAATGGCTCTTTCTTCTTTTAACAAAGCATTTAACAGACTGGATTTACCTACATTAGGCCTGCCAACGATGGCAGTACGTAAACCTTCGCGCAGTATCTTGCCTGTATGAGCATGTGCCAGCAGATTTTCCATGCTCTCAGACGCAGCTGCAATACTGCCAGTGACCGTATCAAAGGTAACATCCTCAATATCCTCTTCAGGATAATCAATAACTGCCTCAAGGTTAATTACTACATCCAGCATCTTACTGCGCAGTTTACGCAGTTCCTGTGCCAGCTGTCCATTCTGCTGCCGCACAGCCAGTTTAAGTGATGCTTCACTTCTGGAACGGATAATATCCATAACAGCTTCTGCCTGCGTTAAGTCTATCCTGCCGTTTAAAAAAGCCCTTTTGGTAAACTCACCTGCTTCTGCTGGTCGGGCTCCGTTTTGATAAGTCAGAGCCAAAATTTTTTTCAGTGACTGGATACCGCCGTGACTTTGAATTTCTACAACATCCTCTGCCGTATAGGAATGCGGGGCCTGCATATATACGCACAATACTTCGTCCACCATGGTACCGTCCGCATCATTTACATGACCGTATACCAAAGTATGATGCGGGTATTCAGCCAACTTTTTACCTGAACGGGAGTGAAATATCTTCTCTGCCGTAGTTAAAGCACCAGCACCGCTGATGCGCACAATACCTACCGCTCCCTCGCCCAAAGCGGTAATAACAGCACTGATTGTATCTTCTGCCACTCCTGCAACCTCCTTTAAAAGATAAACCCAGTAAAATTTTACTGGGTTTAAAGTACTTTATTTTTTTAATTCAATTACGACATGACGATGAGGTTCGTCACCTTCACTCAGAGTAGTTACTCTGCGATCACCCTGTAATGCCATATGAATGATTTTGCGTTCATGGGGATTCATCGGCTCCAGAGCAACTCTCTCACCGGTACGTTTAACTTTCTCTGCCAGTCTGGAGGCCAGTCTGGTCAAAGTTTCCACGCGGCGGTCACGATAATCTTCTACGTCGATAATCACGCGTACTCTTTCAGCGCTGTTCTTATTGGCAACAAGATTAGTCAGATACTGCAAAGAGTCCAAGGTCTGACCGTGCTTGCCGATCAAGATGCCCATATCGCTGCCATGCAGCTTAAAGGTAACACTGCCGTCATTTTTATTGATGAATTTTTCCATTGCTACTTCAATCTTCATGGCACCGAAGATTTTCTGCAAAAATTCCTTAGCTTTAGCTACAGCCTCATCATTTACGACAAATTTTTTCGGTTCGCGTACAGCCGGTGCTTCTTCCTGCTCCTCAGCTGCCGCCGCTTCTTCTATTTGAGGTTCTTCCTGTTCAGTAACGGCAACAATGGTTTCTTGCTGCTCATAAACAACGGTCTTCGTTACTACGGCAGCTTCCTTGATTGCTACGCGCACTCTCGCATCTTTGCGGCCAAAGCCGAAAATACCTTTGCGCGCTTCTTCCAGAACAACCACATCAGCCTGCTCGGCAGTAATGTTTAGTTCTTTTAAAGCCTCGGCAACGGCTTCTTCAACACTTTTGCCATTTTTTTCAACAAAAGTCATCTCGCACAACTCCTAATTTTACTTATTTGCCAGCAGCCTTATTCATCAAAGCCTGCTGTCCAATCTGCATAATGTTCATTACTACCCAGTAAATAACCAGGCCGGCAGGGAAATTCAAGCTGATATAACCGATAAAGAGCGGCATAAAATACAGCATGATCTTATTTTGCGGGCTGGAAGTATCCGGCATGGTCTGCTTGGATTGGATAAAGGTAGTCAAAGCAGACAATATCGGCAGGATATACATAGGGTCAGGATTGGAAATGCTTTCCATCCACAAAAAGTTAGACGGACCTGCATAGCTGAAATCACGGATACCGTAGAAGATACCGATCATAATAGGCATCTGCACCAGTAAAGGCAGACAACCTGCCAGCGGATTTACGCCTTCATTTTTATAAAGATTAGCCAGCTCCATATTCAGACGCTGTTTGTCGTCCTTATATTTTTCCTGGATTTCTTTCATTTTCGGCTGAATACTCATCATTGCCTTGGTAGATTCAATCTGTTTCTTGGTAAGCGGATACAGGATCAGTTTAACAATGATGGTCATGATTACGATTGCCAGACCATAACTCGGTACGCCCAGCATATTTGTAAGGCCATAAAGAAACGTAATGACCTGCTGCACAATATTACTCAGAAAATCCAAAATATCACTCCTCAAAATATTCTTAAAGCTATAGAGATTTATAAACTCAATCCATTATTGTACAGGATCGTATCCTCCCGGATGAAAAGGATGACATTTAGATAAGCGCTTTATCGTCATCCAAGTGCCCTTTAACGCACCCTTTTTGGCAATCGCCTCAATAGCATACGCCGAACAGGTAGGATAAAACCTACAGGTAGGCGGAAAAAGCGGAGAAATAAAGAACTGATAAAATCTGATAACCAGGATCAGGATTTTTCCCATTTTATTTACACCTTACTCTTGTAATAATGCTGCTCTTTTAGCAAGTCTTAAAAAAACACGTTCATAAGTCTTAAAATCAGCCTTAGCCAGTTTACGGCGGGCAACCCAAACAATATGATAGCCTTTTTTCAGCTTGAGCTTATGCATACGGAATACTTCCCGCATCATACGCTTCATACGGTTACGTACTACGGCGCAACCCAGCTTTTTGCCCACGGCCATCCCTATCTTGACATCGTCTCCCTGTTCCGGCAGCAGATAGAATACCGACATACCGTCAACAACGGAACGACCTTTATTATAGACGACCTGGAAACTTTTCTTTGATTTCAAACGATTAAACTTGGAAAATGAATAGATTTTTTTCTGCATCAGTCAATAACACCTGCGCACATGGAAAAAATAGGCCACTTACGCGGCCTATTTTATAATGTTATGCAGACAATTTCTTTCTGCCTCTTGCACGTCTTCTTTTGAGAACTTGACGACCGCCCAAAGTTTTCATTCTTTCTCTGAAACCATGGGTTCTTTTCCTTCTAAGATTGTTAGGTTGAAAAGTACGTTTCATTGTAAAATCTTCCCTCCTTATCCACCGCGAATTTTATCAAATTCTATGCTTTTGAATTGATAGCCTGCAATATATTTGTTCTATCTCCTGGATGTGCCGCAGCACGGCGCTGAGACATAAAATTTGACATAGTTACAGTAATGCAAAGTATTACTAAGATATTATATTTTAAAATAAAATGTACGTCAAGTAAAAAACTTGCAAAACGCTTATAATTAAACTAAAAGAATACAAAAAAGCATTTTTTCAGCTTATAGCAGTGATTATTTTCACGTAAGCATTTGCGAAGTTATCCACAGTCTGTTAAAATAATAGTGAATAAGTGTAAATGAAGTATATTCCGTTCGGCCTTGCAGTAAAAAGTAATTTTTACCGGCGCATGCCGGCGTTTTATTTTTCATAGTTTTAAAGAAAGGAAAGTAGACGATGAGTTCCTATGACTTAGCAGAAATATGGATAAAATTCAAGGAAAAAATCAAGGAATCGGTCAACGAGAAAATTTTTGATATCTGGATCAAGCCGATTATGCCTCTGGAGGTAACGGACGAGTACTATAAAATTGCCGTCAAAAATACCTTCTTTAAAAACATGCTGGAAGAACACTATGCTTCTGTCATCGAAGGTATCCTGTCCGGAATCATGGGCAAAAATATTACCCTGATTATCGAAACCATGGAAGAACCGGCAACCAACAGCGATTTCAAAGAAAGCATCAAAGAAAACCAGCCCTCAGAAACTCATCAGACAGAGCTTTTTGACGACAAGCAGACGGAACCAGCTGAAAGCGATACGGAAAGCAACTTAAATCCCCGTTACGTTTTTGAAACCTTCGTCATCGGCAACTCCAACCGTTTTGCTCACGCTGCAGCCCAGGCAGTTGCCAATAATCCCGCCAACGCCTATAACCCCCTCTTCCTCTATGGCGGCGTAGGTCTTGGCAAAACACACTTGATGCACGCCATCGGCAACCGTATCAAACAAAATGACCCGCGGATGAAGGTATTATATATTTCCAGTGAAAAATTCACTAACGAAATCGTCAATTCTATTTATAATAAGACTACCGAAGCCTTCCGAAAAAAATACCGTAATATCGACTGCTTAATCATCGACGACATCCAATTTTTGAAAGGCAAGGAACAAACTCAGGTAGAATTTTTCCACACTTTCAATACCCTTTATGAAGCCAATAAGCAGATCATCATTTCCAGCGACCGTCTTCCTAAAGAAATAGAAACACTGGAAGAAAGGCTCCGTACCCGTTTTGAATCTGGACTCACCGCTGATATCCAGCCGCCGGATCTGGAAACACGTATGGCAATATTACGCAAGAAAGCTTCTACTGATGGTATCGAGCTGCCTAACGAAGTAATAACCCTGCTGGCTACCAATATTACAACCAATATCAGAGAAATTGAAGGCGCCTATACCAAGGTCGTAGCCTACGCTTCCCTGATGAATATGCCCATTACCATTGAAACTGCTAAAAAAGCCTTAGACGACATGGGTAATGTAGTACACAGCAGACAGATTACCTTTGAAAGCATTACTCAGGCTGTGGCGGAATACTACCATATCAAGATAGACGAACTATTCACCAAAAAACGTACTCAGAATATCGCCTATCCGCGCCAGATAGCCATGTATCTCTGCCGTGAACTGGCGGATATGTCCTATCCACGTATCGGCGAACAATTCGGCGGACGTGACCATACAACAGTCATTCACGCTTACGAAAAAATCAGCAAGAACAGTAAGGCAGACCTTTCTTTGCAAAATGACTTACAAAAACTTACTGAAAAATTAAAGCAATAAAAGTTATCCACAAAAACTGTTGATAACATAGCTAAAAACTGTTGATAACTTTTTATTAAAGTTGACAACTTTTTAGCCTGTAAATTCTGTGCATAATATTTCCCGGATTTCAACAGCTTTATTTACAGTCTGGAAGGCACTGCCTGACTAATATAAACAGTGTTTTCCACAATATCAACAGTCATTACTACTACGTCTACTACGTTTTATAAATAATAACCAGTTATAAAAACAAGGAGGACTGTGAACAACATGATAATTACCTGTAATACAACCAACCTGAATAAAGCCATCCAGACTGTACAGCGGGCAATAACTTCCAAACCAAGTACACCTATCTTCTCCGGTATTCATTTACTGACCAAAGACAATCAACTGGAAATCCAGGCCATGGATTTAAACATGGCTATTTCCTGTACTATTGAAGCAGAAATTGCAGAAGCAGGGGAAATACTTGTTTCTGCAAAACACTTCTCCGAACTTATCCGTAAATTGCCGGGTGAATCTATTACCATCACTAAAAATAAGGAAAATAAGACCATCAAAGTAATCTCCGGTAAATCTGAATTCCAGCTGCTCTTAATGGATGAAGAAGATTATCCTAAATTTCCCGAATTTGACGGCAATCAGACTATCATACTTGAAGACGAAAAAATTAAAGAGCTTATCAAGAAAACTATTTTTGCCTGCTCCAATGACGAAGCAAGACCTTTGTTTACCGGTATTTTAGTAGAAATTCAAGACGGCATTATTACCTTTGTTGGTACTAATACTCATCGTCTGGCTATCAAATCACTGCCGCAGGAAGCAGCAGAACCTATGAGCATGATTATCCCGGCAAAAGTATTAAACGAAATTTCCCGTAATTTAGTAAGCGAACTGCCGCAGCAGGTAAAAATTTCTTTATTATATAATCAAATCATGGTCGTAATTGACAATACTGTGATTGTTTCCCGCCTGATTGAAGGCAAATTCCCGGACTACAGAAAAGTAATCCCGCCTAGATTTGCTGTAAAAACTACGGTTAATATTAAAGAATTGGCAGGCGCAGTAGAACGTGTAGCGCTGTTTTCCAATGAAGGCGATTACAGCATCATCAAGGTAAGCGTAGACAGTGAAGAAATCACTATTACTTCCAGCAGTCCTGACGTCGGTACAGGTCGCGAAGTAATTTCATGTACTACTGAAGGTGAAAAATTAAATGTAGCCTTTAATTCCAAATATATCCTTGACATCCTGAAGAATCTGGATTCTGAAGAAGCTATTTTGGAAATGAATACTTCGTTGAGTCCTGTGTGCATCAAATCTGCCCAGGAAGCTGATTATACCTATATCGTAACTCCTGTACGCGTAGTTTTCTGAGGTGAAGGCAATGCAGAAGGAAGATATTGAAATTTCTACGGAATATATTTCCATAGATAAATTACTTAAATTCGCCGGTATCGCTGATACCGGCGGACAGGCTTTTATGATGATTGAGGACGGCGTGGTATTACTTAATGGTGAAAAGGTACAGGAAAAACGCCGCAAGGTATATGCAGGAGATGTGGTTACCGTAGCTGGTCAGCTGCAGATTACCGTAGTACGTGAAGCAGAATGAAAATAAGAAATATTTCTGCCGTAAACTTCCGCAATTATAAAGCGTTGCAGCTGGAAACTGCTGCGATGACCAATGTTTTTTACGGTCAGAATGCTCAGGGCAAGACTAATATTTTAGAAGCTGTCTTTTACGGAGCGTTCGGGATGTCGCACCGTACCTCGTCTGAAGAGGAGCTGCTGCAGCTTGGCTGCAAGGAAATGGCTGTAGGTATTGGTTACAGCAGTTTTAGCGGCGAACATGAAATCAGGCTAAAAAAATATCAGCAGCAGGGACGCAATAAAAAAGACATCCTGCTGGATGGAGTTAAAGTTCGGCCCAAAGAGCACTACGGAAGTCTTAATGTGGTAATGTTCTCGCCGGAGGATTTGCAGCTGGTAAAAGGTGAACCTGCTTTAAGGCGTCGTTTTTTAGATATGCAGATTGCCCAGACCGATCCGGTATATTATGATTTGCTGGTAAAATATAACCGCGTCCTGCAGCAGCGCAATAAGCTGCTGAAAGAGATACGTGAAGCAGCAGGTACAGGCATTAACAGCCAGCTGCCAATATGGAACAGAGAGCTGAGCGTACTTGCCGCTGCTATAGTGCGCAAGCGTCTTGATGCCCTGGTAAAGCTGCAGCAGATTGCCGGAGATATCTACGCTTCCATTACCGGCAACAAAGAAAATCTGATGGTGCGTTATGAGCTGAAAGCCAACAACAGCCAGTGGTTATATCCTGACGGCAGTCAGAATGCATGGGAAGAATTTTTTACTAAAGGCCTGCTTGAGCGGGAGCAGCTTGATATACTGCGCGGCAATACCGGGTTAGGACCACATCGGGATGATATGGGACTTTTACTGGACGGTAATTCTCTAAAAGCTTTTGGTTCTCAGGGACAGCAGCGCAGCGGAGCGCTGGCTTTAAAGCTGTCGCAGTTAGAATATGTGCGGCAGGAGATTGGCGAGTTTCCCGTACTGCTCTTAGATGATGTTATGAGTGAGCTGGATGCGGAACGCAGAGCACAGATGCTGCAGTTTATCGACGGCAGGGTACAAACCTTTATCACGGTTAATGACCGCGAGCTGATACCGGAGCTGGAAGGCTGCGTTTACTATGAAATTGTGCAGGGAACGGTAAGGATGGCTTGACATGAACGAGAATCTGGAACAGGCAGAAAAGGTTGTCAGAAGATTATTTGACCCTAAATATGAACGGACTGATAAATATGTTGCCCGCGAGATAAAGAATGCCTATGTGCAGCATGTTTTGGAGTCGAATTGGCGCAGTATCTGCGGTGAGCATCTGGAAAAGCACTGCTGCGTGCATAAGATTGAAAAAAATACCTTGATTATCAGGACGGCAAGCTCCGTATGGGCTAACCATCTGCTGATGATGAAGAATTTATTTCTGCAGAAGATTAACGCTTTTTTGCTTGGCAGCGTCATTATCAAGGATTTGAAGTTTTATTCCGGCGGACATATTAAACATTATGAAGCTGTAAAGAAAGTTCATGAAGATGAGCCTGAGAAAATTGGTAGCTGCCGCATCTGCGGTGTGCCGGTTTATGGCGGCGGCAGTTTGTGCAGTGTTTGCGACAGGCAGCAGCGTGAGCAGCAGGGAGATATGATTGCTGAACTGCTGTGTATCCAGCCGTGGCTTACTTATGAAGAATGCACTGATTACTGTAAATGTGATAGAATATTATTTGCGGCAGTTCGAGACCGGGTGCGCAACGGCTATTTTGAAAAGGTGCGTTTGGGCAGCGCCGGCAAAAGCGACTGCCTTTTGGCCGTTATGTTTCTGACTGGCAAGAAGCCGGAAGAAATTGATGAAAAGACATATGCCAACACGCTGGAATATTTACGGAGGGATCAAAGTGTACCTGCACCTGGGTTCAGACTATATGGTAAAAAACAGCGAAATAATCGCTATCTTTAATCTGCGTAATCCGCAGTCCGATATTTATAACGCTTATGTAGAAAAATATCGTCATAAATACCGAATTGTTGATTTGTCGGAAGACGGTAATTTTTCCAGCTGTATTTTGACGGAGGATACTATTTATTTATCGGCTATTTCAGCTTTAACGCTGAAGAAACGTTTGGAAGAAGGATTTCTTTCCAATGCCGTATACAGTAATTTTTAGTTGGTAAAGACGGAGGTAAGTATGTCCCATAATAATATTGATATTGAAGAAGCTACTGCGGTAAACGGCAAGTACGGCGCCGAGCAGATCCATGTCCTGGAAGGTTTGGAAGCAGTACGCAAAAGACCGAGTATGTATATCGGCAGTATTTCCGGACGCGGACTGCACCACCTGGTATACGAGGTAGTGGATAACAGTATTGACGAGGCTTTGGCCGGTTACTGCAATAACATAGAGATTACCATTCATCAGGATAACAGTATTACCGTGCGTGATAACGGCCGCGGTATTCCTGTAGACATGATGAAGAAGGAGGGCAAGCCTGCAGTAGAGGTAATTATGACGGTACTGCATGCAGGCGGTAAGTTTGGCGACGGCGGCTATAAAGTATCCGGCGGTCTGCATGGCGTAGGCGTTACCTGCGTAAATGCCCTCAGTGAGCAGATGGATGTAGAAGTAAGACGTGACGGCAAAACTTACGGTATTGAGTTTGCCCGCGGCAAGACTACAAGACCTCTGTATGAAAAAGGAGCTGCTTCTGATACCGGTACTACCGTGCATTTTAAACCGGACAGCACCATCTTTACGGAGCTGGTTTACAGCTACGATATTCTGCGCCTGCGTATCCGTGAGCTGGCCTTTTTGAATAAAGGCATCAAGATAACCTTGAGTGATGAACGCAGCGGCAAAAGCGAGACCTTCCATTTTGAAGGCGGTATTATCGAATTTGTGCGCTTTGTGGATGAAAACAAGGATAAAATCCATCCCGAGCCTATCTATATCGAGGGTGAAAAAGACGGCAATATTGTAGAAGTTGCCATGCAGTACTGCGACACCTATTCGGAAAATATCTTCACCTATGTCAACAACATCAATACAGAAGAGGGCGGTACTCATTTAAGCGGTTTTAAGAAAGCGCTGACTCGTACTATTAACGACTATGCCCGTAAAAACAATTTGCTGAAAGATGCTGACGATAACCTGAGCGGTGACGATGTACGTGAAGGTCTGACTGCTGTTATCAGCATTAAAGTACGTGAGCCGCAGTTTGAAGGCCAGACTAAGACTAAACTGGGCAACAGCGAGATTATGCCCATCGTTGATAATTTAGTTAGTGAAGCTTTGGGAGATTTCTTTGAAGAAACACCTGCCATTGCTAAGAAAATTGTAGAAAAATCCATTATTTCTGCACGTGCAAGAATGGCGGCACGCAAAGCACGCGAACTGACACGACGCAAGAGCGCGCTGGAAGTAAGCAGTCTGCCCGGTAAGCTGGCTGACTGTCAGAGCAGGGATGCCGCTGAAACAGAAATTTATCTGGTCGAAGGCGATTCGGCAGGCGGCAGCGCCAAGCAGGGACGCGACAGAAAATTCCAGGCCATCCTGCCTTTGCGCGGTAAGATTTTAAACGTAGAAAAGGCACGTTTAGATAAGATTTTAAGCAGTGAAGAAATCCGCAATATGATTACTGCTTTTGGCTGCGGTATCGGTGATGATTTTGATTTGAGCAAGGCTCGCTACGGCAAGATTATCATCATGACAGATGCCGACGTAGACGGTGCCCATATCAGGACGCTGCTTTTGACCTTCTTCTACCGTTATATGCAGCCGCTGGTGAAGGAAGGACATGTCTTTATTGCTCAGCCGCCGCTGTATCTGGTACGCAAAGGTCAGAAACATTACTATGCTTACAGTGATGAAGAGCTGCAGCGTCTGCTGGATGAAATCGGACGCGACAGCAATCCGTATGTACAGCGTTACAAAGGCTTAGGTGAAATGAATCCTGAGCAGCTGTGGGAGACTACTATGGATCCGGAAGCGCGCACTATTTTACAGGTACAGTTGGAAGATGCTGCCGAAGCTGACAGTATCTTTTCCATCCTCATGGGCGACAAGGTAGAGCCGCGTCGTCAGTTTATTGAGGAGAATGCCCGTAAGGTACGCAATCTCGATTTGTAAGCAGAGGTGACTGTGGTTATGAAGATTAGAAAAAATCTTTCCGACGAGGAAATGCTGAAAGGCTTCAGTGAAGAACTGACCTTTGAAAACGGTATGTACAGCGAAGAAAAGGTCAGAGAAAGCAAGATCAAGAATACTAAGAAAACTAACAGTAAAGAATTGCTGCTGCCGGAAGAAGCGCAGGAAAGACTTAATCGTTTCCTGCTGGAAATAAGCATGGAATGGCTGAAAAATAAAAACGGCGACTGCAGCTGGAAAGTACTGAAAGAAAACGGGCAGATTGTTATCAAGCCCGTAGCTAATAAGAAATAATGCTGACGCAGAAATTTATTCTGCCGCAGTGCAGTGCAGTGCTTACTGCCGTCGGACAGAGGGAAACCTCCTTTGTAATGGCTGGCGGGCGCAAGCCTGCTTGTAAGTGGCTGCGTCAGGCTGCTGCAGGTTATAAAGCTTACTGCGCCGATGTGGGCGGAGAATATCTGCTTCAATCCGGCATAGTGCCTGAAATACTTTTTGGTGACTGTGACAGTACTGGTGCGGAGATATATGCCAATCTGGCTGCATTGGGAACAAAGATTTTTCAGTATCCTGCTGCCAAGGACGACACTGATTTGCAGCTTCTGCTGCAGCATATGGATGGCTGCAATCTTATTGTCAGCGGCATCTGGGGCGGTCGGTTCGACCATCTGTACAGTAATGTTTTTTCTTTGTTAGGGCATAAGGAAAAGCATGGATGCCAGGTGATTATGGCTGATGAAAAAGAAATAATGCTGCTGTTGGCATCTGGAGAAAGCGTAAAAATAGCTGTCAACGGTCTGGAGCGTATCAAAGCGGTTTCACTGCTGCCTCTCAGCGGTGAAACGCAGGTAAATATTGCCGGAGTGCGCTGGCCTTTGCAGGAAGCAAAGCTGCAGCTCTTATATCCTTATGCCATAAGTAATAAGCCTTTGGGAGACATTACCTGTGACTGTTTGGCAGGAGCGGTTGGATTATATTTGTGTTTTACTGAATAATTAAGTGAAGAGGGGATATTTTTGGAACAGTTTGCTGCAGAGCTTGATCTGCTTTCTATTGTTTTTTTGGCAGTAGCGGGCTTTATTGCGTCTTTTATAGATTCTACAGTAGGCGGCGGCGGACTGATTTCTACGCCTGCATTACTGGGTATGGGTTTGCCTGTACCGATGGCGCTGGGAACAAATAAGGTGGCCGCTTCTATGGGGTCATTTACCAGCGTAGTTTCTTTCTGGCGAGCAGGAAAAATCAATAAGAAGATGGCTCTGAGCCTGATGCCGCTTTCTTTTTTCGGTTCCGCGCTGGGAGCATATGTGGTCTATCTGCTGCCGGAAGAGCTGATGAAGAACGTCATCGTGGTATTATTGGTGGCGGTAGCAGTATATACTTACCGACGCAAGGACTGGGGCGATCATGCTACCATTAAGCAGCTGGGAGTAGGTGCGCTGATAGGAACTTTCCTCATGGCTGCCATGCTTGGTTTTTATGATGGTTTTTTTGGTCCCGGTACAGGCTCTTTCCTTATTTTCGGATTTTTGTTTTTAGGTTTTGATTTTGTAACTGCTGCAGGCAATGCCAAGGCGCTTAATTTTGCCAGCGGTGTCGGCGCACTGGTTTCCTTTGCCATGAGCGGCTCTATTATCTGGAGCTACGGCCTGGTGATGGGCTTCTTTATGATTTTAGGTGCTGTCTGCGGTTCGCGTATGGCGATAAAAAAAGGCGCTTCTTATGTGCGCCCGCTGTATTTACTGGTAACTACCCTGCTGATAGGCAAGCAGGTTTATGAAATATTGTTTAAGTGATAAGGTCAGGTGATAAAGTGGATTTAGAAAATAACGGCGGTAAGGTCTTACCCGTCTACATTGAAGAAGAAATGCAGAAGTCCTATATCGACTATGCCATGAGCGTTATTATCCAGCGTGCTCTGCCGGATGTACGTGACGGTCTGAAGCCTGTACACCGCAGGATTCTGTATGCGATGCAGGAAGCAGGTATGGCGTCTAATAAGCCGTACAAAAAATCAGCCCGTATCGTCGGCGAAGTACTTGGTAAATATCATCCGCACGGCGATTCCTCTGTTTACGAAGCTATCGTACGTCTGGCACAGGATTTTTCTACCCGTTACCTGATGGTTGACGGTCACGGCAACTTTGGCAGCGTGGACGGAGACGGGGCGGCTGCTATGCGTTACACGGAAGTGCGTATGGCTAAGATTGCCGAAATGATGCTGGAAGATATTGAGAAGGAAACGGTAGATTTCGTTCCCAACTACGATGAATCTCTGAAAGAGCCCAGCGTGCTTCCGTCCAAGGTACCGGCAATCCTGATTAACGGCAGCGCCGGCATTGCCGTAGGTATGGCTACTAACATTCCGCCGCATAACCTCAGTGAGGTTGTCAACGGCCTGGTAATGCTCATAGATAATCCTGATACTGAAATCCAGCAGCTGATGACTGCCATCAAAGGTCCTGATTTTCCGACTGGCGCCAGCATCCTTGGTACTGACGGTATCCGCAGCGCCTATACAACCGGTCGCGGTGTAGTCAAGATTCGTGCTAAAGCTGAAATCGAGCCGATGGCTAAAGGCAAGCACAGGATCGTTGTCAGTGAAATTCCTTATCAGGTAAATAAGGCTAAGCTGATTGAAAGCATCGCCCAATTAGTTAAAGACGGCGTTATTGAAGGCATTACTGATTTACGTGATGAATCTGACCGCCGCGGTATGCGTGTGGTAATAGAGCTGAAAAGCGATGTCGTACCGGATGTTGTACTGAATCAGTTGTACAAGCATACCCAGCTGCAGAGCTCCTTCGGTATTATCATGCTGGCGCTGGTCAATGGTCAGCCGCGTATTTTAAATCTGAAACAGATTCTGGAATATTATCTTGCCCATCAGAAGGACGTTATTACCAGACGTACCCGTTACGAACTGGGTAAGGCTAAGGACAGAGCACATATCTTGGAAGGCTTGAAGATTGCTCTGGACAATCTTGATGCCGTTATCAGCACCATCAGAAGCAGCGCTACTGCTGACATTGCTAAGACTGCCTTGATGGAAAGATTCAGTCTTAGCATGCGTCAGGCCCAGGCCATCCTTGATATGCGTCTGCAGCGTCTGACTGGTCTGGAACGCAAAAAGATTGACGATGAATATGTTGATGTAATGGAAACTATTGACTGGCTGGAAAGCGTTCTGGCTGATGAGCATAAGGTAATGAATATTATCAAAGAAGACCTTTTGGAAGTTAAGAAAAAATTCGGCGATGCACGTCGTACTGAGATTTCTTTGGATACTTCCGAAATGGATATTGAAGACTTGATTGCAGAAGAAGATATTGTAGTAACTATCAGCCATCAGGGTTATATCAAACGTCAGACTCTGGATAATTTCCGCAATCAGAAACGCGGCGGCGTAGGCAAGACAGGAGGCAGCGGTAAGAAAGCCGACGATTGCGCAGAGCATTTATTCCTGTCTACAACCCATCACAATATTCTCTTCTTTACCAATAAGGGGCGCGTTTATCGTCAGAAAGGCTACGAGATACCGGAAGCTGGACGTACTGCCAAAGGCACGGCTATCATCAATTTGCTGCCGTTAGAGCAGGGTGAGAAGATTACTGCTGTTATCCCGGTAAAAGAATTTATCGAAGATCATTTCATGTTCATGGCGACCAATAAAGGCACTGTGAAAAAGACCAATCTGAAAGATTTTGACAGTACCCGTAAATCTGGTTTGATTGCTATCAATCTTGATGATGATGAAGATTTGATTGGCGTTGAAATGACTAATGGCAGCAGCGAAATCGTACTGGCTACCAGGAATGGTACTGCCATCAGGTTTGATGAGCAGGATGTACGCCCGATGGGACGTACTGCCCACGGTGTACGCGGTATTACGCTTAATTATGGTGATGCTGTTGTTGCTATGGACAGTGTCGGCAGTGAGGAATGTGAAGTACTGACGGCTACAGAGCTTGGTATGGGCAAACGTACGGCGGTCAGCGAGTATCGCAAGCAGACCCGCGGCGGTAAAGGCGTTATCAATATCAAGATTACGGAAAAAACCGGTGCTGTAGTAGGTATGCGCGTTATTAATCCGCAGCAGGAAATTATGATGATTACTGCTGCAGGTATTATCATCCGTATCGATGTAGACGGTATTTCT
Source organism: uncultured Phascolarctobacterium sp. (assembly GCA_900545025.1). Classification (GTDB taxonomy): domain Bacteria; phylum Bacillota; class Negativicutes; order Acidaminococcales; family Acidaminococcaceae; genus URXU01. The sequence goes on from UQXH01000011.1 coordinate 57,868, forward strand.
CAGTTTGGCCGTAACGCGCAGGGTGTAAAACTTATGACTCTGAATGATGATGATAAAGTAGTTTCTCTGGCTGCCGTGCATCATGATGAAAGTGAAGACTGAAAAGCAGTAAAATAAAGTCATAAAATAAAAAAGCACGAAATTCCTAAGAATTTCGTGCTTTTTGTTTACCAGCCGATGCCTATCCAGGGCCCGTGATGATGTCCGCCGCCAATACCTATACCGATGCCGATAGGAAAGCGTGTTTCATGTTTTTCCTGCGCCAGCTTCATAAACCAGAAGCGGTAAACTTGAACATCCTGCTCGAGCTTTTGCGGTAAATCTGTATCAGTGATGATTTTATAGCCTCCGAAACTGGTGTTGCTGTTTTCGTAATCACGCAGCATTTTCGACATTTGTTCAAAGGTTTTCTTGTTGTTGGTATAAAGACGCAGCATTTCACTTTCCGGTGCCGTCAGGATAATTTGTTTACGTAAGGAGCGATTATTTGCAGTATCTTTATAAACAAGTACTTTGTCTTCATCTGTTTTCAGATATAAGATATCACCCTGAATATTCTGCAGACGTTTATTCATTTCTGCTGTAACTATTATTTCTGGCTCAAGCTCTGTTTCGTTTTTTGAATCATTATTTTCTGCCGCTAAGATAGTCTGACTTACGGTGAATAGTAGAAAGGTAATGAGCAGAATTATTTTTTTCATGTCAATCCTCCTAAAAAATTAAAAAAAAGCAAATGTGAAAAAAAAGTAAAATTAGAGACGGAAAAAACTTTATCCTTTGAATATATGTTATCATAAAATATCGAATTTATATACGTTTGTTTTAAATATTAGCAGGAGGATATATGAGCGGTAAGGATTTTCTGAAAATAATATTGCTGAATATTGTTGGTATTGTGCTGTTTTGCAGCTGGTATCTGCCGGAAAATCATGGCTTTTGGTTTCAGGTAGATAAAGAAGTTTTTTATTTTTTTAATAATCTGCTGCTGGAAAATAAAGCTTTTATGTATTTAGTAGCTTTTGTTAATCTGCGCGCTTTTGATTGTGTAGCTTTTATTTTTATGTTGGTAATTTTTTATAGTTATTACCGTAAATGCGACGCACAAGGGAAGAGAAGGATGTTCTGTATTGGGATAGCTATGCTTGTAAGTGCAGTTATTGCGAAACAGTTTGATATGCAGATACCTGTAGAAAGGCCAAGCCCTACGAAATTTTTTATAGACGTTAATCTGGTGAGTCAGCTCAGCGGCTGGCATACTAAAGACAGCGCCGGTGACAGCTTTCCCGGTGATCATGGGATGATGCTTTTGGTATTCAGTACCTATATGCTGAAATATGTAGGCAGAAAAGCTTTTGGTCAATGCTTTGCTGTTTTTGTTATTTTTTCGCTGCCGCGGATTATGGGCGGTGCCCACTGGCTGACTGATATAGTTGTGGGTTCTGTTTCTATAGTTCTCGTTGTATTGAGCTGGTTATTATTAACACCTGCCTCAGACCGTTTTATTAGTTGGCTGGAACAAAAAGTACCGCTGAAATTTTTTATAGCTAAGAAAAATAATTAGGCTTTCATGAGAGAAAAGAACTGCTCTGCTGCAGTTCTTTTTTTATTATTTTTATGATAAAATGAATTGATATAAGAAATTTTATAATTTCAGCAAGGATGTGAAAAAATGGAATTTATTAAATCTGCTGACGTAGTCGTTATCGGCGGCGGTATCGTTGGTACTGCTGTTTTACGCGAGCTTTCCAAGTATGATTTAAAATGTATCCTGGTAGAAAAAGAGCCTGATCTGGCAATGGGTACTACCAAGGCCAACAGTGCTATACTGCATGCCGGTTTTGATGCTCCTACCGGCAGCTTGAAAGCTATTACCAATGTACGCGGTAATAAGTTGTATCATGAACTGGAGCAGGAGCTGGATCTGGACATTAAATGGACCGGCTCTTTAGTAGCTGCAACTACTGACGAAGAAATGGCAACTTTGCAGGAGCTTCTTGAACGCGGCAAGGCGAACGGTGTAGAAGGCCTGAAAATTTTAAGCCGTGAAGAAGTGCTGCAGAAAGAAAAAAATATTACTTCTGTGAAAGGTGCTTTATGGGCTCCCAGCGCAGGTGTCTGCTGGCCTTTTGGTGCGGCTTTGGCTTTTGCTAGATGCGCAGTGCAAAACGGTGCAGAGGTTATGCGTGACTGTCGTGTCTTAGGCTTTATTAAAGAAGATGGACGTATTACCGGCGTTGAAACAAGTCAAGGTGTTATTAAAACTAAATATGTAGTAAATGCTGCCGGTGTTTATGCTGATGAGATTGCTAAAATGGCCGGTGATGAAAGCTTTACTATTACTCCGCGTAAAGGCGAATATATACTGTTTGACAAAACTGCCTGCAGCAGCCTGGTATTTGGCGTAGTATTCCCTACTCCTACCAAGAAGTCCAAAGGTATCCTTGTCTGCACTACTACTCATGGCAATACCTTTATCGGACCGAACGCTCAGGATATGGAAGATAAGGAAGATCATGCGGTTACTGCTGAAGGCATGGACGAGATTGTTGCTTCGGCTCGCAAACTTATTCCTAATCTGCCTATGGGTGCGGCTATTACTGAGTTTTCCGGTCTGCGTGCTGTTTCCAGTACAGGCGATTTCATTATCGGCGCTTCTGCCGTAGCTGGCTTATATAATGCTGCCGGCATGCAGTCTCCCGGTCTGACTGCAGCTCCTGCTGTTGCAGAAATGCTGGCAGAGGCTATTGTGAAAGACTGCGGCGCTCAGGCTAAAGCTGATTTTAAAGCAGAGCTGCCGAAAAAACATGTTTTCAACAGACTGAACTGGGATAAACAGGCTGAGCTGATTAAAGAAAACAGCCTGTACGGACGCGTAATCTGCCGCTGCGAAACTATTACTGAAGCAGAGATTGTGGAAGCTATCCATGAATCCTGCGGTGCACGTACAGTTGATGGCGTAAAACGTCGTACCCGTGCGGGTATGGGACGCTGTCAGGGCGGTTTTTGCGGTCCGCGTGTTACTCAGATCCTGGCCCGCGAGCTGAATATACCTGTTCCGGAAGTTTTAAAAGAACGTGCTGATTCCCATATGTTCTACGAAAAAAATCAGGCGCAGGAAGGAGAAGCATAATATGAATCAATTATATGATGTAATCATCGTTGGCGGCGGACCGGCAGGTCTTTCTGCTGCTTACAGCGCCTGGGAGAACGGTGCGAAAAAAATCATTATTATTGAACGTGACCGCGAGCTGGGCGGTATTTTGCAGCAATGCATTCATAACGGTTTCGGCCTGCATCATTTTAAAGAAGAATTGACTGGCCCCGGTTATGCACATCGCTGCATTGAACTGATTAAAGATAAGCCGGAAATTGAAGTCCTGGTTGATACTATGGTTCTGGATGTGCTGCGCAATAAGACTGTTATTGCAGTAAGTCCTGAAAAAGGTTTGTTACAGCTGGAAGGTAAGACTGTTATCCTGACCATGGGCTGCCGTGAACGTACCCGTGGCGCTATCCGTATTCCCGGTGAGCGTCCTGCCGGCGTATTTACTGCCGGTGCTGCTCAGCGTATGGTAAATATGGAAGGCTATCTGCCCGGACATAAAATTGTTATTTTGGGCAGCGGCGATATTGGTCTTATTATGGCTCGCCGTATGAGTCTGGAAGGCTGTAAAGTACAGGCTGTACTGGAAATTTGTCCGTTCTCTAATGGTTTGACCCGTAATATCGTACAATGTCTGAATGACTTTGATATTCCTCTGCATCTGTCTCATACAATCGTTAAAATTCATGGAGAAGGACGTGTAACCGGCGTTACTGTTGCCAAGGTGGACGAAAAAATGTGCCCGATTCCCGGCACTGAATTTGATATAGAATGTGATACTGTACTTCTTTCTGTTGGTTTAATTCCTGAAAACGAGCTGTCTCGCGGTCTGATGCTGGAAATGCATCCTCTGACCAGCGGTCCTGTTGTTGACCAGCATCGTCAGACCAGTCTGCCTGGTTTCTATGCTGCCGGCAACGTAGTACATGTACATGATTTAGTAGACTTTGTTTCTGAAGAAGCTGAAATTGCCGGTAAATTTGCTGCATTGGAAGCACAGGGTAAACTGGATAAAAATCTGCGTACCGTTAAGGTAAATCCTGTTGATGGTGTAAGAACCTGCGTACCGCAGAAACTTTCTCTGCCGCAGGGTGGTGAAAAAGCAAAACTCTTTATGCGTGTTGCTGCTCCGCAGCGCAAAGTACGTCTGGAAGTAAAGAGCGGCGATACTGTACTGGTAAGCAGAATGCTTCCTGTTGCTAAACCCAGTGAAATGATTGCCGTAGAAATACCTGCGGAAAAAACTGCTCTGATGGGCGACGAAATTACCGTAGGTTTAAAGCAGTAAGGAGGGTAAAAATGGCTGTTGAAACAAGAATTATGAACTGCATTATGTGCCCTTTGGGCTGCGAAATGACAGTGACTGTCGAAGATGGAGCTGTTACTGATGTAAAAGGCAATACCTGCCCCCGTGGTGCTCAGTATGCAAAAGACGAAGTAAATGCGCCTAAACGTATGCTTACTTCCACTGTTGCTGTTGAAGGTGGTTTGCTGCCGTTACTGCCCGTTGTATCTGCGGCTGTACTTCCGAAAGGAAAAATTCTTGAATGCGCTGCGTATCTGCGTAACGTAACCGTACAGGCACCGGTAAAAACAGGCGATGTTGTTGTGAAAGATATACTCGGCTTAGGTGTAGATATTGTTGCCAGCCGTGATATGGAAAAAATCTGATTGTCAGATATTGAGGAGGAATAATAATGAAAATCTCCGGTAAATTTCTTGCATTACTTGCTGCCGGTACATTCTTTATGGGCAGCGCACAGGCCGCTGTAGTGGAAACTCCTAATGGTGCTGTCAATAATCAGCCTGAAATCTCTGTTATGCTGCCTGGTCAGGCACATGATAATGGTTTCATGGAGGCTGGCTATCGCGGTTATCAGCGCATAGCTGCTGAAGTTACTGATGATGTAAAATGTGTTTATGATGTTTCTGCTACATCTGAGCAAGGTGCTTTGACAGAGCAGCTGCGTCAGCTTGCCCAGGAGGGTCCTAAACTTATTATTGCTCATGGCGGGCAGTGTAATGCACCAGTCGAAACAGTAAGTAAAGAGTTTCCGGATATTATGTTTGTTGTTATTCAAGGCAATGTAAAAAGTGATAATGTCAGCAGCTACAAGGTTGATCAGGAGCAGTCTGCCTTTTTAGCAGGTGCACTGGCTGGTTATATGACTAAGACTGACAAGGTAGGTCATATTTCCGGCGCCTGGCCTAAGCCTGGCCTGCAGGCACGTGCCGCTTTTTACGATGGTATGATGTATGCCAATAAAGACGCTGAATTTTATACTCATTTTACTGGTAATCTTGACGATAATAATATCAATGCGGCGGCAGCAGAAGGAGAGATTGCTGCAGGCTGTGATATTATCTATACCATGCTTAATGGCGGACGTTTTGGCGTAAATGACGTTATTGCTGCTACAGAAGGTCATGTAAAAGAAATTGGTAATGTTATTGATTGGACGGAGATTTCTCCTATATTTATCGGTTCTGCCGTAGCTGATTCCAGTGTACCTATTGTTAATGCTGCCCGTGAATATAAACAGGGAGTATTAAAAGGCAATGTTATTACGGTAATTGGCTTGGAAGACCCTGATGTAGTACGCCTGGCTGTATCTGAAAATGTTCCTAAAAAAATCGTTAAAAAGCTGGAAAAATTGAAAAATGACGTTTTAAATGGAAAAATTAAAATCAACCATGAATATACAGGTATGGAATTTGATCCCAGTACCGGAATGTTTGTAAATCAGGATTTTAAAAATCACAAATGATATAGTAAAGTACAAAAAAGCTGCACGCGTTTTAGTGTGCAGCTTTTTTATCAGGTATTTTTAGCTACGATAGCGCCCACTACAGCACCAATAATAAAACCGGTAACTGCATTGCCGTTTTCGTCCTTATCTTTATTATTATCTTTCCAGTGATGATCATGTCTGTCATAATGAACTTCGTTTTTATGCGGCGGAGGCGGCGGTTCATGTTTTGCTGCCGCGGCAATGCCTGTGAAAGGAAGAGAAAGGCAGATAACAGCTAAAGAAGAGGCTGTTATTTTCTTTATATAGCAGGATATGTTTTTCATAATACGTCACCGCTTTCTTAAAAAATCTGTTTAAATTATAAAAATTAAAGATGTCTTTTTTATGTTTTTTCTGGATTTTAGTGATTTTAATAATCAAAAACAGGTGAAAAACACTAAAATATGGAAATTTTCGACATATGTTTAATACAGTTATAATAGGCTTTTGTTTGCCAACGTAGCCTGGCGTACAGTAAAAAATGTTAAAAAAGTTACAAAAAAGGTGTTGACAGAAAGTTGGAGGGATGGTATTATATACAAGTCGCCGAGATACGGCGGCGGAACCTTGAAAACTGA
>UQXH01000012.1 GCA_900545025.1 uncultured Phascolarctobacterium sp.
TAACGCATAAAAATACCCTCCTTACTGGTTTGTCCAGTAAAGAGGGTACATATCAAAAAAGCACTTCGTAATGAAGTGCTTTTTGTTTTAACTGTTTAATTTCTGCAGTAAATTTTGTAAATCGGAGATAGTTTCTGCGTAGTAATCTGCACCTGCTTTTTCCAGCTCCCTGCGACTGCCAAAGCCATAACCGATGCCGATACATTTTATACCGTTATCGTGAGCCGCAAAAACATCTTCCTGTCGGTCGCCGATGAGCAGGATATGAGGTTTTTCTCCTGGCGTGTTACAGTTAAGACGGCGCAAGGCCTCGGCAATAACCATGGCTTTATTATCCATGTGTCCGTCCAGGCTGCTGCCGACGATTGCCTGCATATAGGGGGTAAAGCCAAAGCGCTGGGCTATAGGGATGGCGTAGACTTCCGGCTTGCCTGTGGCGATGGCCATGGTGATCTTGGCAGTGTGCTGTATACGGATAAGGTCTAAGATGCCGGGATAGGCTTCATTTTCGTAGATACCGATGTTGTGATAGCGCTCACGGTATTTTTGCGTCGCTTTTTCGGCCTGCTGCGGTGTAAAGCCGTAATATTTTTCAAAAGACGCTCTGAGGGGTGGGCCGATGAATTTACAAAGCTTATTAAGGTCGGGTTCTTCAATGCCTGCATCATGTAAGGCATATTGGACGCATTTAGTGATGCCTTCGGCAGAATTAGTAAGAGTACCGTCAAGGTCAAAAAGTAAAGTATGATACATTATTTTCTCCTGTTGCAAGTAAATTGTTAAAACTTTTTCTGATTATAACATAATGACTGAGAAAGTGATACAATATTCTTATTTTGAGGGGGGATTATTTATGACAGAAAGATTATATGAAAATGACGTTTTGCTGAAAAGTTGTACCTGCAAGGTGCTGGCCTGCCAGGAAAAGGACGGGTACTATCTGGTCGAGCTGGATAGAACAGTGTTTTTCCCGGAGGGCGGCGGTCAGCTGAGTGATAAGGGAACTTTGAGCGGCGTAAAAGTAGAACATGTATGTGAAAAAGAAGGGCATGTCCTGCATGTATGCGAGCAGCCGCTGCAGGTTGGCAGTACTGTGGAAGCTGTTCTGGACTGGCACGTACGCCTGGACAGAATGCAGCAGCATCTGGGTGAGCATTTGCTTTCTTATGCCTGCTGGAAGCTGTTTGGCGCTAACAATGTTGGCTTCCATATGAGTGAAGATCTGGTAGCCATAGATCTTGATAAAGAACTGACTGCTGAAGAACTGCTGCAGGCAGAACTTTTTACAAATGAGATTATCTGGGACAATCGGCCGGTAAAGATAAGCTATCTGGACAGCGAAGCAGCGGCTAAACTGCCGATGCGCAAGTTTAACAGTAAATTAAAGGGCTTGCTGCGCATCGTATCTGTTGAAGGCGCAGATTCTTGTACCTGCTGCGGTACTCATCCTCCTTATACAGGGATGGTGGGGCTGGTTAAAGTTATCCGCAGTGATAAACATAAGCAGGGCGTGAGAGTAGAGTTTGCCTGCGGCAGAAGGGCTTTGCTTGATGCTGATACCAAAAATGCAGTGCTGCTGCAGACAGCGTCAGAGTTGTCGATTAAACCGGGACAGGTTTATGATGGTGTCATGAGACTCAAATATGAACTGGCAGAAACGCGCGAAAATGTTAAAAATAAGACTTTGCAGCTGCTGCGTTATGAATTGCAGCAGGAAGCAGAGCAGGCGGAGAAGAAAGCTGATGGTACGAAGATAATAAGTATAGTTACTGATGACAGTAAAAATATCAAGCCTTTATTGACCTTAGCTGGAGATTATTCCGATTGTATCTGTGTAATCCTGGCAGTCCAGCAGGAAAGATTGTCTTATGCTGTAACTACGGGACAAAATTTGCAGGCAGATTGCCGCGAGTATATTAAAGTGCTTAATCAGGTCTTTGCTGGCCGCGGAGGCGGCAAACCTGATTGTGCGCAGGGCGGCGCAGCATTTTGTCCCGATTGGCAAAATGGCTGGCAGCAGGTGCTGCAGAAAATGCAGATTTTATAATGACCTGGGAATAAATGCACTGTGTAAGTGGCAGTGCATTTATTTTTTTACTTAAATAGAGGATGTTTTCTGTTTCTGTCGAAAGAATAAAAGTCGAGTTGTAAGTATTTTGCCAACGGTTATTTATGGAGAACATCATGCAGAAACTTTGTAAATTTATTTTAGCAGGCATTGCTTTACTGGCAATGCTTTATTATGCTTTAGTAACATATGTAGTACCCGGATATATCCGTCAGCTGCTGCCGCAGGCAGAGGACTTGGCGCAGGAATATATTAACGGCAGCGTCCAGATAGGCGGCGTTGTTTGGGAGGGCGGTCTTTCTGCGGAGGTAAATGATGTAATCATCCGCGATAAAGATGGTGAAAAAGTAGCAGAGCTGCCGAAAACGGTTGTAAGTTTAAAACCCTGGCTGGCGTTGCAGGATCCTGCGCGCGCTGTGAGCAGGGTTAGGCTTATAAAGCCGCAGGTGTGGCTGGCGATGGACAGTGATGAACAGTGGAATATGCAGCATCTGCTGAAGCCGTCAGAGTCAGAGGAGACTCCTTTTTATGGCTTGCTGCAGGCGGAAGACTGTGCTTTGCAGGTCAGTACACCTTATGGGAGCTGGGATTTCATTATTAACGCAGATGCTGACGGGGGTGCTAATCCTGATTTTGCTCTGAAAGCTGAGGTAAAGACAGGAGAAGACAAGCTGCAGCTTGAGGGAACGCTGACTGCTGCCGGCGTAGGCAATATTTATTTAAAGACGGACAGGCTGCAGCTGGCAGCATATGCTCCGTTAGCAGAACATTATGGACAGGTAAAAGAATTACAGGGCAGTGTTAATGGCTTGCAGCTTACCTGGACTAATGACGGGTCGCAGGTGCGTTTATCCGGCAAGGGCAGCTTAGATGCTGTTGCAGGTAAGATGGAACTGGCTGGCGATGTTCATAGATTACAGGTAGATGGACAGATTGAGGCTGCACAGAGCACGCTTAATATGCCCCGTCTGACTGTTTCTGTTGACGGACAGCCGATATCTGTGCAGGGTGAAATCGACTTACAGGACTTAGATAATGTTAACGGACAGATTAGCGTTCGAGCGCCCAGGCTGGCATGGAAGGACTTGCAGGCAGAAGATATTGCCTTAGAAGTTAAGTTGGCAGAGCAGACATTGCTGCTGGATAAGGCCGAGCTTACTTATGGCGGCGGGAAAATAAAACTCCAGGGGACCTATGACCTGGAATATGATGCCTTGTTAGCTGATGCAGAATTTGATAATGTCGTGCAGACAATACCGGGCACAGAAGCTGACGAGGTTACTATCAGCGGTAAGACGGCGGTGCTGGCAGAACTGGATAAAGATATCTGGAAGCTGCATGCGGCGGCAGATACAATGAATATCAAATGGCGTTCGCTTATTATTAACAGATTGAGCTTTGACGGCAGTTTTGATGGTGAAAAACTGACAGTGAAGCACCTTGGCGCTGTGGCGGATAAGGGCAGCCTGGCAGTTACAGGTACGGTAGCTGCTGACGGCGGTTTGAACTTTAGCGGCAGGATGACTGAATTTCCGGTAGATCCTTTCCTGGAATTTGCCGGCTATGCAGGAAGAGGTTTGTGTTCTACTGGTTTTACTTTGGGAGGAACAATTGATGTACCGGAGTTTTCAGGTATTATTCAGCTGACAGATGTAAACTTTATGGGGCAGGATTTAACCGAGGCCCATGGTTTTGTGGGTTTGAAAGATAATATTCTGGAACTGAAAGATTTTCAGGCGAATATGCAGCAGGGACGACATATTGTCAACGGCAGTATTGATTTGCGTGGCACAGACGCGGTGTTCGATTTGGCAGTGGAAACAGTAGGAGTCAGGGCAGAGCCGCTGATGGTTTTGGCTTATCCTGACCTGCATCTTACCGGCAATGTGGATAATGTTATCCAGGTACGCGGCACCATGTCTGATTTACATGTGGATGGCGAAGTGTTGCTTACAGATGGCAGTGTGGAAGGCTATCTGCTGGACAGCGTGGGCGGCAGATACAATTATCATGGCGGACAGCTGCGGCTGCAGGATTTTGTTATCAGTGCTTTGTCTACTCAGGTAACACTGGATGGCGTGATGGATAAGGAGCAGAATCTGGACTTCATGATGGATGCGCAGAATGTCAACCTGGACAGGCTGCCGGTTATGGATAAGGATGTTGACCTTGACGGTTATATCAATGCCAAAGGTTATTTGCGCGGTACACTGCAGCGGCCGTATTTTATGGGCAAGGTTACCAGTGACAGTCTGAGTATTAACGGAGAAGAACTTACTGAATTGTCCGGTAATGTTACCAGTAACGGTAATGACCGCAATGAACTCAGTGTTTCCTTTAAACAGCCTTATAACAATGGCAATGGTGACTATGGCCTTTTTAAAGCTGAGCTTAATATCAATATTCCCCAGCGTTTCATGCAGGGTAAGGTAGTAACTTTGTGGGGCAACCTGGGCGGTATCCTCAGGATGTGTAAGCAGGATTATAATATCGACGGCACTGTCCAAGGCGAGATTGATATCAATCAGCAAGGCAAAGGCAGCGGTATTGATATTGATATCTGGGCAGAAGATGTCAAAATCCATGACCTTAACTATTATCGGATGATGTTTAAAGGGCGGCTGCAAAAGGGCATCCTATATTTTGATGATGTCAAGATTCTGGAGCAGAACGATATTACAGATAAAGGCGTCGTAGCGGTAAAGGGCGATATTGACTTTGGCAGAGAACTGTACAATGTCGAAATCGGCGCTACAAAAGCAAATCCGGCTATTACCACTGTCTTAATGAAAGACCCGCCGGAAATCAAAGGCGAGGCAGATATGCTTGTCCAGCTTAATGGGTCCTTTGATAATCCTTCGGGACATTGCTCATTGGAAATCAACAACGGCTCAATTGCCGGAGTCGTTATTGATAAGCTGACGCTTTTAATGACGTTGCAGAATGATAATTTTAAACTGCAGCAGTTTATTGCCACCAAGGATGTCTATAATGTGCAAGCCAGTGGTGATGTTCCTGTAGACTTATTCAGAGAAGCGGGAGCGAGGAAGAATCCTAATGCGCAAATGCGGATAGTGATGGATTTAAATGAAGCGCGGCTGGGCATCCTGCCTGCAATGACTGATAGAGTCGAATGGGGCATCGGTGAGACGAAGGGTGAAATTATCCTGAGCGGCACGCTGGAAGAACCTTTGATTAACGGTGCAATAAAAATTGACGATGGCAGTGTTAAGGTAAAAGATTTGAATACAGTCATTGAAAATATTCAAACTGATATTGAATTCAAGGGTAATGAGATGGTACTGCGTAATCTTTCTGCCAAGCTTGGGAAAGGCAGCATTGCCGTTAACGGCAGTTATGCTCTGCGGGCGAGCGAGAAAGATACTTATAAGCTGTATATCAAGGCAGAAGATGCCGAACTTGCTTCGGAAATCTTCACTGGTCGCCTGAACAGTAATATTGAGATAGTCCCGCAGCGCTATAACCGGTTTATAGATGCTAATACCCCGCCGCAGCGGGCTTACAGGCCTCAGATAAAGGGAGAACTCAGGCTTGATGATGTCCTGATCAATATGCCTACGATTCCTGAATTTGGTGAAGGCGGCAGCAATATTGGCATGGATTTACAAATAGTCCTGGGACCTAAAGTACATCTTTTCAATAAATATCTTTATGATATCTGGCTGGCAGGGTCTATGCATATTGCGGGCAGTACTGTATTTCCTGTCGTAGATGGCTCTATCAAGGCTGACCGCGGCACGGTAACTTACCTTAGGACTCCTTTTAAAATCAGGAATGCTTCTGTGGGTTGGGCGCTTCCCGGCACTTTCCTGCCCAATGTTACCTTAGAGAGCGAAGCCAGATTCAGCCGTTATGATATCTTTATGCGCATTAATGGACCTATAGAGACGATGGACCTGCAATTGAGCAGTAATCCTCCTCTCAGCGAAAATACCATTATACGCATGCTCACTTTGCAGCGCGATACCTCCGGCGGAGAAGACGTTACCGGCGAAGATCTGCAGAATCTGATGACTGCAGGCTTGCAGATGGCTGTTTTAGGCGACGTGGAAATGTTGGTAAAGCAAACACTTGGTCTGGACCAGTTCCGTATCTATATGGGGAAGGTGCGTTCCGGCATCGGCTTTGAAAGCATGAGTAACAGCAGTCAGGAGCTTACGGCGGAAGAACGTAATCAATATAATCTGCTGGTAAGTAAATATTTGACTAATAATTTCATGATTGGCTATACTACAAGCTTTGATGGTATTGACAGAAGTATCTTTGGGCAGTACGATATTAGCAGACACTTTAATTTAACCTATTCCAGGAGCTACGACCTTTCTAATGAACCGGAAGATTGGTATGGTGTGGAATATAGGGTTACTTTTTAGGATTGAGGAGAGGAGGTGAAACAATGCTGCAAAGTTATCTTGAAGAGCTGCGCAAGACCTCTTTGCTTGACCGCGAAGAGGAAGCAGGCTTGTGGAAGCTTGCTGCTGACGGAGATGTACAGGCTCATCAGCGTTTGATGACTGCTTATCAACCATTAGTATTTAAAATTGCTGTCAGTTTTCAGTTGCCTGAATCTGAAACCATGGAACTCATCCAAGAGGGGATGATTGGTCTTTTGGAGGCGGCAGAAACATATGATTATAAGCGCGGTGTGGCTTTCAGCTTGTTTGCCTCCTATCGTATTAAAGGCTGTATGCTCGATTTTTTGAAAAGAGATGCAGACAAAGGTGTTGTTTCTTTGGATGGCAAAACTGTTTGCGGGATGGTTGTAGCAGACATGCTGGCTTCTGAGAAAGCTTCTCCGGCTGAGCTTGCTGAACAGCAGTTATTACAGGAAAAAGTCCAGCAGGCTTTAAGCCGTCTGCCGGAAAAGGAGCAGCGCGTTTTGACAGGGATGTATCTTGAAGATCAGTCAGCACAAAATGTTGCTGATGCCATCAATGTCAGCCTGGGCTATGTCTATCGCCTGCAAAAGCAGGGAGTGCGCCGAGTACGGGGAATGTTGTCAAGATTTATTCATGATTTTAAATAGAATGTGATAATCAGTAGATTTATCATGTTAAAGTCAGCAAATAAAAGTATTTGGAGAATAAATAAGGAAAATCAGGATTGAAGCCAGGTGAAAAAAATATTATTTGCCTGACTATATACTAAAAGCTTTATTGTTTTGAAAGGAGTCTTCGGCATGGTGAAAATGAGCAGCTCTGTGTGCCAGCGTATACGCAGAGTAAAAAATAGTTTGGAAAATGCCGAACAGAGTTTTTTAGATAATAAAGATATGCGTGGAGAGCTTGATTTAATGCTGGCGGAAGCCGAGCTTAGCAATCTGCGCAGAAAAAAAGATACTCCCTGGTGTTGGAATAGGCAGGTATTAGCTTTGTGCGCCGCTGTCGCTGTGGCGATATCTTGCTTTGGAGGCTGGTGTTATGCGCGGCATAATCTAAGCTTATCGCCAGTTGCATCTGGCGTTGCTGAAAATAATGTAACGCAGGCGACAGAAAATAAGGCTGCAGGCAATATTATTGCGCAGCCGCAGGAAAAGACACAGACAGCAGCTGCATCTATAACAGTGCCTGTAGTCAATAAAGTAAATGATATTCCTGCCGGTAAAGAATTTGTCCGGCAGCTGAATTTATCAGATACAGAGATGCGTAGGCTGGTAAAGTCTGCCAGAGTAGAACTGACAAGTTCTAAATAGTGTTTAGGAGGGTAAACATTGAATAAAAGATATTTAATCAGACCTTTGTCCATAGGTCTGGCTGCTGCTTTTTTTGCATTGCCTGTATATGCTGAAGAAACTGCTGCTGGAGACGTTCCTGCTGCAGCCGCAGAAACGACTGCTGAACAAGAGGCTGTCTCTCAGGCTGTCGTTAAGGAAAATCCGCTTGCTCCTTATCTTGGGAAGACTATTACTAAGCAGATTATTACCGGCAACACAGTGATCAGTGAAGCTGAAATTGCTGCAGCTTTGAAGACTAAGCCCGGCATGGAATTAACTGAGCAGGGGCTGAATGAAGATTTAAGCGCTATTTATGATTTGGGCTGGTTCTACGACCTGCGTCCGGAATTTAAAGAAGTTCCGGAAGGGGTACAGGTGATTTATCATGTAATGGAAAATCCGGCATTTACCAAGGTGAATATTACTGGTAATACTGTAGTGGATGATAAAAAAGCTGCCAGTTTCTTTGATTTAGAAGAAAACAAAATCATCAATCTGAAAGATGTTAATACAAGGGTACAGCGTCTGGAAGAAGAATATCGTCAGAACGGGTATATCCTGGCCAGGGTAACCGATATCCATATGGATACAGATGGTACCCTCAATATTACTGTTAACGAAGGCATCGTAGAAGATTTCAAGGTCAAAGGCAATGTTAAGACGAAAGACTATGTCATTACCCGTGAAATGAAGCTGAAAAAAGGTAAGCCTTTTAATGCCAAGGATGCCCGCCGCAGTATGCAGCGTATTTATAATCTGGGTTATTTCGAGGATGTCAATGTTAAGCTTAATCCTGGTAAGGAGCCTAATTCTGTAGAGGTTGAAATCAGCGTCGTGGAAATGAATACCGGTACCTTTGGTATTGGCGCAGGCTACAGTAATGCGGACGGCTTTATCGGTATGATTTCTATCGGTGATAAAAACTTCCGTGGTACCGGCGACAAGGTTAATATTCGTTGGGAATTTGGCGGCGAGGATAACAAGAACTATGATTTCAGTTATACCAAGCCTTGGATTGACGATAAGGAAACTACTGCGACCATCAATTTGTATGATATCACTAATGAATATGCTGATTATAATATCGATGGTAATGAGATTGCCCGGTACGATAAAAAACGTCGCGGTCAGGAACTGACTTTCAGCCGTAAAACTGATAACGAGTATGTAAGTAACTATATTACTTTGAAAAACCGTGACGATATCTATAAGGGGCCTGCGGATGGATATGAAAGCAGTAAAGATCAGTATTATGAAGATATATTTAGTGATCCTAATAAAGGTAGTAATTACTATGAAAAAGACTGGATGCCCGCAACTGCTGAAGAACGTCGCAAAGAAAACTTCGGTGTTACCCGCAGTATCACGGTAGGCAGGATTTTTGATTCCCGCGATAATATTTACGACCCCCATGAAGGTAAGCGTATTGCCTACAGCTTAGAATGGGCTGGCCTGGGCGGTGACTTTGACTTTACCAAGTTCACTGCTGATTACCGCTATTACTACCGTGCCGGTGGTGAAAGCGTCTGGGCATTAAATCTTGGAGCTGGTTATGCTGACGGCGATATGCCTTTGAGCCAGCGCTTCTCTATGGGTGGCAGTGATACGCTCCGTGGCTATGAAGACGATCAGTTCCGCGGCAACAGTATGCTCAAAGCAACACTGGAATATCGTTTCCCGATTATCAAGAAGGTACAGGGCGTACTGTTTACTGATAACGGTTATGCCTGGGATAAGCGTCACGAAGATGAATTTGACTTGGGCTTGATTAAAAACAGCTTTGGTGTCGGCTTGCGCATCAACTCGCCTTTGGGACCGGTAAAACTTGACTACGGTTACGGCGACGATGGCGGTAAATTCCATTTCAGCTTTGGCGGACAGTTCTGATTGTATAGCGGTGCTGATATGAAGTTTAGTAAGATTATTTTGATTGCTGCAATGACAAATTGTTTGTCATTGCAGCAAGCTTTTTCTATGCCTATTGAAGATGTGCAGGTGCGTATCGTTGACGCCGGGGGCAGCACCAGTGAAGTATTGCTGCAGAAGATGACCGACAGCATGCAGGTGGTTGCGCAGCAGCTGCTGCTTGATAAAGAAACAGAAGATATTGTACCGGTTAAAGCTGAATATGCAAAGTTGTTGACAGAGATTGGTGACAGGGCGCTTACGGGATATGAGATGCAGCAGACTGAAATCAATTTGGGGCAGCAAACCGAAATAGTCCTGCATGTTGCGCCTTGGAGCGATACCATCGGCAAGGTTGAGATAGATCTGCAGTTTTCCGGCGTAGAGCCGCAGACGGCGGTTTATTTGCAGCAAAGACTGCCAGGATTGGAGCAAAAGCTGCAAGAAATCATCAGCGGCGCGTCGGTAGATGCACAGGATTGGGCAGGAGGCGTTTTGCGCCGTGTTGTCCGCCAGGAGGTAGAAGAATCCTTGCCGGAATTCAAAGCGGCGGTAGACCTGCTGCAGGAAGACGGTAAAGTTATCGTGCAGGTTATTATATACCCGGTAGGCCAGCTTATCAGCGGGATAAAATATGAAATGCGCTCCGAATCAATTCCTAATCTGCTTTTAAACAGATTAAAGTTTAAATATGCTGATGAGTGCGAACGATTGCAGGGGATACCGGTTTCTTATCTTGAACATCACCGGCAGGAATATATAGATTATCTTAGCCGCAAGTTGGCCGCTGAGTCTGAAGTCAGAAGGTATAATCTAAAGCCGCGGATTAACATTCAGCCCGGTGCGGCTACAGCCGTAGAAATCATACTTTATTCTGATGAATATAAAATCTGGCTGGAAGGTTATGGAGATATAGGTCGTGACAAGGATAATCTTTCCGGTAAAGCGCATCTCGGTAAATTTATTTCTCCGCAGGATGAAATATTTACTGAAGCGGAAGTAGTGCTGGACGATGTCCAATGGCAGTTTGGTGCCGGTTATACCCGTTACTGGGGTAAGAGCAGCTGGAGTTATATGCGCCGGGCGCCAGCAGATGATAATGTTTATAAGCTAGAGTATACTCTGAGTCCTAAGTGGAAGCTGCGAGCCGAGCATTTTTCCGGTGATGACAGGAATGAGTATGGCGTAAGATATCGTATCCATGAATTTTTGAGTGCGGAATATGTTTATGGCGGCGATGAATTTTATCTGCGTTTGATAGGAAATTTGTAGCTTTGCATTGAAAGAATGTAGGCAGGCTGATATAATAAACTATATATCTGTAATATAAATTTATTTAACAAGAAAGCAGGGAATTTTGTTATGATGCAGAAATTGCGTAATCCTAAAAATGTGAAAATGGTTTCTTTATTTGTAGCAGCTATCTTTATTTTAGGCTGCTTTGCTTTGTCTGTTACCCAGAGCGGCTTCGGCAAAGTAGCTTCTGCTGCGGCAAGTGAATCTGCTATCGGCGTAGTAAATTATCAAATGCTGGTAGCACAGAGCCCTGATCTGCAGAATGTAAGAGATACCATGAAGAGTGAAATCGACAGTGCTCAAAAAGATTTTGACGAAAAGAGCAAGAGTATGAATGACAGCGAGAAACAACGTTACTATGTACAGCTGCAGGAGCGCATTGCCAATAAAGAAAAAGAGCTTATGGAGCCTGTATTAAAAAAGGTTGAAGAGCAGATTAAAAAAGTTGCTGATAAAAAAGGCCTTTCTGTAGTAGTTGATAAAAGCACCGTTATTTTCGGCGGCGTAGATATTACTGATGAAGTGGCTAAGGCACTGCAGAGCGGTAAATAGCCCGTCAGGTTATTTTTTGAGGCCCCGAGGGGGCCTCGTTTACTGTTCACCCAGGAGGATGTTATGCGTAAGGTCATCTTTGTGGTGCTGCTGATAAGTTCATTGCTTATTGCGGCATGCGGCAGCGTCAATACGACAGGTGAGAAGATTGCTGTGGCAGACTGGAAGAAGGCGGTTGCAGGGCATCCGCAGTATAAGAAGCTGCAGCAGGGTGAAGCGGTTGTGCAGGATCTTGCAAAAAAACGTAAGGCTCAGGAAGAGACGGCTAAACAGCAGCTTAACAGCCTCGATAAGCTGCGGGAACTTAAAAGAGCCAGTGAAGCTACGTATTTGGATGCAGATTTCAATACTAAGATGGTAGGCGTACAGGCGCGGGAAAATGTTCAGCTGCAGAAATTTATGGCGCAGACGGAAAAAGAAGCGGAAGAATTGATTGCTGAGCGTAAAAAAGATGTAGAAGCTTCTTACCAGTTGAAAATGTTTAATCTGCGGATACGTCTGGAATCCGTCAAGATGAAGCCGGATGAACGCAGAGTAGTAGAAGAAGAACTTACAGCGGCAAGAAATGCCAGAGAAGCAGAGCTGGCTAAATTAAATGGAGAAAAAGCTGCCTATATAGAAAAGAAGCTGGCTCCTTATGCTGCGCAGATGCGGCAGCGGATGGGGCAGGAGGCTGACAGGTTACGCCAGAATGCAGCCGCGATCATGCAAGCTTCTGAAGGAAAGTACGATGATATGCTGCAAAAAGCGCCGTCAGCGCTGCATAATGCTCTCAGTATTATGGACAGAGAGATTGATAAGCAGCAAGAGAAAAATACAGCTTTAGAGAGAGAAATAAATCAGGACATCGAAAATATTGTAATGCGTCTCGTAGATAAGAATGGCTATACGATTGTTTTTAATACTGTTAAAGCCAATCTTACTGCGGATGACATTACCGATAAAATAATTTCTGAATTACAGAAAGAAAAAGATAAGTGAGGTTACAGTTATGAAGAAAATTATTGCCGGTCTGATGATTGCCAGTGCAATGCTGACTTTTGGCTGCAGTGGACGTAACGCTGATTTCGGTACTGTTGATATGAAGAAGGTAGAAGCAGAAGCTGTTGTGGTTAAAGATACTAAGGAAGACGTTACCAAGAAAATGCAGGACTTGAAAGCTTCTATGGATAAAGATATGGAAGGTAAGAGTGCAGAAGAGCAGAAAAAGGTTGCGGAAGATTATGCTGCGCGTGCCCAGCTGATTCAGAGTGAGGCGCAAAATAAATTGAAAGCCAGTCTGGATACTGCTTTGAATCAGGTTGCTAAAGAAAAAGGCTTGGGTGCTATCCTGATTAAAGATGCAGTTCCCCAAGGTGGTACTGACGTAACCAAAGAAGTAATTGAGAAAATGAAATAAAGGCACACCCTGAGCGGGCGGACTCGTCCGTCCGCTCTTTGTGTTGCACGGTCTTAGAGGGCTGATTACGGGGAGGTCTATTTATGGAAAAAAGTGTTCAGGAATTAGCTGTATTTTTACACGGTACGGTAGAGGATGATAATCCGCAGCTGGTAATTACGGGTGTCAACGGTTTATTGGAAGCTGGGCCGCAGGATATTTCTTTTGCTGTTCCGCCGCATGTAGAGCATTGTCATTTAAGCAAAGCCGGCGTTATGGTGCTTAGTCACGACGATCCGAAACTGGACGGCAGGCCTGTTATCAGGGTGGAAAATCCGCGTGCTGCTTTTGCGTCCTTGCTGGAGCTGTTCCGTGCACCGGAAGAGGTAGAGCGTGTCGTTAGTCAGCTGGCTTATATTGCTCCTACGGCAAAAATCGGGAATAATGTTGCTGTCCAGCCGTTTGCTGTTATTGAAGACGGCGCTGAGATTGGTGATGGCTCTATCATCTATCCGCATGTATATGTAGGCAAGCGTGTTAAAATCGGCAGTGACTGCATTATTTATCCAAGTGTTACTATCCGTGAGGATTGTGTACTGGGTGACCGGGTAATCCTGCAGGCCGGTTCTGTCATCGGCGGCGATGGCTTCGGTTATGTAACTCAAAACGGCAAACATAGCAAGGTGCTGCAGACTGGCAACGTAGTGCTGCAGGATGATGTGGAAATAGGCAATAATACCTGTATTGACAGAGCTACGGTAGACAGCACTATAGTAGGCAAGGGAACTAAAATTGATAACCTCGTTCATCTGGGACATAATGATATTTTAGGCGAAAATTGTCTTGTGGTTGCTCATGTAGGCATTTCCGGCAGCGTAACCGTAGGCAATAATGTAACCTTTGCCGGACAGGTGGGAACCGTTGGTCATATTACTATTGGTGATAACTGCGTATTTGGCGGCAAGACGGGCATTACCAATAATATTCCGGCTAATTCCTTTATGGCAGGCTTTCCGGCCATGCCGCATAAGGACTGGCTGCGACAGGAAGCAAATCTGCGTAAGATTGGCGATTTGATTAAGCGAGTTAAGGAACTGGAAAAAGAGATTGCCAAGCTCAGCGATAAATAACCTGTAAAGGAGTGTTAAGATGCTGGGTTATTATATAGTGAATTTATTCAGCAAGCTGATGTGTATTGCGCCCAAGTTTATCCGCAGCCTGGTGGCTGATTTCCTGGGCGGGGTAGCAGTGGTGGCCGTACCGGAGTGGCGTATGCAGATGGCCAGGACGAATGTTATGGAATGTCTTGGCGTAGATAAGGCGCGGGCTGCGCAGATTGCTGAAGCAAGCCTGCGGCGTTTTGGCCGGATGATTGTCGAGGTTATGCGTTTCCCTCTTTTAAAGCCGGAGAATATTGACCAGACTGTCAAAGTAGAAGGATTGGAATACCTTGATGCCGCTTACAAGCAGAATAAAGGCGTCATCATGGCAACGGGACATTATGGTAACTGGGAGCTTTTGGGGGCGACTGTTGCTTTGCATGGTTATCCGATGCTCTCTATTACCCGTAAGCAGAATAATGGTGCCATGGATAAATTTATCAATGAATATCGGCAGATGGTAGGTCAGAAAGTTGCCTATAATCGGGGAGAAAGCGGATTGCTGGCTATCAGCAGAATGCTTAAAGAAAAGCATTTGTTAGGTGTACTTTATGACCAGGATACTAATGACGATGGTGTAGAAATAAATCTTTTTGGTAAAAAATCCATTATTCCCATGGGCGCCGCAGCGTTGTCAAGAATCTACGGCTCTCCTATACTGCCTATCTTCCTGCATAATAATGATGACGGGACTTGCACGGCGAAAATCTATCCGCCGCTTTATACGCCTAAGACGAAGGATAAAGAAGCGGATTTTTATGAAGTGACCAGTCAGATGGTCACTATCTTGGAACACGAGATAATTGCACATCCGGAAATGTGGTTCTGGGTACATGATCGTTGGAAAGACGGACGCCAGCGATTTAAAAATAAAGATAAATAGAGAAGGAGGAAAATAATGGCTGAAAAATATATGCAGCATACCATTGCTAAAGAAATATCTTATTCCGGCATCGGTCTGCATTCAGGCAAAGAAGTGCTGATGACTATGAAGCCGGCAGATGCTGATGCGGGTATCGTGTTTATTCGTACAGACCTTCCCGGTAGGCCTGCGATACCAGCACTGGCAGAAAATGTAAGCTCTACAGTAAAGGCGACAACACTGAGTGCTGGCGGAGCAGAAGTTTTTACCGTGGAACATCTGATGGCGGCATTGGCAATGATGGAAATAGACAATATCGTTATAGAAATGTCTTCGCCGGAACCTCCCGTTACAGACGGCAGCGCCAAAGTTTTCTGCGAGCTGCTGGAACAGGCTGGCATAGCGGAGCAGCAGGAGGAAAGAAAGATTTATAGTCTTGATAAAGAGTTTTCTGTTTACGACGGCGATCGTTATATCGTTGTTAAACCTTATGATGGTTATAGGATTTCTTTTACCTCTATCAATAAGCATCCGCTTTTGGGAACACAGTATTTTGATCTTGAGCTTAATAAAGAAAGTTTTAAAAAGGAAATCATGGCTGCGCGGACAGTGGCTTTTACTGATGAGCTGGAAATGCTGAAAAAGTTAGGGCTTGGCCTTGGCGGCAGTTTGGAAAATGTCGTAGTGTTTGACAAAGAAAAGATTTTGTCCGTGCCGCGTTTTGACGACGAACTTATCAGGCATAAAATACTTGATGTCATCGGCGATCTATATTTGCTGGGACCAATTAAAGCTCATGTAATCGCTGTGAAGACAGGACATGCGTTTAATTCTGGTATAGCTAAACAAATACAAGCATATAGAACAAGGGAGGAACAGTAAATGACAGTTCTTGATATTAATGAAATTAAAAAAATTCTTCCGCATCGTTATCCGATGCTTTTAGTCGACCGGATTTTAGAAGTGGAGCCTTTGAAACGCGCTGTCGGGATTAAGAATATCACTGCTAACGAAATGCAGTTCCTGGGACATTTTCCTAACGAACCAATTATGCCCGGCGTATTGCTGATTGAGGCTATGGCGCAGGTAGGCGGTGTAGCGATGCTTTATCCTGAAGAAAACCGTGGTAAGATTGCTGTTTTCGGCAAAATTGATAATGTGCGCTTCCGTAAGCAGGTTGTACCTGGTGATCAGGTAGTAACTACTGCCGAGGTTGTAAAGATCCGCGGCAATATGGGCGTTATCCATTGTGAAGGTAAGGTCGATGGTAATGTGGCCTGCGAATGTGACTGTACTTTTGCTATTATGGATCCCAAGGAAGCATAATTTTTTACAATTAGGTAGAAATATAGAGCATTCTGAAGATAATAGATAAAATTTTGTTTTAATCCATAAAAATAACCGAATTTAAGAGGTTAAAAAAATAGGTACAGAGAGATTATAGTTTTATATTTATGTTTAATCAAGTGATTAAACAAGAGGAGTGGAAAAGATGAGTTCGGTTATTATACCTAAACGTAAAATACATGAAACTGCCGTTATTCACCCTAATGCCGTTATAGGTCAAGATGTGGAAATTGGAGCCTATGCTGTAATTGATGAGGATACGGTAATTGGCGATGGCTGCAAAATCGGGCCCCACGCAGTTATCCATAGATATACTACTGTGGGCAAAAACTGCAAATTTTTCCCTGGTTGTTCTATCGGCGCAGAACCGCAGGATCTTAAATTTGCCGGAGAAAAATCTTATACGATTATCGGTGACGGCGGTATTTTCAGAGAATGCTGTACTGTCAACAGAGCTACCGGTGAAGGCAATGAAACCAGGATTGGCAATAATATCCTGATGATGGCCTATACCCATGTTGCTCATAATTGTATAGTAGGTAATAATGTTATCATGTCTAATGTTGCTACCTTGGCAGGACATGTAATTGTAGAAGACCGTGCTGTTATTGGTGGTTTGTCTGCTGTTCATCAATTCTGCAAAATTGGCCGTAATGTAATGGTTGGCGGCATGGCGCGTGTAGCGCAGGATATCCCTCCGTTTATGATTGTTGCAGGCGATCCGGCATTTGTATCTGGCTTGAATAGTGTAGGACTTTCTCGTGCAGGTATGCCTGCCGAGCAGCGCAGCCAGCTGAAAAAGGCTTTCCGTATCTTGTATCACAGCGGCTTGCCCTTACAGGAAGCTATTGCAACTATGGAACAGGAGCTGGACAGCAGTGAACCGGTGGAACATCTGATGCGTTTCCTGCGTAATGTAGAGCGCGGTATTATCCGTACCCGCAGAGGCTGAGGTTATGGAGACTATTGGCGTTTTATCAGGCATAGGACACCTGCCGGTAGAAGTTGCGAAATCTGCCAAGTCTATGGGGTATCAGGTTGTGGCTATAGGTGTGGTGCCTGATATCGATAAAGAACTTGCTGAATGTGTAGATTTTTATTATGAGATCAATATCGGTAAGATTGGTAAGATTATCTCTACTTTAAAAAAACATAAGGTACAGCAGGTTACTATGATTGGCAAAGTAACCAAGGAAGTACTGTATAAAGCTGGTAAAATAGTCCCTGATCTGCGTGCTATTAAGATTTTGGCGACTATACCTGATCGTAAAGATGATACTATTATGAATGCTATCGTTAAGGAGCTGGAAAGCGACGGCATCAAGGTGATGGACCAAACGGTACTGATTAAACCGCTTCTGCCTGCCCCGGGAGTACTGACAAAACGGAAGCCGACTGAAGCAGAGCTGGCGGATATGGAGTTTGGCTTTACTATGGCTAAAGCAATCGGCGGCCTGGATATTGGACAGACGGTAGTAGTGAAAAACAGAGCGGTTATGGCAGTAGAAGCTATCGAGGGTACAGATGCCTGCATTCTTCGCGGCGGTTTCCTTGGCAAAGGCGGAGTAATTGTAGCTAAGACGGCTAAGCCGTCTCAGGACCAGCGCTTCGACATTCCTGGGTTTGGCACCAAGACTATGGAATCTATGATTTATGCAGGAGCTACCGGTATTGTTATTGAAGCTGGCAATACGTTGATAGTGGACAGAGAAAAGACGATTGCCATGGCTGATGAGCATAATATTACTATTTTGGTTAAATAAATTAACAGAAAAATTTCATTTTTAAAGCGACCAACAGTATTTGTTGGTCGCTTTTGTGTTATAATATACAATGAAATGTTATAGACTTTTTTAATATGCTTTTAATAGAGAAAAAGGGTGCTGCAATGACAAAGATTTTAATTTCTGCCGGAGAAGCGTCTGGAGACATACATGCTGCCGCAGTTACGGCTGCTATTAAGAATATAGAGCCTGCTGCTGAAGTTTTTGGCATGGGAGGAGATGCTCTGCGCCATGCTGGCGGTGAAGTGCTTTTTGATATAAAAGAACATGGAGTGATGGGGTTTGCAGAAATTATCTGTAAGCTGCCAGCTTTATTCCGGTTACGCAATAATTTTATAAAAGTTATGGAAGAACGCAGGCCTGATTGCCTGGTCGTAGTCGATTATCCTGGCTTTAATATGAAGATTGCTAAGATCGCCCATGAGATGGGGATTCCGGTAGTTTCTTATATCAGTCCTTCTGCTTGGGCATGGCATAAAAGCAGGGCGAAGAAGGTAGCGCAGATAGTGGATAAGGTAGCTGCTATTTTTCCTTTTGAATATGATGTCTATCATGAAGCAGGCGCCGACACGGTATTTGTTGGTCATCCCTTACTTGATATAGTTAAACCTTTGCTGCCGCGTAACGAGGCAGAAGCTTTTGCCGGTAAACAGAAGGGAAGAAAACTGATACTTATAATGCCTGGCAGCAGGCTGATGGAGATTGAAAAGATGCTGCCTACGTTGCTTTTGGCGGCCAAGGTGCTTAAACAGCGTATACCGGAAGTTGATTTTGCCATGCCCCGCGCAGGTACTATCCCCTTAGAGTTGCTGGAAAGTAAGATTAAGGCGGCAGGTGTAGAAGTTAGAATTACCGAGGGTCATAACTATGACCTGTTCAGTGTTGCAGACTTAGCTTTGGCAACCAGTGGGACGGTGACCTTGGAAGCGGCGCTGTGCGGATTGGGCAGTATTATTGTTTATCGTACGTCTGCTATCAATGCATTTATTGCCAGAAGGGTAATAAATATTCCCAATATCGGACTGCCTAATATTGTTGCCGGCAGGCAAGTATTGCCAGAACTGTTGCAGGAAGATTTTACACCTGAGAAAGTAGCGCAGGCTGCTATTGATTTGCTGCAGCCGGAACGTAATGCACAGATGAAACGTGATTTGGAGTATGTGCGTGAACGGTTAGGCAAGCCAGGAGCTGTTAAGCGAGTGGCTGAATTAGTACTGAAGATTGCAGAGGAGAAGAAATGAATTTATATTTACGACTGTTAAATTATGTACGGCCATATCTGCTGCGTTTAATCCTGGCAGTGCTTTGTACTTGTTTAGCTGCTGGCTGTAATCTGTACCTGCCTTGGATTATCAAAGACGTAGTCGATAAGGTGCTGGTACAAAAGGATGTCAGGATGTTGTACCTTATTGCTGCCAGTATCGTGGTAGTTTTTATTATCCGCGGTTTGTTCTTCTATGGTCAAAGCTACTTGATGAGCTGGGTCGGTCAAAGGGTAGTTATCGATATCCGCGGTGCTATTTTCCGTAAATTACAGCGTCTTAGTATGTCTTTTTATGACAAAAATAAGACCGGTACTATCATGAGCTATGTTACTAATGATGTTGCTGCTTTACAGGTAGCTATGGTAGATAAGGCTGTAGAATTAGTGACAGAAGGGCTTGTGCTGGTAGGCAGTATTGCCGCTATGCTGTGGCTGGACTGGAAGCTTACCTTGTTTACTTTTTGCACTTTCCCGGTTGTATTGTGGTTTATGGACTTTTTTGGCAAAAAGATTCGCCGTAATGGCGGGCGTATCCAGGAGTGCACTGCTGAGCTTACTTCGGTGCTGCAGGAGGTGGTATCTTCTGCCCGCGTAGTAAAATCTTTTGTGCGTGAAGATTATGAAATCAAACGTTTTGACGCGCAGAATATGACTAATTTTTATGCCAATATGAAAAACATCAAGTTAAATGCTTTGCTGACGCCGACTGTCGAGTTAGTAGCGGCCATAGGTGTTACTGTAGTTATGTGGTATGGCGGTATGAGTGTTATTAACGGTACTATTACTGCCGGTTCTTTGGTCGCATTTCTGGTGTATGCTGTTAATATAGCTAATCCTATTAAGCGTCTGACCAAGGTCGTTGCCAGCATTCAGCAAGCCTTGGCCGCCGGTGAGCGCGTTTTCGGTATTCTTGATTTGGAAGAGAATATTAAGGAGCTGCAGTCTGCACAGGTTTTGCCGCCTGTTCAGGGACATGTAGAATTTAAGCATGTTGACTTTGCTTATAATAAGGATGAACAAGTTATCGAAGATTTGTCCTTCAAAGTAAATCGCGGACAGATTGTAGCCATCGTCGGGCCTTCCGGTGCTGGCAAGTCTACTATTGCCAGCTTGCTGCCGCGCTTTTATGATGTAACTAACGGCAGTATTGCTATTGATGGCGTAGATATTCGCAATGTCACTTTGGATTCTCTACGTGAACAGGTAGGCATCGTGCCGCAGGAAACATTGCTGTTTAACGGTAGTGTGTATGACAATATTTTATATGGACGTCTTGATGCCACAAAAGAAGAAGTAGAGGCAGCAGCAAAGGCTGCCAATGCCCATGACTTTATTATGGGGTTGCCGGAAGGATATGATACCATGCTGGGTGACCGCGGCGTAAATATTTCCGGCGGTCAGCGTCAGCGTATTTCTATTGCCCGGGCAATTTTAAAGAATCCACAGATTTTGATTTTAGACGAGGCTACCTCTGCTTTAGATACAGAGAGTGAGCGTATTGTACAAGAGGCGCTGGATCGTTTGATGGTCGGCAGGACTTCTTTTGTTATTGCACACAGGCTGTCAACGATAAAGAATGCTGATAGGATACTGGTTATGGAAAAAGGACGTCTGGTAGAAGATGGCAGCCATGAAGAATTGATGGCGCAGGATGGCTTATATGCCCATCTGTATAGGATTCAGTATCGCAGCAAGGAAGCGAAATGAGGTCTGTGAATGTATATTATTTATAAT
This sequence comes from uncultured Phascolarctobacterium sp., assembly GCA_900545025.1. Taxonomy (GTDB): domain Bacteria; phylum Bacillota; class Negativicutes; order Acidaminococcales; family Acidaminococcaceae; genus URXU01. Next base: position 21,085 of record UQXH01000012.1, read on the forward strand.
CTGATTGCCCTAGTGGCATTGATAGTTTTTGTATTGCCTTATTATACATATAGGCTGCTAACTGAAAAAGGTTTTAAGCGCAGATTCAGGCAGAGTTTTGGCCGTGTCTATGAAGCTGAAATTGCCAAGGTGGCGCAGAAAGATTGTATCTGGATTCATGGGGCATCTGTAGGTGAGATTGTTGCTACCAGCCCGCTGGTCAAACAAATTCAGAAGGAGATGCCGGGAAAACCTGTACTGGTTTCTGCTTTTACGGTAGGCGGCTACAACATGGCCAAACAGATTATTCCGGAAGCAGATGCTATTATCTATTTCCCCTTGGATCTGCCTTTTGTGGCAGAATCTATGGTTAAACGTATCCATCCCGGTATCTTTATGCCGGTAGAAACAGAACTGTGGCCTAATTTTCTGCGTGCTATCCGTGAACGTAATATCCCTGTAATGATGGTTAACGGACGTATTTCGGAAAAATCGGTAAAAAGCTATCGTTATCTTTACGGTATCTGGGAAGATATGCTGAATACGGTCAGCCGTTTCTGTATGCAGTCCAGCATTGATGCTGACTATATTGCTCACTTGGGAGCTGATAAGGATAAGATTTTTGTAACCGGCAATACTAAGTTTGACCAGACCTATGCGGAAGTAACGCAGCAGGATTTAGAAAAATACAGGTTGGAATTAGGACTTGGCAATTCTTATCCGGTTATTGTAGCTGGCTCGACCCATCCTACAGAAGAAGATGCACTGATGAAAGCGTTTAAAAATATTCGTGCTAAATATCCCGAAGCAAGGCTGATTATTGCGCCGCGTAAGACTACGCGCTCTGATGAGATTGCCAAAATAGCAGCCGGATATGGTTATGAGACAGGCTACAGGTCTAAACTACTGGAGGTTACGGGGCAGCGGCATCAGTATCCGGTGCTGCTCATTGATACCATCGGTGAATTAGGCCGTATTTATGCTGTCGGCGATGTGGTATATGTAGGCGGTTCTTTAAGCAAGCATGGCGGTCATAATGTTTTGGAGCCTGCCGCTCATGCCAAGCCTATCTTAGTAGGGCCTAATATGCAGAATTTTAAAGATTCTTATGCATTGTTAAGCAAGGTCGGCGCCTGCAAGATGGTTAATAATGTCAATGAATTGGCAGCTGAAATGCTGTCCATTATTGACGATGATGAGAAAAGAACTAAAATGGGCGCTGCGTCGCTGCAGGTTATTAAAGAAAACCGCGGCGCAGATGTGCGCAGCATAAAATACCTGAAAGAATTGTTAGAGCTTACTGCTGTGCCGGCCAAGGAATATCTTTCTTATCCGGTTAATACACGTAATCTTACTGATGAAGGCGGCGGACGTTTGCGTCATGGTGATGCGATTATCCAGTATGTCTTCCAGATGGCGCATGGTCCTGAAACTCCTTTTTTTGGCTGGGTACTGTTAGCATTTTTGCGTGTGCTTTCTTATCTTTATGAGTTCGGTGTCCGCTGCAAGCTGGCTATTTACCAATCAGGCCTGCAAAAACAGAAAAAGCTCCCCTGCTGTGTAATCTCTATCGGCAATATCACGGTAGGCGGTACAGGCAAGACTCCTACTGCGCAAAAGATGGCTGCTATGATTAAGAAGATGGGTTACAGGGTAGTAATCTTAAATCGTGGTTATCGTTCTCACTGGGATAAAGACATCGGTGTAGTATCTGACGGTGAAAAGATATACATGACCGCTTATGAAGCTGGTGATGAAGCATATCTGATGGCTAAAACCTTACCGGGTATTCCTGTTATTATCGGTAAGAATCGTGCTGTTACCGGTAAGTATGCAGTGGAAAAAATGCATGCCGAAGTAATTATCATGGACGATGGTTATCAGCATTGGCAATTAGAACGAGATCTTGATATTGTGCTGGTTGATACTTTAAATATGTTCGGCAATGGTTGTGTGCTGCCGCGCGGAACTTTGCGTGAACCGCTGGAAAATCTTGATCGCGGTGATGTATTCCTACTGACAAAGACTGACCAAAGCAGTATTTTGAGCAGGCAGCAACTGCGCAAGACCATTGGTAAATATAATGCCAAGGCTCCTATTGTGGAAAGTATTCATCATCCGAAGAATTTTGTGGAAATTGCCGATTGGTATAAAGGCATTGTACAGAACTGCAAGGATTTGGATGAGCTGAAAGGCAAGAATGTCATGGTCTTTTCTGCTATCGGTAATCCGTCTTCTTTTGAACAGACCTTGTCCAGTATTGGTTTGAATATTTTAGAAGCAGTGCGCTATCCTGACCATCACGATTATGGGATGCTGGAGATGCAGTATATCAATGAGCTGGCGAGTCGTGAGCAGGCAGTTGCCATGGTTACCACGGCTAAAGATGCGGTTAAGATACCTACAGAATTCATTTATTCTGACAGAAAGATACCTTTGTATATCCTGAATATGGAAATCCAGGTTACCAGTGGTATGGATAAATTGGAAGAATGTGTTATGAAAGCCATTAAGAAGGAGCAGGATGAAAAATGAAAGTTTTGTGTGTAATTCCGGCACGCTATGCTTCTACCAGATTGCCTGGTAAGCCGTTATCTATGATTGCAGGTAAGCCGATGATCCAGCATGTCTATGAAAGAGCGTGCCAGGCTCAGATGCCGGATGAAGTCATCGTAGCTACGGATAATGAACTGGTGGAAAAAGCAGTTACTGCTTTTGGCGGTAAGGCAGTGATGACTTCTCCCGACCATCCCAGCGGGACAGACAGATTGGCAGAGGTTGCCCTGATGTATCCTGATGTCGATGTCATTGTTAATGTACAAGGGGATGAACCAATGATCCCGCCGGAGGTTATTGATAATCTGGCGAAGGCTTTTGAAGCAGATGCTGAGCTTAACATGGCTACTATGAAGGTCGTTATGGATGAGGCGGATTATGATAATCCGGCTGCTGTCAAGGTAGTTACTGATCTGAATGGTTATGCGCTGTATTTTTCTCGCAGCCTGATGCCGTATCCCCGTAATAAACCGGAAGGATATAAGGTATATAAGCATGTAGGTATTTATGCTTATCGTCGTAATTTCCTGCTGAAATATGCTGCTTTACAGCCTACGCCGTTGGAGAAAGCAGAAAGCCTTGAACAGCTGAGGGCTTTGGAAAATGGTTATAAAATAAAAGTGCTTGAAAGTGCTTTTAAAGGTATAGGCGTAGATACTCCGGAGGATTTAGCTGCAGTGAATGAATTGTTTGCTGCCATGAATAAATAAAGCAAGGAGGTTATTCCTGTGCATATAGTAAAAGTAAAAGATTACTTAGTTGGTGAGGGTCAGCCGATGCTGCTGCTGGCAGGACCTTGCGTACTTGAAGGCTATGAACGCAGTCTGGCTATTGGCCGTCGTGTTAAAACGATTTGTGAAGAACTGGGCATGCCTTATGTATTTAAGGCTTCTTTTGATAAAGCTAATCGTTCTTCCTATAATTCGTTCCGCGGGCCCGGCATTGAAGAAGGTTTGCAGATTCTGGCTCAGATTAAGAAGGATCTTGAGGTGCCTGTGGTAACAGACATCCATGAACCTTGGCAGGCTGAAAAGGCAGCAGAGGTTGTTGATATCCTGCAGATTCCTGCATTTTTGTGCCGTCAGACGGACCTGGTTTATGCGGCAGCGCAAACAGGCAAGACTGTGAATGTAAAAAAAGGGCAGTTTTTGGCGCCTTGGGATATGAAGAACGTAATCAAAAAAGTTGAGGAAGCAGGCAATAATAATCTGATGCTTACAGAGCGCGGCGCAAGCTTTGGCTATAATACTTTGGTTACAGATATGCGCGGGCTTGCAGTAATGCGCGAGCTGGGTTATCCGGTTGTTATGGATGCAACTCACAGCGTCCAGATTCCCGGTGGGCAGGGAACCAGCAGCGGCGGACAAAGCCAGTATGTACCGCATATGGCGCGTGCTGCAGCAGCTGTAGGCATTGATGCTTTATTCCTTGAGGTACATGATAATCCGGCAGAGGCTTTGTCTGATGGACCTAATATGGTACGCTTGGACGATTTGAAAAAGCTGCTGCAGGATGTGCTGGCAATTGATAAGATTGTACGAGGATAAATAGAAGGGAGAGCTTGTGTGATGCAAGAAATGCTTGAGCATGCGCAGGATGTATTGCGTATGGAGGCTGAAGCTATACTGGAGCTTGTACCCAGGATTGATGCTAATTTTGCCGCCGCTGTAGAAATGATTCTGCAGTGTCCGGGACGTACCGTTATTACTGGTATGGGTAAATCCGGTATTATTGGTCGCAAAATGGCGGCAACACTGGCAAGCACGGGAACGCCGTCTTTTTATCTGCATCCGGCTGAAGGTATTCATGGTGATCTGGGTATGGTTACAGCCGGTGATGTAGTGATTGCTCTTTCTAACAGCGGCGAAACCGGAGAAGTTCTTAATATTTTACCGTCTTTGCGCCGGATTGGTGCTAAAATAATAGCTATGGTAGGCAATGATACCTCTACTTTAGCTAAAAACGCCGATGTGGTTTTAAACGTCGGTGTTACTAAGGAAGCCTGTCCTTTAGGGCTTGCTCCTACCAGCAGTACTACTGCTGCATTAGCTTACGGTGATGCCTTAGCTTTGGCCTTGCTGCAAAGACACCATTTTACAGCCAGTCAGTTTGCTATCTTCCATCCAGGTGGTTCACTTGGGCGCCGTTTATTGCTCACTGTTGGTGATATTATGCACAGCGGTGAGGAAAATCCTGTTGTAGTCGGTGAAACGACTGTACAGGAGGCGTTGTTCGTGATAACGGACAAAGGTCTTGGTGCAGTGTCGGTAATTGATACTGCAGGCAGCATGCTGGGTGTGTTGACTGACGGCGATATTCGTCGCGGCTTGAGTAAAGGTGTTGATTTTCTGCAGCGTCCTGTTACTGAGCTGATGACAAAACAGCCTAAGACGATTACTAAAGATAAATTAGCTGCTCAGGCACTGCATATCATGGAAAGTAACCATCCGAAACCGATTACAGTTTTGCCTGTTATAGATGCCGCTAACAAAGTTATCGGCTTGCTGCATATGACCGATCTTGTAAGGCAGGGTGTGGTATAGTGGAGCAGGAACTGGCGCAGATCAAATTGCTGGCTCTTGATGTTGACGGTGTTCTGACTGACGGTACTATCAACATCGGCAGCAACGGTGAGGTATTCAAAGGCTTTAATGCGAAGGATGGCTTGGGGATTAGCTGTGCGCTGCGTTATGGTCTGGAAATAGCCATTATTACCGGCCGTTTCAGCGAGATTATCCACCGCAGGGCAGCAGAGCTTGGTATCCGTCATTTATATGAAGGTGTAAAAGATAAATATGCAGCTTTAGAGAAGCTGCGTACGAAATTAAATCTAAAGCAGCAGGAAGTTGCCTATATGGGTGACGACCTAAATGACCTGCCTGCTTTTAAGGCTGCGGGCGTGACTTTTGCTCCGGCAGATGCCGTAACAGAAGTTGCTGCCGCAGCGCAGGTTGTTACTGCTTCCTGTGGTGGGCGCGGTGCTGTACGTGAAGCTGTAGAACAGCTTTTAAAGGCTCAGGGTAAATGGGCAGAGGTAGTTGCCTCCTATCAGGAAAGTGGACAGGGAGATAGACAGTAATGTGGTTGTATTATTTGTTAAAGACTATAAGCACGATTGTTTCTTGGCTGCCTTATAAACTGATTGTAAAAATTGGCAAAGGTATGGGGCATTTATATTATCATATTGCCAAAAAGCAGCGTATCCGTGCTGAAGAAACAATTAAAGAACGTCTGGGATATAGTGATAAGCAGGCTCATGATGTTATCAAGTCTTTGTTTATTAAACTTGGTATAACATTTATGGAAATTATGTATATGCCGGCGTTGAATAAGGATAATATTCGCGGCTTGGTCACTTTTGATCGACCGGAGGTGCTTTGGGATACATTAAATGAAGGCAAAGGCGTCGTTATGCTGGCCTGCCACATGGATAACTGGGAGTGGTTGGGTGCTGCGCTGGCACTGAACGGATTCCCGCTCAGTGCGGTAGAAAAGCCGCAGCCTAACAGAGTTTACAGTGATTTTATGAATGAACTGCGTGAAGGCGTAGGACAGGAAATCTTTTCACGCGGCACCAGCGAGATTCTTGGCTGCGCCCGGGCTATGAAAAAAGGACGTATGCTGGGTTTGATTGCGGATCAGGACGGCGGCTATGATGGTATCTTTGTACCGTTTTTAGGCAAGATGGCTTCCACTCCTACAGGACCTGCTTATTTTGCCCGTAAATTCAAGGCTCCGATAATTCCCATCTTCATTATCAGGAAGCCGGACGGTTATGGTCACCTGGCTATAGTCAAGGATCCAATCAGATATGAATTTAGCGGCAATCAGAAGGCCGACGATTATAATGTGACTTTGAAAATGACTCAGGAAGTAGAAAAGATTATCAGGCAGTATCCGGATAACTGGCTTTGGTTCCAGCACCGCTGGAATACGCCGTATACGCCGCGGGAGGAGCAGCAGGCTGATGAAGAATAAAAAAGCGCTTATAGCGATTGGCAGCAGTATCCTGATTGCAGGTGCGATTATTGCCTGGCTGATGTTCGGTGGCAGTGCGCCTGTCAATGTAGACTTGGGTAACGGTGTCAATGCTCAGCTTAACGCTTCGTTGAAAAACAGCGTTATCAAACGTGAAAAAGACGGCAAAATGTTATGGGAGTTTACCGTTGGTGAAGTAATCAATGATAAGACAAATAATAAAGCGGTCTTGAAAGACATCAAAGGCAAAGTATACCGTAATGACGGCAGCTATCTTGATGTAACTGCTGAAAGCGGCAGTACAGTTATTGGTGAAAATAACTTTGCTTTAGAGGGTAAGGTACAGGCAGTATTGTCCAGTGGCGGAAAGCTGTTGGCAGATAAAGTAGCATGGCGGCAAGATAAAGAAGAGATTACTGCCAGCGGCAATGTCAAATTGTATAAAGATGAATGGTTTGCCAGTGCCGATAAAGCAGTTACTACCAGCGCTTTTAAGAAATTAAAATTGACTGGCAATGCCAGAGTTGAGAAAGGCGGCGATATGAATGATAAATAAAAGATATGTATCTGTTTTAGCAGCGGCTTTGCTGAGCTTTGGCATTATGTCTACTGCATTGGCAGCGCCGGATAATTTCTCCGTTAAGGCTGATGAACTTGAGTATGACCTGCAGACCGGCAAAGGAACCGCTAAGGGTCATGTAGTGCTGCAGCAGGAGGACGGTACGGCAACAGCAGATTATGCTGAATTTAACAGCAAGGCCAAGACCGGCGTCTTAGTTGGCAATGTTATTGCAGATAAAGAAGACGCACATATTTCCTGTAATAAGTTTGTTATGCACAGTGAAAATTATCTGTCTGCAGTAGGTAATGCTGTAGTAGTAAAAGAGGGCAGAAGCCTGCAGGCCGATCAGGTAGATTATTATAAAGACAGAGAATATGCGCAGACTATCGGGGATTGGGCACGTCTTACCGATACGGACGGCAGCGTGCTGAATGCGGCGAAAATTGATTATGACATTAAAGGCGGCGTGGCTAATGCTACGGGTGGAGTAACTGTCGACAGTGATGCCAGAGAACTGACTGCATCCGCTGACAGAGCGATTTATCGTACTGACAGCAATGGCTATATCGAACTGATTGGTAATGCCAAAGCTACTCAGAAAGGTAATTCTGTAGCCGGGGATACGCTGCGCCTGACTAATACTAATGTGGCAACTGCGGATGGTAACGTAAAGATTATCTATATTCCCGAACAACAGCCGGCTAAGACCGAAGAGAATGCTCAGCTGGCGTAAGCCTTTGAAAAATGGAGGACGAGCCGTTGATTATTAAGACAGAAAATTTAGTCAAAAATTATTCCGGCAGGAATGTTGTTGACGGCGTCAGCATTACTGTCGAACAGGGAAGTATAGTCGGATTGTTGGGACCGAACGGTGCCGGTAAGACGACTACTTTCTATATGATAGTAGGCATAGAAAAGCCTGATTCCGGCACGGTAATGCTGGACGGACAGGATATATCCAGTATGCCCATGTATGAGCGCGCCAGGGCGGGAATCGGTTATCTGCCGCAGGAAGCTTCTATCTTCAGTAAGATGACGGTAGAGGAAAACATCATGGCTATTTTGGAAACTACTTCATTAAATGAAGATGAACGGATGGCTAAGATGAATGCCCTGATTGAGGAGTTCCATATTGGGCATATCCGTAAGAGTAAGGGTAATGCTCTTTCCGGCGGTGAAAGACGCCGTGTCGAGATCGCACGTGCTTTGGCCACTGATCCTGCCTTTATTCTCTTAGACGAACCTTTTGCGGGGATTGATCCCATAGCGGTAGCGGATATTCAAGGTATGATCGCTCATCTGGCGCAGCGGGGCATCGGCATCCTGATTACAGATCATAATGTGCGTGAGACACTTAGCATCGTAGATAAGGCCTATATCCTGGCTAATGGAAAACTGCTGCTGCATGGTGACAGTGAGACGATTGCTAACAATCCTATAGCACGCAAATACTATCTTGGCGATAATTTTTCAATGTAGGAGGAAGAAAAAGTGCGTTTACGATTATTAGACCGTTATGTACTGACGGAGCTTTTGTATCCGTTTATTTTTGGCATTGCCGCTTTCTCCAGCATTTTTATTGCCAGTACTATGCTGTTTAAGATTACTCAGTATATAACTCAGTACGGCGCTTCGCTGGAAACTATTGCCAGACTGTTTTTGTACAGTCTGCCGGAAATAGTTAACTATACTTTCCCGATGTCCATGCTGCTTGCCGCACTTATGGCTTTCGGACGTATGTCCGGCAGCAGCGAGATTGTAGCTATGAAGGCCGGCGGGATAAGCTATTATCGAATTGTAGCGCCGGTGTTAGTGGTAGGCTTTATCGTGAGTATGTTTTCCGTAGTTTGGGCAGAAAAGGTAGTGCCTGCTGCAAAGGTACAGTACGGCTATATCTTAAATTATGAAATTAAGCATAAAACTAAGCCTACTACACAAGAGCATATCGTCATCAAGACTTTCAGCGGGGATACGCAGCGTATTACCTATGCTAATAAATTTGATGAAAAAGAAGGTAAGATGAGCGGTATTACTATCGAGGAATTCCAAAAAGGTAATATTGCCCGTATCCAGACGGCTAAAGAAGGCTATTGGGAACAGGGAACCTGGAGAATTGTCAACGGTACAGTCTTTTCTTTAAATGATGAAGAGGGCGTACAGAGTTCTGTACAGTTTGATGAACAGATTATTCCGCTGGATGTTTCCCCCAGACAGATTTCCTGGGAACAGAAAGATCCGGAAGAAATGACGATTAGAGAACTGCGTGAATATATCAGTATTCTGGAAAAACAGCAGCAGCCTACGGCAAGGCAATGGTGTGAAATCTTCATGCGTATCTCTATCCCGCTGGCAAGCTTTTTCTTTGCTATGATAGGTGCTGCGCTTGGTACCCAGAAACAAAGAACAAGCTCTTCTATCGGTTTGGGCATCAGTATCATCGTTATCTTTATCTATTATGCAGTAATGACTTTTACTACCGGTCTCGGCAAGGGCGGGGCAATGCCGCCGCTTTTGGCCTGCATGCTGCCTAATATTTTATGCCTGATTATCGGCGTTTATCTGATGAAGAAGAAAAATGCCTAAAAAGGCGTTAAAGTAAAGGGGGTGAATGCTTGGTCGGTATAAGGCTTATTGTCATTATGGCCATTGTTGGCGGCCTTATTGCCTATATTGCCGACAAAATGGGCAGTAAGATAGGCAAGAAAAAAATGTCGGTATTCGGTCTGCGGCCTAAGCATACTTCCATCCTGCTGACCGTTTTCAGTGGTGTAATTATCTCTGTAGTCACCATCTGCGTTATGGCTATAGCGTCGGAGAGTGCAAGGACTGCTTTATTTGGGATGGATAAAATTCAAAGAGAGCTCAAGTCACTGAATATGGAAAAAATGATGGCGACCGAGGCCCTGGCTAAAGCAGAGGCTGATGTTGAGAACAAGAACATGACTATCAGCGAGCTGGATGAAAAAATAAGACAGAGTACAGAAGAAAATGATGCTATTGAAGCTAAATTGGCAGATGTAAATGCTAAATACGCATCAGCGCAGGATGAAGTTGCCTCACTTTCTGAAGCGAAAAAGCAGCTGAATGATGAAATCGACGAACTGGAAAAAACTACGCAGGTCTTACGTGAAGGTATCATTAACATTCGCGAGGGACAGGTGTTTTACCGCGCCGGTGAAGTTGTTTATGCCGGTGTTATGCACGGTGGCCTGAGTCATGAAGAAAATATGGCGCAGATTAACTGGCTGCTGCAGAATGCCAATGAAATGGCGCTGCAGCGTTTAGGTATCCAGAACGAGGATAAGGAGATCCAGGCTATCTGGGTTTCTAAAAGAGTTGTGGATAATGCCCTGCAGACATTGGATAAAAGTCATGGCAATATGCTGTTCCGCATCCGTACCGTAGCCAATATTATTGTAGGGGAACTGGTAATCTGTGATATAGAGATGACAGAGAATCAGTTTATCTATTCTGACGGTGCGCTGATTTATGAGGAAAGTGTCAACCTTGACGTTCCCGGCGCTAATTATAATAATATCATCCTGAATTTCCTGAACAGGGTAAATCATGCCGCTGTGCAGGCTGGCGTACTGCCGGATCCGCTGACTGGCAAGGTTGGCAATATGGACGCGGCTATGATTATCGAAGTAAACAATGAGATGCGCCGTCTGGGCGGCAAGGTACTGCTGAAAGCTTATGCTCGTGGTGATATTACGACGGCCGGGCCGGTACTGGTAAGATTGGAAGTGCAGCCTGACGATGAGTAAATATTATCTGGGAATTGATCCTGGCAGCAGTAAGACGGGGCTGGCTGTGATGGATGAATCTGGGAAGATTGTTTTCTTACAGGTTGCGCCGACTGTCAGGCTGGCGGAGGAGCTGCTTGCCTGCAGAGAACGCTGGCAGCCATCAGAGGGCGTCATTGGTAACGGTACTAACAGCGGCAGGGTAGCCGATGTGGTGCGCAAGGTACTGCCGGATCTGCCGCTGCAGATTATTGAAGAGGCGCATAGTACGGAAGAGGCCAGGAGGTTGTACTGGCAGATAAATCCGCCGCAGGGTTGGCGTAAGATTGTCCCGTTGGGGCTTTTAGTACCGGTGGAGCCGTTGGATGCCTATGCGGCAGCAGTGCTGTTAAAAAGATTTTTACACAGATAGAAAGGAAGCGGTAATCCGCTTCCTTTCTTAATATCCTTGTGGTTATTAGAAAAGTTAAAATAAAATAGTAATTTCCGGAGGCATAATGAATAAACTAACAGATTTACATACTAAAGAATTTCTTGCTTTATTGGCATCGGCTGCGCCTGCACCCGGCGGTGGCGGTGCTGCCGCTATAGCGGCGGCCATAGCGGCAGCACTGACTTCTATGCTGGCTAATCTTACTATAGGTAAGAAAAAGTTTATCGACCATGAGGGGGAAATTAAGGAACTTTTGCAGCAGGCAGAATATAGCAGAAGCAGGATGCTGGAACTGGCAGAAGCAGATGCAGAGGTTTTTTCTGCTTTTATGAGCTGTTATCGGATGCCTAAGGATAATGAGGAAGAGAAAAATTTGCGGGCAGCTGCGATTTGCCAGGCGGCTAAGCAAGCGGCAGAGATACCTCTGGAAATTGCTGAAGAAAGCCTGCGGATTATGCGCCTTACAGCAAGGCTGGCGCAGATAGGCAATCCGAATGTTATTACTGACGGCGCCGTAAGTGCGTTACTGGCCAGAGCAGCTTTGCGCAGCTCTGCCTATAATATCCTGGTCAATCTGAAATTGACAGGTGATACAGAATACAGTGATATACTGACGCAGAAAGTTGCACAGCTTGAAGAAGAGGCTCTGCAGCTGGAACGGCAGACATTACTGGTAACAGACAGAGTTATTGGGGTAAGCAAAAAATAAAATATTAAAGCCCTCGGATACTGAATCCGAGGGCTTTAGTTTTGCTATGAGATATATCAGATAACCGGTTCGATGAATTTAACGTCGATTTCCATACTGTCTTTCTTTACATCAGTCTTGCCGTAGATGCGGAGCTGCTCGTTGAGCGGCAGTGGTCTGTCGTCATCGGCGTCGAGGATGATTTCATTGCCGGCAGCGTCGCGCAGCAGGTAATCTTCATCGCTTAAACGGCTGACAATGGTTCCTTCCAATACTACGCGATAATCGTCAGCGGGGTTAACAGTAAGGGAGGCAATATCGCTGGGAGCATATCTTGTCAGTAAATCGGAGCGCCTGTGTGCTGCCGGGGCAGCCTTGGGCGGTACAGGGGGTGCTGCCAGATGTGGCGGCAGAGGTCTTTCGGCACGCATCATAGGCGGATGTTTGGGACCGCCTTCAGGTTTTACGTCGATAACCATGCCCTGCAGGTTTTTCTCTATTTTGACATGCTGGCCGGGCTGCAGGCTTTCTGCATCGAAGGGGGAACCGGTGAAGTCAACGCTGCGGTTTAACCAGCGGGTACTTACAGTTACTTCCTGTCCGTTAACGGAGGTAACGAGCCCGTGTACGTGAAAGTAGTTGTGAGCTGCTTCTTCAGCGGCTTCGGCTGCTCCGAAGAGGGCGATAACAGCAGCGGCGCCGATGATTACTTTTTTATATTGTTTTACAGTATCAAAGAATTTATTGTTGTTCATAGCATCCATTTCATTCACTCCTTTTTAAGATATTCCTTATCTTTGCTTACAGTATAGCAGGGGTTTATTAAACGGTAATTAGAGGAAGATTAGAATTTAATTAAAAATACCGCAGAGGTCTTTTCAGGAAGACTAAAGACGTATATATTATAAACAGAGAGGAAGCGTGGAATATGGATAAAAAGATATTGATTGTAGAAGATGAACAGAAGATTGCCAGATTTCTGGAAATGGAGCTGCGGCACGAAGGTTTCACTGCTGCGAAAGAAGAGAACGGGTTGAAGGCCTTAGACAGGATTGTACAAGAAGATTATGACCTGGTACTGCTGGATATTATGCTGCCGGGCATGGACGGTATCACTATCTGTCGCAGAGTGCGTGAGCTGGGCATCAGCGTGCCTATCATTATGCTGACGGCTAAGGATTCCATCGAGGATAAGGTGCAGGGACTCGATATTGGCGCCGATGACTACGTAACTAAGCCCTTTGCCATGCAGGAGCTTTTGGCGCGTATCCGTGCTGCCCTGCGTAAAAGCCAGGCCGATGCAGGCAAGTCTGTGCGGCAGGAAATAGTCTGCGGTGCTATCAGGATTTATCCTGAGCTGTACCAGGTTCAGGTAAATGATGTCAGTATTGAGCTGACACGTAAGGAATATGAGCTGTTGTTTTATCTGGTCAGCAACAGGAACCATGTAATGAGCAGGGAACAGATTCTGCAAAGCGTCTGGGGCTATGATTATTTGGGTGATACCAATGTGGTGGACGTATATATAAGATATCTGCGCACGAAGATAGATAATCCTTTCGGCTATAAGCATCTGCAGACCGTAAGGGGTGTTGGTTATGTTATCAAGGATGAATAGATTTTTTGTACAGATGAACGTGCCCCTATCTATGCGGCTTTCCATTATCTATGGCTTACTGCTGCTGTTAATTATGCTGCTGGCCGGCATTGCCATGAGCTGCAGCTTGTATTATCTGCTGTACCATGGTGCGGGGCGAGATGTGGTGACGAGCTCGGAAAGAGTGCTGCGCCATTGGCAGGAGTTTACGCCTGTTACACAGCGGGAGTTTGTTTCTAAACATCTGCAGCCGGGCGTCGTACTCTGTATAACTGATGAAAAAAACAGGATTCTGTTTGAAAGCACTACTAATCCGCTGATTCATGAAACAGGACGCAAGGTTTTTAAGGAAATGGATGAGGAGGAGGAGAAATACTCCTCTGGTAAGCAGGATTGGGAAGATATTGCCGAGCAGACTACAGCTAATATTTTCCAGCAGCTGGGTTTGTGGGAACGGGATCTGCATACGATAGATGTTAAAAACAGTACGGCTTATTATCTGCGCAGGGATGCGGAGGTAAATGGCAGAAACGTAAAACTGTACTTTTTTCGGACGATAACCGCAGAAAGAAATTTTCTGGAGGATTTCTGGGAAGTATTTCTCTATGCATGTTTTGGAGCAGTGCTGGCAGCGGCAGCGGCAGGCTACTTTATGAGCCGCAGGATGCTGCAGCCCATCCGCAGGATTGTGGAGACGGCGCAGAAGCTGGAGGTCAGCGACTTAAATAAGCGGATCCCGGTACCGGAAACAAGAGATGAGCTGCAGACGCTGATTATGACCTTTAACTCCATGCTGGCGCGCTTGCAGCAGGGGTTTGAAAAGCAGCGGCGTTTTGTTTCTGACGCATCCCATGAGCTGCGCACGCCGGCGACGGTAATCTGCGGCTATTCGGATATGCTGGCACGCTGGGGCAAGGATGATCCAGAGGTACTGGAAGAGAGTATCAATGCCATCCGCAGTGAAGCCGCCAATATGCAGCAGTTGATTGAAAAGCTGTTGTTTTTGGCGCGCGCCGATCAGAACAGGCAGGTTGTGCATAAGGAAGCATTAGAGCTGGATGCGGTTTTGGAAGAAACTGCTAAAGAAGCAGAAATGCTGGCGCCGCAGCTCACAGTAAGTATCAGTGAGTGTGAGCCGCTCAAAGTAAATGCCGACCCGGTACTATTCAGGCAGCTGCTGCGTATCTTTATTGATAACAGCAGTAAGTATACGCCGGATGGCGGCAGCATAACCTTGAGCTGCCGGCAGCAGGGAGACCAGGCTGTTATCTGTATAGCAGATACAGGTATAGGCATTGCAGAGGATAAACTGCCGCGTATCTTTGAGCGTTTTTATCGTGTGGACAGTGACCGCAGCCGCAGTAAAGGCGGCACCGGTTTAGGTTTAGCCATTGCCAAATGGATTGCTGATGAACATGATATTACTTTAAGAGTAACCAGTAAGGTTGGCAAAGGTACTACAGTGACCTTGCTGATGCGCAGTCTGTAAATAGGTAAGGAATAAAGAAAACACTGCAGAGCTTTCTGCAGTGTTTATTTTACGTATTATTTCTCTTTTTTCAGCAGACCGTTTACTGTATGCAAGAGTAAAAGGCAGATAACTTCGGCTGTGGCAACCATAGTTACGACGCCGTTCCAGCCATAATGTTCCAGAAAAAAGCCGCCCAGTGTGCCCAGGGCACTGGCGCCGGTATAGTACAGGAACATATACAGCGAGGACGAAACTGCCTTATCGCCTTTATTAAGCTTGCCTACCCAGCCGCAGGCTCCCGTATGACAGCCAAAAAAACCAAAGGTAAAAATGACGAGGCCGATGATTTTGCACAGCAGCGGCATCAGTATTGTGATTATGATACCTGCCAGCATTAAAACCGCGCTGATGCCTATAACGCGGCTGTTGCCCCAGAGATAGGTTTTTTTGCCCATGTAGGCAGAGCTGAAAGAGCCGATAAGATAGGTAAAGAACAGACAGCCGATAAAGGTCTGACTGAGATTATAGGGCTCGTGCAGCAGGACGTAGGTGATAAAATTATAGACTGATACGAAAGAGCCCATGGCGCAGAAGCCGATCAGATAGATGAGTAAGAGCTTGGTATCAGAAAAAATATTAGCGATAATTTTACCGGGATTAAAGCTGATGGTACCGGTATTTTTGTGGTGTGATCCGGGTAGAAAGAAGCCGACGGATAAGGCAATGGCAAGATATAGCAAGCCAATCAGGATAAGTCCTGTGCGCCAGCTGAAAAAATCTGCCATGGAGCTGACGATAAGGCGTCCTGCCAGACCGCCGATAGCGTTGGCGCCGATATAGATACCCAGGACGCTGCCGACGCTGGATAGTTCAAATTCTTCATTGATATAGGCAATCATAAGGGAGGGGAAAGCTGCCAGGATAACGCCCTGCAGGAAGCGCAATAACAGGATGAGATAAAAATTGCCGCATAAACCGATGACGATAGTGAAGACAGCAGCTACTAATAATGCAACAGTCGTTATTTTTTTGCGGTCAAGGGCAGGGCCGATAACAGCGATAAAGAGCATGGACAGCGCCATGCCGAAAAGACCTGCCGATACGGCGAGACTGGCGCTGGCAGGCGACAGCAAGAATTCTTTGGCAATAACGGGAATTAACGGCTGCACACAGTATTCGGCGCCGAAAGCTGCCATACTGCCCAGAAAGATAACAAAGATTGTCCGCCAGTAAACAGCTGTATTGACGCGGATACGGGGATAGGTTTGTTCCATGAATAAAACACCAGCTTTATCTGTGATAATATAACATAAGCTTCATTATATAACTGTAAACAGGCAAATGCAAGCAAGCCTGATAATTGCGAGCAGCGGGATAGATGGATGCAGCCTTGAAGCTAAAAGCAGCTTAGGGGTATATGATTTATTGGGATAATAGTAGCTGCTTATTGTTTAGCTGTTACAATTATCAAAATAAAAACAAGGAGAGATTTTAATCTCTCCTTGTTTTTATTTGCAGATATAATTGGTAAGGGTGACGAAATTTTACAGGGCGCCGTCTTTTGTTAATCTGCTGACGATTTTATACAGCAGTTCAAATCTGGGTGCAAGACTGCTGATTTCGCCGTATTCTCTTTCGGAATGGGCGTTGCCGCCGATGGGGCCAAGGCCGTCGATAGTGGGAATACCGAGAGCGGCGGTGAAATTACCGTCGCTGCCGCCGCCGGTGGCAGTCCAGGAAATGTCGATGCCCAGGTCTGCCGCTATTTCATCGGTCATCCGGCAGAGTTCCAGTGATTTTTCGGAAGGATTAAAGGGCGGACGTTTCATACCACCATCTACGATGACGGATACTCTGTTATCAAAAGGATGCTGCTGGAGTTCACGGAGCTTGGTGTCAATGCGCTGAGCTTCCGTAACTTCAGTGATGCGTACATCTACTTCACATATAGTTTTATTGGCAACCACGTTAGCACCGGTACCGCCGTTAACGATACCGATATTTATGGTAGTGCCTTTTTCTTTATTCGCCAAAGCGATAATTTCCTGACCCCATCTGATAAATTCATTGATAGCGCTGGCACCTTTGTCGGGGTCAACACCGGCATGGGCTGCGATACCGTTAAAAGTAAGCGTATATTTGGAAATTCCTTTACGTTGATTTACCAGTGCACCGTTGGCGCGGGCAGATTCCATGATAAGCACATAAGATGCCTTTTTGGCTTCTTGTTCAATAAGTTGTCGGGAATAAATAGAGCCTATTTCTTCGTCAGGATTAAACAGCAGGCAGATAGAGCCTTGTTCTTTGAGATTGGCAGCAGTACGATGGGCTGCCAGATAATACATATACAGTGCGCCGCATTTCATATCACTGGCGCCGGGGCCTATATAGTGCTCACCTACAATCTTAAAAGGCCGCTCAGCTACTGTACCGGCGGGAAAAACAGTATCCATATGGCCGAGCAGCAGCACATCATAATGCTCTGATGGCTTATTGGTAACTTTCAGACAGGGACCGACTTTACTGCCGATGTCGATAAGCTCCGTATGCCAGCCGAGTGCTGTAAATTTTTCCTGCAGCAGCAGAGCCACCTGACGTGTACCCTCAGGCATTTTGCTGTGGGACTCGATGTTAACAAGCGTTTGTAAATTTTTTAAATATTCTTCTACATTGAGTTTCATAAAAACGCCTCCTGTATTTTAATGTAAGAAGATAAAAGTAGTTGCCACAGTAGTGATAAGAGCTAAGAACATAGGGACAGCACTGCGTTTTACTATTTCTACAGGACTAATCTGGGCGATACCGGCAACTGCGACTACGACGGCAGTAATCGGTGAAACATTTCTTGCTATGCCTGCAGCAAACTGCATGGGTAAAAGCATTAGCACAGAAGCAATACCAACTTTTTCTGCTACCGATGGAGCAAGTGCAGCGAAGGCAAAGAAAGGCGCGTTGCCACTTCCCATGACTATGGAAGAAATAACGATTACTAAAGTCATAACTATGGTCATTCCATAGCCGCCAAAGCCAGAAGTCTGAGCATATTTAATAATTGTATCAATAGCACCGATAGAGGTAAGGCCTTTAGCAAATACTTCGCCGGCAACAATCAGGGTTACTACGGTTGCAAATTGTGTGCCCATACCGTCAAAGAATACCTGGATACTTTTTAATACTTCTTTAAGATCTTTAGTTCTGAGCAGTTCAAAGAACATGCTGACAAAGATACTGAGAATCATGGCGGTAATAACGTCCATCTTGATATGCGATACCAGCAGTTTGCTGAAAGTTAAAATAAGGATGAGTGGCAGTACTGGCAGAAAAGCATAAATTTTGTTGAAAATACTGTTTGTTTCGTCTTCATGGATAAATTCTGTTGGTTCGGCTTTATGTCCTGCTTTGCTGTCAAAGTATTTTTGTACCAGGGCATGCGAAACAGCAACAACAGCCATAACACATACGGCGATAGGAATTTGATAAGCTGCGAAGTAGATGGCAACGTCAAGACCGGCGTTTTTTGCGGCCAAGGTTGCATTTCCGGAGCCGGGTCCAAGGTCAAGACAGGATGCTGTCGCAATCATGGTAGTTGCTGCTTCACGACTTACGCCTAAGCTTGTCAGAATAGGGAACATGGTTACCATCAGTAACAGGCCAAGACCAGAAGCACTGGGAATAAATATATTTAGTATTTGCCCAACAATATAGCCGAGACCCAGTACTATATAAGGTGCTTTAAAAAGCTGCAACGGTTTAATACAAAGTTTTACCAGAGCTTTACTGGCTCCAATCTTGTCCATATAGCGGGTAAAACCGGCAACGGACATGATAATCATACCAAGATTGGCAGTACGCGACTGGAAAAGCGTAGTGATATATTTGAACAGGTCAAAACCGGCAAATCCAGTAGCTGCTTTGCCAGTAAGGATAGGCTTATCGCCGATAAACAGTGAACATAGCATCAGTAGCAGGCCTGCAATCATCAATACCGATTGAGCTTTATATTTTTTGATGATTAGATAGCCCGTAATAAAGGTAACGATTGTAGCTATAAGTAATCCTAACATGAACAACTCTCCCCTTTTTGCATAAAACTTACAAAATAAAGTAAAATATTTTGTCTTATATCTATCGTATCTCCCCTTAAAACTATTTTTTACACCTCCTTTGATTTAAATATCCCCTTGAATACTTTTACATAAGGGCAAATACGAAAATACAAACGTAAAAAAATGCAGTAATATAAATAATTATACCAAAATTTTTCTTTAGACAAAAGTGTTTTTAAATTACATTATTAAATAAACTATTTTGTTACAACAATAAAAAACAGGAGCATTTAGATTATGCTCCTGTTAGTTTGATTAAAATCTGTTAAAGAGGGAGATATTAAATTTTTTAAATGCGTACAGAAGCTGCTTTCACCGCGTTATGCCAGCCTTGCAGCAGACTTTCGCGCTTAACCTGGCCCATGGCCGGTTTAAATTCTGCGGCGATGATATGATTGGCGCGGATTGCCTCTTTGCTTTCCCAATAGCCAACCGCAAGACCTGCCAGATATGCCGCGCCCATGGCCGTAGTTTCCACGCAGTGGGGTCGTACCACCGTTGTGTTGAGGATGTCTGCCTGGAACTGCATCAGAAAGTCGTTATCACAGGCGCCGCCATCAACCCGCAGCGAAGCAATACTGATGCCGCTGTCTTCCTGCATGGCCTGCAGCACGTCGTTTACCTGATAGGCGATGGATTCAAGCGTAGCGCGGATGATATGGCAGCGGTTGACGCCGCGGGTGATGCCTACGATAGCGCCGCGGGCATACTGATCCCAGTAAGGCGCGCCAAGACCTACGAAGGCGGGCACTACGTAGCAGCCGTTAGAGTCAGCAACAGAACGGGCCAGCTGTTCCGAATCAGCTGCATCGCGAATCAGTCCCAACTCGTCCCGCAGCCACTGAATAGCAGCACCGACAACGAAGATAGAGCCTTCCAGAGCATATTCCACCTTGCCGTCTACGCCCCAGGCAATGGTTGTAACCAGTCCGTTATGCGAGTTTACCGGCGCCGTACCGGTATTCATCAGCATAAAGCCGCCGGTGCCGTAGGTGTTTTTTACTTCGCCCTGCTCGAAACAGGTCTGCCCAAACAGGGCACACTGCTGGTCGCCGCCGGCGCCGGCAATGGGAACTTCGCCGCCAAACAGCTTGGCATCCGTTACGCCGTAAATACAGCTGGAGGGCTTTACTTCCGGTAGCAGAGCAGAGGGGATGTTCAAAAGCCGCAGGATGTCTTCGTCCCATTGCAGGGTATGGATGTTAAACAGCATGGTGCGGGAAGCGTTGGAATAATCCGTTACATGGACTTTGCCGCCAGTCAGCTTCCAGATAATCCAGCTGTCGATGGTGCCGAACAGCAGCTCGCCTTTTTCGGCCCGCCGACGGGCATCAGGCACGTTATCCAGCAGCCAGCGCAGCTTGGTAGCGGAAAAATACGCGTCCAGTACCAGGCCGGTCTTGGCACGGAAAAAGTCTGCCATACCCATGCGTTTGAGCTCGTCGCAGTAGGCGGACGTGCGGCGGCATTGCCAGACAATAGCTTTATGGACGGGGCGGCCGGTAGACTTATCCCATAGTACGGTTGTCTCGCGCTGGTTGGTGATACCGATAGCGGTAATATCTTTAATAGTAATATCAAGCTTGCTCATAGCTTCGTACATTAAACCCATCTGCGTCGCCCAGATTTCTTCCGCGTCATGCTCCACCCAGCCGGGCTGTGGAAAATACTGGGTAAATTCTTTCTGCGCCGCGCTGCAGATGCGGCCATTTTTATCGAACAGGATGCAGCGGCAGCTGGTAGTGCCGAGATCCAGAGCCATAATATATTTATTCATGGTCATTCCTCCTTGTCTTATATTGTAAAAGAAAATATGTGCCCGGACAAGTACTTGGGCAGCAAATACAAAAGCCTGCGGATTTACCGCAGGCTTTTGCGCTGTAAAACTGTTTTAGATTTCCATACCGCCGTCTACAAAATTGATTTCTGCTTTGCGTTCGCGGAAATTCCTGATACGGTCGAAAGGATTGTCTTTATAGAGATAATCCCAGGGATTCCTGTCAGGCGGATTCGCAGGAAGGAGATTTGCACTTACCGTCAGAGTGCCGGGAGTGAAAGTAATATCGTAGTTTTTGAAGAAACTTACACTGTTTTCCCAGTTGTCACCTAATTCGTAATAGGTGCCATTAAGATAAATGCCAATCGGATATTGACCATCAACGTTAATGTTAGAAGAATCTTGTATGCCGTAGCTGTAAGTACCGGAAGCTAAACTGTCGCCATTAACCAATACGCCGTTGATATCAGTACCGGTATAGTTAGGAATCTGACCGATTGCTACAGTTTTGTCATCAGAGTGGATATCCAGTTTTGCCTTATTGACAATAGAGTTATCAGTACCGCTTACAGTACCGGAAGTTCCGTTAAGGCCTTGAATGTTATAGTTGTTAGCCAGATCGGTATCAGTCAGTGTTATGGTAGCGCTCCAGTTATAAGTACCGGCATTGTTAGTCTGCTTATTGCCGCTGGTGTCTGCTACAGCGCCGTCGATGATGTCAGTTAATGTATAGTCACTGGAATCATAGGTATCATTACCTTGCAGTCCTTCAAAAGTAACAGAATAAGCAGTGCCGTTAGTAAGAGCAGAATTACCGTAAGTGCGGTTGACAGTGCTGAGAGAAACAGTAAGGTCTGCCTTGGTAATATCATAATCAACGTCGATATCGTAGCCAAGGTTGTTAGGATTAAATCCACCGTCAGTGCTTGCAGCAATTTGTTCGGATACGAAGCCGAGGTAATCATTGCCTGCATTTTTATTCTGCAGTGCCTGCAGCAGCTGATTTACCTTAGTGTAAGCTGCCAAATTATCAGCAGCCGTTACCTTACTAATATCAAGGCCCTGTTCCTGACCGTTATAGACAAAGCTGGTACCAGCAGCAGGATCGTAGGTTGCGCTGGTCAGGAATACTTTTAGCAGCGGATGTCCGTAGCCTTCGTAGATTTTCCAGGTGTTTGAAAAATCAAATCCTGTGTACTTATTTTTATGGTTCCAATCATCGGAAGTATCTACTACATAGCTGTTGGCAGCATTTTTGCCTTGACCAATCAATGTGCTGTTGCCATAAACATTTTCTACGGTATCAGCGTTATAGCCCGCAATATTACCAGTAGAATCAGCAGAGCCATTTACAGCAGTCGTATTATACGCATTGCTCAGTGTACCACTGTTATCGCCAACAATACCGCCTACATTGGTACCGCCGGTAACGGCACCATTTGTACCATCAGAGTTGAAAACAGTATTAAATACCTGGTCTGCTGTGCCTGCATTATTGCCAACGATACCGCCGACATTAGTGCTGCTATTAGCATTGATAGCACCGGTGTTATAACCTGCGATCAGTTTGCCAGTATTGCTGCCAATCAGGCCGCCGATGTTGGAGCCGTTAGCTGTAATAACGCCGTTGTTGTAAATCTGGTATTTGTAGTAGCTATTATTGGCATCACGTCCGCCTTCAATAGTGCCGGTATTGCTGCCAACCAAGCCGCCGACGTAACTGTTGCCGATTACTGTACCATTTACGCTATTAAACATACTGCTTTCGGTGATGGAGGATTCATTGGTACCCAAAATACCTCCGACATAATCTTCACCTTTTACAGTGCCGTTATTACTGAGAGTAGAGCCAGTAATTTCATTGCCGGTTTTTTTACCGAAAATACCACCTACGTAATTACCAGTTTCGTTAATAACTGTGCCTTCATTAGTTAAAATAGAATTTTCAATTTTACCGCTGTTAGTAGTAGCAATACCACCGGTGCCATCGTCACCAGTACCAGTAACAGTATTTGTATTTGTTAATTTGCTGTTTATGATATCCCCAGTATAGACTCCGAAGATGCCGCCTGCGCCGCCAGCTGTAGCAGTAACAGTACCAGCATTTTCAGCGGTGATGCCGTCTATTGTTGTAGTATTTTCACCAATAACACCGCCAACAAAGGTTTTACCAGTTACATTACCGTAGTTTCCGGTGAAGTCTTGTAAAGTACCATCGTTTTTACCAGCAATACCACCAACATAACTTGCCTGCGCTGCATTAATGTCAGCACTATTAGTTGCATTTATAATGATACCGTTGCTTTGATTATATCCGACAACTCCGCCAAAATATTCAGCAGTTTCGTTAACATCTTTTACATGCAGCGATACATCATTATTAGTATTGGTTATGGTTCCAGTATTTGTACCAGCAATACCGCCAACATAATTTTGACCAGTAATACTGCCGCGATTGATAAGATTTTCGTCTGCCGTAATAGTACCTGCATTGCTGCCGGCAATACCGCCGACGTATTTTTCGCCAGTAATATCTGCGGAGCTGTCGTTAACAAGGTTGGTTAAGGTAGAACCTGGCGCATTGCTGCCAACCATACCGCCGACATAATTGGTACCGGTAATGGTACCGTTGTTGCGTCCGTTGCTGACATTACCGCTGTTAGTGCCGATGAGTCCGCCAACGTATTCACTAACAGCAGTACCAGTAATGTCTTCGCCTGTTACGGCAGTTGCATTTACGATATTATTAACGGTGCCGCTGTTGGTACCGATGATACCGCCTACATTATCATGGCCGCTGACAATGCTTTCGTTGTAGCCGCTGTACATATTACCTTCATTAGTACCGATAATACCGCCTACATTATCGCTTGCGCCGCCGTTGGTTACGCCAAGGCTGTCTACCAGCCGGACATCTCCAGTGTTATGGCCTACAGCGCCGCCAAGGTGGGCAGCGGTAGTTCCGGAAGTAACTGTTACTGCACTGTCGCTGAAGCTGTTATTAATGCCGCCGCTGTTTGTGCCGGCAAGACCGCCTACGACAGCATCTTTAGCATTGGCAATTACGCTGCCGGTGCTTTCTACATTATCAATACCATTAGTTAAAATACCATTGCTAAATGTATTGGTACCAACAATACCGCCTGCGCTGCCACTGGCAGCTACTTCGTTACCCAGTGTGATAATATTTTCGATACGTCCGTTATTTATACCGGCAATCGCGCCTGCGTTAGTCGTACCAGTAAAATTACTGCTGTAAACGCGCAGGTTTGTTACAACGCCGCCGTCGCCGATAGCATCAAAAATACCTGCGTTATCGCCAGTTACATTTAAACCGATAATACGATTATCGCGGCCGTCAAATTTACCAGTGTAAGCTGTTCCGTTAGAGCCGATAGCTTGATAACCTTCTATCTTGCTGGCATCAATGTCGTTCATCAGTGCGAAATTATAACCTAAAATACCACTGCCTGTATTATTGTTTTTATATTCTTGGATGCCTGCCAGTTGTTCGGCATTACTGATTTCGATATAGGTGATATTTTTCGCACTGTTTTGGTTACCGTTTACATACATGTTATTTAATGCTTCAGCAAAAGTGTTGCCACCTGTAATATCGTACTTATCAAGGTCAAAAGCATTGGCTTTATCCCACATATCAACAGTGATTTTATTATCAGCGCTGTATAATGTGATATTATTATTTGCGCTATTAAAGCTGCCCATAAAATTGTGCAGATAACGTATTGCAGCCTGATCCTGCAAGGTATCAGTCGGTACAATAAGACCTGCTTTAATATCTTCGTAAATATAATTTACGACAGCATCCTGATCGGTAGAGGAATTTATTCCATAGGCAGTAAAAACATCCTTTAAAGCTGTTTTTATTCTTGCTTTAATCTCATCTTGACTACCTGTACCATTTAAACCTTTAAGTACCTGGGCTACATCACTGACAAAGTCCTGTGCCTGTACCTGGCCGATATTGGTTAAGGATAACAATGCTTCGCCTTTAGCAGTTAACTTTAAATTGCCGCCAACGTTCAAATCGCTGTCTACAAAAACATTGCCTTTGCTGCTGGTAGCTGTTAATTTACCGGCAGTGTTGATATAACCTTTTTCCGCATTACCGTAGTACAGGTTAACATCATTTGTTCCGATAAATGTAACGTCAGTATTGCTTGCCTTTGATGTTGTTGTAACTGCATACTGATCGCCAACTGTCGGCAAGTCTTTATATACATTTGTAACATCGTCAGCATTATAAGTAACGTCTTTTAAAGTACTGGCTACACCTGCTGCCGTAACACTGTCGCCACTGTCAGTAGTTGTAATAACGCCATAGTTTTCAACAGTGTTGGCAGTAATGTTAATACCAGCATCACCATCAGCACCGGTTGCGGTAATAGCGCCGTAAGCCGTAAAATCGCCATCGGCCTTGATAGTTACAGAAGAAGCGTAAATTTTAGACGCGCTGCCCAAAGCTATGTTGCCGTCCTTTGCGGTATTGATTGTTAAGTCACCATCAGTATAGATTGTGCCGCCAAACAAAACATTACCGGAGCTGTTGACATTGGTGATTTCCAGATCAGAGTTATTTACAACCAGACCTGCCATCCCGGTAAAACCAGCGGCGCCCCAATCGATAGTAATGGAATCAACATTACCATTAACAATAGTTAACAGCGGGTTATAGGCAGTACCGTATTGAACCGTTCCACTTCCGGGTGTAGCAATATTTTTATCAATATAATCTTTAGCATTAGGAGTAAAAGCATTTAAAATCGGGGTAGTACCGTCATATACACGCCAAACGTCAGAAGTGCTGGAAGTATTAGTTTTAGAATTGGTAATAAAATCGGTCCATGAAGATGTATTATTTCTATCTGCGTAATTGATAACATCAGCCGAATATTTATTTGTGATTGTTTTAGAGTTTAAATTATTAAACTCAACAGTATCTTGAGGATCATTTTGAATTATTGCAGGCGTAATATAAACCGCATTAGTAACAGACGTATCGGCATTGCTTGATACTGGTGTAATTACATCAATGTTACCAGTAAAATTAGCATAGATTTCGCCAGTTGTATAAACGTTTTTTATGGTTAACTTTCTTGCAGAACCAGAACTAACACCGCCAAGAATACCGCCAATAAGTGCACTACTCGTGTCAGGTTTTTTAACAACACGAATTGAACCTAAATTATAGGCATTGGTTAAATTATGTTCTACATCTCCATATTGATCAGCAACATAACCAGCACCATAAAAAGCACCGATTATACCACCTGTTTGCCAACCTGAGCTGATAGTATTTTTACCATTTATTGTAATATTGCCTGTGTTAAAAACATCTTGGATATCACCTTTAAACCAGTAGCCGACAACACCGCCATTAACATTATATGCATTATAAATATTACCAGTATTATACGCTTTAATAAGGTCGCCCGAAAGTCTGCCAACAACGCCACCTACATGACGTCCGTAAGTAGTATAGGTTTCATCGCCAATCTGCCCTACATTATAAACATCATAAATCAGCGCTTCGGCATTACTTACTTCTGTAGTATCACCAACAACTCCGCCCATATTTATCGGTTGTGTAGTGCTATTACTAACTTTTCTTGTAGTTTTGATATTGCCGACATTATAAGACCTGGTAACTTCACCGTTGTACATCATGCCAACAACGCCACCAACGCCGGTATAACCACGCACTTCACCGGTGTTGTAAGAGCCGCTGACAGCCGCATGCGCAGAATTATTACCGCTTATATCAGTTAATGTTTTAGTGTCTGAACGGTCAAGCTTACCGACTACGCCGCCGGTGTTGGCTGCTTTACTTGCTTCCGGAATTGTAGTTGTTGTAATATCAAGAGAATGTACCGTGCCACGGTTGCTGCTGTTTACAACATAGGTGTTATCACCATACATGTAACCAACAACACCGCCCATATTACCTACATTAAAGCTTTCATCAGAACCGCTTGTACCATCTGCACGTATTTGTTCTTTGACAAAAGCGTTGTTACTTCTGGCACCGGTTGCCATAACGTCGCCGCCGTTATTCTGGCCTTGCTGCAGCTTATAAGTAACAGCATCTGTGCTACCAAAATAACCAGCGATACCACCTACATTATGCGCGCCGCGGATTGTATTTTCTTTATTGATAGCGTTGGTTATATCAGTGTTTTCCGCACGGCCAACAATACCGCCTACATTACCGGCATTGTAGTAAGTTCCTACATTTGTTCCGCCATCAGTACTATTTGTGCTTACATTACCGGTATTTTCTGTATTATTTATTGTACTGCTGCTTGCAGAGCCGATAATACCGCCTGCGTTGGCAACGTTAACATCTTCTACTGTAGCAAGGCCATCATCTGAAAGCGTTGCGTTATTGGGAAGCATATTCTCTATCGTCTCTGAAGTATGATACGAATAAGCTTCAGTTGTATAACCTTTTGCCAATATATCGCCGCTGTTTTCTGCATTTTTTACAGTTGAGCCGCTCATGCTGCCGACGATGCCGCCAACATTGTACGCACCCGTTACGTCAAGGCGGTTGTACATGGTAAAAGCATCAGCATCATTTGAATTGTCATTGCCAATGGTGGCATTTTCTGCCAAACCGGCAATACCGCCGACATTAGCGTCTGTACCTTTTACGGCACCAAGATTATAGGTTTCACCAGTAATTGTACTGTCGGTAACAGAACCGACAATGCCGCCTGCATTACTGTTACCGGTAATAGTACCGGCATTAATCAGGCCAATAAGTTTAGAACTGTCTGCACTGCCGACGATGCCACCGGTATTAGTGTCTGTACCTGTTACATCGGCTGTACTTCTTACGTTTTCAATAACAGTATTATTTGCGCTGCCTACAAGTGCACCAACATTGTCAGTGCCTGTGATGCTGCCGCCGATAAGGGTTACATTGCGCATTTGGGCGCCATCTGTTACGCCAAACAGGCCGACATTATCTTGGCCATTTACAGTGAGCGAAAAGATATTATTGTCTAAGCCGTCTAATTTGCCTGTAAAAGCATCTGCAGCAGTACCTACTGCAGCAAAATTATTTTTCTCTGTCGCATCAATACTGTTGCGCAGGGCATAATTGCCGCTGAGGTTAGTATTCATTGCCTGCAGCTGCTCAGCATCTTCTATCCACATGTAACCTTTGACAGTTTGTGCAGCATTATCTACATAAACGTTATTGAATGTTTTGTCTTTATCTTTATATTTATAAGTGTCATCA
The DNA here is from genome assembly GCA_900545025.1 of uncultured Phascolarctobacterium sp. Taxonomy (GTDB): domain Bacteria; phylum Bacillota; class Negativicutes; order Acidaminococcales; family Acidaminococcaceae; genus URXU01. Next base: position 49,245 of record UQXH01000012.1, read on the forward strand.
TAAGCTTCATAGCCAATTACTACTTTATCAGCAGCAGTGGTATGTACGCGGAAATTATTATTTACAGCTGTACCTTCTGCGTTTCTGATACGGTCAGCATCGATAACGATGCGTCCGTTACCTTCAAAAGTAACCTTAGTGGCGTTGATGTTGCCAAGACTCATCAGCTCGCCGTTACCGAAAGTCCCATTGTTATTGATAGTGTCTATAATATCGTTAATTGTACCATCTTTATTTATATTGTTGAGAACAGCTTCATCCTCAAATTTTTTGTTTGATACATACAGGCTGCCTACGTTTATCTGCGCGGAATTACCAATCTGAACACCGGCAGGGTTAACCAGGAATATATTGCCGCCGTTAGCATTGATAGTACCGTAAATCTGCGACAAGTTACCGCCGTTAACGTAGTTCAGCGAGTTAAAATTTTGCGGGCCGGTAAAATTAACCGTAGCACTGCCGCCCACATCGAAGCTGATCCATTTATTGACAGCATTCTGAACAGACTGGGTAATATCCATGATATTTCCAGATTGTGTCATTCCTGCTCCGCCTACTACTGCTTCAAATCCGCTGGGCAGCGTATTATTGGCTATAACGCTGGTAGCTGCGTGTGCCATAGGTATACTGTAAAGTACAGAAGAGCCGGCAAGCAGATATATGAAAATCTTTTGGGTAAGTTTTTTGTTTTTACTCATGATTTATTCCTCCGTTTATAATACGTATAGTCGGATTTATCAAGTGCGTAAAATTTTAACTTAAATTTGCTTTTGAATAATATACTTATCAGAACATCTTATACAGCTGGAACCACCATCTGCCGCTGTGGTCGTCTTGTTCGATTCTGTCCGGTCTGCCGTTGATTTTACGGGACCAGTCAAGCTGCGCGTACCATTCATTATCTTTGGCGTAACGCAGTCCCAGACCCCAGCCGGCCAGATGATCAAGTTCACCGGAGGCTTTATTGCCTGCGGCGCCTACGTCGATAAAGGCTGCTGCTTCCAGACCTGGTTCGTCAGTCTTGCAACGGATTTCGCCGGTAGCTACATAACCGTAGTCCCCATAACCGTCGCTTGCACCGTAAGCACGTACGCCGTTAATACCGCCGAGGTAGAACTGTTCGCTGCCGTCCAGGGCTCTGTTGGCAAGCTGTCCGCTGGCTCTGATGCGATAGTTAAATTTATTATCATACCAGATGTTTAAAATGTCGCCGGTAAGCTTGTGATAACCGCCGTCATAATAAGCTCCGCCCTCAGTATCAATATCGCCGTACCAGTAAATCAGGCTGTACTGAGTAAACTGATTGACATTATATTGGCTGCCACTGATACCGAGATGTACTACATCGGCAGTTTTATCGGTCTTAATATTGGGGAGCAGGCCTTGCCCTACGTTCCAGCGATATTCGTCAGTGATGTCGCGATGATCGTAGCCGTAAATAGCAGTTACACGATTAGATTTATCGCGATAAATAGGAGTTAATCCGTAAACGCTGAACCCTTTGGATTTACCGAGCGAATTGTAAAAAGAGTTGCTGTGTATTTCGTAATTAGTCTGGCTGTAGGCAATACCTGCTCTTGTTCCGCGGCTGCCTATCGGTGCTTCATAACGGATGCCGTAGTTTTTCAGATCATGGCTGGAAAGCATTCCGTTAACGATGATTTTATCGCCGTTTTTACCGGGATTGTTAATTTCCGTGTTGAAGCCGTAGCGATAACGTCCGCTGTAGTAACTGCCGCCGTTATCGGTAAAGATATAATTATTCCATACCGGGCGTTTTTCAACTTCGATAGCTACGCCGGTAGTGCCTGGTTGGGTGCCTGGGCTGAGAACGGCACGCGCCATTACGCCTGGCAGGTCATTTAAATTATTGAGCGCGCTTTCCAGTTTCTTATCTGTCATAACTTCGCCGGGACGCAGATAGTTGATATAATTTGTCAGAACGCTGTCAGCAACGTCGGAATTATTTTGTACAATGTCTACTTTGTCATAACGAGCAAGATAGATTTTTACTTCCAGCTCACCATTTTTGATTTCCTGTGGCGGAATGGTAGCCTGTGGAACAGTATAGCCGTATGATTTACAGTAATTAGTTATCTCCTGAACCAGTACCTGCAGCTCGCTTACCTTGACGCTGCGATTGGTATATTTCTCTAAGATGGATTGCAGCCTGCCGGTTTTATCAGGAACAGGTTCGCCGGTTAAGTTTATTTTTTTGATAAAAAAAGCGGGAGACTGCTCTGTCCCTGTATTACCAGGACGATAAACTTCACTGCCTTTGTTTTCATTATCAACGATTACTTCCTGCTGACCTGTACGGTTATATGGATGTACAGTTACCGCGTCTTTATCAAAAGTGGGTAACGGCGATTCTGCCATAACCGGGACAGCTAATATCATACTCATAAGAAAAACGATGCCAATTTGTTTTTTCATCATAACCCCTCCCGTAAATTGTCATGTTAAGAAAAATATCTGATAAAATCGTAGAAAATACAGAATTGAAATTATAAAGATTAAGAAGCTGTATTTTTGTTATATTCAGAAAATTTACAAAATACCATATAAAATTATTTTGTTTTATTGTAGAAATGAAACATAAATTGTTTGACAAAATTGTATTTTAAATATGGTTAGTCTTTATCATAAACATATATGTCAAACAATTATAAGTTTATATTTACATAGATAGAAATAAAATTTAGTTGCTTATTTAAATTTTAACACGCAATAATACTCTGGTCAAACAAATATATATTAATGTGCAAAAATGTAAATTGTGACATTTTTTTGTTCAAAATGAAACTTTTTTTGGGAAATTACTTTTATATAAAGGTAAGATTAAAACATTTTTGTAATGGAAAAGTAACGAGCAGATAAAGATAATATGGGATATGTTCGTTCTAAAATTGCAGAGTTTTATGATAGCTTGCCAGTTTTGTTACAGGATAGTAATAGATGAATAAATTCAAACTATCTTATAGAAAATTTTAAAATCAGATATTTTAGATAATGTTATAATAATTGCAGAAGAAATCTGATAGTATACAGAGAATAAATTGTTAATTAAACTGCGTTGTGATATAATTTCAATACTAATAAAAATGCAAATACATGTTTTTTAAATGCACCTTTTTTGTAAGGGGGAATGGATAATTGATCACCTTGAAAAACGGTGACGGGATAAGATGGCCGCATGGCAAACGTATTGCTGTGCTGCTGACCTTTGATTTTGATGCTGAATATCTGCGCTATTCTGTAACCGGGCAGGATAAGCTGGGTTTTTCTGATATCTCACGCGGCCAGTATGGCCCGCATGAGGGATTGCAGCGCTGTCTTGATATGCTGGAGCGGCAAGGCATCAAGACGACGTTTTTTGTGCCTGGAATAGTGGCTGAAAAGTATCTGGCAGAAGTGCAAAAAATTGCTGCGCAGGGGCATGAGCTTGCTTATCACGGGTACAGTCATGACGCGCGTCTTGGCATAGCGGAAGCGGAAGAAGAAGCTAACATGGCTAAGGCAGAAAGTATTTTGGAAGCCATCAGCGGCAGAAAGGTTATCGGACACCGTGCTCCGCTGGATGCCATGCAGACCTGTGCTGTAAAACTGATGCAAAAGCGTGGCTATCTATATAGCTCGACTTTGAAAGACTGCGACTGGGCGTATATCCATGCAGGTGAACAGCCTGTTGTGGAGTTGCCGACAGAACCGGGCTTTGATGATTTTTCGTTTTTCTATTTTTCCTATGCAGATGCCCATCCGATTACCTGCTGCTATCCGGCAAGCTATGTCTACAAGATGTGGAAGGATGCTTTTGACGAGCTGGCCAATGAAGGCGACAAGATTATGTGCCTGAAACTGCATCCGCAGCTTATCGGGCGTTCCAGCCGGATACGTATGCTGGAGCAGCTTATCCTGTATATGCGCCAGAACGGGGCATGGATTGCCAGCTGTGAGCAGGTAGCCCGTCATGTACTGGCGTACAACAGAAAGGAGGCTGACTTTAATGCTCTGGCCTGATCATAAGCGCATGGCGCTTATGCTTTCCTTTGATATTGATGCTGAAACCTTATGGCTGACGCGTAACGAAATCAACAAAAACCATCCGTCTAATCTGAGCCGTGGCCTGTACGCTGTTAAGCAGGGTATTCCGCGCCTTTTACGGATGCTGGAGGAAGAACGTCAGCAGGCGACATTTTTTACTACTGCCTATACTGCCGAGATACATCCGGAAGTGATTAAATGTATTGCTTCCTGTGGGCATGAAATTGCTTATCACGGCTATCTGCATGAAGTTTATGATACCTATGAAAAAGAAAACGCCCTGATGGAAAAAGCAGAGAGTATTATAAAGGGTATTACCGGTAAACGTCCCATTGGCAACCGGGCTCCGGATGGGTATGTATATGATTTTCATCTGCAGCTCTGGCTTGACAGAGGGTATATTTATTCGTCCAACTGGCGTAATAACGATGGTCCGTTTTTACATAAAATTAACGGCAAAACTGTGCCGATTGTAGAGCTGCCCAAAGACGGTATTGTGGACGATACCAGCTACGATATGTACACCATCCAGGCACCGGAACATCATTATCTGCGCAGTGGGCGCGAAATGACGGAAATCTGGATGGAAGAATTTGCCGGACTGGCAGACGAAGGTCGCATGATGAACTTTGTTATGCATCCTCAGTTTATCGGCCGGCCAGGTTATGTACGTGCACTGCGCGATTTCATCCGTTATGCCAAAGATAATGGGGCATGGCTTTGCACTGACGAGCAGGCTGCCCGCTGGGTATTGTCTCAGAACGGTTTTACGGAGTTTGCATAAGGGCGCAAGCCTTTGCTAAATAAAGATGAGAGGGGTATACAGAATGTTTATGAAAAAATTGACCAGAAAATTACTTGTCTTAGGTGCGCTTGCCTTGTTTGTGCTTGCTGCAGCAGGCTGCGGCGGTAATGATAAGGCTGATGCTCCGAAGGATGCTGCAAATGGCAAGCTGAATATTGCTATTAACGCTACTTTCCCGCCATTTGAAGCTGTGAAGGAAGGAACCCATGATTATGTAGGCATTGATATTGACATTGCACGTTACATTGGTAAAAAACTGGGTAAAGATGTTACTTTTACCGATATGAAATTTGCTTCATTAGTGCCTACACTGCAAAGCGGACGTGCAGATATGATTGTATCTGCCATCAGCCCGACTGATGAACGTAAGCAGGTACTTGCTTTCAGCGAACCCTATTACTATCCGATGAAAGCAATAATCTGCCTGAAGGATGCGGGTTATGACAGCTTTGATAAACTGCAGGGCAAAAAAGCCGGTGCTTCCATGGGAACTACTTATGTACAGGATTTAAAAGATGCCGGTGGTATTGATGTTGTAGAACTGGATAATACGCCGCTGGTTGTTCAGGATATTTTAAACGGACGCCTTGCTGCAGGTTTGTTTGATGCTGCGCAGGCTGCTGTTTTTGTCAGCCAGAATGATAAGCTGGAGATGCATACGCTGAATCTGCCCATCGTTTATGCAGATACTTTCGCTATCGCGCTGCCGAAAGATTCCAAAGACGTTGAAAAGATTAACGGTATTTTGAAAGAGATGCAGACAAACGGCGAAATGCATAAGATTTTAGTTAAACATCTGGGCGAAACGGCAACCAAACAATATGAAGACGCTGTTGCCAAACTGGATATAGTAAAAAAATAGTCTGTAAAATGACAATAACCCGGCGGCGCAGGTGCGTTGCCGGGCTTTAGCTTAAAGGAGTATAATTCATGCTTGATTTTTCTGTTTTAGATCCGTATCTGCCGCTTTTGGCTTCTGCAGTATGGATTACGATTAAATTTACTTTTTTCTCTACTCTTATCGGGTTTTTAGGCGGTTTTATCCTTGCCCTGATTACTCTTTCCCATAACCGTGTCTTTTCCTTTCTGGCGAAGGCCTATATTTCCATCTTCCGCGGTACGCCACTTCTGGTACAGCTCATGCTGATTTATTTTGCTACACCGCAGCTGACTGGTTATACCATCAGTGCGCTCGAAGCAGGTGTTCTTTCCTTTGGTCTTAACTCAGCCGCTTATATTTCCGAAGCGCTGCGCGGCGGCATTCTCTCCGTAGACCGTGGGCAGTGGGAGGCGTCCATGTCTTTAGGCGTGCCGACACACCGCTTTATTCTGGATATTATCCTGCCGCAGGCTATTAAAAATGCCCTGCCGTCGCTGGTTAATGAAAGCATTATGCTGCTCAAGGATTCCAGTCTGGTCTCCGTTATCGGTGTTGCTGATACCCTGCGCTGGGCAGACCTGATTCAGGCAAAGACTTTCCGCGCCTTTGAGGCCTTTATTGTTGCGGCAGCGGTCTACTATGTACTGGTAATGCTACTTAATCTGCTTGGCGCTTATCTGGAAAGGAAGGTGCGTGTAAGTGATTAAGGTTGAACATCTTGCTAAGAACTTTGGCAAATTGCAAGTTTTAAAAGATATTTCTCTGACAATAAATAAAGGTGAAGTTGTAACTATCATTGGGCCTTCCGGCAGCGGCAAATCAACTCTTTTGCGCTGTCTGAATCTTTTGGAACGTCCGGACAGCGGTAAAATTTTCTTCGATGGAACTGATATTTTAGACGGCAAAGTTAAAATTGAGGATATCCGCAAAAATGCCTGCATGGTTTTCCAGCATTTTAATTTATTCGCCAATATGACGGCGCTGCAAAACGTAGCTTATGCGCCACGGGTGGTTAATGGATTGAATCGCGCCGATGCAGAAGCAAAGGCTTTGAAACTGCTGCAGATGGTAGGTCTCGGTGATAAGGCAGGCCAATATCCCAGCAGGCTTTCTGGCGGCCAGAAGCAGCGTGTAGCCATTGCTCGCGCCATGGCCATGGAACCGGAAGTATTGCTGTTGGATGAGCCGACTTCTGCTCTTGACCCGGAAATGGTTAAGGAGGTACTTGATGTTATTAAGGGACTGGCCAATACCGGCATTACCATGGTGCTGGTAACTCATGAAATGGGCTTTGCCCGTGATGTTTCCGATGTTATTCATTTTATGGATGAAGGCTATTTAATAGAAAGCAATACACCGAAAGAATTTTTTGCGCATCCGCAAACTGAGCGTGCGCGTAAGTTCCTTTCAACTATTCTGGCCTGAGGCATAAGATAATGAAGATAATGATTATCAACCCAGATTACGGGGTAACGCAAGAAGAAATGGATGTACGCCTGCGCATTTTGCAACAGTACGCAGCGCCTGATACGGAGCTTGCTATGGTCTGTCTGCAAAAATCGCGCGTGGAGATAAATTCTGCACTGGATGTGGCGCTGGCAGGGCCTGAAATTGTCAGGCTGGCCATGCAGGCACAGAACGCTGGTTTTGATGCCGTGGTGCTGTACTGCTTCAGCGATCCGGCTATCGACGCCTGCCGTGAAGCACTGCAGATTCCCGTTATCGGTGGTGCGCAGGCAGCGTGTCTGGCCGCGCTGAATATCTGCCGCAGCTTTAGCGTCATCTTGACGGACGCTTCACGCATACCGGAGAAAAGAATGTTTTTACATACGCTGGGGGTGGATGCTTCCCGCATCGGCGCAATCGCTGCTGCTGATTTGGCAGGTATTTCCATCTGGCAGGAGCGCGAGGCTGCCCTGCAAAAGCTGGTTGCCTGCGGACGGCAGCTGATAGAAGAGCAGCATACGGAAGCAATCGTATTAGGCTGCCTTTCGTTTTTAGGTATGGCAGAGCCCCTGAGCGACATTTTGGACATTCCTGTTATCGACCCTGCCGTGAGTGCTGTTACAATGGCTGAAAGCATAGTGCGGCAGCGACTTGTTACGAGCAAGGTTAGCTATCCCATGTTAAGCGCGGTGGCAAAGCATATGTTCAATATGGGGTGACCTGAGCAGTATAGTAGCACTTAAAAGAAGAAAACCCGTAAGGCTTTAGCCTTACGGGTTTTCTTCTTTCTTCATATAAATATGTAATCTAAAGTAATATTTTTAAGAATTTTATTTTGCACCTAAATTAACCCACAAACATAAAAAAGAGCTTTCAGGAAAATTCCTGAAAGCCCAGAACCTTTGATGGTGGCGGAGTGGGTGGGATTCGAACCCACGCACGGGGTAAACCGTCTAACGATTTAGCAAACCGTCCTCTTCAGCCAGCTTGAGTACCACTCCGTAAGACTACCTGTTTATTATAGCTGATATTTTGCGTTTTGGCAACAGGTATTTTGCAATTTTTTGGCGGAGAGGGTGGGATTCGAACCCACGGAGGCTTGCACCTCGCTAGTTTTCAAGACTAGAGCCTTCAACCACTCGGCCACCTCTCCGTTAGAATTTAATTATATAATAAAATAAAATATCAGTCAATGAATTTATATCTGTATGAAAATAAAGAAATTTTACTGCGGGAAATTTTAACAGTTTTATGCGGACTAATCAGTCAGTTGTGAAGTATTGGCAGGAAATTTTTATCTAATATCCGTGAAACATCCCATGAATACTGGACTTAGGGAATTAAAGACAAATTTTCAGAATTTTTAAATGATGAATTATTTGCTTGCTTTTTGAAAAATGACGAGTTATAATATGACTGTAAAATAACTCGCAAAAATATCTGTTTTACACATTTCTTGGTTTATAGGATTTCTTGACAAAGGATACGAAGCGGGCAAACAGTAGAGGAAACAAGGCAACTCTTACAGGCTTTTGCAGCGGAGGCTTCTTTGGCGGGAGATTTTATAAAAATAAATATCTCTTATCCAAGAGGAGGAAATTGACATGAAAAAATCCTTAGTACTCGCAATGGCTATGGCTCTTGGCGTAACTGCATCCGCATACGCTGCAAATCCGTTCTCTGACGTACCGGCTGGCCACTGGGCATATGACAGCGTAAACAAACTGGTTGCTGCTGGCGTAGTAGACGGTTATCCTGACGGCACCTTCGGTGGCGACAAACTGATGACCCGTTATGAAATGGCACAAATCGTAGCAAAAGCTATGGCAAAAGGCGCTGACGTAGACAAACTGGCAGCAGAATTTGCTGACGAACTGGATACCCTCGGTGTTCGCGTAGCTAACCTCGAAAAGAAAGCTGACAACGTAAAAATCACTGGTGAAACCCGTCTCCGTTACTGGGATTATGATGGAGATTATTCCGATGGCAGCAAAACCCAACTGCGTACCCGTATCTGGATTAAAGGCCAGGTAAATGATGATTGGTCCGCAACTGCAATGCTGGAAAACATCCAAAAAATTGCTGGTGAAAGCTCTGATGGTGGTGAAGAAACTACTTCTTTCCAGCGTGCTTATGTAAACGGTAAAATCGGCGGTGTAGCTGTACAGGCTGGTCGTTATCAGTTCACTGATATGAATGAAGGTATGATTTACGATGATCGTATGGATGGCGTTCAACTTTCCTATGGTAAAGATGTAAAACTGACTGCTGGTTATGGTAAAGGTTCTGACAAAGAAACTAAAGCTGGCGCTGAATATAACGCAGAAGATATGTATTATGCAGAACTGACCTCTACTATCGGTGTAGTTGATGCAGAAGTTGGCTTCTACAAATTTGATAATGTTTTTGATACTGATATCAACGATACCATTTGGACTGCTGGTGTAGCATTCCCGGTTGTAAAAGATTTGAAATTGAATGCTACTTATCTGCGTGCTGATTATGAAGATAATGCAGGTTTTGATGATGACGGCGATGGTTACATCGTTGGCCTGAAATACAAAGGTGCTAAAGCTTCTCAAGCTGGCAGCTGGGGTCTGTGGGCTAACTATTATGACATGGAAGCTGGTACCTATATCGCTCCTACTTTCGAAGCAGCTTATGAAGATTTGATGGGTGGCTTTGAAGGTTATGGCGTTGGTGTTGACTATGCTTTCGCTAAAAATATTGTTGGTCAAGTTAAATATTATGACTTGGATGCAAAAGATGGTAGCGATGACCAAAGCACCATTTATGCTCAGGTAAACTTCTCCTTCTAATTTTAGAAGTTACTAAGTTTATAATGACTGATGTAGACAGGACAGCAAATGCTGTCCTGTCTTTTTGTATATTTTCAGGATTGAAAATAATGATTTATTCAAGTATTAAAATAATGCTATTTTTGGAAATAATTTTTTTCTTCATACTGTTTTTTTGAGTAAATTATGATAAAATATATATATCTTAATTTGTACTATTGGAGGAAAGTATATGAAAAAAATATTGCGTTATTTAATGATGACTGTTATGGCTGTATGCTTCTTTGTGCCTGGTTTTAGCTCTGCTGAAGCAGCAAGTGTTGCTCTTATGCCGTTAATCAATAATGTTGAAGGCGATGAGATTGCTAACCAGGTTTTTTATAAGGAAGCTATCAATGCTTTGAAAGTTCAAAAAGGTTTTGTATTGATGGATAATGACAAAATTACTGCAGCCATTGAAGCAAATTCCGTAAAGGGTCAGCTCCCTTCTGAAAGTGTTCTGCAAAAAATTGCTGCAGATGGTGATGTGGATATTGTTATTGCTATGCAGTTGGATGTATTGGATGATGAAGCACTTCGTTCCAGTGAAGGTGACAGACTGAAATTAGATTTGCAAGGCTATACTGTAGCTTATAATCGTATTACCGGTAATTTCTATAAACATAGAATTTATGATGATAAGATTATTCCGGAAGTTTTCAGCAGCCGTTGGGACTGGACTCATGAAGAATGGGGTAGAAATGTTCGTATTGAAATCAATAAAGCATTGAATGCAAAATAAATTTAAAACAGGTGATATAACGATATTGTTATACCACCTGTTTTGTTTATTAATAAACAAGTTGTAGATTTGAGAAATGCAGAATAAGCTAATAAAATAAATAATAAAAATAGAAATTTGTAAAGAAAATATTGCAAATTTGTAAAATAAATGTTAATATTTTCTTATAGCATTCGCATATGCTAACTAAAAGATGTGAAAGACATGATTTCAGCAGAGGAAACAAGGCAACTCTTGCAAGAAAAGATTTTTTAGTAACGGATTTTAGAAAGCTGTGCTTTTGCTAAAAATTTATTCCTGAGGAGGAATTTGTGATGAAAAAATCCTTAGTACTCGCAATGGCTATGGCTCTCGGCGTAACTGCATCCGCATACGCTGCAAATCCGTTCTCCGACGTACCGGCTGGCCACTGGGCATATGACAGCGTAAACAAACTTGTTGCAGCTGGCGTAGTAGACGGTTATCCTGACGGCACCTTTGGTGGCGACAAACTGATGACTCGTTATGAAATGGCACAAATCGTAGCAAAAGCTATGGCAAAAGGCGCTGACGTAG
>UQXH01000013.1 GCA_900545025.1 uncultured Phascolarctobacterium sp.
CTATTATTATACGCTATTTCTCGTCAAAATCAACCATTTGTTGTGACAGAGCCATTTTTTTATTGTAATAGCGCATTTTGTCAACAAAAAAACATAAATTCGTGATATATTTATATTGTAAGATATATAAGGAATGGAAGTGATTTATATGAAGACCTGGAATATTCTGGCGCAAAAGACTATCGCCCTTGTACTTGCTACTTTCATCTTTTCGCTCCCTCTGACAAGTATTGCAGCAGCAAAAGATAAGCACGATCCACAGCCGCCACCACGTCAGGAAGAGCGGCATGATAAGCGTCCCGAAAAGAAAGACCCTCCTAAGCCTCCTAAAGAAGAGCCTCGCCATGATCGTGACGATAAACGCCATGACCCACCACCTCCTCGCGACAAAGATGATCACGATAAAGACGATAACGGTAATGCTGTTACCGGCTTCATTATCGGCGCAGCCGTAGGTGCTATTGTGGCTAAAAACACCTAACATTAAATACAGCAAAAGACCCAAGAGTATAACTCTTGGGTCTTTTTATTATGTCCGTCTAAAACTTTTACTGGTTTTTATGACGCATATGCGGGAAGAACAGTACATCACGAATAGAAGTACTGTCGGTAAGGAACATGACCAATCTGTCGATGCCGATACCAAGACCGCCCGTAGGAGGCAGACCATATTCCAAAGCATTAACAAAGTCTTCGTCCATCATATGAGCTTCATCGTCGCCTGCTTTACGTTCTTCAACCTGTTTTACAAAGCGTTCGCGTTGATCGATCGGATCGTTAAGTTCGGTAAAGCCATTGCAGATTTCACGTGCGTAAATAAAGCCTTCAAAACGGTCGGTAATTTCCGGATTTTCCACACTGCTCTTAGCCAGCGGAGAAATTTCTTTCGGATGACCGGTAATAAAGGTAGGCTGGATGAGCTTATCTTCAACATGCTCTTCAAAGCAAGCATTGATAATCTTACCGATACCGTATGTTTTTTCAATAGGCACATTGATAGCCGCAGCCATTTTGCGCGCTTCTTCAATGTCGGTAACACCGGTAAAGTCTTGACCGGTATATTTAGCGACTGCTTCAATCATGGTCATACGATTCCAAGGCGGAGTCAGATCGATCTCCTGACCTTCGTAAGTAATCTTCATGGTACCAAGTACCTTTTGGGCAGTCTGAGACACGATGGTTTCAGTCAGTTCCATCATGTCTTTGTAATCAGCAAAAGCCTGATAAATTTCCACGATGGTAAATTCAGGATTGTGTTTAATATCAATACCTTCGTTGCGGAATACACGGCCAAGTTCGTATACTCTTTCCATACCGCCGACAATCAGGCGTTTCAGATAAAGTTCCGGTGCAATGCGCATGTAAAGCTGCATATCCAGAGCATTATGATAAGTAATGAACGGGCGTGCAGCAGCACCGCCGGCAATACTGTGCATAATCGGAGTTTCTACCTCCAGGAAGTCACGATTGTCGAGAATTTCACGTACACTCTTAATAATCTGGCTTCGTTTTACGAAAGTATCGCGTACTTCAGGATTAACAATCAAATCAACATAACGTTGACGATAACGCATTTCAATATCTTTCAGGCCGTGCCATTTTTCCGGCAGCGGACGCAAAGATTTGGACAGCATTTCCAGAGAAACAGCTTTAATGGACAGTTCGCCCATATGAGTACGGAAAACAGTACCGCATACGCCGACAATATCACCGATATCCATCATTTTAATCAGTGCATAATTCTCTTCACCGATAGCATCCTTACGCACATATAACTGGATACGGCCGCTTTTGTCCATCAAATCCATGAAACAGGTTTTGCCATGGCCGCGGATAGCCATAACGCGTCCTGCCAGACGTACGATAGTTTCCTTAGCAGAAAGTTCTTCAAATTGTTCTGCAATATCAGCAGCATGATGGCTCCATTCAAATTTATGACCGAATGGCTTCCAGCCATGCTCTTCAATTTTATGCATCTTGTCCAGACGCACTTGCATTTGTTCGTTAATTTCAGATTCAGTCAGCGGCGCTTTTTCTTCTGCCTGCTGCGTATTCTTTTCTTCAGCCATTTTCTTCTCTCCTTATTATTTGATTTCGATAATTTTATAGGAAAGCTCACCGGCAGGAGTGTTTACCTGCACAATAGTATTCACTTTATGACCGAGGATAGCCGCTCCGACCGGTGATTCGTTGGAAATACGGTTTTTAAAAGGATCAGCTTCCGTAGTACCAACGATGGTATAGGTATCTTCATCACCGGTTTCCAAGTCCTTGACAACAACGGTAGAACCCAGGGAAACAACGTCTTTTTTCTTGCTGGCAGAGTCATCAATGATGATTGCAGTATTGATCATCTGTTCCAGCTCGATAATACGGCCTTCAATAAAAGCCTGCTCGCTCTTCGCATCATCATACTCAGAGTTTTCGCTGATATCGCCATAAGAAATAGCAACCTTCAAACGCTCTGCTACTTCCTGACGACGGACGGTACGGAGATTATCTAATTCTTCCTCTAATTTTTTCAGGCCTTCAGCTGTCAAAATAGTTTCTTTATTAGCCATGTTACTGCTCCTTTATTATTTATTCTGCATAACTTATATATAAAAGTCCGGAACTATTTTGCCGGGCTGATATACGCTATCTTTAAATTATAACATACTTTCTCTCTTGCTGACACTTATCCATGCACCTTTAATTCCTGCCAGGCCAGATTTTTAATGCTGCTTATCTCTTCTTCGGTAACAGCACGTTCAAAATTTCTGAAGCCGGCCAATTTAAAGCCATGCTTAACTGCCAAATCGCTGATTAAACGGATTTTAGCCAAATCAAGCCTTCTGCCAAGAGTAAAGTCTTCATATTTGCCTTCCAAAGCCAGAATCATGGTCTCTGCCATGCAGGCATAGGAAGTATGCGGCGGGAAGCCAAAGTTAAAATGAAAGTCTACATTACCGGGCACATCAATGACGCCGCCTTCAATAACCAGTACATCCTTGCGTTTAGCGGAAACTTCCTTAGAAACATTACGCGGTCTTGCTACGTCACAAACAACCGCACCTGGTTTTAAATCGCCCGGCTCTATGATAAAGTCTAAAGCACTGGTTACGGTAATAACTATATCAGCTTCGCGCAAAGCCTCGTGAATATTGTCAGTTACCACGACTTCACATTTTTCTTTTTTTATCAGTTCATCAGCAATCTCTTCCAGCGGCGCAAGATGTCTTGCCACCAAAGTGATATGCTTTACTTCGCCGGCCAATAATTTTACACCGGCAGAACCGATAGAGCCGCTGGCTCCGACAACAACCGCGCGGCAATCTTCCAGTTTTTTGCCCATCAGCTTAACAGCAGCTTCGGTTCCCTGGATTGCAGTAGCAACTGTGTAACTGTTACCGGAAGTAACCGCTATATCAAGATTCTTAGCTACAGTAATTCCGGCATCACCTACAACAGAGGTAAAAGCACCCAGCCCGACAATCTTTGCTCCCAGCTCCTGCGCAACCTGTCCGGATTCGATAATCCTATCCATGACAAATTCTTCCGGCAGCTCCACCATCTGCTTAGCCGTAAGCGGGCAGCCGACAAACCAGCCTTCTGCTTCAGCATAGGGACTTTGGATGCCGGTGATATGCGAAACCTTAAAAGGCTTCTTCATTTTCAGGCATGCTTCCAAAACGCCGTCCGGAATATACTTCAGAATCGGCGAAACATGTCCCATATCCTTGATGGACAGGGGATGTATGATAAATGCAAATTTTTCCATCAGTTATTGCTGCTCCTTCGTACTCAGGTACTCCACAGACGATTCAATCTTATAAGCTTCCAACAGCTGTATATATTCAACGGCGCTCAAAGGCTTTTTGCTGCCTTGTAAAGCAACCAGCATCGCTTCCATCACATTAGTGCCGAAACTGCGTCCCTCCAGCCGCGGCGTAGTAGTAATCAGCATTCTGATTCCTGCTTTGCGCAGCATCTCTCGGTCAGCTGCAGTAACAGTATTGGTGATAATTATCTTATCCGGCAATTTTTCCGGCATGAACTTACGGATATAGTGAAAGTCTCCGGCAATAATATCGTTGTTCAGAAAATACTCTGCATGACGTACCGTACGTTTTTTCTGCTCGCTGCCCATGGGATAAAACCAGCTTACGGGCAGCCTGGTAATAACAGGCGCCAGCAGCGCAGCCCAAAAGCCCAAAGCTTTTAAAGAATGCAGCGGTTTGTTGATATTAAGGCCAAAAATCAAATCACCAAAAGTAACCTTGGCTCCTTCCTCCTGCAAGGCTTCTGCCATCCCAAAACGGTCTACACCGCATACCAGCAGTACGCGACTGTCTCTAATAGCCACAGTCCCATCGGTTGCCAATTTTTTTATTAAACGGCGTTCCAAGGAATTTTTCAGCCCGCTGCCGTCTAATACAGGAGTATGCTTTACATTAGCAATCAGTCCGGCTGATTCACGGAAAGTATAGCGACGGCCGCCCGCATAGACATATAAATCAGTACCGCCTAACCCTATGGCGTCCGCCTTACCGTCCCAATATTCCAATAACTCTTTAGCCTTCTCCAGATCGCCGTCCGTACCGCATCTTGCAATGGTTATCTCTGTATCGCCCAAAGATAACACCGCTCTGGCATCACGCTCTGATGAGCCAAGGCTGACACTGACAACATGTCTGGATTTTTTTGCTGAATTCATGCCGAATACTCCCACAATCGCTTCTTTTACAAAATGTTATTTTATCATAATTACAGTATTTGCACAACTTTAGCGACAAAAATGTTTTTCCTCAGCATAATATTTTTCAGCACACACCCGGTATTCTTCTAACAGCTCCATAAATTGGTCATAAGTATCCATTTTATGGAAACGGCTGCGATATTCCGCTGCATGGGGCATCCCTTTCAGATAAGCAGAGATATGTCTGCGCATTTCTTTAACGGAGATATATTCGCCCTTAAGCTCGATTAACATCCGCAAATGCTCCGCCGCCAGTTCCAGCTTTTCATTAAGCGGTATCTGCTCCTTATAAGGCTGATTCAAAAGTGCAGCACGCAGCTGCTGAAAAATCCAGGGATTGCCGTCAGCACCACGTCCTACCATTAAACCGTCACAGCCTGTTTCCGCCAGCATCCGTAAACCATCGGCAGCAGAAAAAATATCGCCGTTGCCAAACACCGGTATTTTTACAGCTTGCTTTACATCAGCAATGATACTCCAATCTGCCTTGCCTTCGTAAAACTGCTGCCTTGTCCTACCATGCACAGCAACAGCGGCAACACCGGCAGCTTCCGCAGCCTTGGCAATTTCTACCGCATTACGATGTGCATCATCCCAGCCCGCACGAAACTTGACTGTTACAGGTATATCCACCGCCTTGACCATTGCCGTCAATATCTCATAAACTAAATCAGGCTGCTTCATCAGCGCTGAGCCTTCCCCATTATTAACAATCTTCGGCACCGGACAGCCCATGTTCAAATCAATCATATCGGCGCCGCTCTCCGCAACGATCCTGGCTGCCTCTGCCAGTTCTGCCGGCACGCTGCCAAAAAGCTGGATGGCAGTCGGCCGTTCTCCGCTGTCAATCTTCAGCATTTCTTTCGTCTTGATATTATTATATAAAAGACCTTTGGCACTGATCATTTCAGACACGGTATAACCGCATCCCAGCCTGCGGCAGATAAGCCTGAAAGGCAAATCTGTTATTCCTGCCATCGGGGCCAAGGCCACCGGAACATCAATAGCTACATTACCTAATTGCATTCTATACCTCTCATAGACAAATACAGCCCGCCGAAGCGGGCTGAAAGTTTATTTTATTTTGCATTCTTTTCGTACAGGATTCTTAAACCATCCAGTGTCAGGAAAGGCTCTACTACATCGATAGCATGTGATTCTGCCGCCATAGTGTTGGCAAAACCGCCGGTCGCGATAACATAAGCGTCGCCGCCCAGTTCAGTCTTCATATGGCTGATAATACCTTCCATCTGTCCTACAAATCCGTACAATACGCCTGCCTGCATGGAATTAACCGTATTACGGCAGATAACGGTCTTCGGCTTAATCAGCTCGATACGCGGCAGTTTGGCAGTTCTCTGGAACAATGCCTCGGTAGAGATACCGATACCGGGAGCAATAGCGCCGCCTAAATATTCGCCGTTCGGCAGTAAAGCGCAGAAAGTAGTTGCTGTACCAAAATCGACAATTATCATGGGACGATTCAACTTGCTGTATTTATCAAATGCAGCTACCGCATTAACGATACGGTCTGCACCGACTTCCTTAGGATTGTCATAACGCAGCATAATACCGTTCTTAATACCAGGACCTACCACCATAGGCTTAATGCCGAAATATCTTTCACACATATGGCACAACGGGATAAGCACCGGAGGTACTACGCTGGACATAATGATAGATGTTACTTCATGCATAGGCACATCGCTGTAATCAAACATACTGCGCAGCAAAATACCATATTCATCAGCAGTTTTGGAACGGTCAGTAGAAAAACGCCAATGCATCTTCAGTTCCTTATTTTCAAATACACCTGCCACAATATTGGTATTGCCTACATCTATTACCAATAACATTTATGCTCCTCCTTGGACAGCCAAGCTGTTCCTTATTTTTTCTAAAAAACCTTTACTATTATACGCAAAACATCTCTATATTGCAACAATTTATTGATAAGCACCGTTTTGAGCTGCCGCCGGACGGATAGAAACATCACCTGCTACTACTTTATCAATTCTTCCGTCAGTACGCTCTACAATCAAAAGGCCCTCTTCATCAATATCAAGCGCCTTGCCGAAATATGTTTCGTCAGGAGCAATGACCTTTACATCCTGACCCAAGGTACAGGAATATTTACGCCATTCATCCAGCACCGGGGCAAACCCATGCGCCAATACTTCTTCATACAGGTCTTCCATATTTTTTAAAATATCTACCAGTAAGTCTACCCTGGTAAACGGCTCCTGAGCTACATCGGCAACGGATACTGCCAAATCACGTACCTCTTCGGGATAATCTTCTTTCTGACCATTGGTATTAACACCAGTGCCGATGACTACATAATTGATATGGCCGAACTCCGCGTTCATCTCGGTTAAGATACCAACCAGCTTACGGCCATTTAACAAAACGTCATTTGGCCATTTAATAGCTGCCTGCACACCTTTCAGCTTATTGATAGTCTTAACTACAGATACAGCTGCAAGCAGAGTGCATTTAGATGCTTCCTGCGGTAAAAATGGTGGTTTCAGCACTACAGAGAACCAAATACCTTTGGCATAAGGAGAAATCCAGCCGCGTGACAAACGACCTTTGCCCGAACACTGTTCCTCTGCCACTACCATCAGGCCGTTCTCGCAACCACTGTTGGCAATAGCCTTAGCTACATTGTTAGTAGAGTCCACACTGTCCTGATAGCAGATGCTGTGACCCAGCCATTTAGTTTTCAGTCTGGAAGTTATTTCCTGTGGGAACAGTCTGTCCGGTGCTTCCCGCAGGATATAACCTTTCTTAGGTACTGATTCTATTTCATAGCCCTCATTTTTCAGAGTCTGGATATGCTTCCATATTGCCGTCCTGGATACCTCCAGCTGACGGGAAATTTCCTCTCCCGAAACCGGTTCTGACCCACTGGCACGTAAAAGCTCTAAAATACGTTTGCGCATAGCGATTCCCTCCATTATCATAAGCAAAGGTTATCACCAGGTTAACCAAAAGTCAAGAAAAAATAAACGCACCCTTATTCAGGGTGCGCTAACATTTTATTTACTTTCAGCATCTGTAGGAACACTAACCACGTCTTGTACTGCCGGTTCCTGCGCTGCAGGCACTTCCTGTACAACCGCTTCTTTAGATGGCTCTTTGATGCCCAGTTCTTTCTTTTCTTCTGCAGAAAGGATATGCCCATATTTAATCAGTTCGCTGATTTCTTCAGCTTCCAAAGTCTCCCGTTCAATAAGCGCTTCGGCGATAACATGCAGTTTATCAATATTATCAGACAACAGTTTTTCAGTTGCTGCATAAGCATCTTCGATAAAAGAACGTACTTCCTTGTCAATTTCTGCGGCAACCTCTTCGCTGTAATCCTTATCGCGGGCAATATCACGTCCCAGGAATACCTGGTCCTGACGGTGACCAAAGGTTACAGGTCCGATATTTTCACTCATGCCATACTCACAGATCATCTGTCTTGCCAAGGTGGTGGCACGCTGCAAGTCATTGCTTGCACCGCTGGAAATCTCTTTCAGCACCAGGGCTTCCGCCACACGGCCGCCCAGCAGTACTTTGAGTTCATCCAGCATCTCGCTGCGGGTAGCATAATATCTGTCTTCTTTAGGCAGACTCAAAGTATAACCGCCTGCACGGCCGCGCGGGATTATAGTCACCTTATGTACCGGGTCGGTATTATCAAGCAGCATACCTACTACGGTATGGCCGCCTTCATGGTATGCGGTAAGACGTTTTTCCTTATCACTGATAACACGGCTCTTGCGTTCCGGTCCCATGATGACACGTTCGGCAGCTTCTTCCATTTCCGGCATGTTGATGACCTTTTTATTTTTACGGGCAGTCATAAGTGCTGCTTCATTAACCAAATTGCTTAAATCGGCACCGGTAAAGCCAGGAGTGCGCTGAGCAATAACATTTAGCTCAACATCCTGTCCAATGGGCTTGCCTTTGACATGCACTTTCAAAATTTCCTGACGTCCTTTGATATCAGGCCGGTCTACTACAATCTGACGGTCAAAACGACCGGGGCGCAGAAGTGCCGGATCCAGTATGTCGGGACGGTTGGTAGCCGCAATCATGATGATGCCTTCATTAGCGCCAAAGCCATCCATTTCAACTAAGAGCTGGTTCAAAGTCTGCTCGCGTTCATCATGACCGCCGCCGAGGCCAGCGCCACGCTGACGGCCGACAGCGTCGATTTCGTCAATAAATACTATGCAGGGAGCACTTTTCTTTGCCTGTTCAAACAAATCGCGCACACGGGAAGCGCCGACGCCAACAAACATTTCTACGAAGTCGGAGCCGGAAATACTGAAAAACGGTACGCCGGCCTCACCGGCAACAGCCTTGGCAAGCAACGTCTTACCGGTACCGGGAGGTCCGTAAAGCAATACGCCTTTAGGAATCTTTGCACCCAGTTCATTGTACTTCTGCGGATGCTTGAGAAATTCTACGACTTCTTCCAGTTCCTGCTTAGCTTCATCAGCACCGGCGACATCCTTGAAAGTAACCTTTACCTTGTCTTCATCATAACGACGTGCACGGCTTTTGCCGAAGTTCATCACACGTCCGCCGCCGCCATTGCTTTGATTCATCAGCAGAAACCACAAGCCTACGATCAGCAGCATAGGCAGCAGAGAGCTTAATATACCGGTCCACCAGGGCGGCTGCGGCGGCAGTTCGGCTCTTATTTCTACATTCTTAGCTTCCAGCCTGGAAATCAGTGTATCATCATCGGGCACAACAGTAGAAAACTCCTGTCCGTCCTTTAATTTACCGCTGATAATATTATCAACAATAGTTACCTGTTTTATATCATCCTGCTGTACATGCTGTAAAAAGCTGGTATAGCTCATATCATCTTTTTTCTCAGTACCGCCGGCATAATAATCAAACATCCAGATCATGACGATAATAATCAGCAGATAAAAAGTTACGTTCTTAAAAAATTTATTCAAGTACGTATCCTCCTTCTACTAAAATTTACACCATTTTATTATAGTATACTCTACTTGATTAAACAACTCTTATTTATCAGCTACGCGCATAAACAGAGGATTTCAGGATACCGATGTAAGGCAGATTACGATAATCACCTGCATAATCAAGGCCGTAACCTACCACAAATTCATCAGGAATCTTAAAGCCTACATAATCAGCTTCCAAACCGTTAATCCTGCGTTCAGACTTATCACACAGAGCCACAGTCTTCAAAGAAGCAGGTTTCTGCACTTTCAGCATATTGCTGATAGCCGCGAAAGTTACGCCGCTGTCGATAATATCATCAATCAGCAGTACATGCTTGCCGGTAATATTTTCACTGATGTCCAGTCTTACCTTGACACTGCCGGTAGTAGAAGTGCCGTCGCCATAGGAGGAGGCTACCATGAAGTCAACACGCAGTGGAATATCGATAGCCCTGGTTAAATCTGTAGCAAACCAGGCAGCACCTTTAAGTAATATTATCACTACAATATCTTTATCTTTATAATCTTCGCTGATTTGTTTACCCATCTCGCTGACGCGTGCGTCAATTTCTTCCTTCGTCAGTAAAATCTTTTTAATATCGTTATTCATCGTCCTGCACCCTTTCAATATATTCTATATCTAACCACAAATCATATTCTCCCGGCGGCCAGGCTCCGTTCACCACGCCAAAAATACCTAAAACCCTTTTTCCGCAGCATACCAGTAATTTGTTGTTACGCTGCTCCCGGGGAATCTTCCTGTCAATAAAATAATCTTTCAGCTTCTTACCGCCGCTGCCGCCATAAGGATAAAACCAGTCGCCGTTTTTTCGATAACGTACAATTACTTCTTTATCCACAAGCTTCGCCGGATAGATGATATGTTTGCTTCTAAAAGCAGGTTTTTCCGGCAGCAGCCGTACTGATAACTTACCGGCACCTATTGGTACGACCGTGCCATCCTGCGCAGACAGCCTTATTTCCTCCTGTACCGTGCATGCAACCCTTATTTCCTGTCTTTGGGAAAAAATAAGCTGCCCGTACTCATAAACAGCCTGTAATTGCTGCGGCAGCTGCAGGAGCCGTCCACTCCTGTTATTTAAGCACAGCTTGTCCAGCGCCACAGTATGCCTGTAGCCAAGCTCTGTTCCGCCAATAACAAAATACGCCTTGCGTAACAGGCGAGTTCGTACTGACGGCGCCATTTGCCCCCAAGCGTAAGTCGAGAGCAGCAGCTTGTCCTGCTGCCAGCTTGTTCTGCCAGCAAATTCCCGTTCAACTAATACAGCAAAAAATTCTTCATCCTCCTGCAACAGCATTGCAGTCTGCACAAGCGCCTTCTTAACTACCGGATTAAAATGCTGCTCTAAATAGGGCAAAAGCTTTAGCCGCACCCTATTACGGGTATAGTACACATCATCATTGCTGCTGTCATGGCAATAAGCTATCTGACGTGCCTGACAATATACTTCCAGTTCTTTCCTTTCCAGCTGCAGCAACGGTCGCAGGATGCGTCCGTTCCGTTCTGACATACCGCTTAATCCTGCGGCACCGGCACCACGCAGTAATTTCAAAAGCAGCGTTTCTGCCTGGTCATCGCTGTGATGAGCAGTAATAATCCAATCAGCTTCCACTTTATCAGCTTCTGCTCCCAACACCTGATAACGCAGCTTTCTGGCAGCGTTTTCCACGGAAAGACCTGCCTGCTTACTGTATGTACGTACATCTACGTGCCGACAGCTAAAAGCTAAGCCTCTCGCCTTGCAAAACTGCTCTACCAGCTGCGCATCACGCAGAGCTTCACTGCCTCGCAAACCATGCTCCACATGCAGTACAAAAACGCGGCAATGCCCTTCCTGCACTAAGTGATGCAATCCTTCCGCTAATGCCATAGAATCTGCACCGCCGCTGACGGCTGCTACAACAGTGCTCCCGGCAGGGATAGCTTTTTTCAGCGCCTTTTCAACTTTATCTATAATACGCTGCCCTTCCATAGGCCTCTCCTATGTAAAATAAAGGGCACCCTATAAGAGCGCCCCTCTTCACTATTATCTTTCGCGTCTGGCACCACGGCCGCCGCGTTTTGATTCAGTATTACGTTTTAAGTCCAGCATACGATCGTCGCTGTCTTTCAGGAATTTGGATAATTTATCTTCAAAAGAAAGAGTCGGCACAGGTCTTGCACTCTGCTGGCGCATACCTCCGCGGCGTTCTCTGTTATCAGCCTGCGGACGCTGCGGTTTGGGCTGCGGAGCGGCAGGCGGCGGAGTAAGCTGCTTAATGGACAATCCGATTTTGCCGCGCTCGTCGATGGATAAAACTTTTACTTTTACTTTGTCATGTTCTTTCAGGAAGTCATGCACGTCTTTAACATAGACATTGGATACTTCAGAAATATGGATAAGACCAACTTTGCCTTCCGGCAGCTGCACAAACGCGCCAAAATTGGTGATGCCTGTAACTTCACCTTCTAAAATAGCACCTACTTCAAGTGACATCGAGAAAAAAATCCCCCTTAAAAAATCTTTATACTTAGTTATTATACTCTTTGCAAAAACGCAGTGTCAACAGAATGTTCAAAATAGTATGGGATATTTTATCTGTCTCCAAACATTTATCCAAAACTATCAAAAAAGAAAAACAGCCTAATTAAAATTAAGCTGCTCTCTTATTACTTATTATCTTGTTGCTTATCTTTATCCTTTTCATTTTCCACGATAAAGACAGGTATCTCATTTTGCTTGACCATATTATATTCTTCCCGGGCAAGCTTTTCTATATAACCCGGATTGTGCAGATTCTGTTTTTCAGTTTCCAGTTCGGAATTATTCTTTTCGATCTGCTCCAATCTTTGCCGGGTAGCTTCTTTCTCCTGCCTGATCTGATAAATCTGATATTCCTGCCTAGCCAAGATGCCGATACAGATAACAGTAACCAATAATAAGATTAGTTTGAATACACTCTTTTTGCTTTTTTTCTGCTGTCTGCGTCTTACCATATCTTACCCATCCTTCCGGCTGCCTCAGACCATTAACCATCATTTGACAGAACAAAAAATGCCCAGCTGTAAAAGCCGGGCATCCAGTCAGACAATTATTTCTTGGCAACAACGTCTTTGAAAGCTTTGCCAGCTTTGAAAGCCGGAACTTGAGCTGCTTCAATGACAAGTTCTTCACCGGTACGCGGATTTTTACCCATGCGTTCTTTACGAACACGAGCTTCAAAAGTACCGAAGCCAATCAGTTGTACTTTGCCGTCAGCTGCAACTTCTTCTTTTACAGTGTCAAGAAAAGCGTTAACAGTCTTTTCAACGTCTTTTTTAGTCAGGCCGGTTTTTTCTGCTACTGCAGTAATCAATTCAGTTTTGTTCATTGTAAAATCCCCCTTAATTATTAAATTAAGTAAATAATTGTTAATATTTACATAACTTTACTGATACTGGATGACATGCCTTACGGTATTATTCTACGTCAAAGCCTGTATTCCTTTAATCTACCGTGTTATTGTAACAAATGTCGTTAAAAAAATCCAGCTTATTTTTTATTTTTCTGTAATATAATCTTTCTCTTGTTTTTTAGCCTCTGCCCAGAAAGCATCTAACTCTGCAAGAGAAAAATCTTCCCAGCTGCGGCCGCTATTTTTCACTTGTTCTTCTACATAATTAAATCTGCTGCAAAACCTGTTATTTGTACCATTTAACGCCGCTTCCGGTTCAATTTTATTATGTCGCGCATAATTAACTATAGCAAAAAGCAAATCTCCCAGTTCACTTTCAGTCGCTGCCTTATCTCCGGCACGTAATGCCTCTAATAATTCAGCAGTTTCTTCCTGCACCTTATTCCAAACAGCTTCTTTATTATCCCAGTCAAAGCCAACCTTGGCAGCCTTGCCCTGCAGCTTATAAGCCCGTAATAATGCAGGCAGTCCTTGTGACACGCCATCAAGTACATGAGTGCGCTCTGTTTTCTCCTGTTTTTTAATCTGCTCCCAGTTCTTTAAGACCTCGTCGCTGCCTGCAACATCAAGATTGCCAAATACATGGGGATGGCGGCGAATCAACTTATCCGTTACCTCGTCGATAACTTCCTGCAAGTCAAATCGACCTGCTTCTTTAGCCATCTGGGCATGGAACACAACCTGCATCAGCACGTCGCCCAATTCCTCACGCATACCAGCCGTATCGTCGTTATCCACAGCTTCAAGAAACTCATAAACTTCTTCAACCATATTGCTGCGGATGCTGGCATGAGTCTGTTCTCTGTCCCACGGGCAGCCGTCCGGTGCCCTTAACGCCTGCATCACATCTACCAACGGCTGGATATCCACATCATCATAGCCGGGCTCTTCAACAAACTCATATTCTTCCTGCTCTTGCTGCGGCAGCATGGTTTCTTCTGCTTCTAAAAGCGGCGGCACAAAAATACTGGTCAAATGATCAATGTGCTGCTGTCGGTCCAGCTCATACAGCTTTATCGGACGACATTCTTCATCGGGTAAGCCGAGATTGCGCAGGAAATATATTTCATAATCATCATCAAGAGTTTCCATCAGTCCCAGCTTTAAATCGGACGCAACCAGTTTACTGTATACCTGGGTAATCATCAGCGGATAATTGCCGGCTTCAGCCACAGCACCAAAATCCTGCGCGTCAATAATACGCAGCCCGGCAATAGGATCAATACCCAATTCCACATACGCCAAGTCCAAAAAGCTCATTGCCGGCTTGATACACACTTCCACACCCTGCTCTTTACCGCGTCTGCGCAGCAATACCACGGTACGTTCTGCAACCAACGGACTGCCCGGCACAGCATATACCACATCAGTATCGCCAGCTTGCTGCAACACATGCGCAGTGATATTATCATAGACCTCTTCAAAAGATTTTCCCTGTTCATAAAAATTATCACAGGAGGTAAACCGGACACCGCGCTTTTCCAGCTCGGCTACCGTAGGATGCACTGCCGTGCGTAAAATTACTCTCGCACTGTTTTGCAGAAGCTCCATAGTTTCCAGAGATAAATTACCAGCAGCACCAGGCCCTAAACCAACTATCGTAACTTTACCCATTGTCTACGCCTTCTTTCTTTATTTGAAAAATTTCCTCATAAGCGGCATTTCCAGCAGTTCCTTTTTATTGGTAATCCCCAATACGAGCAACAGTACTGCATATAAAACTGCAGCAATAATTATCGCAAAGACAGCCGTTAACGCCTTGAACTGCAGTACTCCTAATAAAAATGGATACAGACAATACACGGCGACACCCATCAGTAAAGCTGCGCAGACAATCTTTGCTATGGTCAGCCAGGGAAAATATATTCTGTATCTTCGCAACGCCAAAATATTTAACGCCGTAGCCAGCGCAAAGTTTATATTTGTCGCCCACGCCGCACCGGCAATATTATTTGCCGCATCCGTCAAGAACCATACCGCCGCCACTTTCGCTATAATACCGCACAGCATATTGAACATGGGTACGTTAATAATACCTATCCCCTGCAATACGCCGGTAGTAATCTGATGCATGCCTAAAAGCCAGATAGCCGGCCCGGAATGCATAATAGCAGTAGCCGCTTTGGCAGTACCATATAAAAGCAGTGAAATAGGGCCAGCCAAGACGCTCATCCCAACTGCCGCCGGCACAGTAAGCAAGCAGCACAGCTTCATGGCAGTAGAAGCCTTTTGCTCAATACTGCCGCGATCCTGCAGTATCTTTGCCTCAGAAACAGCAGGAACAAGGCTGGCCGCCAGCGACATGGTGGGAATAGTAGCCATCATCAGCAATGGCTGTGCCATCCCTGCCAGATATCCGAACAGCGTCGTAGCTTCGTCCACAGCAAAGCCGCTGGCCACCAGTCTGTTAGGCACAAGCAGCATATCGATACTGCTGCTTATCGGCACCATGATATTAGCACAGGAAACAGGCAGAGCCAACAGCACCAGCCTTTTAACTATGCTCACGGCACTGTCCTTTTTCACTTCTGGCTGCAGGCGTCCTTCCTTCTGCCGCCAATGCTTTTTGTACTTACAGTAAAAAAAGCTCAATACAATCAAACCGGTAACACCGCCCGGTACAGCGCCAAAGGCAGCTCCGGCAGCAGCATATTCCAAGCCGTAGGGCAACAGCCAATAAGCTAACAGCACCATGGTCATCACTCTGACCAGCTGCTCAAGAATCTGGGAAACAGCCGGCGGCGTCATTAGCTGATGCCCTTGGAAAAAGCCGCGGAAACAAGCCAGAATCGTCGAAAAAAATACAGCCGGCGTTAAAGCAATCAACCCGTAATAGGCGCGCGGGTCACTGATGATATTATTTTCAACCAGCCAGCCTGCGGCAGTAAATAATGAGCCAGCAAATATCAGTCCCGTGACAGCCATCAACGCCAGTGATACCCTGAATACTCGCCGTACATTGTAATAATCATTACGAGCTATTTTTTCCGCAACAATAATCGAAATAGCAATAGGAATTCCTGCTGACGAAACAGCCAGCAGCAGCAGATAAACAGGATATGCCATCTGGTAAAGACCGATACCTTCTCCCCCTAATAACCGGGACAGCAGGATACGGTTAAACGAGCCTATAACCTTGACCGTAAGCCCGGCCAGCGTCAGAATAGCGGCTCCGCGTAAAAACTTATCACTGCTCATAACGAATTCCTTTCTGCCTGATTTTATTAACTAAATAATAACAAAATTTCCGTAAATACTACTGCTTTGCATTTATCCCAACCAACTGCGGCAAATGCTTTTCCAGCCAATCCAACGGCTTAATATCGCACCCAGCAATCTTAAAGATGAGCTGCGGCTCTTTACCGTTCTTAAAAGTCATCCGGCCCTGATATTCTTTCAGCAGGCTAAGTACAGCTTCTGAAGCAACTGCCGCATGCTCGCCGAAAGTAATGCGCAGTTCACTGGGCCGCACGCTGATGCCGCGAATCTTGATTAAGCGGCACAACCCGCGTAAAGCTGCAATACGCCAAAGAGCCTCTACCTCTGGCGGCGGATTACCAAAACGGTCGATAATCTCATCCAGCAAATCCTCACGTTCATTATACCGCATTTCGGCAAAACGTCGATACAGTTCCATCTTGTAACGCGGATCAGCAATATAACCGTCAGGAATATAGGCTTCCACTTCAATTTCCAGTACAGGCTCCGGCTCGTAGACATTCTTATCGGCACCATTTTTCAGCCTGTTAATAGTCTGTTCCAACATTTCGCAATAAGCCGCAAAACCGATGCCCGTTATATGACCATGCTGCTGCGGGCCCAAAAGATTGCCAGCACCGCGTATTTCCAAATCGCGCATAGCAATTTTAAAGCCTGCACCCAGTTCTGTAAAGTCACGGATAGCCTGCAATCTTTTTTCGGCAACCTCACTCAGCGCTTTATTAGGCTTATAGACAAAATAAGCATAAGCCAGACGACTGCTGCGACCTACACGTCCGCGCATCTGATACAGCTGCGATAAACCAAAGTTTTCTGCACCATCAATAATAATCGTGTTAGCCAGCGGCACGTCCAGTCCGTTTTCTACAATAGTAGTACACAGCAAAACATCACAGGTTCCCTCGTAAAAGGCTACCATGGCATCTTCCAAAGCATCCTCGCTCATCTGTCCGTGAGCAATCTTAATACTGATACCCGGCACAAGCTTGCGCAGCTTGCCTGCTATTGCCTCCAGACCGCTGACCCTGTTATGAATATAATAGATACGTCCGCCGCGTCGCAGCTCACGCTCCAGCGCTTCCTTAATCATGCCGTCGTTATATTCTGCCACAAATGTTTCTACCGGCAGTCTGTCCTCCGGCGGAGATTCAATCACGCTCATATCACGACTGCTTACCAACGCCATGTGCAAAGTGCGCGGGATAGGTGTCGCTGACAAAGTCAGTACGTCGATGCCTGTACGCCATTTCTTGATTTTTTCCTTTTGGGCAACACCGAAGCGCTGTTCCTCATCAATAATCAAAAGCCCTAAATCACGAAAAACTATATCCTGCTGCAGCAAGCGATGCGTACCAATCAGAATATCTACTCGCCCCTCCTCCAGCCGCGCAATAATTTCTTTCTGTTCTTTAGCCGTACAAAAACGGTTAAGCATGGCTACATTTACGCCAAAACCATTCATGCGCTCGGAAAAAGTAAGATAATGCTGCTGGGCAAGCACGGTAGTCGGTACCATAACTGCAACCTGTTTGCCGTCCATAACAGCTTTAAAAGCAGCTCTGATTGCAACTTCTGTCTTGCCATAACCAACATCGCCGCACAGCAATCTTTCCATAGGCTGCGGCTTTTCCATATCAGCCTTTATTTCTTTTATTGCCCGTAATTGGTCCGGTGTTTCTTCATATGGGAATTTATCCTCAAACTCCTTCTGCCATTGGGTATCCGGAGCAAAAGCATGGCCAGGGATAATCTGTCGTTGCGCATATAAGCGCAAAAGCTCCTCAGCCAGCTCGGTAATCGCCTTGGCTGCTTTGGCAGTAGTACGCTTCCAGTCTGCGCCGCCCATTTTGGATAATCTTGGCACCGCACCTTCATTGCCGACATATTTATGCAGCATCCCTACCTGGTCCACCGGCACATACAGTTTGTCATCACCGGCATAAGCCAGCAGCAGATAGTCTCTGTGCACACCGTCGACAGCGACATTTTCAACACCGATATAACGACCGATACCATGCACCTTATGCACAACATAGTCTCCAGCCTTGATATCGGAGAAATACTCTAACTGCTTGCCCTGGTTTTTACTGTGCAGCCGCTTACGCTTCTGCATCCCGAAAATATCACTTTCTGTAAGCAGCAGCCAGTCCTCATCCCAAAAGCGGAAACCATGGTCAAGCTCCCCAAACATTGCATTGATACAGCCCGGCTGCAAAGCATTTTCAGCATAAACAGCTTGCAAACCATAATTCGCCAAATTATCGGCAAAGCCGCGTGCCTTGATACTGCTGCTGAGCATAATCACCGGCGTAATTCCATCGCTGAGCCAGCCATGCAAATCCTCCTGCAGCATGGTAATGTTCTTATTATAAGGAGCGACTCCGCGTACCGGTATATTTATTGACGGAAGCTCACGCAGGTAACTATGGGCCAAAGCCGATACCAATACAGCTGCATGTTCACCGCATAAACGAACTATTTGCTGACAACTGAATAAATCTTCCGCATAATTTTTATTTTCCTTATCCAGCTTTTCCAGCATGGAGAAAGTTTTTACCGGCTCATCAATAATGATAAGGGTATCTTTACCGCAGTAATCAAATAATGAGGCAGTACAATCTGTCGCTTCACTTATTTTCAGCGGTACTATTTTAACTTCGTCAAAGCTTTGCAAGCTGCGCTGGCTTTCCAGCTCAAAGCTGCGTACAGCGTCAATCTCATCATCAAACCATTCAATCCTTACAGGTCTGCTGCTGTTGATAGGATAGATATCCATGATATCGCCGCGCAGACAAAATTGTCCTAATGCGTCTACCTGATCCGTACGCTCATAGCCATATTCTATCAGCTGCTTCACCAGTTCCTGCTGTTCGCAATTTTCGCCAACTTTTACCAAGATTTGTTTATCATCAAGGCTTCCGGGTGAAAACTGCTTCTGCTGCCACGCTTCTGCAGTAATAAATACAATACCTTTTTCTTCGCCCTTCAAAAAACGCAGTGCCGCTGTACGCCCTGCCTGCAGTTCCAAACTTTGCGTTTCTGCCTGCACGCGCGGCAAATCAACAGGATACAGCTCCTGCATAGGCAGATCAGGATACAAATAGTTCAATTCTCTTCTATAAGCGCGTATTTCTTCGCGAGTGGCGACAAACAGTGCTAAGCTGCCCCTGCCTCCGCACGCCTTGTCCAGCGCAGACAAAAAGACCGACTTGTTGCTGCCCGACAACCCGGTTAAAACACACGCCTGCTGTTGTTTACGATAAGCTGCAGCCTGCCGGACTTCTTTGAGCACAGCCAGCTTATCAGTCAAAATATTTTTCATAAGAATATCCAGACTTCCATCTCTTAATATCTAAAAAAAGGGTTTTAGCAACAAGCTAAAACCCTTATCTGCTTAATCTTACAGCTTAACTGCAAAATCCTTACGGTCAAAGCTATGGATAGCATCAACAAATCTTACAGTACCGGTTTTATATCTGGTAGAGATGGTATGAGTACGAACACCGCCGCCAAAATAACGCAGTCCGGTCAGCATATTGCAGTTAGTAATAGCGGTTGCAGTAAACATGCAGTCATCGCCTTTTACCAAATCATCCAAAGTAAGCACTTTATTGCAGTCAGCTATGCCCATTTCCAGGCAGCGTTTTGCCTGCGCTTCATCTTCCGGGCACAGTTTAGCCTGCATATCGCCGCCCAAACATTTAATAGCTACAGCAGCCAGTACGCCTTCAGGAGCACCGCCGCAACCGATGTACATATGTACGCCGGTACCTTCAATGCCTGCATTGACGATGGGGTTTACATCACCGTCGGTAATCAGCTGAATGCGTGCACCGGCACTGCGGATTTCATCCATAATGCCATAATGACGTTCACGGTCCAGCAAGACTACATTCAAGTCAGAAACTTCACGGTCCAAAGCTCTGGCAACACGCTGCAGATTTTCCTTGACAGGAGCGTTGATATCAATGCAGCCTTTAGCACGTGGGCCAACTGCGATTTTATCCATATACATATCGGGCGCATGCAGCAGGCATCCTTTCGGTGCGATAGCGATAACAGCGATAGCACCAGGCTGTCCCTTAGCTACCAGATTAGTGCCTTCAACAGGGTCTACGGCAATATCTACAGCGGGACCGCCTGCACCCACTTCTTCACCAATGTACAGCATCGGCGCTTCATCCATTTCACCTTCGCCGATAACTACGGTACCGCTGATATTTACGGTATCAAACATTTTACGCATGGCATCTACAGCCAGTTGGTCGGCACCGTTCTTATCGCCTCTGCCAACGCTGCGTCCGCAGGCGATAGCAGCTGCTTCTGTAACACGTACAAATTCCATGGAAAGTTCTCTGTTCATTATTCACATCACTCCTTGTGGAAAATTCAGACATCTCTTTTTATTATGACACTTTCAGCATGTTTACGCAACTGTAAAAACTAAGCTAAAATCCTCAGCAGTAAATTAGCAATAATCTGCAGCGGCCAGATAAAGACGATATATAAAAGCAGCAGGCTGAATAAAACTGTTACAGCTGAACGTTTAAAATCTATCAGATATACCACTTCCAGCGACCGCATTAAAAGATACAGCATCCAGCAAAAGCCGGTTGCAACAATACCAGCCAGCAGTACTAAGCCTGCCAACCCCATTTTCCCTGCCAGCAATGATATTGGCGTCAACAGCAGAAACGGCAGCGTCGTATAGCCTAAAAGACAGATCAGCCCTTTAGGATCACCGGAAACAGCGCCAAAGGTTTCCAATATTCCGTGCAGTAAAAAACCATACAGCGTCAATGCCGTACCTAAAATCATGACGCTGGCGATAATTATGGCAAAGCGCACTTCCAGCGGCTGCTCCATCAGCCAGACATTGGTGGCAACGCCGGCAAAAAAGCCCGTGCTCATAGCAAAATACCAGCCACTGCGCCACAGACACGGTTTTTTTACCAGTACGGTCATGCCGGCCTTGGTGTCAAAAAGCACATCGAAGGTCTTTCTTCTCATCTGCTATCACCTCTCTGCTCTCGGTGATACTCCCTGCTGTGCAGCACCGGTTAATTGCTGCAAAAGCTGTCCTTTGATACTGTTTGCTATTTCAGCAGATAAAAACAGCTCCCAAGGCTGCTGTTTTGCTTTTTCTTTAACAGGCGGCATACCCTGGATTCCTGCTAATTTACCAGCTTCTGCCAGCGCATCATAATAATTGCCTATTTCATCTACCAGCCCAACATTCTTAGCCTGCTGTCCTGTATAAATACGTCCGTCAGCCAGTTGTCTTACCTTAGCAGCATCCATCTGTCGGCCTACAGCCACAGTAGCAATAAAGCTTTCATAAATTTCGTTGACAATATTTTGCAGGATGACTTTCTCTTCTGCCGTCATCGGTCGGTCATTACTTAAAATATCCTTGTAGGGCCCGCTTTTAATCTTTTCGCTGGTAATCCCGATTTTTTTATACAATTCTTCAGTATTCATATAAGGCATATATACACCTATGCTGCCGGTAAGAGTCGTAGCATTAGCGTAAATCTTATCGCTGCAGCAGGCAGCAATCCAATAAGCAGCAGAAGCGCCCATATCTCCCATAGCAGCTACAATCGGCTTCTTGGTTTCTGTTTTAAAACGAAGCAGCTCTCTGCTGATTTCCTCAGCCGCAGTAGCGCTGCCGCCGCCGGAATCGATACGCAGTACCAGCGCTTTAACACTGTCATCGGCAGCCGCATCTCTGATCTGCTTCATAACGCTGCCGCTGGTAACGCCGGAAGCCTGTCCGAAAAGATTTTCCTCCTCAGAGCCGCTCACAATAGTTCCTTCGATATCTATTACTGCCACTCTATCTTGTACGTTCACCACTTCCTCGTTATTATTGCCTTTAAGCAAGGATACGACGAAACTCAGTACCGCAAGCAGCAATATTGCACTAACAAAAAACTTTTTCAGCATTATTTACCTCCTATAAAATCTAAAGAAAAACAAAAGCAGACTGCATTGAAGCAGCCTGCTTTGCCATTAAATTAATCTTACTGCTTTTGTTCCCGCAAAGCAGCTGCAATGAAATCACGGAACAGCGGATGGGGATTGGTAGGACGAGATTTAAATTCGGGATGGAACTGTGCTCCCAGGAACCAGGGATGAACGTCCTGCGGCAGTTCAACAATCTCTACCAGACGACCGTTAGGCAGCGTCCCGCCGATTACAAGGCCGTTCTTAATGATTTCTTCACGGAAAGCGTTATTAAATTCATAACGATGACGATGACGTTCATAAATGAGTTCTTCACCATAAGCTTTCTGAGTAAGAGTACCCGGGTAAACTTTGCACGGATACAACCCCAGACGCATGGTACCGCCCATATCTTCAACGTCAACCTGTTCAGCCATCAAATCAATTACAGGGTATTTGGTCTGAGCATCAAACTCGGAGCTGTTGGCATTTTCCATGCCGCATTTATGACGCGCATATTCAATTACGGCACATTGCATACCAAGGCAGATACCAAAGAACGGAATCTTGTTTTCACGTGCATACTGGATAGCTTTAATCTTGCCTTCGATACCACGGTCACCAAAACCGCCAGGAACAAGGATACCGTCAACGTCTGCCATGACTTCGTCCATTTTCACGTCTGCGCCTTCAATGGTTTCAGCATTAACCCATTTAATCTCCAGTTCTGCTTCATTAAATACAGCAGCATGACGCAGGGATTCAGTAATACTGATGTAAGCATCCTGCAGTTCTACATATTTACCTACTACGGCAATAGTTACTTTCTTGTCGTATTTTTTCAGAATACGTGCTACCATATCATGCCAGCCGGACATATCTTTCGGACGATCTTCCACGTCAAGCTTTTTCAATACGATAGTGTCAAGGCCCTGTTCTTCCATTAACATGGGGACTTCATAAATACTCTTAGCAGTCAGGTTCTGAATAACTGCATCCGGGTCAACATCGCAGAACATCGCCATTTTTTCGCACATATCTTTGGAAATTTCTTTTTCACTGCGGCAAACGATGATATCAGGCGAAATACCGATGCTGCGCAGTTCCTTAACGCTGTGCTGAGTAGGTTTTGTTTTCAGCTCGCCGGCAGCAGAAATGTACGGCACCAAAGTTACATGGATGTACAAAACATCGCTTTTGCCAACTTCTTTCTTTACCTGTCTGATTGCTTCCAGGAACGGTAAGCTTTCAATATCGCCAACGGTACCGCCGATTTCAGTAATAACGAAATCTGCATTGTCTTCACGGCCTACGCGGAAAACTCTTTCTTTGATTTCGTTAGTAACGTGAGGAATTACCTGCACGGTACCGCCAAGATAATCGCCGCGGCGTTCTTTGTTAATTACGGACTGATAAATCTTACCAGCGGTTACATTAGAACCTTTGGAAAGATTGATGTCAATAAAACGTTCATAGTGTCCCAAATCCAGGTCAGTTTCAGCACCGTCATCGGTAACGAACACTTCACCATGCTGGTAAGGGCTCATGGTGCCAGGGTCAATATTGATATACGGGTCGAATTTTTGAATAGTAACCTTAAAGCCACGGCTTTTCAGCAAGCGGCCTAAAGAAGCAGCAGTAATACCTTTGCCCAAAGAAGAAACTACACCGCCAGTTACAAAAATATATTTTGTCATTTTAATTCCCATCCCTTTCTTTCCACAGAATCAAATGATTATTACATTCTTTCAGGTGCGGATACACCAAGTATACCAAGTGCATGTCTGATAACATGACCTACTGCTTTAACCAATGCAATACGGGCCTGCTGTACATCGCTGTCAACGCCAAGGATGCGGCATTGATTATAGAAGGAATGGAACAGTCCTGCCAGTTCATGTACATAGTGTGCAACACGATGTACTGCTCTTTCTTTAGCAGCAGCAGCAATCAGTTCAGGATATTCGCCTAATTTTTTGATCAATTCCAGTTCACATGCTTCAGTCAGTACGGACAGCTTCAGTTCTTCAGCCGCTGCCGGAGTAATACCAGCTTCTTTCAGCTGACGCATAATGCTG
This sequence comes from uncultured Phascolarctobacterium sp., assembly GCA_900545025.1. Lineage (GTDB taxonomy): Bacteria > Bacillota > Negativicutes > Acidaminococcales > Acidaminococcaceae > URXU01. Next base: position 24,417 of record UQXH01000013.1, read on the forward strand.
CAGATACGAGCATGAGCATATTGAATATAGTAAACAGGATTTTCGTTAGATTTTTCTGCCGCCAGTGTCAAATCAAAATCAAGCTGGCTGTCGATAGAACGCATTACAAAGAAGAAACGGGCAGCGTCAGTGCCAACTTCTTCAATCAGCTCATTCAAAGTAACGCTCTGACCGGTGCGTTTGGACATTTTTACCAGTTCGCCATTACGATACAGGCTTACCATTTGCAGAATCAGCACTTCCAGCTGTTCCGGTTTGTAGCCCAAAGCGCCCACAGCAGCTTTCATTCTGGCAATATAGCCATGGTGATCTGCGCCCCACAGATTGATTACACGGTCAAAACCACGGGCAAATTTATTCTGATGATAAGCAATGTCAGCAGCAAAATAGGTAGGAATACCATTATCGCGGATAACAACACGGTCTTTGTCATCGCCATGTTCAGTAGCTTTAAGCCAAAGCGCACCGTCTTTTTCATATACATAGCCGCGTTCTTTCAACAGTTCGCAGGCTTTAGTAATAGCATCTGCATCATGCAGGCTTTGTTCACTGAACCATACATCAAAATGTACGTTAAATGCTTCCAAGTCTTCTTTCAATGCAGCAAGTTTTTCTTTTAAAGCAATAGTGCGGAACTGCTGCAGTCTTTCACCCTCCTCCATATGGAGGAATTTATCACCATAGATGCGTACTATTCTTTTGGCAGTTTCCACAATATCATAGCCATGATAACCATTTTCAGGGAATTCTACCTGCTGGCCTAATTCTTCCAGATAACGGGCATTAACAGAAGCAGCCAGATTGTTAATCTGATTGCCGGCGTCATTGATATAATACTCACGGGTAATATCATAACCGGCAGCTTTCATCAGATTAGCCAGTGCACTGCCTACGGCAGCTCCGCGTCCATGACCAACATGCAGCGGGCCGGTCGGATTGGCACTTACATATTCCAGCTGGATTTTTTCTTTGCAGTCATTCTGCAGATTACCATAATTTTCACCGGCAGCAATAATGTTTGCCAGCATATCATACATCCAATCCTGCTTTAAATAAAAATTGATAAAGCCAGGACCAGCAATCTCAGTTTTTTCAATATAGGCACATGCCAGATTATCAGTTACAGCCTGAGCAATCATACGCGGATTGCATTTTAAGCTGCGCGCAGACTGCATCGCAAAGTTAGTGGCAAAATCACCAAACTCTTTTTGCGGCGGCACCTCCAAAAGTACCTCCGGCAGTTCCCCTGCCTTTATAGCTCCCTGAGCAATGGCTTTCTGTGCAGCTGCCACAATAGCCTCTGCCAGCACCTGTTTAATATCCACTATACTTCTTCCTCCTTGATGTCTATTATAATCTTCATATCTCCATAAGGCTTACTATCCTGAGACAGTGTGTATTCTACATCGATATGCCAGGAACCTTCACGACTCTCCGTATACAGATAGCGAGTAAAGGTTTCCAACGGTATATTAAGGTACGGAGTTTTGTAAGCACTTCTGTCCGTATAGCCTTGAAAAAATTCCTGTCTGTGTTCCAGGCTGCCGCTGCGGATGATAACAAGTCGTTCTTCATCCCATTTCAGCGTAGTCTTAGTCCCTTCCAGTCCGGTTTCAGCCGGCTCATCATAAAAAACGTACTTTTTGCCGTTTTTTTCCGCCATACTGCCGGTATAAACATGTCTTGTTTGCTGTTCGTTCTGCCCGTCTTTCATGACGCTGGCAATATACACTTTTACAGATTTCATAAGAATATTACTTCCCCGCAAACACGATTAGAGCCTGCCCACTTTTCGTTCAGTACCTTATGATCGAAAAGGAGCAAGCTCCCAAAAGATTTTTGTCAATTTAATGCATAAAGCAATAAAAAAGACCTTTTATATTCTTCAATATTATATAACAGCTGGTAAAGTCAGTCAAGAAAAGGATATTTCTGTTATATTTTCACAGCTTATGTTCTGAACACTTGTAACTTCCAGCTTTTTTTGTGTATAATATTAGAATATTATTGTTATTATTGGAGGGTGTTGTTATGCAACAAGATTGGGGCCTGATCTGTGCGTTCGGCCTATATTTTTTGATGATGTTCGGCATGGGTGTTTATCACATGCGCAAGGAACAGGATTTGGAAAGCTATGTACTGGGCGGCCGTAAAGTAGGCCCGTGGGTATCCGCTATGAGCGCCGAAGCGTCCGATATGAGCGGCTGGATGCTGATGGGTCTTCCAGGTTATGCTTACGTCGCCGGTGTCAGCGCATTCTGGATTGCCATCGGCTTGGCACTGGGCACTTTTTTAAATTGGATTATCGTAGCTAAAAGGCTGCGCGTCTACACCAAGATTGCCAATGATTCCATTACCCTGCCTGACTTTTTTGAAAACCGTTTCCGTGATAAGAGCAAAGTTCTGAGGATTATCTCCGCAATCTTCATCTTCATTTTCTTCCTTATTTATACAGCTTCCGGCTTCGTTGCCGGCGGACGCCTGTTTAACACCGTCCTTGGCGTACCTTATTTTGAATCGCTGCTGATTACTGCCGGCATCGTTATCTTCTACACCTTTACTGGCGGCTATATCGCAGTCTGCCGCACTGACTTCGTCCAGGGTATTATGATGTTCTTCGCCATCATCATCGTACCCGTCACAGGTATTATTTATGCCGGCGGCCCGGTAACAGCTTATGAAACGCTGCATAATCTTAACGCCAATTATTTCAATTTCTTTACAGACGCTACCGGCGTAACGCTGAGCTTTACCGCTATTCTCTCCCTGTTAGCCTGGGGCCTTGGTTATTTTGGCCAGCCGCATATCCTTGTACGCTTCATGGGCATCAGCTCCGCCAGAGAAATTCCCCGTGCAACCAATATCGCCATGGTCTGGGTAGTATTCTCCCTGTTCTTTGCCGTAACTGTCGGCCTTGTCGGCCGCGTTGTATTAGGCGACAGTCTGCAGGGCGTCAATACCGAAACGGTCTTCATGGTCATGAACGATAAATTCTTCGTTTCTTTTATGGCCGGTATTATCACCTCGGCAATCTTAGGCGCAATCATGAGCACCTCTTCCAGTCAGCTCCTGGTTACTGCTTCTGCTGTTTCCACAGACTTTTATCAGGCGCTGCTGCGTAAAAACGCTAATCCTAAAGAACTCTTAGTAGTAAGCCGCGTTGCTGTTATCCTGGTTTCTGCCTGCTCTTTAGCTATTGCGGCTAACCCCAATAACCTTATTCTTGACCTGGTTGCCTATGCCTGGGCCGGCTTCGGCGCTTCCTTCGGTCCGCTGGTGCTGTTTTCTCTCTTCTGGCGCCGTATGACGCTGCGCGGCGCTATTGCCGGCGTCTTCTTCGGCGGCAGCACCGTACTGGTGTGGAAAGAATTCTTTGCCTATACAGGCATCTATGAAATCTTACCCGGCTTCATCGTTTCCTGTCTGGCTATTTATTTGTTCAGTATTACTGATAAGGAACCGCCTGCGGAAATTGTCAAGGATTTCGATGTTGCCAAAAAACATCTTGCTAACCTGGAAGACTGCGAATAATACTCTCTGTAAACTTTATCAGACGCTTGCCGTAAGGCAGGCGTCTTTTTTATGGGAAAAGCATATTATTTTAACTGGATTTAACATTCAGCTAATATTTCCTTAACAATTACAGGCTATACTAAGCCTGTAATCAAGAAAGAAACACTTCAAGGAGGACTGTAAATAATGAAATCTGGTAAAATTATAGCTTTAGGTCTGGCAGCAATGTGTGCATTCGGAGCATGGGGCTGCGGTAATGATAAAAAGGATGCTGCTCCTGCAAACAGCGGCAAAATCGTTGTAGTTTCAAGAGAAGACGGCAGTGGTACCCGCGGTGCTTTCATCGAACTGTTCGGTATTGAAAAGAAAGGCCAAGACGGCAAAAAAGTTGATACTACCACTGAAAACGCATCCATCACCAACAGCACCGCTGTTATGATGACCACCGTAGCAGGCAACAAAGATGCTATCGGCTACATTTCCTTAGGTTCCTTAAACGATAGCGTTAAAGCTCTGAAAATTGATGGTGCTGAAGCAAGTGCAGCAAACATTAAAAACGGCTCCTACAAAATCGCTCGCCCCTTCAATATCGTTACTAAAGGCGATGTAAAACCGGCTACTCAAGACTTCATGGCATTTATCATGTCCAAAGAAGGTCAGCAGGTTGTTTCCGCTAACGGTTATATCGGCGACGACAAAGCTGCTCCGTACAAAGGAAGCAAACAAAGCGGTAAAATCGTTGTTGCTGGTTCCTCTTCTGTAACTCCTGTTATGGAAAAACTTAAAGAAGCATACAAGAAAGTAAATCCTGATGTAAACATCGAAGTTCAGCAAAGCGACTCCACCACCGGTGTTAAATCTGCTATCAGCGGTATCTGCGATATCGGTATGGCTTCCCGTGAACTGAAAAAGAGCGAAATTGATGCAGGCGTTAAAAACACTGTTATCGCTACCGACGGTATTGCAGTTATCGTTAACAAAGACAGCAAAGTTAACAACCTGACCAAAACTCAAGTAGCTGATATCTTCACCGGTAAAGTTACCGAATGGAGCAAACTGTAATAGTTAAACTTCAAAAGAATAACTGCTTTTTAAAGGTTACCTGCAAAGGTAGCCTTTAATTATAAGCAGTACAAATTTAGTTTATTCTGCTTTGAAATATATGTGAGGTTCTATGAATAAAGGAAAAGAAAAAATAATGCACTGGGTATTTCTGATGGCAGCCTGCGCTTCCATCGCCCTGGTAGCAATGATATGCATCTTCCTGTTTGCCAACGGCCTGCCCACTATCGGCAAGATTGGCGTTACAGATTTTATACTGGGTGAAAAATGGCGTCCTAACAACGATATCTACGGCATCCTGCCAATGATTTTGGGCAGTATTTATGTTACTATCGGCGCAATCTTAACTGGCGTGCCCATCGGTCTTTTTACAGCAATTTTCATGGCTCGCTTCTGCCCGCCTTTTTTCTACAGATTTCTTAAACCATCAGTCGAACTTCTGGCTGGTATTCCTTCTGTAATTTACGGCTTCTTCGGTTTAGTTATCATGGTACCTTTTATCCGTGATAATTTCGGCGGTACCGGCAGCAGTATGCTGACAGCTTCTCTGCTTCTCGGCATGATGATTCTGCCTACCATTATCAGCGTAGCAGAAGCTGCTCTGAGAGCAGTTCCCAACAGCTATTATGAAGGTGCGTTAGCTCTTGGCGCAGGTCATGTACGCAGCGTATTCTTTACTATCGTTCCTGCTGCCAAATCCGGTATCATGGCAGGTATTATCCTTGGCATCGGCCGTGCTATCGGTGAAACTATGGCGGTAATCATGGTTGCCGGCAACCAGGCACGTATGCCTCAGGGTCTGCTGAAAGGTGTTCGTACCATGACCACCAACATCGTTATCGAAATGGGTTACGCTGCTGACCTCCACCGTGATGCTTTAATTGCTACAGCAGTAGTACTCTTTATCTTCATTCTTATTATCAATCTGACATTCTCCTATCTTAAAGGAAAGGTGGTACAGCAATGAATAATCTTTCCAGCCGACTGCGCAAAACCTTGTACAGTTATGGTACCGAACCCTCTGCCATCTTACTTTTAATATGTGTCTGGGGTTCTGCTATCGCAACCTTTCTGATTCTGGCATTCCTGCTGCTGTATATTCTCTGGCAAGGTCTGCCCAATATCACACCTAATTTGTTCGCATTGGAATATAATACACAGAACGTTTCTCTGTTCCCCGCTTTAGTGGATACAGTAATCATGGTAGTAATGGCTTTGGCCATGGCTACACCTTTAGGCATCTTCGCCGCAATCTATCTGGTGGAATATGCTAAACGCGGCAACAAAATGGTAAATATTGTCCGTGTTACTGCCGATACTCTTTCCGGTATTCCTTCCATTGTTTACGGTCTTTTCGGTATGCTGTTTTTCGTTACCTACCTTAAAATGGGTTACTCTCTGCTGGCAGGCTCCTGTACAGTAGCAATCATGGTACTGCCGCTGATTATGCGTACCACTGAGGAAGCTCTGAAAGCTATCCCTGACAGCTACCGTGAAGGCAGCTACGGCTTAGGCGCAGGCAAACTGCGTACAGTTTTCGCTATCGTACTGCCGTCCGCTATCCCCGGTATCCTCGCCGGCATAATTCTCAGTATCGGCCGTATCGTAGGCGAAACTGCAGCCCTCATCTATACCTCCGGTACCGTAGCGGCACTGCCTACCAATATTCTTTCTTCCGGCCGTACTTTGGCTGTACATATGTATGTACTGGCCAGCGAAGGGCTCTTTATGCAGCAGGCCTACGCTACTGCAGTCATCCTCGTAATTATCGTCATCTGTATTAACGCTGCTTCCGGTTATCTGGCACGCAGACTTATGAAGGGAAATTAACAACATGCAAGACAAGATCACCATTGAAAACTTAAATCTGTATTACAGCGATTTTCATGCTTTAAAAAATATCAATATGCACATCAAAGAAAAGGAAATTACTGCTTTCATCGGTCCGTCCGGCTGTGGTAAATCTACTTTGCTTAAATCCTTAAACCGTATGAACGACCTGGTAGAAGGCTGCCGCATTACCGGCAACGTCCTCTTAAACGGCGAAAACATTTTCCAGACCGAAGATGTCAACCTGCTGCGCAAGCGTGTGGGCATGGTATTCCAAAAACCCAATCCTTTTCCGATGAGCGTTTACGATAATATTGCTTTCGGTCCGCGTACTCACGGCATCCACTCTAAGGCCAAGCTCGATGAAATTGTCGAGGAATCTCTGCGCAAAGCAGCAATCTGGGAAGAAACCAAAGACCGCCTGAATAAAAGCGCCCTCGGCTTCTCCGGTGGTCAGCAACAGCGTCTTTGCATCGCCCGCGCACTGGCAGTACAGCCTGAGGTCCTGCTGATGGACGAACCTACCTCTGCTCTTGACCCGATTTCTACTTTAAAAATCGAAGACCTGGCTTTGGAACTGAAAAAAGACTATACTATCGTTATCGTTACCCATAATATGCAGCAGGCAGCCCGTATCTCTGATAAGACCGGCTTCTTCCTTTTGGGTGATTTGATTGAATTTGATAAGACCAGCGAATTGTTTGCTAATCCGCATAACCCCAAGACAGAAGAATATATTACCGGCCGTTTCGGCTGATAACTAAGAAAACAGGTGAAGAAATGAACAGAGTATTTTATGTAAACGAATTAAACAGCTTAGTAGAAAACGTACATGCCATGGGCATCGACGTCCTATCAACCTTGGATAAAGTAATCAAAAACCTGGAAAACAAAGATGCCTCCTTAGCGCAGCAGATTATGGCCAACGATGATTATTTTGATAACGAAGAACTGGCTATCGAAAAACAGTGCTTTAAACTGCTTTTGCTGCAGGCGCCTGTAGCCAGCGACCTACGTGAAATCGCTTCTATCTTAAAGCTTGTGGGCGATCTGGAACGTATAGCCGACCACTGCAGCGATATCTCCCAATACACTCTCAACCTTACCGAAATGAAGCCCGCCCCGCTACCGGCAGATTTTCTGGAAATGATGAAGTTGATGCGCTCCATGGTCAGCGACAGTATTACTGCTATTCACGGCAACGATGCAGAACTGGCACAAAAAATTATTGATACTGATAACAAAGTTGATACCTACTTCCACAGTCTGCGCGGTAATCTGACCGCCCTGATGCAGGACAAACCGTATTTTGTTCCTCAGTATGTAAATTACCTGATGATTGCCAAATATGTTGAACGCATCGCCGACCACGCTACAAACATTGCAGAATGGGTAATCTACATCGTTAAAAACGAACTGCAGAATTAAACTAAAATAACCTCTTAAGAGGTTATTTTTTTATGTGCTGATGATATAATAGTACTACCAAAATTATGGAGGTACTTATGAATAAAATCATTCTTGCTTATAATTTCACACCTGAACGTCTGCAGGCACTCAAGCTGATCTGCATGCTGCTGAAAGCCCAGTGCCGCCCGGTAGCACGCCAGGAACTGCTGCAGCCTGTAGGCTACCTTGCCGGCATCAAAACAGTAGCTCCTGTTGACGAAGTATACAGCGGCAGCGAAGCAGCAGAAGAAATGCTCTTTTTATGCGGCTTTGACAGGCCTAATCTTGATAAACTGCTTAACGCCATCCGCAAAAGCCCTTTAAAACAAGTAAAACTCAAAGCTATGCTGACTGCACATAATATGAGCTGGAGCGGTCTGCAGCTGATAGAAGAGCTGATAGAGGAACATAATTACATGACCGGACAAAAACAGCAGCCCGCGCCGGAACATGCTTCCAAAAATGACTGAAAATATGATAAAATAATTGTATAACTAATTTCGGAGGTATTATTCATGGCTAAAGACAGTTCCTTTGACGTTGTTTCCCAAGTTAATATGCAGGAAATGGACAACGCAGTCAACCAGGTTAAGAAAGAAATTGAACAGCGTTATGATTTCCGCGGCAGCAACGCATCCATCGAACTTGAAGAAAAATGTGTAAAAATCGCTGCTGAAGACGAATACAAGCTGGAAACCATCATCGATATGCTGCGCGTAAGGATGGCCAAACGAGGTATCCCTCTGCGCTGCCTGGTACCCGGTAAAGTTGAACCCGCTGCCAAAGGCACCGTACGTCAACAGCTGGATATCCAACAGGGCATTCCCAAAGATAAAGCTAAAGCTATTGTAGCAGCTATCAAAGCAACCAAGCTGAAAGTAACTGCCCAGATGCAGGACGACCAGGTACGTGTAGCCGGAGCTAAAAAAGACGACCTGCAGGCAGTTATCCAAACTCTTAAAGCAGGCGACTTCGGCGTAGACCTGCAATTTATCAATATGCGCTAAAATAAAAAACGTACTTCAAAGGCAGCTCTTGCAGCTGCCTTTGTTGCTTAAATATCACAAAATAAACCGCAAAAATATTTTATAATAAAAATAGTACTGACTAAGGCAGGTGACAACATGACTAATGATACTGCTTCCGAAAAAAATTTTGACCAGAATAAAATAAACGAAAAAGCTTTGCTTACCTACCGAGATAAATTCAGCAAGGACAACCTCCTGCTCAAGCTGCAGCATTATGGACGTGATATAGGACTTACTGTACTCTACAATGTTTTGCAGCTTTGGTATGTATTGCAGAAGCCGGAAGTACCGGCCAAAAATAAAGCTGTCATCATGGGAGCTTTAGGCTATCTTATCGCTCCCCTCGACTTTATCCCCGATTTAACGCCTATTTTAGGCTACAACGATGACGCAGCTGCTATTTTATTTGCCCTCTACATGGTACGGCAATATGTAGACGATGAAGTAAAAGCACAGGCTAAAGCACGTCTGGCAAAATTTTTCAGTGAAGATGCAGTAAAAAATCTTGATTAAGCACAGCAAAAAGGACTATGAACAGATGCACTAACATCCTTCATAGTCCTTTTCTTTTTATCTAAGTTATTCCCAGCGATACTCAAACAGTACTGTTATTTTAATTTATTATACTCTTCATCACTGACAGGCTCACACCATTCGTTAGAAGTTTCCTCACCTGGAACCTCGACTGCCAGATGCGCAAACCAGCTGTTAGGAGCTGCGCCATGCCAGTGCTTTACCCCGGCAGGAATATTGACTACATCCCCTGGATGGAGCTCACGCGGCTCTTTGCCCCATTCCTGATAATAACCGCGGCCGCCAGTTACCAGAAGTATCTGACCACCGCCTTTAGCAGCCTTATGAATATGCCAGTTATTGCGGCAGCCAGGCTCAAAAGTTACATTACCAATAACAACCTGTTCCAAAGACAACATATTCAGATAGCTTTGTCCGACAAAATATTGCGCATACGCATCATTTTTTCCGCCTCTGGCAAAAACTGCAGAAAAATCTTCTGTAGCCATAATATTACTTCCTTTCTCCTGCGGTGCAGCAGCATCCATACTATTTATTACGCCAAAATTCAATACAAGCGCCGCAGCAAGTGCGGTTAAAAGTTTCATTATTTCTGCTCCTTTCTTTATTCGGCAGGTACAATCTCGTTAATGCAGCTAAGAGCATTCAAAGTACGTGGATAACCGATATACGGCAGCGCTACTGTTACAGCGTCCAGTAAGTCCTGCCTGGTATTACCTACTGCAATATTCGCCGCTGCATGAGCTTTCAGCTGTGGTTCACAGCCACCAAGACTGGCAATAGCAATAAAAGTTATCAGCTCACGCTGGCGCAAATCAAGCACCTGGCGGGTATAATAATCGCCGAAGCAGTTGGCAGACAGATAGGTATTGATATGCTTCTGGTCTGTCGGCGCACTGCTGTTCATCTTATAAATAGCATCGCCAAAAATACCAACCTGTACAGCCAGACCTTTATCATAACGGTTACCGTCATCTACTGTACCATTATCTGTTAACGGTACTTTGATGTCTCTACTTTCAAATACAGCATGCATTTTTTCCAGTGCCTCTTTAACCCGTGGGAAGCCAACATAAGGCGTGCACTGATAAATAGTCTCACGTACTTCGGCAGCTGTTGCGCCAGACTGCAAAGCACCTGCTATATAAGCTGCCAAATCTTCAGTAGTATTACTGCTTACTAATACAGCAAGCTTTAAAAGTTCCTGCTGAGCCTTTGTAAGATGTACCTGTCCGCTGACATCTGCATAAATAAACTTCTGCATGATAGCCGAAATTTCCGGTTCCTGCTCTATCTTTACCGGATTTGCCTCTCCATATAAGGCTCCTATATTTTTCTGACTTACTTCCATTCTATCCGCTGCCATAGCGCAATCCCTCCCGACCATCATTCCTGTACACATCAATATTGCCAATAACCCCGCAATTTTCTTTTTCAATGTATCTCCCTCCTCACAACTTGGCAATTATCCTTTGATTAACTCTACCGTAAAATCCTGCTCCTGCTTTTCCAGCAGCTCCATACCTTCTTCAATCCTGCCCAGATAAAATAAATCAGCAGACATGGAATAATCACGATAAAAAATACAAAGATTACCCCACGGCGCATACAGGCAAAGATCTCCTTTAGCAGGCTTATGACCTTCCGGACGCAATCCTTCATGCACGGGCCGCGGCGGATAAGCAATCTTTTCTGTACGATTAAAATCTTTAAAACTAAGCTGCAGCGGCAGCATATTATATAGATTATCTGCCGCCTTACTGTTATTCAAAATTAAGACAGCCTGGCCTTCCGCAAATTGCATAACTACCCTTCTGCCCATATTTTCAGCATTGCTTTTATCCTGCTGTACTGAAATACCCTTAGAAGCATCGGCACCGCAGCCTGCCGCCATCAAAGCCAGCAGCATGAATATCGTCGTTAAAATTTTCAGCATATTTACCACTTCCCGCTATGTTTCAATATATTTAATTGTTTTTTCTATTTTTATTATAGAAAGCATGCATTTATATGTCTAATACCTATCCTGTATCACTTTATATACATAAAAAGCATGCTATTTCACCTCTTTTCCTATATCAAAATAAAAATGCGTCAGATAAATCTGACGCATTTTTATCAATATTTACTGTTATTTTCTTTCTTCCTGCGCGAGCCCAATTCAGCCAGCAGTTCAGAAGGTGAAATATTATGATATGCCAATAATACCAAACAATGATACCATAAATCAGACATTTCATATACTACCTCGCCATTATTATTGTTTTTAGAAGCAATTATTGTTTCTGCTGCTTCTTCACCAACTTTTTTCAGTATCTTATCCTGTCCTGAGGTAAATAAATACTTAGTATAAGATTTTTCACCGCCATGAATACGTTTTTGTTGGATGACGTCATACAGCTCGCTTAAAATAGCGGCGGTTATCTGTCCATTAACTGCTGGCAGATTATTCTCCCGCCACAGGATGTTATGGAAACAGCTGTACTCCCCTGTATGGCAGGCGACACCGGTCTGTTTTACCTGCACCAGCAGGCTGTCGCCGTCGCAGTCATATTTTATGTCGACTACCTTCTGTACATTGCCGCTGGTCGCACCCTTATTCCACAGCTCCTGACGGCTGCGGCTCCAAAACCAGGTATAACCGGTTTCGACTGTGCGCTGGAGCGATAATTCGTTCATATAGGCCAGCATAAGCACCTTGCCCGTATCGGTATCCTGCACCACTGCCGGCACCAGTCCTTGGTCATCAAATTTAATCTTTGTAAAATCTGCCTGCATTATAATCTCACCTCAATACCCTGATTACGCAGATATTCCTTTACCTGTCTGACGGTAAATTTCCTGTAATGGAATACGGATGCTGCCAGTACAGCGTCAGCGGCACCATCTCTCAGCACTTCGTAAAAGTCCTGCAATTTTCCGGCGCCCCCGGAAGCTATAACCGGTACTTTGACTGCCTTGCTTATCCTTGCAGTCAGCTCTATATCATAACCGTCATTAGTTCCGTCAGCATCCATGCTGGTCAGCAAAATCTCTCCTGCTCCCAGCTCAACCCCTCTTTTGGCCCATTCTACAGCGTCCAGACCTGTAGTCACCCGTCCGCCGTTAATATATACTTCCCATTTTTCCGGCCCAGTCTTTTTGGCGTCAATGGCCAGTACGATGCACTGGTTGCCAAACTGCCGTGCTCCTTCAGCAATCAGCTGCGGATTATGCACCGCCGCCGAATTTACGGATATTTTATCCGCCCCGGCCCTCAGCGTTTCGCGGATATCATCAACGCTCCTGATGCCGCCGCCGACAGTCAGCGGGATAAATACCCTGCCGGCTACGCGGCGGATAACATCCAGCAGCGCTTTCCTTTTTTCTACGGACGCGCCGATGTCGAGAAAAACTAACTCGTCAGCACCGGCCGCATCATAAAAGGCAGCCAGTTCTACCGGGTCGCCCGCATCACGCAGCTCCACGAAGTTTGTCCCCTTGACCACCCTGTTGCCTGCCACATCAAGACAGGGAATGATTCTCTTTGTCAGCATTTTTCTTCACCTGCCAGCCTGATAGCTTCTTCCAGTTGCAGTGCACCTGTATAAATGGCTTTGCCAACAATGCAGCCGCTGATGCCTTTCTTTTCATATGGCAGCAGACGCCTGATGTCTTCCAGCGAAGCAACGCCGCCGGAAGCAATGACAGGAACGCCGGCGCAGGCTGCTATTTCTGCCGTAGCTTCCACATTGACTCCGCTTAGAGTCCCGTCCCTGCTGATATCTGTAAAGATGATGGCTGCTGCGCCAAAATCTGCCATCTGCCGGGCCAGCTCCACAGCTTTCATATTACTGCTTTTTTCCCAGCCGTCCACAGCTACGTAGCCGTCTCTGGCATCAATACCCACGGCTATCTTGCCAGGATAACGGCTGCAGGCTTCTGCGACTAACTGGGGATTGCGCACCGCTGCGCTGCCCAAGATGACTCTGCTGATACCGATGTCCAGCCAGCTTGCTATATTTTCCATACTGCGGATACCGCCGCCCAGCTGTACAGGAATCCTGACCGCAGCCAAGATGCTTTTGATTGCTTCCATATTCCTGCTGGCACCTGCTACAGCCCCGTCAAGATCGACCACATGCAGGAATTCTGCTCCTGCACTCTGCCATTTTGCAGCCATTGCCGCCGGGCTGTCGGAAAACACCGTCTCTTTGTCGAAGCAGCCTTCCGTCAGCCGCACGCATTTGCCGTTTCTGAGATCTATTGCCGGATAAATCCTCATAACTTCCACTCCTTAAAGGCTTGCAGCATTTTCAACCCCGCTTCGCCTGATTTTTCTGGATGGAACTGCAGTGCCTGAATATTATCGCGTCCTACAGCTGCAGTTATTTCCGTACCGTAATCGCATACGGCGGTAATAATCGCGCTGTCTTCCGGCTCAGCATGAAAACTGTGCACAAAATAAACATAACTATCCTCTGCAGCATCAGTGATAGGTGATACTGCTTTTAAACGCAGCTTATTCCACCCAATGTGAGGCACCTTATACTGTGTCGGCAGTTTTTTTACACAACCTTTAAAAATCCCCAGCCCTGCAACGCCCGGGCTTTCCTCGCTGCTTTCAAACAAAAGCTGCATTCCCAGGCAGATACCAAGAAAGCCCTTGCCGCTTTCTATATGCCTGATCAGCTCCGGTACCAGGTCTGTCGCCTGCAGATTCTTCATACAGTCGCCAAAGGCGCCAACTCCCGGCAGGATGATTTTCTCGGCAGCAGCAATAACGGCTCTATCCGCCGTAACTACCGGTACTGCTCCCACTGCCTCGACAGCCTTACTGACGCTGTGCAGGTTACCCATACCGTAATCTATTATCACGATTTCGTTTTTCATAATACACCCTTGCTGCTCATCACACCTTTGACCCTGCTGTCTAAAGCTACCGCCTGCGCCAGGGCTCTTGCAAAAGCCTTGAACACAGCCTCGATGATGTGATGAGTATTCTTCCCGTATAAAATCCTTATATGCAGCGTCATTTTTGCTTCGCTGGCAACCGCCCGGAAAAATTCCTCTGTCATTTCCGTATCATAGTTACCCAGCTTACCTGACGGAATCTCGCCCTGCAGCACCAGATAAGGTCTGCCGGAAAAGTCCAGCACCACCTGCGCCAACGCCTCGTCCATAGGGATAAAGCATTCGCCGTACCTGTGCATACCGGCTTTATCTCCCACAGCCTCACTGAGCAGCCTGCCCAGCACGATACCGCAGTCCTCCACTGTATGATGACAGTCCACCTCGAGATCTCCTTCAGCCTGCATAGTAAGGTCACAAAAACCATGCTTGGCAAACAGTGTCAGCATATGGTTTAAAAATCCTACGCCTGTGTCTATCTTGCTGTTGCCCTGTCCGTCCAGTACCAGTTCTGCCGTTATCTGCGTTTCCGCTGTTTTTCTTACAATCTTACTGCACCGCATCTTTACACATCCTTACACAATCTCTTCATCACCGCGGCTATCCGTTCATTTTCCGCCGGCAGTCCGATACTGATGCGCAGGCAGCCGCGCAGATTTTTATTTTCACTGTAATCACGCACCAATATTCCAGCCTCTTGCAATTTAGTAAAAATAAATTTACCGCTGTTCATCCTGTCATCGCCTAAATCTCGGCCGTATTCAGCCTTATAACGGTCAGCAAGCTTAGACGCCATAACGTCTTGCGCATAAAAAGTAACGAAATTAGCTGCCGAGGGAAACACCTTGAACCCCAGCTGGCACAGACAGTCCGCCAGCTGTTCACGCAGCGCTACCGTATCATTGATTCTGGCAGCATAAGCATCCTTATGAGCATATACGGCACCTGCCGTCATCAGGGTATAGGCATTGACGCCATAAGGCAGCATAGCCTTCTTCATAGCGCTAATCAGCTCTGCTGCTCCCAGCCCATACCCGCAGCGCATACCTGCCAAGCCGTACGCCTTGGAAAAAGTCCGCAGGCAGATGATATTTTCATATGCTGCCATTACTTCCGTTACGGAAGCCTGATCGGCAAACTCGATATACGCCTCGTCGATGATTACCGGGCACTCTACCGCAGCGGCAATAGCAGTAATATCTGCCAAAGCATTATAATTGCCCGTCGGATTATTGGGATTGCATAAGATGAGCAACGACGGTTTTACCTCAGCCGCGGTCTGTAAAAGTGCCTGTTTATCTATATAACCCTCGCTATCAAGATAATACGGGCATGCTTCGCTGTCTGACAACTGCACATACACGCCATACATAGAAAAAGATGGAACCGGCACCATGATTCTTTTACCGCTGCCGCCAAAAACCTGGCAGGCAATCCTCAACAGCTCACTGGAGCCGTTGCCGATAATGACATTTTCTGCCTGCAAGCCAAAAGCTGCCGCCAGCTGCGTACATAAATCCTCTGCCTGCATCTGCGGATACCTGTTAAAAGCAAATTGTTTCATTTTGTCTGTCAGCTCGCCGAAAACTTCCTCAGGCAGCGGCAGATTGCTTTCATTGGCATTGACGATTATTTCCGCGTCCGTATTCTCCACATGATACGTTTCCAAACAGGCGATACTTTCTCTTATCTTAGCATTTATCATAACTGTCATTCCTTTTCCATACGTTTACGAACAGCGTTAGCATGAGCCTGCAATCCCTCAGCCTCCGCCATGACGATGATATCGTCGGCTACAGCAGTCAGTGCGCTGCCAGTATAGGCAATAATACTTGTTTTCTTCATAAAAGTTTCCACATTCAGCACGGAATAAAATTTAGCCGTACCTCCGGTAGGCAGGATATGGTTGGGTCCTGCATAGTAATCTCCCAGCGGCTCCGGTGAATATGCCCCCAGGAAAATAGCTCCGGCATTACGGATGAAGGGCAGCAGTTCAAAGGGAGCTTTCGTCATAACCTCCAAATGTTCCGGTGCCGACATATTGGCCATTTCAACAACCGTATCCATACTTCCTGCCAGAATTACTTTACCCTGTCCTTCCAAAGCTGCAGCAGCAATACCCTTACGTGGCAGCACATCCAGCTGCTTTTCCAGCTCCTGCAGCGTAGCACGGGCCACCCGCTCACTATCCGTTACTAAGATAGCGCTGGCCAGAGGGTCATGTTCTGCCTGGCTTAAAAGGTCGGCAGCCAGGTAGCCAGGATCAGCACTGTCGTCAGCCACAATCAAAATCTCACTGGGACCTGCCAGCATGTCGATATCGCAGTGTCCGTAGACAGCTTTTTTCGCCAGTGTTACAAAGATATTGCCGGGGCCGGTAATCTTTTCTACTTTCGGCACGGTCTCCGTTCCAAAAGCCAGTGCTGCTACCGCCTGCGCACCGCCCATCTTGTAAATATCCGTAACTCCGATAGCCTTTGCCGTAGCCAGTACATAAGGATTAACCTTACCGTCCTTTCCGGGCGGTACCGCCATCACGATTTTCGGCACACCTGCTACCTTGGCCGGACAGGCGTTCATAATCACGGAAGACGGATAGGCAGCCGTGCCTCCCGGTACATAGATACCTACGGAATCAAGAGGCGTAACCTTCTGTCCCAGCATAGAGCCGTATTCCCTGTTGGTCAGCCAGGTTTTAGGCACCTGCTCTTCATGGAAGCGAGTAACATTGGCGATAGCTTTCTTAATAGCCGCCATCACTGCCGGTTTTACCACTGCTTCTGCTTCAGCAAATTCCTGCTCTGTCACTTTGATATTATCCGCGTTCAATGCGGCTTTATCAATCAATTCGGTATAATAAAACAGCTTTTCGTCGCCGCCGCTTCTGACATCGTCTACAATGCGTTCTACTACCTGTGCCGCAGTCAGCGGTGCGCCGAACATCTCGGTAAC
This sequence comes from uncultured Phascolarctobacterium sp., assembly GCA_900545025.1. GTDB lineage: Bacteria > Bacillota > Negativicutes > Acidaminococcales > Acidaminococcaceae > URXU01. Next base: position 41,675 of record UQXH01000013.1, read on the forward strand.
GCCAGCCTGTACTCCCGGTGAAAGAGTACATTCATCAAAAGCCTTTTTCTTCATCAACGCCGCCATCTCGGCTGCAGTCATCTTTCTTGCATCTATCAAATCCATATTGTTACCCCTCTTTCAAAACCTTTCTTAAATCCTCCGTCAATTTTGCGATCCTGTCAAATTTCAGGCGGAAGCTGGCTTTATTGGCAATCAGTCTGGAGGTTGCCGTAAAAATAGAAGCAACCTCCGTCAGATTATTCTCTCTCAAAGTAGTGCCTGTTTCCACAATATCTACGATTAACTCACTGAGCCCTACAATCGGCCCCAGTTCGATAGAACCGTTCAGCTTGATAATTTCTGTCTGAATACCCAGTTCATCGAAATATTTTTTAGCACAATTAGGATATTTGGTAGCAACCCGCAGATGCGCATAATCTTCCAGCCGTGTCAGCCGTTTTGCTTCGGGTACTGCCAGCATGAGGCGGCACCTGCCGAATTTTAAATCTAACAGCTCTACGATATCTTTGTTTTCCTCTGCCAACACATCCTTACCGATGATACCGAGGTCAGCAGCACCGTATTCCACATAGGTTGGTACATCGACCGTCTTGGCAATGATGAATTTTATTTTGGCCGCTTCATTAGCAATCACCAGCTTACGGGAATCCTCCGACAGATTTTCTGCTGTATAACCCACCTTGGCTAATAAAGTCACTGCTTTATCAAACAGTTTGCCCTTAGGCAAGGCAATGGTAATATATTCGTCCATGCTTTATCCTCCTCAAACATATACCAGGCTGCTGCAGCAGTTGCTGCTTACCTCCGCCGCAGCCTGCTCCAACGTCATGGGGCTTACTGCCAGCTTTACGCTGCGCCCCTCTTTACGCAAAGCGTCTGCTTTAGCAATAGCCTGCAGGATATTTCCCTCACTCCAAGCAACGAACACATCCCAACGCCTGCTGTAATCCAGCGCCCCCTGTCTTTCCAGCGCCAAGATGATCCGCTCTATCCCCATTGCAAAACCTGTTGCCGGACAATCAAGACCAAAATTATCCATCATCCTGTCATAACGACCGCCGCCTGCTACAGAAAAACCTATTTCCGGTAAATAAATTTCAAATAACATACCTGTATAATAGTCAAGCGACCTGTTCAGCCCCAAGTCAAAGCTTACATAATCACCGTAGCCATAGGCTTCAATCAAGCTGTAAATCTGTCTTAAATCATCCAGCGCTTTTTTGACAACTTCGCCCTGCAGCAAAGCAGCCAGCTCGTCTAAGAGCTCACGTCCGCCCTGCAAAAACAGCAGCCGCTCAAATACGCTCTGTAAACTGCCAGCAGCCGCTATGGAAGCTGCAATTTCTTCCATCGCTACCGCATCATGCCTGCGCAGGCATTCTTTAACCATCCTTACCTCTTCAAAGCTCAAGCCTGCCTCACGACACAGCCCATCAATAAAGCCGATATGTCCCAAGCTGATAATAAAGTTTTTAATGCCGGCCGCCTTAAGACTTTCGGCCGCCAGCACGATTACCTCTGCATCAGCCGCTGCACCACTGGCTCCAAAAAGTTCCACACCAGCCTGCTCGAATTCACATTGTTTACCAGCCTGGATATTTTCGTAGCGGTACAGACTGGCCAGATAGCACAACCGTTTGACCTTATTGTCATCCTGCAGCCTATTGGCCGCAACTCTGGCAATAGGGGCGGTCATATCATTTCGCAGAGCCAGCAGATTATTGTTTCGGTCAAAAAAGCGGAAATCACTTTCCTTATCCGTTATTTTAAAAATATCTGCATACTCAAAGCTGGGTGTCTTTACCTCGTCATAGCCCCATTTACAGAAAACATCTATAATCTTATTTTCTATCGCCCGTCTGGTCTTCATCTCACCGGGCAAGATGTCCTTAGTTCCATAAGGTATTTCATATATCTGCCTGTTCATACAGCTCCCCCCATCTGACTTCGATTATTTAGTACTTTATCACTTTACTTATTTAAAGTAAAGTGATAAAGTAAACTTTTTTTATTTTTACAATTACTGCGCTTTATCTGTAATTTATTTTACACAAATCAGTCTGAGCATTATCTGCCAGTATATATAAATATTTTAAATGAAATTTACTTCAGCTTCTCTTTAGCCATTGACAAGCAGTTTTAATTTTAGTATCCTTATTGCATAAGGGAGTAGCTGGCATAAATCCTAATTTATGTTTACACTGTCGTCAGTACGGTTTCCTCAAGGAAATCCGGCTTTGTAAGTAAGTAGCGAGACTTTGTTGCAAAATACTGCAGCAAAAGTCTCGTTTTTTATTTTGTGACGCTGCTGCAACGAAAAACAGGAGGATAACATGGAAATTTTATTGCAGGTCTTTTTATTAGTTTTAGGCTTTATCATGCTGGCAAAAGGCGCTGACAAATTTGTCGAGGGCGCAGCCGGCATTGCCTCTCGCTTCGGCATCCCTCAGCTTGTTATCGGTCTGACCATCGTCGCCATGGGTACCAGCGCGCCGGAAGCAGCCGTAAGCCTGGCAGCAGCTTTTAAAGGCAACGCTGACATCACTATCGGCAACATCGTCGGCAGCAACATTCTCAACATCTGGATCATTCTCGGCCTGGCGGCAGCCATCACGCCGCTTTTAGTAGCGCGTTCTACCATCAGATGGGAAATCCCCTTTATGATTGCTATCACCGCGCTTTTAGGTTATCAGGGTATGGATGGCACTGTTACTTTCGTCGACGGCATCTTGCTGCTGGCACTGTTCGTACTCTATCTTGCTTACCTTTATAATATGGCCAAAAAGAACAAAGTCAATGAAAGCACGCAGGAATACAGCCATTCTCTTTCCCATTGTTTGATTTGGACTGTAGTTGGCCTTGCTCTGATTATTCTTGGCAGTAATGTAACAGTTAATGCGGCAACCGCTATCGCAGCTTATATTGGTCTCAGCCAGCGCTTTATCGGCCTTACTATTGTAGCCCTGGGGACTTCTTTGCCGGAACTGTTTACCTCCATCGCCGCTGCCCGTAAAGGCAACGCTGACATTGCTATCGGCAACATCGTCGGCAGCAATATCTTTAATATCCTGTTCGTTATCGGTCTTTCGGCGTTAATTATAGATATTCCCTTTGCTGCAGCCTTTAACTTCGATATGATTATCGCTATCGCAGCTGCTGTAATGCTGTTTATATGCGTACTCTTTACCAAAAGACTGGAACGCTGGGCAGGTATCTTAATGCTTGGTTGCTACGGAGCTTATTTGTGGTATATTTTATAAGCGAATATCAAAACATAGGACACTGTTTTTGCAGCGCCTTTTTATATACAAAAAGCCCGTTGTCATTTCTGACAACGGGCATCTTTTCTGCTATCAAAAATTATAACAGTATAGTTACATCTCTTATACTTTTATAGTATCAATATTCATACTTTTATAATAGTAAAAGCAAATATATAAAAATATTACCCTCATCCTCTAAACTAAATTTATACCGCAAAACATATTACCACGTCACTAACTATTTTATATTATTTAGTATAAATTTGATGTATTTATTTTTTCTTCCAAAAGATTTAATCTTTCATCAGTACTGTTTTCAACTTTTTTACTTATAATAACAGCCAACGCTTCTGCCAAGCACAACGGAACAACATAAGAATTAGTAAAACTTACACCCGTAACATTTACTGTTACAAGATAATCCGCGTATGTAGCCAAAGGAGAAGTAACTCTGTCAGTAAAGATAATTATTTTCGCACTGCGTTTTTTTGCCATCTCTAAAATTATGTTACATATATTTGAATAACGAGGAAAAGAAAAAAGCATAAGACAATCATTTTCAGTAATATCTACCATTTTTTCTATAGTCTCGCTTTCTGCTTTATTACAAAGGACTAGTCCAGGAAGAAAGAAAATAGCTTTTCTCCAAAAATAATCTGCACAACATGACGTACCACGGAAAGCAGCAATATATTTATTTTGAGATTTTATCAAGCAATCTGCAATATCTTGGAGCAATTTATCATCAAGATTCATCATTGCATTACTCAAATTCGTTACAGAATTATATAAAACCTGTTTAGCCACACTATCTGTATCAATATATGCTTTACTTTGATTGAATTTTTGTAAAGGTGATAGCTGAGCGTTATAATGTTCAAGCAGTTTTTCGTTTAAAGATTTTTTGAAGTCTGTATATCCATCATAACCAAGCTCTCGAAGAAATCGAATAACCGAAGTATCACTTATTCCACAAGCAAGGGCTACTTCTTTTAATGGCTTAAAGCCTATTGTATTTATATTATCCAAAATATAATCAGCAATAATTTTTTCTGTTTTTGTAAGCTCTTTATCAATAATGCGTTCCGCAAAATCCATACTTATATGACATCCTCTCATCTTCTAATATTTATATTATAATATCAATTGTAACTTTTGCAACTTATCTTTGTATTTACAACATGTATACAGAATAATGTTGTAAATGTTTATTGACGTTTAGATAACGCTACCGTATAATGTTGTTAATACAACTATATTTTGCCAAAAAGTTGTAAATTTTGCAGAAATTATTATATCTGCACTACCAGGAGGGGTTGTTATGACAAATTTATTGTTCGCTAAAAAATACTTACCTTACCGTGTAGCTATTGGTTTCATTTTAGGTATTATTATCGGCCTAAATTTCAAAGAATTTTCCATATGGATTAAGCCTGCAGGCGATTTATTCATGAACCTTATCAAAATGCTGATTGTACCTGTTATCTTCTTTAGTCTTACCAGCGGTATTGCCGCTATTGGCGATGTACAAAAATTAAAGAGGATTGGTACAAAAGTAGTTATTGTTTATATAATTATGACTATTGTTGCCTGTCTGCTTGGTATCCTTGTAGTGAATATTTTCCATCCTGGAGCTAACTTTGATACAAGCGGTATGTCAGCTTATGATCCTAAAAATCTTAAAGCTATATCTTTTTCTGCATTTCTGTTTAATATGGTGCCAACTAATATTATCAATGCTATGGCAAAACAGGATATCATGCAAATGATCTTCTTCACAGTGCTTTTTGCGCTTTCTATTGTATACATTGGCGAAAAAGGTAAAAAAGTAGTAGAAATTTGCGAAAGCTGCGCCCAGATTATCTATAAAATGTTAGATATAGTAATGTTATATTCCCCTATTGGCGTATTCGCTCTTATGGCTAACACCACTGCTGTTTATGGGCCACAACTTTTTGGCGCATTAGCAAAGTTTGTAGTTACTGACTACGTTGGCTGTCTGCTTATTTGGATTACCATGAGTGGCATAACATATCTTTATACTAAAATAGATTATGTAAAAATGTGCAAATCCATGGTGCCGATTTGGATTAACACTATCGCAACTAACTCCAGCGCAGGCACTATTCCTATTTCTTTGGACTGCGTAACAAATAAGCTGCATGTACCTATGTCTATCGCTTCTTTTTCCATCCCATTAGGTGCTACTATAAATTTAACAGGCGCAGCTCTCTACAAAACCATACTTGCTTTCTTTGTTGCAGAAATTTATGGTTTAGATTTAACTATGTCTCAAACTGTAATGGTAATTTCAATTTCTACTATAATGTCTATTGCAGCTCCCGGTATTCCTGGCGGAGGCATTGTCACCGGTGCTATCTTCTTAAATTTAATGGGTCTGCCAATGGATATGATGGGCCCCATTACAGGTATGTACCGACTTATTGATATGAGTCATACCACTGTTAATGTTTCCGGAGACGTACTGGGCACATTACTTGTTGCTAAAAACGAACATATCTGGGATGCGTCTATGGTCGATAAAGAGCCAGCTAATGGATAAATTATTAAAACAAATACTTTAAAACGGAGGCTTTAAAAATGGAATTTGGTAAACTTTTAAATGCTGAAGATTTAACGAAAGCAAGAAATTCTTTCTATCTTCTGGATAAAAATCCAGATGGGACACCAAGGATTTTCTTTGAAAATGCCGGCGGTTCTCTGCGACTGAAAGCAGCTGCTGATTGTTTTCACGAGCTTGATATGATTCCTGATTGTGATGGCAGAAAACATGAACTTGCAGTATATTTAAAAAATCTTGTTTATAAAGCCGAAGATGATATTCGTGTCATTTTCAATGTTAAAGGCGGAAGCATCGCTACTGGATTAACAGCTTCGCAACTAATGTTTGCTATGGTTGAAGCTGTTGTAAAAAATATTCCTGGATCTAATGTAGTTACCACTGTACTCGAACACCCTTCTTCTTACGATTCTTCTGAAACCTTTGCCGAAAGAACCGGCAAAGAACTACGTGTTGCAAAATCAAATATGCTGACAGGTGGTTGTGAGGTAGATGAAATATGCAGTCTCATAGATGAAAATACCTGCTTACTTAACGTAATGTATGCTTCCAATATTTCCGGCGCTATTATGGACATACCAGCAATCGTAAAAAAAGCCAGAACTATTAAGCCTGATATTTTTATTACTGTTGATGCTGTTCAACATGCACCCCATGCAGTTATGGATTTTTCTGACCTTGATATTGATGGTGTAAATTTTGCGCCTTATAAATTTTTTGGTGTCCGTGGCTTTGGTGTAGCATGGCTCTCCGACCGACTTGCGGTACTGCCCCACGCACGACTGACCAAAAAGCCAGAAAATTATTGGGGTCTTGGCTCTGATGCTCCTGCTCAATATGCTATGATTTCTTCAATTTTAGATTATGTCTGCAGTTTTGCTGACAATAAAAACGGTTCCCGCAGAGAGCAATTTGTCGAAGGTATGACTAAACTGGAATTACATGAACGAGCACTGCTTTACCATATGCTTGAAGGTACTGATAACGTCCCTGGTTTACGTCATATTAAAGGTGTAACAGTTTATAATGACAATCCTGACCTTACAAGACGCGACCTTATTTTAGCAATAGGCTTCGATAATATCACGCCTACTCAGGCAACTGCAGAATATGTAAAGCGTGGCATCGTAGTATTTGACCGTGTTGACACAAGTCTTTATTCTGAAAGAATGCTGCATTCTTTTGGTCTCAAAGGTATTGTTCGAGTTTCTCCGCTGCATTGTCATAATCTGGATGAAGTTGAAACATATCTGAAAGTTACTCAGGAATTGGCCAATCTTTAATAATTGAATAGTCGTAAAGGGATCTTCTTTACACAAAAAAATTACCTTGTATATAAATACAAGGTAATTTTTTCATTTTAAATACCAGAAAATTTTTCTAAAAACAGTTTCTTTATTTCTCTTTACTTTAAAAACTGTACTGTAAACCAACATTAATCTGATATGTATCATCAAAATCATTGCCAAAAGATTTTTCAAAATCCATATAGATATAGCTGTCTTTATTGATGGCTGTAGCAAATCCTAAACCTATATCATACCAGGTACCGTCATTATCAAAAGTTCTTTCCAGTGTTCCTGTGCTATCTACAGCAAGGATATTCTGCTCGCCCAAAAACTCATGCAGTACATCTGCTTTTACATACACAGTGCTGCGTTCACCTAAATCACGGCCCAGTCTGAAACCGGCTCTGGCAATCAGGCTGTCAATAGCGTCCATACTTACTCTGGAGCCTAAATTCGTTACGTATTCACCATCGGTAACACGTGCATACTGCAACTGTGCCTGCGGTTCAAAATACCAGTCATTGCCAATAGCTTTTTTACGGCCATATTCCGCACTTACAGAGAAAACATTATTGCTGTAGTCGCCATCAGAATAACCAGTTTCGTAACTGTTTGTTAAATGACCCCATTTAGCTACATAGTCGGCATAGTGGCCCTTATTGCCTAACCAGGTATCATAAAGCCAGATTCCTTTACGCGTGATTTCGCCTTTGCCTGCAATACCTGAGAATTCCGTATCCCCATCCATGTAATCCAAAGCAAAGCCTACTCTTCTTTCTCCGTTATCAGCTTCGTTCAGCTTGTCATAACCAATTTCATACATGGTATTCTTGCTGCGGAAAGCATCCGATTTACCGATACGATCATGACGCATTCTTACCCACAAGCCTTCATCACCATCTATATACCTTGCTTCACCAAGACGTTTATTCAGCCTGTCCATATAAACAGCATTGCTGTAGTTGGCCTTATAAAGATCGACAGTTAATTTACTGTTATTATTTGGCGTAATTTTGTCCACACCATTGATAAACCAGTTTTTAATGCCTGATACATTATCATCACCTGGCTTGGAAGGAGTTAAATCACTGCCGCCATTGTAATCGTTATTATCCCCATCGTCCTCCCTATAATCTTCTGAACCAACTTTATATTCCACATCAAACAAGCCGGCATTAATCAGCCTTACACTGTCAAAACCAATACCCGTTGAACCAACTGTAGCAAACCTTAACTCATTATCTTCTGTCAACTGTTCTAAACCCTGCGCCGTATTGATAACTACGTCAAATGTACCTTTACCACTGCCAATATACACCATATCACTGCTTAAATGATCATTATGATTCAGATCCATGATAAAAGTACCGGCACCTTCTGTAACAGTATCAGCCATCAGGCTTACCCCTGAAGCACTTTGGTCAAAATCTGACCCGCTGCCGCCTATATTCCTTATCGTTAAGGCATGTGCATTTTCATTAAATGTATTGGCAGATGTTTTATGATAGCTGAGGTCAATAACAGAGCCCTGATCCATAGTAAGATTTGTTAGCCAACTTTGCCCGTTCAATACCCATCTGGAATTATCACCCATATGCAAAGTTATATTGCCTCCGGATTCTATTGTATTTGTAAAGACGGGATTATAAAATTTGTTATGCCCTTCAATATCTGCATCACCATAATCATCTATACGTCCGTTAAAAATGCCTCCTCCTAAATCCAGTTCCAGACTGCCGCGATTAGCAGCAAAAAGGTTGCCTCTGATATTAATTTTTTCAGCATCTGATTTACCTTTAATACCTATGGCACCATTAAAACCGGAAACAATATCGCCGATAATGTAACTGCCTGTTTTATACGTTAAATTTACTTCACTTCTTTTATTATATGTTGAACCTGTATCTTTACTGCTGCCGGCAGTGATTGCTATACCATTACTATTAGCAGCATATTCTTCACCGGCAGTATTTTCTTCAGCCTTGCTGGCAACAATATGAGTTTCACCATCAATGTTAACGGTCCCCAACTTTTGTGCCCAGATTACACGTTCCCTCTCATTATTGTCTGTGGAACCAAAAAAGGTAGTTCTGATATCGTTTGCCTGTCCATTTTCAGCAATAATCTTAACAGTAGCACCCTCACTGGCAAATACTGCCGTTGTAAGCGTCGTCTGCCCGTCATAATCCGTAGCCTGCGCAGAAGAATAAATCTTATTTCCGCCTGTATTACCACCTGTAGTTTGTACAGTAACGGTAGTGTTGTTTTCCGCACGTATAGTGCCTGAAATTATATTTTCTGTTGCAGCACTAATATTTACATTTAATTTAGGATCATCTTTTTTATCTTCATCATCAATTTTACCTTCTTGCACTGCTTTTTTTGCTGCCCAGATAACTGTTTTATCTCCATATAACAAATTATCTGTATGGCTGGTAGCTGCAATTATATTCTTGTTGCCGGTAATATTTACAGTAGAATCATTTAATTCGGCAACAATACCATGTCTGCCGCCAACAACAGTATTTGTTTCTGCCTGCAAATTAATAGTACCGCCATCAGAATAAACTGCATCATATGTTGCTCTCACATCAATGGTTTTATTACCGGCTGTATTTTCAGTATTTAAAGTAACAAAGCCTTCCTTAGCATACACACCTTTTCTGTTGCCTTGCAGCCATATCGTACCTGCCTCTACATTAACACCTTTACCATATCTGTTGCCAACAGCAGCACGTCCACCTGATTCAGATCCATCCATGCTTTCAAAATAAGCTGTACTTCCTGCGTTACCTGTTATTTGAACAACATTTTCTTTATTATTCGCAATAAGGCCATACCCATTTTGACCTGTTATTTTTAAAGTATCAAAATTTTTAATTTCAACTGCGCTACCTGCTGCTACTGATTGATAAACACCATCAGCGTCACCGTATATATCTATATGTTTTACATCCAGTTTAATAGAATTCCCCTCAGCAGACATGGCTGTGGAAAGGCCTGTATTACCACTTATATTTTTTACTGTTAAGCTGTCAGCTGTTATATGAGCACCAGGTTTAAAAACAATATAATGGTCACCAGTTCCATCTAACTTTTCCAAAGTTATGACAATATTTCCGTTACCTGTAATCGTAGGCGTATAATCATTAAAAGAAACATTTTCTAAAGTTAACGTTTTTCCATCAGCAATTTGAATAGTTTTCACATCTTTACTGCCAATTTGAGCTTGTTTTTCATTACTTACCGTCACATCTTCTTTTACAACATAAGAGTTTGAAGCAGAATCAAAATATTTGTTGTTAAATTCTTCCGAAGTAATTGGTTCTGCCGCCAGGCAGCCGTTACTCAAACCCATCAAGACAATACTCATGATAATAGCTTGTTCTAAATTTTTTCTTTTCATAGAAATTCACCTCAAAAATAAATCTGCATAGCTATATTTCACAGCATTGATGCACACACATAAACAATAAGACAACTGCAGATATTTATTTTTCTACACCTTATTTAAGGCTATTATTTTTGCAATTGTCTGAATGTTCTATTCATAATATCAGATTGTATTATAAATAAACATCAATTTGCTTGAAATATCCTTAATTGAATATTAACATAATTTTATTTTTGAAGCAATTAAATCGTGTAAAATTTATAATTATTTTTTAACACAATTTATTCTCTCTAATGATTTAATTTGACTTTCATGCAACAACTTTTAAATAATAAATACAATCGCAGTAAACTATTGAAATCTTCCTTCAACATATATAATGCCCAAAATACAAAAAGCCCGTTGTCATTTTTGACAACGGGCATATTTACTGGTGTTCCTGGGCAGATTCGAACTGCCGACCTACCGCTTAGGAGTTCGATTTCGTACAATTTCATTATCGCACGTTTATTTTAATGATTTGCTCAACTCCCGCTCTACATGCGCCTTTGCGGACTTTATCTAACAGATAATTATCTGATAAATTTTATTAACTTTTTATATTCTGCTTCCTTTTTACAGATATAAGGTGCAGACAAGGTCTAAAATAAACTCAATATTGCTATACTCCGCCTCCAGCATCATTTCTCATTAATAACTGATACTCAATCTTCAAAGCCTGTACTATAAGTAAAATCGTCTCAATATTATATGGTCCTTTTCCACACTCAATATCAGATATTCGTGAACGTGATACCCCTGATGCATCTGAAAGTTCTTTTTGTGTCCACCCCTTTAATCTTCTATAGTATAAAATCTTTGCTCCTATTGCTTTATATTCTAATATAAACATATTTTACACTTCACTTTATTATATAATATTATGCTATCGACACACTAATTATCCTGTTGCATTTATCACATATACGTGCTTCTTATTTGATATTCTGCTTATTTACCAATAATATATCTTCATTCTGAAAAAATTAATGCCAGCGATTAAATTCGCTGGCATCTTTCAATTCCAAAAATTTCTAATAATTTCCACCAGTTTATGTTTCTGCGATGCTCGCATCTTCTTCAGCGACTGCATTCCTTTCAGCATGGTATATATTTCTTCATCAGTCATGACCTTCAGGAACTTTCTCAACCGGATGATAAGTATAATGGCAATACGTTCCATGGTTACTACGTCTTTGAAGTCTTCTACATCCTGCACCAGCTCTGCTATCAGCTGCTCTGACTTGCGCAGCATGTCATTGAAGATATAATTCTCTGACCTGCTCCAGTTCTTCATGATTTCACCTTCTTTATGCTGCTCTGTTGGCTTTCTTCTGACAGTCCATGCAAAGCGGCTGTCCAAACCTGCTTACAGAAAACTGTACAACTTTCTCACTGGTTATCTCTTCGCCGCAGCCTGCGCAGATTGCCACTCCTTCACCCGCTGTTTTCTTTGGTGCAGCTTTTGGTTTAGTAGTAGCAGGTTTTATATTTTGCTGACTTTCAGTGCAGGTTGCTTCGTCAGTCTTACCATCCGCTTCCGGATCATCACCTGTAGCTATGCAAAGACTGAGCATGAAGGCATACTTGATTGCTGCCGTCTGTGCCTTCATCACAGCTTTATCGCCGGCATCCTGCCCGGAGCCTATACCAAATAAATCAACGCTTTCGCCGCTATCACTGTCGATTATATGCACTTGTACAGATACTGTTGCCAAATGCTCGGTGTTAC